>NZ_JAFMPQ010000001.1 GCF_020667845.1 Cognatishimia sp. F0-27
CGCTGCCCCCGCACCCCCGGGATATTTGACGCCCAAAGAAGCGGGCGGCATCGCGCGGTGACCGGCGGGGGCGCGCGACGCCGGGGCGGGCGCGCGTGAAGACCGGCTGCCGGGTGGCGGATGCGTGAGAATGGCGGTCAGTCAATGGCGAACCCTTTCGGTTTGAACAAGGGATCCTGGTAATGGGCAATTTCCATCGCGATGCCATGGGCGAGTTGCGAGCCGCGCAAGGCATCGGGCGACGGGTGGCGATACACGGCATCATTGCCGTCGATGGACGGGGCGGCGGGATCCTTTGTTGCGCCAAGCCGTTCGGCGAGGCGAATGCTGTCGAGGTTCTTGGGGTCGATATAGCTGACGGCGCCCTCCCAGCCGTGCGTTTCGTAATAGTAGCGGCGCACGGCATCGGTGGCCTCGAGCGCATAGCCCTTGCCGCCGCATTCCGGCCAGATGATCCAGGCGATCTCGCGCTCCGGCCATTTGGCCGGAAACCACCCGCCCGCCATACCGACGGTTTCGTCGGTCTCGCGCAGGTGGATCATCCACATGCCGAAGCCACGGATTTCCCAATGGCCGATTTCGGCGGCGTAGAGCATCCATGCCTCGTAGGCATTCAGTGGCCCGCCCATGAACCGTGACCGGTAGGAAGCAAAGGTGGCCTTGAAGTCCGGGTAGTCCTGCGGTTCGGGGCCGCGCAGTTGTAGCCGCCTTGTGTCGAGGACGGGAATATCGCGATGGCCCATCAGCGCGGCTCCACGGGATCGGATCGGAGCGCGACGGAGGCCGGAAGGCAGCGGCGGGCCGACAGCGGCAGGCGCATCGCAAGGCGGGGCGCGCGTAAGGCTGGAGGGGCAAACGGTGTCACGACAGGCGCTCCTTTCCGGCAGGACAGTTCACGGCATCATCACCGCCCGTCGGCGTGGCAGAGGACGGGCCGGCGCCATGGGGATGGCGGTAAACGATCAGAAGCGTGTCGCGCAACACCGCGCGGCGTTCCTCGACGGCCCCCATGCGCGCGGCGAGGCGGCGCGAGCGCAGGTTGGTTTCGGCGACAAAGCTCGGCAGGGCGGTCAGCCCCAGTTGGGTGGCGCAGGCGGCGCGCGCCGCTGAGGCTGCCTCGAAGGCGAGCCCGGTGCCTTCGTAGGCGGCCATCACCCCCCAGCCAAGCTCCGGCTCGGGCCAGTCATGCGGGTGGAAAATGCCGGCAAACCCGACAACATCACCGCTCTCCCGCAGGAACGCATACCACAGCCCGTAGCCCCGCAGCTGCCACTGACCGGCGGTGGCCATGAGCACGCGCCAGCAGTTGGTCTCGTCCAGGGGGCCGCCGTTCCACTTGCTGCGTGGATCGGCATAATAGGCGCATAGATGGGCGTGGTCCTCAAGCTTCGGGCCGCGCAGCGTGAGGCGCTCTGTCTGCAGGATCGGGATCTCGACGCTCATGGGGTGCCCCCCGCCGCCGCCGCCATGCCGCCGGTCTCGGGGGCGGCGATGCCACCGTCCGGACCCGGATGCCGCCAGAGCTCGTCGAGCCCCATTTCCACGTTTTCATAGGTGCGTTCGTAAACCGCCCCAAGCCGGGTGGCGAGCGCCTTCGAGGCCGCGTTGTCGGGCAGGATGTTGGAGGTCAGCGTTGTCAGCCCCAGCGCGCCATAGGCCCAGTCCCGTGCCGCGACCGCCGCCTCGAAGGCATAGCCCTTGCCGTCAAAGCCGCGAAACAGCGCCCAGCCCAGCTCGCGTTCGGGCCAGCCTTCGGGGAACCAGATGCCGGTGATGCCGATCGGCGTGCCGGTCTCTTTTGCCTCGATGGTGAAATAGCCATGCCCGTGGATATGCCAGTGGCCCACATTGGTGGAGAACCAGCGCCAGGCTTCGCCGCGCGTATCATAGGCGCCGAACCCGTCCGCATAGGGCCGATCCATCAGGAACGCGATCATCGGTTCGATATCGCGCGTTTCGGGGCCGCGCAGGACCAGGCGCGCGGTCTCGATCCGGGGAGCGGATGTGAGGCTCATGCCGCGCCCTCCGCCCTATGACGATAGACCAGGGTTTCGCCCTCTGTGCGCCGCAGAGGGCGCGGCGCGGCGGGGTCGAGGCGGCTGCCGAGCCGGTCGGCCACGGCGATGGAGGCCGCGTTTTGCGCGTCGATGTAATGCACGATTTGCGTCCAGCCCAGCGCGGTGCGGGCAAACCCGATTGCCGCACGGGCGGCCTCGGTGGCGTAGCCCTTGCCTTCCGCGCCATCAAACAGCACCCAGCCGATTTCCGTTTCCGGGCGACCGGGTGGAAAATACGGCCCGACAAGGCCCACCGCGCTGTCCGGCGCGCCCTTGAGGGTCACGGCAAAGAGGCCATAGCCGCGCAAGCTCCAATGGCCGAGCAGGGCGAGAAAGCGCGTGACCGCCTCCGGCGCGCTACAGGTGCCCCCGGCAAGCGCCGCGCGCTCGGTCTGGTAGAAGGCAGTCACCGCGTCGAGATCGCGCGCATCGGGCGCACGCAGGCACAGACGATCCGTGACGAGCTCGGGGCGCGCAGCGCGGGTCATGCGTAGGCCTCCGGGCTGCCATCCGCGTCGGGGCTGTGGCGGTAGACGCGGGTTTCTGCCGAGGTTTCTCCCGCGGGCAAGGGCGCGCAGGGATCATGGACGGCTCCCAACCGGGTCGCCAACGCGATGGAGCGGGCATTGTCGGGGTGGATGTAGCTCACCAGCGTCTCGAAACCCTCCGCCCAGGCCCATGTGAGCGCAGCGGCGGCGGCCTCTGCGGCGAAGCCCTGTCCTTCGCCGGTGGCCAGAACGGTCCAGCCAATCTCGGTTTCGGGGAAATGGGGCGGTTTCAGCAGGCCGACCTGGCCGATGAAGGTGCCGCCGCGGGTTTCAACACCCCAGGCGCCGTGGCCCATCAGATCCCACATCGCCACCTCCGATGCGATCCAGCGCCACGCCTCCTTGCGCGGCACGGGGCCGCCCATGTAGCGGGCGCGGTCGCTCTCGAAGAGATCGCACAGCGCATCGAGATCGGCCATCACGTGGCCGCGCAAGCGCAGGCGGTTGGTTTCAAGGATCGGGGCGGGCATCGGTCTGTGGCGGATCTGCTGCGTTGTTTCGAGGGGTCAGGCGGTGTGGTCGGCGGGGATGCGGTGGGCGACGGCCTGTCCTATGCGGACCGAGGCGCGCACCACCGAGGTCGGAGTGGCGCAGGCGCGGCGCCTGTTGGCGGTGGGCGTCATCATTTCTTCTTGCCGAAGCCGGACAGGCCCGGCGGCAAAGCGGCCCCGCCGCCCATCCCCGGAAGACCGGGCATGCCGCCCTTGCCGGCCATCTGTTTGGCAGCCGCTTCGAGCGCCTTGGGGTCCATGCCCTGCGCCATCTCGGGCGGCAGACCGCCCTTGCCGCCGAACATGCCGCGCATGGCCTGTTTCAGCATGCCGCCTTTGCCCATCTTGCCCATCTTCTTCATCATGTCGGACATCTGCCGCTGCATCTTCAGCAGCTTGTTGAGGTCGCTGACCTCCATGCCGGCGCCCTTGGCGATGCGCTTCTTGCGGCTGGCCTGCAGGATCTGGGGGTTGGCGCGCTCCATTTTGGTCATGGACTGGATCAGGGCGACCTGCTGCTTGAGGATCTTGTCGTCGATCCCGGCATCGCCCATCTGCTTGGCCATCTTGCCGGCACCGGGCATCATCGCCATCATGCCTTCCATGCCGCCCATCTTCATCATCTGTTCGAGCTGCATCTTGAGGTCGTTCATATTGAACTGACCCTTCGAGAAGCGCTTCATCATGCGTTCGGCCTGTTCGGCCTCCAGCGTCTGCTGCGCTTTCTCGACAAGGGAGACAATGTCCCCCATGCCAAGGATGCGGCCCGCGATGCGGTCGGGTTCGAAGGTTTCGAGCGCGTCCATCTTCTCGCCGAGACCGACGAATTTGATCGGCTTGCCGGTGACGGCGCGCATCGAGAGCGCCGCCCCGCCGCGCCCGTCGCCGTCCATCCGGGTGAGCACCACCCCGGAGATGCCGATGCGGGTGTCGAAGTTCTCCGCCGTGTGGACCGCGTCCTGACCGGTGAGACCGTCGACCACGAGGATCGTCTCGCGCGGGTTGGCGACATCGCGCACGGCCTCGACCTGCGCCATGAGCTCTTCGTCGATGGACAAACGGCCGGCGGTGTCGAGCATGTAGACGTCGTAGCCGCCAAGGCCCGCCTGCGTCTTGGCGCGTTTTGCGATGGCGACGGGGTCTTCGCCCTTGACGATGGGCAGGGTGTCGACGCCGATCTGGGTGCCGAGGATCGCCAGCTGTTCCATGGCGGCGGGGCGGTTGACGTCGAGCGAGGCCATCAGGACCTTCTTGCCGTCACGCTCCTTGAGGCGCTTGGCAAGCTTGGCCGTGGTGGTCGTCTTGCCGCCGCCCTGAAGGCCGACCATGAGGATCGGCGCGGGCGGGTTGTTGATCTTGAGCGCGCCCGGCTCCCCCTCCCCGCGCAACACGGCAATCAGCTCGTCATGCACGATCTTGACGACCTGCTGGCCGGGCGTCACGGATTTGGTGACCGAGGCACCGGTGGCCTTCTTCTCGACCGCCTTGATGAATTGCCGCGCCACGGGCAGCGAGACGTCCGCCTCCAGAAGGGCGACGCGCACTTCGCGTAGCGCCGTCTTGACGTCATCCTCGGAGAGCGCGCCTTGCTTGGTCAGCCGGTCAAAGACGCCACCGAGGCGTTCAGAGAGATTTTCGAACATGAGGGCGGACCCTCCTTTTCATCCTGATCCTGTCGCCCTCAAGGTAAGGGCGCGAGGCGCGCGACACAAACGTTACGGGCGCGACCGGGCATGCCCCGCGCCCGCCACCGGGGCGCACAAAGCAAAACTGCCCCCGTGGGCGCAACGCGCTGACGGAGGGCGATCCCGGGCACAGCCCAAGGGACCGGAAGCTTGGACTTCCGGGGTTTGAGGAGCCTTTAATGGGACGGCGGCGGGTGAGTCAAGGGGAGGCAGACCTGCGCGAGGGGCGTCCCGGTCCTGTCAGTCGCGGCCTTCACAGAGGCAAAGCCGATCTGTCGGACCGCGCCGATGCTTCGCGGGGCCGATGCTGCGCGGGACTGCCGGTCTTAGCGATACAGCGCCGTGTCGCGGAGCGCGACGCAACCATGAACGCCTTCACCTCCGGCCGCAGCCACCTCCGGCCGCTGTCAGGCTTCCGGCGATAGGAGGGTGTTTTGCGCCACCGTCAGCTCTTGCGGCGGCTCGAAACAGTGGAGGATCTGCCCGGCCTTCTCGTGGTCTTTGACCATCTTCACGGTCATGATGCCCTCGCCCTGCCCCAAGAGGATTGCGGCGTCGAGCACGCTCACCTCGGCAAAGGAGCATGAGGACGCGTCGACGGGTCCATGCTTGACGTGACGATCATGGATCGGGCCCGACGCGTGGCGGTTGCTGAAGCCCCTTGTGCAGCGCTCGAAGCGCGTGACGTCGAGCGCATGTTCAACTGCGCCTGTCCTGCGAGCAACCGTCGTTTGCGCCATGTCGCACGCGACGCGGCTTTGTTCAGGAGACGTTGTCCCGCAATCCTGATGCTTGCGCCAGAGCGTTCGACATGCAGCGCGTGGTGCACGTGGATGCCTGTCGGTTCTGACCGGCGGGCTTTCAATCCGACCAGCACATGCGAAACGCGGCGCCTCTCGTGGCGCCGCGTTTCTTTGTTTGACGGCGTCTCATGCCGGGGAGGATCGGCCCGAGACTGGCCACATCAGGCGGCAAGGGCGTCGAGATCGGCTTCGGCGCGCGCCTTCGAGGCATCCGCGTCGAGCATCTGCAGGTCAGAGCGCACCACGGTGACCTCGGTGATCCCGACAAAGCCCAAAACGTGCCGCAGATAGGGCGTTGCGAAATCGATGGCGCTGTCCACCTCGGTGCCGCCGGACGCCACAACGACCACCGCACGCTTGCCCGCAAGCAAGCCTTTCGGCCCTTCCGCCGTGTATTGAAACGTCACCCCGGCGCGCGCGATCTGGTCGATCCACGCCTTGAGCGCCGCGGGCACGCCGAAATTGTAGATCGGGGTGGCAATCAGCACCGTATCGGCCGCCTTCAGCTCGTCGATCAACGTGTCGGAGAGAGCCATCAGCGCCTGCTGCTCGGGGCTGCGGGCCTCCGGCGCGGTGGTGTTGGCGGCGATCCAGGCCGCGTCGATCTGGGGGATGCCCCCGCTCAGGTCGCGGGTGATGACCGTATCGGGCGCGAGGCGCGCGACGGTTCGGTCAGCCAGCGCGCGGCTGGTGGAGCCTTCGAGACGGGCGGATGCGTCGATCCGGAGAACGGTCTGTGTCATGGTCGTGATCCTTGTTGCGCCGGAAGCTTCCGGTCGATTGCAGCGATGGTCAGGAAATAACCCTTGCGTTTTTGAACGCAATTGCCGCAAATGCGCATGACATGTGATAATTTGCACAGAAGACGGACTGCTGCCCATGAAGAACTGGGATGAAATCCGCACCGCGTTCCAGGTCGCCCGCCAAGGGACGGTCAGCGGTGCCGCAGAGGCGCTCGGCGTTCACCACGCCACCGTGATCCGCCATATCGACGCGCTTGAAACACAACTTGGCGTCAAGCTCTTTCAGCGACATGCCCGCGGCTACACCCCGACCGAAGCGGGGCAGGACCTGTTGCGCGTGGCGCAGACCACCGACGAGCAATTCCAGCAGCTCGAAGGCCGCATCCGCGGTCGGGGCTCGGACGTCTCGGGTGAGCTGATGGTCACGTCGCTTGTGGCTTTTGCGCCGCTCATGGTGGGCGCGCTGACGTCTTTTCAGGAGGCCCACCCGGAGGTGATCGTGCGGTATCTCACCGGCGACAGGGTGTTCCGGCTCGAATATGGCGAAGCGCATGTGGCGCTGCGCGCGGGCGCCCAGCCGAATGAGCCGGACAATGTGGTGCAGCCGTTCACCCATCAAGCCATCGGGCTCTACGCCAGCGCGTCCTATATCGCGGCCATGGGCATGCCCGAAACCGACGAGGATTTCGCAAACCATCGCTTTGTCGGCCACGACATCGCCGAGAACCGCGCGCCCTTCCTGCAATGGCTCGCCCGCGCGGTGCCGCGGGAAAACGTTGTGTTCCGCTCCACCGACAGCCGTGTGATGGAGCGCGCGATCCTTGCCGGCGCGGGCATCGGGTTTTTCGGGGTGCGCGAAGCGGAGCAACAGCCCGACCTCGTGCAGATCCGCCCGCCGCGCGAGGACTGGACGGCACCGCTGTGGCTCGTCACCCATGTGGACCTGCACCGCACCGCCAAGGTGCAGGCCTTTCTCAAGCACCTCAAGGAGTATACCGGCGAAAGCTCCGCGCGATGAGCCGCGTGCATCCCTGCTGGCCGCCGGTTTCGCGCCGCCCCGGGCATCCATCCGGCGGACCACGCATGGTGATCCGACGCCACCCCGCATTGGGGCACGGGGCAGGACGTGGCTGAGGCCGCCGCGACACAGAGGATCAGCGAGGCCGGGCGCGGTCATCTCGCGATGCTGTGCTTCTCGGCGCTGGTGGCCGGGTCGTTTGCGCTTGGCGGGATGGCGGCTCCCTTTGTCGATCCGGCGGCGCTCACCGCCCTGCGCTTTGCGCTGAGCGCGGCGATGCTCTGGGCGGTGGCGCTGGCCATGGGACAGGTGGACGCCCGGGTGCTTGCGGCGCCGTGGCGCTACGCGGTGCTGGCGGGGCTTTACGCGCTTTACTTCGTGTTGATGTTCGAGGGCCTCAAGACCGCCGATCCGGTCAGCATGGCAGCGGTGTTCACCCTCAACCCGGCGCTGACCGCCTGTTTCGGGTGGCTTGTCCTGCGTCAGGTCACAAGCCCGTGGATGGCCGGGGCGATCGCGGTCGGCGCGACAGGGGCGATCTGGGTGATTTTCGAAGCCGATCTCGCGGCCCTGCGCGCCTTCGAGATCGGGCGCGGCGAGTTTGTCTATTTCTGGGGCTGCGTCGGGCACGCGCTGTATATCCCGCTGATTGCCAAGCTGAGCCGGGGCGAACCGGCGCTTGCCTTCAGCGCGGCGGTGCTGACGGCGGGCGCGCTGATCCTGTTTGTCTGGGCCTGGGAGGCGATCCGCAGCACGGACTGGATGGCGATGCCGGGGATCGTCTGGATCACGCTGATCTATGTCGCGGTGGCCGCGACGGGCCTGACCTTCCTGATCCTGCGCTACGCGGCGCTCCGCATCCCTTCGGCGAAGGTCATGGCCTATACCTATCTCACCCCGACATGGGTGATCGGGTGGCAGGCGGCGCTTGGACATGGCGTGCCGCCGGCGCTGGTGCTGCCGGGCATCGCGCTGACCTGCGTGGCCTTGCTGATGCTGTTGCGCAATCGCTGAAGCAGATCGGCGCGGTACAGGCTGTTCGCGCGGCCTCCTGCGCCATCCTCCAAGACGTCTTCAGACACCGAGTTCCACACATGTCGTGTTCAGGACATGTCGTGTTCAGGACCTGCGGTGTTTCGGACATTTCAGGATCGGCAGACACCCTGTTCAGGAGCGGCAACATTCAGGAGATGTGAAGATCTGGAGTCACCACGTTCGGGATATCCCACATTTTGGAGACACCACGTTCGGGAGCTCCTACCTACCGGAGACACTTGGTTCGGGATATCCCACATTCCGGAAACACCACGTTCGGGAGTTCCTACCTTCCGGAGACACCCGGTCCCGAATGTGCCGCGCTCGGGAGATGCCGCTTTGCGGCGCGCGACACGACGCACCGCGTGGCTCCGGGACACGGCGCGCCAAGGCGTCGCCAAGGTGCCGATGCGGCCCGTCATGTGACGCAGGACGGATCCGGACCGCATGCGGATATCGCACAGTATTTGAGCATCCAGACCAGAAACGCCGTGCCGTGGCGGAACAATCCGGCACGGCATGACGTTAGAGAAATGTTAATCATCAAGGGAGGCCGTTATGGTCCGCAACATTCTCGTCATCATCGGCCTTGTCGTGGTCGTGCTCGCCATCTTGCGTCTGGCCGGCATCGCCTGAGCGCGACTCATCGGCCAGCTCGGCCGCCAGAAACCGTTCGAACGCGTCGAGATTGACGGGTTCGAACTGTCCAAACCCCTGCATCCAGACCGATGCGTCGCGCAGGGCGTCGGGTTCCAGTTTGCACCATTTCACACGACCGCGCTTTTCCTGACTGATGAGCCCGGCTCTCGTGAGGATCGTCAGGTGTTTCGAGATCGCGGCCAGCGACATCGCAAACGGTTCGGCCACATCCGTCACGGCCATATCGTCTTCGAGCAGCATGGACAGGATTTGCCGCCGCGTCGGATCTGCCAGCGCGGCAAAAACCGTGTCGAGCGATGCGATCGTTGCCCGCGTCACGGTCGGCGCCCGCTCTCGGCGGGGCTGCACGCGGCCCTTGCCGCGGGCACGCGCCGCGCTCTGGGACCTGGCCGGATGCGTGACAAAGGGCGACGAGAGGGCTGCATGATGCTCGCTATGCTTTCGATCCAGTGCCTGCCGCCGCGTGCATCGCGCGCGACAGGCCCGCGGTGTTTGACCGCTTCGGCGGCAAAACTCAACCCTTCGGTTGAATAACGCATTTCCTCCAACATGCCCCGACCGGCCCTGCGACCGAATGTGCAGGCTCGGCAGTCTGCCTAAAAAATTTATATTTTTCAGATAGTTGGAAAGTGCTGCGGCGCGGCACCTGTCATGTTGACTCCGGTCGGTCCAACGCATAGCACACTGTCAACATTCCCGATGGGCCCTGATGGGCGAGGTGTCGTGTGAGCGATCCGGATCCTAAGCGGCAAATGGCCGAGCTTGAGGCCAAGCTGGCGGCGCGCCGCGCAGCCGACGCCCGAGACGAGGCCGATCAGGAAGAGCACTACAGTCAGGCACAGCATGCCTGGCGGATGGTGACGGAGATGGTGGCCGGTCTTGGGATCGGTTTCGGCATCGGATACGGGCTGGACGCACTGTTTGGCACGCAACCGTTCCTGATGGTGCTGTTTACATTGCTGGGGCTTGCGGCAGGGATCAACGTGATGATCCGCTCCGCCCGCGAGTTCCAAGAGAGACAAGTGGCGCGCGCGGCGCGTCAGGCAGACGACGACAGGTCCGGCGGAGACGCCTGAGGACCAAGGCACGAAGAGGGCTGACTATGGCGACTGAAGCGGCAGATCACGGCGGCGAAGGCGGCGGGCTGGTGTTCCACCCGATGGACCAGTTCATCATCAAGCCGCTCTTCGGAGACGGTGCGGTGGGCATGTTCACCATCACCAACATGACGCTCTGGCTGGCTCTGGCGGTTGTCGCGATCATCGCGCTGATGGTTCTGGGCACGTCGAAGCGGGCCGTGGTTCCGACACGCACGCAGTCTGTTGCAGAGCTGGCATACGGCTTCGTTTACAAGATGGTCGAGGACGTGACCGGCAAGGATGGGGTCAAATATTTTCCCTACATCTTCACGCTGTTCCTGTTCATCCTGTTTTCCAACTTCCTCGCGCTGCTGCCGATGTCCTTCTCGCCGACCTCCCATATCGCGGTGACCGCGGTTCTCGGTTTTGGCGTGTTCATCGCCGTGACAGCGCTTGGCTTCATCAAGAACGGCGCTTCGTTCCTCGAGCTTTTCTGGGTGTCGAGCGCACCGCTTGCGCTGCGCCCGATCCTGGCCGTGATCGAGGTCATCTCGTATTTTGTCCGCCCCGTCAGCCACTCCATTCGTCTGGCCGGCAACATCATGGCGGGCCACGCGGTTCTCAAGGTTTTTGCGGGCTTTGCCGCCATCGCTGCGGTGGCGCCGCTGTCGATCCTCGGCGTGCTGGCGATCTATGGTCTCGAGGTGCTCGTGTCGGCCATTCAGGCCTACGTGTTCACCATTCTGACCTGTGTCTATCTCAAGGACGCGCTGCATCCGCATCACTAACGTGCCCGGCGGCAGGATTGTCGCCGACACGCCCGACACTCCCGGAGCGATCCGGACCCAATCAACTTCCAATCGTAAGGAGAATTCACATGGAAGGCGATCTCGCACATATCGGCGCAGGCCTCGCAGCAATCGGTTCCGGCGCGGCCGCAATCGGTGTGGGCAACGTGGCTGGCAACTTCCTTGCCGGCGCTCTGCGCAACCCCTCCGCGGCTGCTGGTCAGACCGCAACGCTCTTCATCGGCATCGCATTCGCGGAAGCACTGGGCATCTTTGCCTTCCTCGTTTCGTTGCTGCTGATGTTCGCCGTCTAAGGCACGCGCACGATCCTTACGCGCGGGCGGTCCGGCCAACCCGGTCAGACCGCCCGATGTCAGGGTCGGCACGATCACGGCGAAGCGGCCCGCGAGGGCCGATGAGCACCCCCGGCATCGACCCGGCACGACAGATCCCACGAGGGACCGTCGCCCGTCGGAGCCACCGACCACCCGGTTCCCCGAGAACCACTCCAAATTCTGACCCGCTTCCACGGAGGACGACCATATGGCCACCGAGGCAACAGAGGCCGTCAGCAGCTGCGTAGGCCCGGATGGCAGCGCCATCGGCATGCCCCAGCTGTGCTTTGACTGGTTCCCGAACCAGATATTCTGGCTCGTTATCACGCTGGTTGTGATCTATTTGGTGCTGTCCCGTGTTGCGCTTCCACGCATCGCGTCGGTCCTGTCCGAACGGCAGGGCACCATCACCAACGACATCGCCGCCGCAGAAGACCTCAAGCGCAAGGCCGAAGAGGCCGAAGCCGCCTATGAGAAGGCGCTGGCCGATGCACGGGCCGAGGCGCAGGGCATCGCGCAGGCCACCCGCGACGAGATCAAGGCGACGCTGGACGAGGCATCCGCCAAGGCCGACGCGGAAATCGCGGCGCGCACAGCCGAAAGCGAGAAGGCGATTGCCGAAATCCGCAGCTCGGCCATGAGCCAGGTGGAGATCGTCGCCAAGGACACCGCCGAGGCCATCGTGGCCGCTCTGGGCGGCAAGGCTGACAGCGCGGCCATCGCTAAGGCCGTCGACGCGCGGCTGAAAGGATAAGACGATGAACAAGCTCATCACGCTTACCACGATTGCGGCCCTCAGTGCCGGTCCGGCACTGGCCGCGGGCGACAAGCCGTTCTTCTCTCTGAAGAATACGGACTTCATCGTGTCCATCGGCTTTTTGCTGTTCATTGCGGTCCTGATCTACTTCAAGGTGCCGGGCCTTCTCATGGGCATGCTGGACAAGCGTGCCGATGGGATCCGCTCCGAGCTCGACGAGGCCCGCGCGTTGCGCGAAGAAGCACAGGCGCTTCTGGCTTCTTACGAGCGCAAGGCCAACGAAGTGCAGGAACAAGCCGACCGGATCGTCACGCATGCCCGCGCGGAGGCGGAACTCGCCGCGGAGCAGGCCAAGGCCGATCTCGAGGCCTCCATCCAGCGCCGGCTTGCCGCGGCAGATGGCCAGATTGCTTCGGCAGAAAAGGCGGCGATCAAGGAAGTCCGCGATCAGGCCGCAAGCGTTGCGATTGCCGCCGCGCGCACCGTCGTCGCCGAGCAGATGACGGCGCAGGATGCGGCAGCCCTTATCGACACGAGCATCGACCAGGTGGGCGCACGCCTCAACTGAGGTCGCGTTCCGGAGAGACCAGGTTCAAACCGCTGCGGCCCTGCCGTGGCGGTTTTTTCTTGTCGCGTCAAGGCAGACGATCCGCCCGGCGCGACGGGTGCGAGGGGCGCTGCCCCTCGCGCTCCCCGGGATATTTGACGCCCAAAGAAGCGGGCGACCGGCACGAGCCCCTCCGCCGGTCCACACAGTCCGGCGCGCGCCAAGGGTTGTGGCCGGGCGTGCGGCGGGACCCTGCATGGAAGATCTGATGCTATCGGGCGTTTCAGGGTGCGGGCTCTCTTGACGCGTCGCGGCAGATGCGGTGTAGGGACAGCACACCCGGGCAAAGACCGGGGAGATCAGGCAGGGGACAAGGGGCATGGCGCATATCATCGTGGTCGGCAACGAGAAGGGCGGCGCGGGCAAGAGCACCGTCTCTATCCACGTGGCAACAGCCCTGGCACGGATGGGGCATCGGGTGGGCGTGCTTGACCTCGACCTGCGCCAGAAAAGCCTTGGCCGCTATCTCGATAACCGACGGCGGTTTCTCGAAAGCTCGGGCCTCGTTCTGCCGGGGCCGGTTTACGCGGAACTGCCGGAGCCGGATGAGAGCTTGCAGCCGGGGGAAAACGCGTTTGACCATCGGCTGTCGCGCGCGGTTGCCTCGTTGGAGCCTGCGTCGGACTTCATCCTGATCGATTGTCCCGGATCGCACACGCGGCTCAGCCAGGTCGCGCATTCGCTTGCCGATACGCTGATCACACCGCTCAATGACAGTTTCATCGATTTCGACCTTCTGGCGCGGATCGACAATGACGGCGAAAAGATCCTCGGCCCGTCGGTCTATTCCGAGATGGTCTGGTCGGCGCGGCAGTTGCGCGCGCAGGCGGGACTTCAGCCGATCGACTGGGTGGTGTTGCGCAACCGGTTGGGTGCGCAGCAGATGGTGAACAAGATGAAGATGGAAAAGGCGCTCACGCGGCTGGCCAAGCGGATCGGCTTTCGCATTGCACCGGGGTTCTCGGAGCGCGTGGTGTTCCGGGAGTTGTTTCCGCGCGGGCTGACGCTGCTCGATCTGCGGGATGTGGGCGTGAAGCAACTGAACATTTCCAACATCGCCGCGCGTCAGGAGATGCGGGACCTGATCAAGGCGCTGAAACTGCCCGGAGTCGAGGTGACGTTTTGAGCGAGCAGGACCCTGCCAAGCGCAAGGAGCTCTGGTTCAAGCTGGTGTTCAGCCTGTTTGGCCTTGCCTTGATGTGTGTGGCGATCTTTGCGCGCGGCATCCCGAACGCGCCGGCTCTGGTTGAGGTTGTCGGCGTGGCCGGGCTCTTTTTCGGCGGCTCGGCGGTGTATTGCGCGCTCAAGCTGTTCCGCTGAACGCCATACGCCGTGTCAGGCGCGGCGCTGCGTCTGTCATCGCTCCGCCGGTTGAGCGGGCTGCGCCAAGCCCCGGTCGGGTCCGGCCCGCGGTTTTTGGGATTCCGTCGACGCGCCCGGGGCATTACGGTCGGGATTGGCGAAATCACAGGAGGCCGTGGCCATGCCCGCACCCATCAATCCTTTCAAGGCCCGGTTGCACAGCGGCGCACGCAGCGTCGGTCTCTGGATGGGTCTGTGCGATCCCTATGCCGCGGAGCTTGTGGCGCGATCCGGGTTTGACTGGCTTCTGATCGACGGGGAGCACGCACCGAACGATCTGGCGCGGATCACACGGCAATTGGCGGTGATTGCGCCGCATTGCGCACCGATCGTCCGCCTGCCCATGGCGGAGCCATGGTTCATCAAGCAGGTGCTGGACGCGGGCGCGCAGAGCCTTCTCATTCCAATGGTCAACAGCGCGGAGGACGCACGGGCGGCCGTCGCTGCGATGCGCTATCCGCCCGAGGGGATCCGTGGCTTCGGCCATGCGCTCGGGCGGGCGTCCTGTTGGGGCACGGAGCCCGATTACGGCATCACAGCCAATGCGCAGATGTGTCTGATCGTGCAGATCGAAAGCCGCCGGGCGCTGGAAAATCTCGATGAGATCCTTGCGGTGGAGGGGGTCGATGCCGCGTTTATCGGGCCAGCGGATCTGGCCTGTGACATGGGGTTCATCGAGGATCTCGACGCGCCGGAGATGCGCGCGGTTGTCAAACGCACATTGGCGCGGATTGCCGAGGCGGGCAAACCGGCGGGGATCATCGGGTTCAACGATGAGGCCATCGCGGCGCATTTTGAAAATGGGGCGCAATTCGTGGCTGCGGGGGCGGACGTGATCCTTCTGGCGCAGATGCTCCGGGATGTGTCGCGGCGGTGGAAGACGCGGATCGGGCACGCGAGCCCTGATCGCGGCTAAGCCGACAAAGGATTGCCCCCGGCCATGTCGGATTGTCTTGCGGTGACGACCATGTCCGCACCGGGTGTGACCCGTGGAGCGCCTGCGGCAGGTCTTGCATGCGCGCGGGGGGGGGGAAGGCCGGGCGGTGTGCGGAGGCGGGCGCAGAAGAAGTCCGTTGGCTGGCCGGCGTTAATCCTTCGCTAACCATACATGGTGCAATCTGCGTGCCATGATCCGATGGGCGTTCCTTTCAATCGTGGTGCTGGCGGGCTGTGACACGGCCGGGCCGGGGTTTCGCAGCGCGGAACCCGTGACGCGAGTCGTCGAGGGCAGCCGCTTCACGCTGCGCTTTCGTGGCGACCTGGTCGAGGCGATCCGCACATCGCCCGAAATGCTGCCTCGGTTCGAAGACGTCGCGCGCAAGGCGGGGCTGGCGGCGCAGGCGGAGCGCCCGGGTTGCGTGACCGACTGGGTGGAGGGCGACCCGGCGGTGGTGCTGCTCGGTTTGTCCTGCAACGGTGGCAAAGCGCCGAAACGCCCCAAGCGCAAGGCGCTGCTGCTCTGCGATCTCTATGATCTGAGCACACGCGACTCCGTCGGGCGCGGCAGCGCGGAGTGCGAAAAACTCTGACCACGCGTCACGCGGCGCGGGATGGCCCTCCGCGGACCAGACCGTCGATGCGCCGGGGCTTTGGATCCCGTTGGCGCGGGCGCGTGGCGGCGCCGTGCCGCGCACTGCGATGGTTGCAGGCCCCGCATGAAGGGGTGCGGACACCACCCGCCCTATCCGGAAACGCCATATCTTGTGGATAAACAGGCGTAGCGCCGCCACATCCTGCGTCGGTGCCTTGACAGAATCGCGATCTGCCCCGCACTCTGGGCGCCTGATCTGATCCGAAAGGGCCTCTCTTGCGTTTCACCCGACTCCGGCTGACCGGCTTCAAGAGCTTCGTCGATCCGACCGATCTTGTGATTTCGGACGGGTTGACCGGCGTTGTCGGGCCCAACGGTTGCGGGAAGTCGAACCTTCTCGAAGCGCTGCGTTGGGTGATGGGTGAAAACCGACCGACCGCGATGCGCGGCGGGGGCATGGAAGACGTGATCTTTGCCGGGGCGTCCACGCGCCCGGCGCGGAACTTCGCCGAGGTTTCCCTGCATATCGACAATTCCGAGCGGCTGGCGCCTGCGGGGTTCAACGACAGCGACGGGCTCGATATCGTCAGGCGGATCACGCGGGATGTGGGCTCCGCCTACAAGGTCAATTCCAAGGATACGCGCGCCCGCGACATCCAGATGCTCTTTGCCGATGCGGCCACGGGGGCGCACTCCCCCGCACTGGTGCGTCAGGGGCAGATCTCCGAATTGATCAACGCCAAGCCCAAGAACCGGCGGCGCGTGCTTGAGGATGCGGCGGGGATCGGCGGGCTTTACCAGCGGCGCCATGAGGCGGAACTCAAGCTCAAGGCGACGGAGACCAATCTGGCGCGGGTCGACGACGTGGTCGAACAGCTCGCCACACAATTGGCGCAGCTGGCCCGTCAGGCCAAGCAAGCCTCGCGCTACCGCGCCATTGCGGCCGAGCTGCGCCGGTCCGAGGGCTTGTTGCTCTACCGCCGCTGGCGCGAGGCCGACGATATGCGGGCCGCCGCCGAAGAGGCCTTGCGCGCCCGCCTGACGGACGCGGCGCGGGCGGAGGCTGTTGCGCGAGAGGCCGAGGCCGCGCGTCTCAGCGCGGAAGAGGCCCTGCCCGCCCTCCGCGAAGAGGAAGCGGTTGCGGCGGCGATCCTCCAGCGGCTCGCGGTGCAGCGCGACACGCTGAGCGAACAGGAAAGCCGCGCGGCCAGGCAGATCGAGACCCTGAGCGGCCGCATTGCCCAGATGACGCGGGATATGGAGCGCGAAGCCACGCTCAACCGCGACGCCGGCGACAGCATTGCCACGTTGGAATGGGAGGCCGGGGAACTGGCCCGTGCCTCGGAAGGACAGGACGAGCGGATCGCCGACGCGGCCGAGGCCGCCCGGGAGGCGGGCGAGGTCTTGCAGGCGCGTGAGGCGGACCTGGCCCAGCATACGGAAGATGTGGCGCGGCTGGCGGCACGGCACCAATCCGCGCAACGCCTGCGCGCCGATCACGCCAAGACCGCCGAACGGGCGGCGGCAGAAGCCGAGAAGGCCCGCGCCGCCGTCACCGAGGCGCGCCAGACCGTGATCCGCGCCACCGAAGCCGCCACGCAGGCGGCGGCGGATGAAACCGCGGCGCAAGCCATGGCGGAACGCGCGGAAACGCTTCTTGCGGATGCAGAGCGCGCACGGGCAGAGACGCAATCCCGCGAGGCGGATGCCCGGGCCGAGCGCTCCGCGGCGGAAGGGGAGATGAATGCGCTTTCAGCCGAAGTGACGGCGCTGGCGCGGCTGCTGGATCGGGACACGGCAGAAGGCGGGCAGATCCTCGACCGGCTTCAGGTGGAGCAAGGGTTCGAGAAGGCGCTCGGCGCCGCGCTGGCAGACGACCTGCGGGCGCCGGAAGTGGCCGGAGACGGGCCGACCGGCTGGTGTGTGTTGCCCGCCTATGACACCACCCAGCCGCTCCCCGACGGGGTGACGGCGCTCACGCAGCATGTGTCGGTTCCCGATGTGCTGGAACGGCGGATGGGGCAGATCGGCCTGGTGGACGCCGAAGACGGTCCCGGTTTGCAGGCAATGCTGCGCCCCGGCCAAAGGCTTGTCTCGCTTGAAGGGGATCTCTGGCGCTGGGACGGCTATCGCGCATGGGCGGAAGATCAGCCCTCTGCCGCGGCGCTCCGTCTGGAACAGCTCAACAGGCTCGAAGCGCTGAAGCAGGAAATGGCGGCGGCGAGCGCGCGACTCGACGGCACCCGCGCGGCGCATGAGGCGCTGGTGGCGCGCATGACGGAGCTGACACAGGCCGATCAGGCGGCCCGCAGCGCGCGGCGCGAAGCCGATCAGAAGCTCACGCAGGCGTCACGCGCGTTGAGCCGGGCCGAAGCGGATCGCGCCATGGCCGATGGCAAGCTGGAAAGCGCAACGCTGGCCGTGACCCGGTTCGATGACGAGGCCACGGCGGCCCGGGCGCAACTCAAGGAAGCGGAGCGCGCGCTCGAAGGGCTCGACGATCTGGAAACCGCCCGGGCGTGGGCAGAAGACGTCAAGATGACGGTCGAAGCCGCGCGGATGACGATGATGGCCCGCCGCTCCGCCCATGACGAGCTGCGGCGCGAGGCCACCGCCCGCACGGCGCGGGCACAGACCGTGACAAAGGAGCTGTCGGGCTGGCGCCATCGGCTCGAGACGGCGGAGAACCATGCCCGCGAGCTGGCCGCCCGCAAGGCGGCAGCAGAGACAGAACTTCAGGAAGCCAACGGCGTGCCGGCGCGGCTTGCCGCAGAGCGCGAGGCGCTGGCCGGCTCAATCGCCAAGGCCGAGGCCCGCAAGGCCGAGGCAAGCGATGCGCTGTCCCGCGGCGAAGCCGCTCTGCGCGAGGCCACCCGCGCCGAGCGCGATGCCATGCAGGCCGCCGGCGAAGCCCGCGAGGCCCGCGCCGCCGCAGAGGCTCGCCGGGATGCCGCGCTGGAAACCGTGGCCGCCGCGGCAGAGCGCATCGCGGAAGATCAGGACAGCACGCCCGAGGCGCTTTTGGCGGCACTGGATGCAGATCCAGACGCCATGCCCTCCGCGGACCAGATCGAAGCCGACGTGGCGCGGCTCAAGCGGCAGCGCGACGCGCTTGGCGCGGTCAACCTGCGCGCCGAGGAAGACGCCAAGGAGGTGCAGGAGGAGCATGACACGCTGGTCTCGGAGAAACGCGATCTCGAAGAGGCCGTGCGCACGCTCCGCGGCGGAATCGCCTCGCTGAACCGCGAGGGGCGGGAAAGGCTGCTGACTGCGTTTGAACAGGTGAATGCCAATTTCTCGGCGCTGTTCACGCATCTGTTTGGCGGCGGCGAGGCCAATCTTGTCATGGTTGAAAGCGACGATCCGCTCGAAGCCGGGCTGGAGATCATGTGCCAGCCGCCGGGCAAGAAGCTCTCCACGCTCTCGCTGCTGTCGGGCGGGGAGCAGACGCTGACCGCGCTGGCGCTGATCTTTGGCGTGTTCCTCGCCAACCCGGCGCCGATCTGTGTGCTGGACGAGGTCGACGCGCCGCTCGACGATGCCAACGTGACGCGCTTTTGCGACATGCTCGACGAGATGTGCCGCCGCACCGACACGCGGTTCCTGATCATCACGCACCACGCGGTGACTATGTCGCGGATGGATCGCCTGTTCGGCGTCACAATGCAGGAGCAGGGCGTCAGCCAGCTTGTTTCCGTCGATCTCAAGCGCGCGGAAACGCTCGTCGCCTGAGACCACCCGGTGCGCGGCGCGGTCCGGGTCTGCACGCGGCACAGGCCAAGACCTTCCCAACGGCACACGCGCCGGTCGCCAAGATGTCATCGCCGGCGCGGTCGGATCTCTGCTAGGTTTGTGACAAGCCGCTGTCACGCCGCCGCGGCACCCGGATGTGCAGGCCCTCCCCCTGCCCCCAAGCGAAAGGTCACCGCATGCACCCGCCCCGTTTCCCGTTTGGCCGACCGGCGCTCCTGTTGCTTGTATTGGCGCCGTTTGCTGCGCTGGCTGAGCCTTTCGCGCTGCGCGACGGTGATGTGGCGCTGCCAGACCCAGCGGCGCGTTTTGCGGGCCAGAGCATCACCTTTTTCGACAATGGCGTGTCGGCCTTTTACGAAGACGGACGCTATACCTACACCTATGCCAATGACGGCGGAACCGCTTATGGCTATTGGCGGATCAGCGAAACCGGCGCGGTCTGCATCGACTATGTCAACGGTTTTGCGCGCTGCGATCTTTATGTCGAGAATGCCGGGCGGCTGATCCTGCTGGATGAAAAGGGCGACCGGTATCCTGTCCGACCTTGATCCACTGGCATCCGGCGCGCGGGACGCGTAAGCCCGTTACATGCGTGTCTTTCTTCTCACGGCCCTGACCATGGTGGCGTTTGCGTCAAACTCCCTGCTCAACCGGGCGGCGCTGGCCGGGCCGCATATCGATGCCATCAGCTTTGGCACGATCCGTCTGATCGCGGGCGCCGTGGCGCTTGGTATCCTGATGGTGGCGATGCGCGGGGCGCTGCGGCTTGGCGGTGCGGGGCGCATCGGCGGCGTGGTTGGGCTGATGCTCTATCTCTATGCCTTTTCCGTCGCTTACGTGACTCTGGATGCGGGACTTGGCGCGCTGATCCTGTTTGGCACGGTGCAGATCACCATGTTCGCAGGCAGCCTGATGGGCGGGGAACGCCCGCCGCTCCTGCGCTGGCTTGGTGCGGCCCTCGCCTTTTCGGGGCTTGCGTGGCTGCTCTGGCCCGGCCCCGATGCGCAGACAAGCGTGCTCCATGCTGGCGCCATGGTTGTCGCGGGGATCGGCTGGGGCATCTATTCGCTCGCCGGGCGCAAGGCCTCCGATCCGCTGATGGCGACGGCGGCAAATTTCATCCTGTGTGCGCCTCTGGGCGTGCTTGTGGGGCTTGCGATGCCTGTCCAGATCGACCCGATCCCGATGACCGGATGGGGGATCGCGCTTGCCGTGGTCTGCGGGGCGGTGACCTCCGGTCTTGGCTATGCGCTCTGGTATCGGGTCTTGCCGGATCTGCCGGGCACCGTGGCCGCGGTGGCGCAGCTGACCGTGCCGATCATCGCAATGGCGGGCGGGATGCTCTTTCTGGGCGAAGCGCTGACCGTCGATTTCGCGATTGCGGCGGTGGTGGTTCTGGGCGGGGTCGGACTGTCCCTGATCAGAGGCCAAGGCAAGGCGGGATCGACGCGCAAACCGTGATACGCAGGCCAGTCCCGCGCTCAGGACGACGGTGGCGCAATGCGCGCTAGCGCACCAGTCGCTCCAGCGGATCGTAGCCGATCCCCTCCCCCCACGCGACCTGCGGCAGCGTGGTCGGCTTCACCCGCATGCCGGCAAGGGCCTCTTGCGAAAAGAACCCCCGTTTGGTGACAACCTTCTCCGGGTCGCTCCAGTCGGGATCGAGCGTGCCTTGCGCGACGGCACAGCGAAAGAAGATCTCGATCTGGTGAAAGGCGCGGTCCGGATCATGGAACTCGTTGACCAGACAGGGCGGGCCGACCGTCACGCGCAGGCCGGTTTCCTCCCAGACCTCCCGCGCGAGGTTCTCCGGCAGCGATGCGCCAAGCTCCACCCCACCACCGGGCGCGCACCACAAATCGCTCTGATCTCCGGGCCACGCGTTTACCAGAAGCAGCCTGTCATCGTGCAGAATGACCGCGCGCACAGCAACCCGCGGGCGTGGCGCGGGTTTGAGGAATGACGTCATGGCAGGGCTCTCCTTTGCCCTTTTCTAGCCTTGCGCGCGGCGCTATGCCATGGGGATGCGGCTGATCCTGTCCATCTTGCTTTTGTGTCTGTTCCTGCCCGCCTGCGGGTTGGCGCAGCGCGCGCCGGAGGCGTCAGAAGCCGATCGCGGGGAATGCGTGGTGCTGCTGCACGGTCTGGCGCGGACAGAATACTCTTTTGCGGTGATGGGCGAGTTCCTGCGCGCACGGGGCTACACGGTTGTGGTGCCGAACTATCCGTCCACATCTTTCCGGGTGCAGACCCTTGCCGAGGAGGTGCTGCCCGCGGCGGTGGCGCAATGTGGCACGATGCCGGTGCATTTCGTCACCCATTCCATGGGCGGCATCCTGTTGCGCTTCTGGCTGCGCGAGAACCGGCCCATCGAGCTGCGCAGCGTCGTGATGCTCGCACCGCCCAACCAGGGCAGTGAGCTGGTCGACGAGCTCGGGGGCTGGGAGATCTTCGAATGGATCAACGGACCGGCGGGACAGCAGCTTGGCACCGGGCCGGAGGATATTCCGGCGCTTCTGCCGGTGGTGGATTTCCCGCTTGGCGTGATCGCGGGAACGCAATCGCTCAATCCCGCCTTCTCGGCGATCATCCCCGGCGTCGACGACGGCAAGGTTTCGGTCGAGGCAACCCGCGTGGCGGGCATGTCGGCTCATATCACCATGCCGGTCACGCACACGTTTATCATGCAATCGCCCCCCGTGATGGCACAGGTTGCGCATTATCTCGAAACCGGGCGCTTTGAGCGTGACCTCGACTGGATGTCCTATTTCAGCGCGCGGCAAGTGACCTGCATGCTTGGTCTGTGCCTTGATCCGGACGAGCGTGGCGCGGGAGAGATCGAGGACCCGGAGGGTTTGGATGAGTGACCTGACGCTGACCGGCGCGCGGGTGATGGGAGCGGATGGCTGGCTGCGGGAACCGGTGCATATCCGGGGTGAGAGTCTTGGCACGGAACCAGCGGCGCGGGTGATCGATCTGAGCGGGTTCGACATCCTGCCGGGGATCGTCGATCCGCATGGCGACGGGTTCGAGCGCCACATGGCCCCGCGCCGCGGCGCGCTGCGCGAACGGGCCGCTGGCATGCGGGCCTGCGCTGCGGAGCTGGCGGCGAACGGGATCACCACGGCGGTGCTGGCGCAGTTCTGGTCCTGGGAAGGCGGGATGCGGGGGCCGGATTTTGCCTGTGAGGTGTTCGAGGCCGTGCGGGACGCCGCGCCCGATCTGGCCGTGGACCTGCGGCTGCAATTGCGTCTGGAGACGCATTACACAGACCGGTTCGAAGCGGCGCTCGACGCGGTGGCGCGGTTTGACATCGGGTACGTGGTGCTCAACGACCATCTGCCGCATGACAGGCTTGCGGCCGGGCGCACCCCGAAACGGCTGACCGGGCAGGCGTTGAAATCCGGACGAAATCCGGCGGATCATCTCGCGCTGATGATGAATCTGCACGCGCGTCGCGACGCCGTGCCGGCCGCGCTCGAAGCGCTTTGTGCGCGCTTGCGCGCGCGCGGCGTCATCCTTGGCACGCATGACGACCACACCGAAGCGCAGCGGAAGGCGGGTCGTGCGCTGGGCGCAACGGTGGCCGAGTTTCCGGAAACCGCCGAGGCGGCGCGTGCGGCACGAGACGCCGGCGAGCCCGTGGTGCTTGGCGCACCCAATGTCGTGCGCGGCGCAAGCCATGCGGGCAATGCCGCCGCCAATGACCTGATTGCGGCGGGGCTCTGCACTGCGCTGGCCTCCGACTATCACTATCCCGCGCCCGCCCGTGCCGCCTACCGGCTGGCAGAGCTTGGGATTGCGCCGCTGCACGCCGCGTGGAAGCTGATCTCCGATGGTCCCGCCGCGTTGCTTGGGCTGGCCGATCGCGGCGCGGTGGCGCCCGGTTTGCGAGCCGATCTGGTCATCATCGAACGCGATACGCCGCGCATCCTTGGAACGATCTCGGCGGGCCGCATCGCCTATCTCACCCACCCACTATCGGCGCGCTTTATCGCCTGAGCCCGCAGGGGCAGCGGCGTTGGACCCCGCCCACACCGCAGCTTTGCCCAGACCCTCGCGACCCGCAAGGCCAACGGCCCGAGGCCTGCGCCGCAGCCACGGGCGCCCCGGCGCGCCTTAATGCGCGGCGGCCCAGTTGGGCCCCTGCCCCGCATCCACGACCAAGGGCACATCGAGCTTCACCACCGGCTCTGCCGCGCCTTCCATGACGGTTTTTGCAACGCCGATCAGGTCGTTCACCGCGCCCTCCTCGACCTCGAACAGCAATTCGTCATGCACCTGAAGCAGCATCTTGACCGGCAGATCGGCAATCGCGTCGGGCATCCGCACCATGGCGCGGCGGATGATATCGGCGGCGGTGCCCTGAATGGGCGCGTTGATCGCGGCGCGCTTGGCAAAGCCCGCGCGCGGCCCCTTGGCGGCAATCTCCGGCGTGTGGATGACCCGGCCAAACAGCGTCTCGACGCGTTTGTGTTCCTTTGCAAAGGCCACCGTGTCGTCCATATAGGCGCGAATGCCGGGGAAGCGCTCGAAATACCGGTCGATGAAGCCCTGTGCCTCGGCGCGCGGAATACGCAGGTTGCGCGCCAGACCGAAGCCGGAAATGCCGTAGATCACGCCGAAATTGATCGCCTTGGCCTGACGGCGCACATCGGGCGTCATCTCGTCGAGCGGGACGTTGAACATCTCCGACGCGGTGAGCGCGTGGATATCCTGCCCTTCGCGGAAGGCTTCTTTCAGCTCTTCGATCCCGGCCATATGCGCAAGGATGCGCAGCTCGATCTGGGAATAGTCGAGCGAGACCAGAACCTTGCCCGCGTCGGCAACAAAAGCCTCGCGGATGCGGCGGCCTTCCTCGGAGCGAACAGGGATGTTTTGCAGGTTCGGATCGTTTGACGCCAGCCGCCCCGTATTGGCCCCGGCGATGGAATAGGAGGTGTGGACGCGGCCCGTATCGGGGTTGATATGCTCCTGAAGCGCATCGGTATAGGTGGATTTCAGCTTCGAAAGCTGGCGCCAGTCGAGCACGCGGCGCGGCAGGTCGTGTTCCGTGGCGAGGTCTTCGAGAATATCGGCGCCGGTGGAATATTTGCCGTTCTTGCCACGCTTGCCGCCTTCGAGCCCCATCTTGTCGAACAGGATCTCGCCAAGCTGCGCCGGGGAGCCGACGTTGAAGCTTTCTCCCGCAAGCGCATGGATCTCCTCTTCGAGCTGCGCCATCTTTTGGGCGAAGGCGCCGGACATGCGCGACAGCGCATCGCGATCGACCCTGATGCCGTTGCGCTCCATCTGTGCGAGCACCGGCACAAGCGGGCGCTCCAGGCCTTCATAGACACGGGTAACCCGGTTGCGATGCAGCTGCGGCTTGAACATCTGCGCCAAACGCAGCGTGATATCGGCGTCTTCGGCGGCGTAGCGCACGGCCTTGTCGAGCGGGACCTGATCGAAGGTG
Source organism: Cognatishimia sp. F0-27 (assembly GCF_020667845.1). Classification (GTDB taxonomy): domain Bacteria; phylum Pseudomonadota; class Alphaproteobacteria; order Rhodobacterales; family Rhodobacteraceae; genus JAFMPQ01. The sequence continues at coordinate 24,708 of NZ_JAFMPQ010000001.1, forward strand.
ATCTGGCTTTTGCCCGTGCCGATCAGGTCCTTGATCGGAATTGGCGTGTGACCGAGGTAGCGCTCCGAGAGCGTGTCCATCCCATGCCCATGCTGGCCCGCATGCATCGCGTAGGACATCAGCATCGTGTCGTCGATCGGCGCGATGTCGATGCCGTAGCGCGCCAGCACCTTGGCGTCGTATTTCATGTTCTGGCCGATTTTCATCACCGCCGGGTCTTCGAGCAATGGCTTGAGCGCGGCCAGCGCAGCCTCCATGTCGATCTGGCCATCGAGCAGAGCCGCACCGCCGAAAAGGTCTTCCGCCCCGGCCTCCCGATGTGCCAGCGGAATGTAACAGGCCTCCCCGGCCTCGACCGCGAGCGACACGCCGACCAGATCGCAGGTCATCTCGTTGAGACCGGTCGTCTCTGTGTCCACGGCCACCCAGCCGCGCTCGCGGGCCTTGGCGATCCACGCCTCAAGCTGCGCTTTGTCGGTGACGGATGTGTAGTCGCTCTCCTCGAAAGCCGGGGCCTCCGGCACATCAGCCGCTGCCGCCTCGGCGACAACGTCCGGGATCACCGGCGCGTCGGTGCCCAGTGCCTCCGCGACACGGCGGCTCAGCGAGCGGAACTCCATCTCGGCAAGGAAGGCCAGCAGGGCGTCGGGTTCCGGGTCACGCAGTTCGAGATCGTCGAGCCCGAAATCGAGCGCCACCGATTCGTCCAGTTGCACCAGCCGTTTCGACAGCTCGATCTGTTCGCGTTTCTCGATCAAGGTCTGGCGACGCTTGGGCTGCTTGATCTCTTCGGCGCGGTCCAGAAGCTCTTCGAGCGAGCCGAACTCGTTGATCAGAAGCGCCGCCGTCTTGATGCCGATCCCCGGCGCGCCCGGCACGTTGTCAACCGAATCACCCGCAAGCGCCTGCACATCCACGACGCGCTCCGGGCCGACGCCGAATTTCTCCTCGACGCCTTCGCGGTCGATGCGGCGGTTCTTCATCGCGTCGAACATCTCGACCCCGTCGCCCACAAGCTGCATCAGGTCCTTGTCGGAACTCACAATGGTCACGCGGCCACCGGCCTCACGCGCTTGCACCGCCAGAGTCGCGATGATGTCGTCGGCTTCGAAGCCCTCAAGCTCCTTGCAGGCGATGTTGAACGCCTCAGTCGCGCGCCGTGTCAGCGGGATCTGCGGGCGCAGGTCTTCGGGCATCTCGTCGCGATTTGCCTTGTAGAGATCATACATCTCGTTGCGGAACGTATGGCTGCCCTTGTCGAAAATCACCGCGATATGGGTCGGCGCGTCGGCCCCGTGATCCTTGACGATGTATTGCTGGAGCATGTTGCAAAAGCCCTGCACCGCGCCAACGGGCAACCCGTCGGATTTGCGTGTCAGCGGCGGCAGCGCATGGAACGCCCGGAAGATAAACGCCGATCCGTCGATCAGGTGCAGGTGGCACCCTTTTCCGAAATTATCCGCCATGATAGCCACCTCCGCAAAAGCCTGAGTTGGAGGTGTCCCATGAAATGCGCGATTGTTCCAGTTCTGCTCTGCGCCTTTTCGGCCTCCCATAGGGCACAGGCTGATACCCTGCCCCCAATCGGCGCCACGCAGCCGGCCCCAGCCATGCCCGAGTGCGTTCTGATCCCCGGAAGTCAACAAAGCTGTGCACGGGTGCTGGCCTGCATCGGCGTGCAGGGGCTCTATTTCGACGGCGGCGCCTACGGTTGGGACAGCGGGGTCGTGCTCGGCTTACGCAGTGACGGCGTGCCCTGCGCAGGAGAGTGGACAAGCGGCGGTCTGTTCGGATCCGGCAATGCGCGGTTGGAATGCGAGGATGGGCTGACCGTGGGCGCGATCTACTATAGCCAGGATCCGCAGTCCGGCACCGCCATCGGACGTGGCACCGACAGCATGGGGCGCGGAATCATCGCGTGGTCGGGCGAAAACGTGCTGAAATACCTCACAGCGGAAGGCGCACCCAGTGCCGCGCTGCCCTGCGGACCGACACCGATCCCGATCGGCTGATGCGAGGCGCCGGTTTGGCCGGGACAAGACGAGTCCCGGCACGGATCAATGTCCGGGCGGGGCTGACTGTATCAGACCTTGCCCTCGAAATCCTTGTGGACGTATTTCGCGTCGCAATACGGGCATTCGACCCAGCCCTCGTCAGCCGGGATTTTCAGCCACACGCGCGGATGGCCAAGCGCACCCTCACCGCCATCACAGGCAATCCGGTTGCTGTCGACAATCTTGGTCTCTGGGGGCTCGATGGACATTGCATTCCCTTTTGTCCGCCAATGCACTACGTCGCTTATGATCGAAGCCTGAGGCGGGAGCAAGAGAGCGCATGAGCACTGCGGCAATCGAGATCACCGGGTTGAAGAAAACCTATGATGGCGGCAAGGAGGCTCTCAAGGGCGTTGACCTGACAGTCCCTGCCGGGTCGGTCTTCGGTCTGCTCGGGCCGAACGGGGCCGGCAAATCGACGATGATCAACATTCTTGCGGGGTTGGTGGTGAAAACCGCTGGCGGCGTGTCCATCTGGGGATGGGATCAGGATCGCAATCCCCGGCAATCCCGCGCTGCCATCGGCGTGATGCCCCAGGAGCTCAACCTCGATCCGTTTTTCACCCCGCGTGGCGCGCTCGAAGTTCAGGCCGGCCTCTACGGCGTTCCCAAGGCGCAGCGCCGCTCGGACGCGATTCTCGACATGGTCGGGCTTTCCGACAAGGCCGAGGCCTACGCCCGCACGCTGAGTGGCGGGATGCGGCGCCGGCTGCTGCTGGCCAAGGCACTGGTACACAATCCGCAGGTGCTGGTGCTGGACGAACCAACCGCCGGGGTCGATATCGAACTTCGGCAGATGCTGTGGGAGAATGTGCGAAAACTCAATCGCGAACGCGGCATGACGATCATCCTAACCACCCATTACCTCGAAGAAGCCGAGGAGATGTGCGACGAGATCGCCATCATCAACCACGGAGAGCTCGTGGCGCGCGACAGCACCGCCAACCTGCTCACACAGCTCGATGCGAAAACCATGGTCATCGAGCCGGAAAACGATGCGGCGCTGCCGCCGGACAACGAGGCCATCACCGTGGAGCGGCGTCCCGACGGCACCATCGCCTTCAACTACCGCGCCCGCGAAACCTCCGCCGAGGCGGTGCTGGAGCATGTGCGGGCCTCAGGCCTGCGCATCCACGATGTGCGCACCGAACAAGCCGACCTGCAGGACGTATTCCTGTCGCTGACACGCAGCCGCTGAGCCAAAGGCCCTTGTGCCACCGCTTTTGCGCATCCTGCCGCCAAAACGCGCGCCGGGCCGAACGACCCGGCTTCTTTGGGCACGAAGTATCCCGGGGGGAGCGGCTTGCCGCGGGGGGCAGCGCCCCCCAACCCTCGGGTCCGCCCGGGTTCCGTCTCACCCCTTTTCGAGCATCCGGCCGAGGCGCCGTCCCGCCAGAACATGGACGTGCAGATGCGGCACTTCCTGAACCCCGTTCTGACCTGCGTTTGAAATCAACCGCCAGCCATCTTCGGCAACCCCTTCGCGGCGGCAAACCTCGCCCACCGCGCGGACATAATCGACGATCTCTGCGTCGGACGCGCTCTGGGCGAAGTGGTCGAAGGTCACGTAGGGGCCCTTCGGGATCACCAGCACATGCTGCGGCGCCTGCGGGTAAAGGTCGCGAAACGCAAGGGAATGCTCGGTTTCGAGCACGGTGGTGTTGGGGATCTCGCCGCGCAGGATCTTGGCAAAGATATTCTGGTCGTCATAGGTGTAAGACATCGGGTTTCCTCAATCGACAAACAGATGCTCCAGCGCAGCGGAGTCCGCCACGGCGCCCGGCGCAATGCCGAGGAATGTGGCAAGCGCCCGTGCCTGAGCGTCTTGCCCATCGGTTTCGCGCAATCTGCACAGCCCGTCAAACCCTGCCATCCGGATCTGTTCGCTCTCAAAGGCCAGATCGCGGCGCAGCGCGGGCAGGAGCTCGGCTGTTGCGGCGGGGGCCGTCTGCGGCCCCACGAGGCCGACGCGGCTGGCATGGCCCAGAATATCCTCATCGGAAAAGACGCAATCCACCTCGAGCACGTGCAGCGCCGCCCGGTCACCGGCGAAATCCTGCAACAATGCCAGCCCGCTCGGATCGAGACAGATCACGAGCGAATCCCGCCCACCGTGATCGTAGAGCATCCGAAGCAAGGCCCGCCTGTGGCGGTGCCGCTTTTCGAGGCGGTTCTCGATCCCGCCCAGATCCGGCAGGGGGCTGGAAAGCTCGTCAAAGATATACCCGTAAGCGGGAACCCCGGTCGCCTGCCCGATGCGTTCGGCCAGGCGCTTGCCCACATGCCATTTCTTGCACAGGAGAATCATTAGCCGGCGATCCGGACCAAGGCTGCTTTCGCGCTCCCAGAACCGCGCGGCAAAGCGCCGCCCGCGCCGTCCCCGGTCCGTCAGGAACCCGTACAAGGCGCGCCCGTGGCCGGACACCGGAAAAGCAACGTCCCGTTTCGGATAGAGCGCTTCGAGCCGGGCCTTGAGCTGATGCGCCTGAGGGCTGATCTTGCGCGCAAACAGCGCGTCCTGTGCGAGCAAGAAATCGTGGTGATCATTGTAGAAAGTCACCGGCATCCCGTAGTCCGAGAACATCAGGAACGTCAGCGTGCGGCTTTCGATCTCGTCGTCGGGCACCAGATGCCGGGTCAGGGTCTGAAAGAAGGTTTCGTCCGGGATCCATGTGGTCCGGAAGAAGCGCACGATGTCACGCCGCGCCCTGATAAAGGCGAGGATCCGTTCGAGGGTGGCGCGACGCAGGCACCACCATTGCGAGCCGATCATCATGTCCAGATCCCGCGGGACCGCGCGGCGCAGCCCAAGCGCCTTTTGCACGTGGAACAGGGCATAGAACAGCCGTTTGCGTGTGCGCTCGTTGACCAGGTGACGATAGATCAACCGCTCTTCGCGCCAGCCGGTCTTGATCCAGTCGGAAGCAAAGAAATCGAAGCTCTCGATATAGTCACAGGCGCGCGCATCAAGCAGACGGTGAGCATGCTGGGCCGTCTTGATTGCCATGCAATCGCCCGACAGCATGTAGAGATGCGTGGCCTGCGGGAAGGCGTGCAAGGCGGCCTCGACTGTCAGGAGGGTTGCGCGCACAAGGCTCCATTCCCCCCAGCCGCACTTCACCCGCCGTCGCGCAAAAGTCACGCCCGGCATGCCGGAAAGCGCCGCGCGCAGGCGGGCAAAGTCGGCTTTTGGCGCCCGGGCGTCGTAATGGATCGCAACGCAATCCCCCGCCGCGGCCAGCCCGCTGACCTGACGGATCACCGCTTCCGGGTCCTTGTGACACAACAGAATGAAGGCGATCCTCGCCATCAGATCCGGTACGCTCCCTCGTTCGGTCAGAGGGTTATAGGGCCTTCATGATGAACGAAGACTGAAGAAACCCGGCCACGTTTGCCAAATCGAAAGAGTTCCCCGCGCAGATAGGGGCACGACACACCCACAGCGGAGGAGTGACATGGGGTTTCCCGGCGTCTGGATGACACAGAGCGGCACGATGGCCTATCGCGTCGTGCCGAAATGCGCCTGCTCCACGATCGGACAAATCCTCTACCATGCCGATCACGGCGCGTTCTTTGACGGGGATATTCACGATGCGCGCGACGGCCTGCACAAATGGGCGTTTGAACACAGCCGCCCGGCGATCAAGGACAGTGTAGCCACCGGCACCGCTTATGCCTTCACTTGCGTGCGCAACCCTTATGCGCGGATCCTGTCCTCCTTTTTCGACAAGATCTGCGGCATTCAGCGCAACGGCAGCCGCTACCGTGGCAACCTCGTTCCGGTATTGATGCAGAATTACGGTGTCGATGTGGGGGGAGAGGATGGCAAGGCGCCGTTCGACCAGATCGAAAGCTTCAGGCGCTTCTTGCTTTTTGCCCGCGACACGATTCGCTGGCGCAAGCCGATGGAGCCGGACATTCACTGGTCTTCCGTCTCGGGCCATGTATCGACCTTCATCGCCAATGGCGGGCGCTACAACAAGATCTTCTGGGTGGAGGATTTCGCCAACGGGATGGGCGAGGTTCTGGCCGCTGCCGGGCCGCGCCACCCGGTCGCGCTGTCCGAGATCCCGCGCTTCAACGAATCACAGGGGCACGGGCCGAAACGCGCATTTCCCGTATCCGCCTATTTCGACGACCTCTCCATGCATCTCATGAAGGAGATCTACTGGCAGGATTTCGCGCTTTTCCGCTATGACTTCGACAACCCCGATAATGCCGCTCCGACGGGACCGCTCGATCTCGACGAGATCCATGCCAAGCTCCGCGATTGAGTGACGCAAGGATTGGCCCGGCCCCGGCGCCCCTCCCACGCGCCATGGTCGGGCGGGCCGGAGCACTCAGCCGCCGTCGAGCTCGGCAGAGGGAATGACCGGGAAGAACGCTCCGCCCGACCAGAGCCCGAACCACTGCGCGCCTTCATGATCGGCATGCACGCAAAGCTCCACCAGCCTGTAAAAGCTCTTCCGGTCGATCAGCGCTTCGAGATCGGCGCGAATATGAACATAGGGCGACGGCTCGCCGGTTTCGGCATCCCGCACCACGCGGATCGGATGATCCGGCCCCGCCTCCGCAAGATCGCCGACATTGGTTTCAAATTGCAGCACCTGTTCCCGCCCCGTGCCGGTGGCCTCGAAATCCACCGCGACAAAGGGCGCGTCATCGACGATGATCCCGACCTTTTCGACTGGCGTAACAAGCCGGTAGCCCTCGGGGTCCTTGCGCAGGATGGTCGAGAACAGACGCACCAGTTCGGGCCGCCCAATCGGTGTGCCTTGATAGAACCACGTCCCGTCGCGCGCGATGCGCATGTCGAGATCGCCGCAAAACGGCGGGTTCCACAGATGCACCGGCGGCAAGCCCTTGCCGGTTTTTGCGGCGCGCACAGAGGCGGCAATGCCCTCCGCGGAGGGTGTCACGATATTTTGTCCACTCATAACTTTTGCCATTTCCCCCACCAGAGATACACTCTTACCAACGATATAGGTTTTTGCAGGAGAGAAAACATGGCCGAAGCCGAGGATCTGGTCGCCGAGATCGAAGCTCTGGAAGACACCCTGGCCGAGGCCAAGCGCTCCATCACCGCCCGTTTCATCGGACAGGAACGGGTGGTCGACCTGACGCTGGCGGCGCTGCTGTGCGGCGGGCATGCGTTGCTCATCGGCCTGCCCGGGCTTGGCAAGACACGGCTGGTGGAGACGCTGTCGACCGTGATGGGGCTCAAGGGAAACCGGGTGCAGTTCACTCCGGACCTGATGCCTGGCGACATTCTCGGCTCCGAAGTGCTGGAAACCGGCGCGGATGGTGCGCGTGCCTTCAAATTCATCGAAGGGCCAATCTTCTGTCAGCTTCTGATGGCCGACGAGATCAACCGTGCGAGCCCGCGCACGCAATCCGCGCTGCTTCAGGCGATGCAGGAAAAGGTGGTCACCGTCGCCGGTCAGACACGGCAGCTCGAAGCTCCGTTTCATGTTTTGGCAACGCAGAACCCGATCGAGCAGGAGGGCACCTACCCGCTGCCCGAAGCCCAGCTTGACCGCTTCCTTGTCCAGATCGACGTGCCCTACCCGACCCGCGAGACCGAGCGGGACATCCTCCTCGCCACGACCGGCGTCGAAGAGAGCGAAGCCCACGAGGTGTTCACCGGCGAGAGCCTGATTAAGGCGCAGACGCTGCTGCGCCGGATGCCGGTGGGAGACGCGGTGGTCGAGATGATCCTCGATCTGGTGCGCGCCTTCCGGCCCGATGACCCGTCGGCCTCGGAGCGTGTGCGCGATCTCGTGGCCTGGGGGCCCGGCCCGCGTGCGGCACAGGCGCTGATGTTGACCGTGCGCGCGCGCGCCTTGCTTCAGGGGCGGCTGGCGCCGTCGCCGGAGGACGTGCTCGACATGGCGCGGCCCGTGCTGGTGCACCGGATGGCGCTGACCTTCTCCGCACGCGCGCGTGGCGAAGATCTCGGCATGTTGATCGACGATGTGGCCGCCGCGATGGCCCGCACAGAGGCCGCCGCTTGACCGCCTCGGTCACCCAGCTTCGGCAGCATGCCCAGGAAGAGGCGTCGCGCTTTCCCGCGCTTCTTGCGCGCGCAGAGCAGCTGGCAGGCACCGTTCTGCTTGGCGAGCACGGTCGTCGGCGGGCCGGTCTCGGTGACGATTTCTGGCAATACCGCCCGATGCGCGCCGGTGACAGCTATCGCCAGATCGACTGGCGCCGCTCGGCGCGTGGCGACGAACAATTCGTGCGCGAACGCGAGTGGCAGATCGCCCAATCGGTTCAGATCTGGGTCGATCCCGGCGCGAGCATGCGGTTTTCCTCGGACAAGGCCCTGCCCACCAAAGCGGACCGTGCCCGGCTGATGGCGCTGGCCACGGCCGTTCTGTTGATCCGGGGCGGCGAGCGGGTGGGCCTGACCGGGTGGATGCTGCCGCCGCGTCGCGGCGAAGCGCAGGTGTTGCGGCTCGCCGAAATCCTGTCCGGCGATAGCGAAGCCGACTACGCCGAACCCGAGGCCCGCGGCATGATCCCGCACGCGCGGGCGCTTTTCGTGAGCGATTTTCTCGGCGATCTCGACGCGGTGGAAGCCGCGCTTACCAAGGCCGCGGACCGGGGCGTCCGGGGTGTTCTGGCGCAGGTGCTCGATCCGTCCGAAGAGCACTTCCCGTTCGAAGGGCGCACCATCTTCGAAAGCGTCGGCGCCTCGGTGGCGCATGAAACGCTGAAGGCGGGCGACCTGCGGGCGCGCTATCTCGACAGGTTGGCCGAGCGCAAGGCGCGCCTTGAGGCGCTTTGCCGGCTGACCGGCTGGCATTATCAGTGCCATCATACCGATCAAAGCGTCCAGGCCGCGTTGTTGTGGATCTACCGGGCGATGGATGGAGGGCACGGATGACCTTGTTTGGTATTCTCGGGTTTACGACGCCATGGCTCCTCCTGGGGTTGCTCGCATTGCCGATCCTGTGGGTCATCCTGCGCGCTGTGCCACCGGCGCCAATCCGGCGCATGTTCCCCGGTGTTGTGCTGCTGCTCGGGCTCAAGGACGACGAACAGGTCAGCGACCGCACACCCTGGTGGTTGCTGTTGCTGCGCATGATCGCGGTGGCGGCGGTGATCATTGGCCTCTCGGGGCCGGTGCTCAACCCCGAGCCCAATCGCGAGGCGGCCGGCAGCGGCCCGCTTCTGGTGGTGATGGATGCAAGCTGGGCATCGGCGGGCGACTGGCGCGCACGGATGGATGCGCTGGACGGGCTTCTGGCGCGCGCCGGGCGGGAGGGCCGACCTGTGGCGATCTTGCGGCTCACCGCGCCCGAGCCGGTGCGGTTCCTTGCGGCTGATGTGCTCAGAACCCGCATTGCGGGGCTGGAACCGACGCCGTGGCAACCGGATCCGGACAGTGTCGCACAGATCACGACGATGCTGCCCGAGGGCGATTTCGACAGCTACTGGATGTCGGATGGTCTGGCGCGCGATGGGCGCGAAGCCATGTTAGCCGCGCTGGAAAACCGTGGCACGGTCACCGTGTTTGAAAGCCCGCGCAGCGTCTATGCCCTGGAACCCGCCCGGTTTGAGGACGGCACCCTGATCCTCGCGATGCAGCGCCTGCGCCCCGGTCCGGAAAGCGCTGTGACGCTGCTTGGCCATGGTCTCGACCCGGCCGGCAACCCCGCGGTTCTGCTGCGCGCACCGATCAGCTTCGAGGCCGGCGCCCTGCGGGCGCAAAGCGACCTCTCGGTGCCCGCCGAACTCCGCGCGCGGATCACCCGCTTCGAGGTGGAAGGCACCCGGAGCGCCGGGGCCGTGACGATGCCCGATGACAGCCTGCGCCGCAGGGAGATCGCGCTGCTTGCCGGCCGCGAGGACCGAGAAGGCCTCGAGCTGTTGTCTCCGCTGCATTACCTCAACAAGGCGCTGGTGCCGACAGCGGACCTGCTTGATGGCGCGCTGCTCGACATCCTGCCGGCCAATCCGGACGTGATCATCATGGCCGATGTGGTGCGGGTTTCCGCCGCGGAGGAGGACGCGCTTGTCGACTGGATCGAACAAGGTGGATTGCTGCTGCGCTTTGCCGGACCGCGGCTGGCCGCGTCGGATATTGCCCGCGACCGGGAAGACCCTTTGCTTCCGGTGCGCCTGCGCGCCGGTGGCCGCAGCGTCGGCGGTGCGATGAGCTGGGGTGAACCCAAGACGCTTGCGCCGTTCGACGAGGAAAGCCCTTTCTTCGGTCTCGACATCTCGGATGTCGCGGTGTCCAGTCAGGTGATGGCGCAGCCCGACCCGAGCCTCGCCGCACGCGTCATCGCCCAGCTGACCGACGGCACGCCTCTGGTGACCCGCAAGCCCGTGGGTCAGGGACAGGTGGTGCTGTTCCACGTTACCGCCAATGCGGAGTGGTCGACCCTGCCCTTGTCGGGCCTCTTCGTTCAGATGCTGGAACGGCTGGCGGTGTCCGCCACGACCACGACGCCGGACGCGGCAGAGCTCGAAGGCACAACCTGGCAGCCGGTGCGCGTGCTTGATGGCTTCGGCGCTCCGCGCGATGCGGGCACCCTGCCGGGCGTTGCCGGGGACGCTCTGGTGAGCGCCGCCCTCGGCCCTGACCTGCGCCCCGGTCTCTACACAAGCGATGACCGCGCGCTGGCACGCAATGTCATCACTGCCGATACGGCTCTCGAACCGGTGGTCTGGCCCGACCGCATCCCTGTCGAGGGTTTGTCCCGTCCGCAGGAAACGCCGCTCGCGGGCTGGCTGCTGGCGCTGGCAATCCTTGCGCTGCTGGCCGATGTGATCGCGTCGCTGGCGCTCTCGGGCCGGTTGCGGAGCACCCGCGCCACGGGCACGGCGGTTGCCGTGGTCATGGGCGTGCTGCTGAGTGCACCAGAGGCGATGGCGCAACAGGACAGCGCCGCGGCCGACGAAGCGCTGGCGCTCGCTGCAACGGCAGAGGTTGTTCTGGCCCATGTGCTCACCGGGGACGACGCGCTTGACCGCATCGCAGCCGCAGGTCTGAAAGGCCTGTCCCAAACGCTGTTTTTCCGAACGTCGGTGGAGCCGGCAGATCCGGTGGGTGTCGATCTGGAGCGAGACGAGCTGTCCTTCTTCCCGATGCTCTACTGGCCAATCACGCCCGAGCAGCCGACCCCCTCGGCGGAGGCTTACGCCAAGCTCAACACCTATCTGCGCTCCGGCGGCATGATCCTGTTTGACACGCGCGACGCCGATATTGCCGGGTTTGGCAGCAATACTCCGAACGGCCGAAAGCTTCAGGCGCTGGCGCGTCCGCTCGACATTCCGCCGCTCGAACCCGTGCCACAGGACCATGTTTTGACCCGCACCTTCTATCTGTTGCAGGATTTCCCCGGTCGCTATGCCGGGCGCGATGTCTGGGTCGAGGCCGCGCCGCCGGATGCCGAGCTTATCGAGGGCATGCCGTTTCGCAACCTGAACGACAATGTCACGCCCATCGTGATCGGTGGCAATGACTGGGCCTCGGCCTGGGCCATGGACCAGCGTGGCAATCCGCTGGTGCCAATCGGCAGCGGCTATTCCGGGGAGCGGCAGCGCGAGATCGCCTATCGCTTTGGCGTCAATCTCGTCATGCACGTGCTGACGGGCAACTATAAATCAGACCAGGTCCATGTTCCCGCCCTTCTGGACAGGCTTGGCCAGTGAGACACGCCCCCAACCGAACCGCGCCGGGCAAAGCCCCACGCGGGTCTGCCGCACCCATTGAGGTCCGGCGCACCGTGAAGACAGGACATACCCCATGAGCGGCCAAATCGTCTTTGATCCCTTGCTCCCCTGGTGGCTGATCGCCGCGTTCGGCGCCATCGCCCTCGCCGGGGTGGTGCTGGCGCTCTGGCGCGGGCTGTCTGGTTGGGCTTTGCGTGGTCTGGCCGCCGTGGTCTTGGTCGGAGCGCTCGCGCAGCCTTCCTATCAGATCGAGGACCGCACCCCTCTGAGCGACATTGTCCTCATGGTGGTGGACGAAAGCGCCTCTCAAACGCTGGCAGATCGCGCCGGTGTGACGGCGGATGCCGCGGATATGCTCGAAGCCGACATCCTGTCGCGACCGAACACCGAATTGCGCCGCATCCCGGTGGGCGACGGCGAGGGCGATGCCGGCACGCAGCTGATGACCGCGCTGTCGCAGGTCATGGCGGAGGAGCCGCGCGGCCGCATTGCCGGGATCGTGCTACTCTCGGACGGGCGGTTGCACGATCTGGAGCGCGCCCCGGATTTGCCGGCCCCTCTGCATCTCCTGCTCACTGGACGGGAGACGGATTGGGACAGGCGACTGATTGTCAAGAACGCGCCGGCCTTTGCCATTCTGGGCGAAGAGGTCGAGCTGACACTTCGGATCGAAGATGACGGCGCTGCCCCGGCGGTGAATGTGACTGATATCCTCATCTCCGTGGATGGCGAGGCACCGCAGCAATTCTCCGTCCCCGTCGGCGAAGACCTGTCCTTGCCCATTACGCTGCCACATGGCGGGTTGAACGTGATCGAATTCACCGTCCCCACCGCAGAGGGCGAGTTGACGGATCGCAACAACACGGCCCTTGTGCAGATCAACGGGGTGCGTGACCGTTTGCGCGTCTTGCTGGTGTCCGGCGAACCACATGCCGGCGGGCGCACATGGCGCAACCTGCTGAAATCGGACAGCTCCGTCGATCTGGTGCATTTCACCATCCTGCGTCCTCCCGAAAAGCAGGACGGCGTGCCGGTCACAGAGCTTTCGCTGATCGCCTTCCCGACACGGGAGCTGTTCCTCGAAAAGATCGACGATTTCGACCTGATCATCTTTGACCGCTACAAGCGTCGCGGGATCCTTCCGCCGATCTATCTCGACAATGTGCGCAACTATGTGGAGCAAGGCGGCGCGGTGCTTGTTGCCGCCGGTCCGGATTTTGCCTCCGCAGATTCGATCTACCGTTCTCCGCTGAGCCAGATCATGCCCGCCGAACCCACGGCCCGCGTGGTAGAGGAACCGTTCCGCCCGGCGGTGACCGAACTCGGTCAGCGCCATCCGGTGACGGCCGATCTCGGCGGTCCGGAAAGCTGGGGCCGGTGGATGCGCCAGATCGAGGTGGAGCCGGAAAGCGGCGATGTGGTCATGTCCGGTGTGGATGACCGGCCGCTCTTGGTGCTGGACCGGGTTGGTGAAGGGCGCGTTGCGCTCCTTGCGTCGGATCACGCCTGGCTCTGGAACCGCGGCTTCGAGGGCGGCGGCCCGCAACTCGAATTGCTGCGCCGTCTGGCACATTGGATGATGAAGGAGCCCGAACTTGAGGAAGAAGCGCTCTGGGCCGAACCGACGGGCCAGCGGATGCGTATCATTCGCCGTTCCCTGACGGATGACGTCGGCAGCGTGACCATCACCCGCCCGGATGGGGAGACCGAAACCGTCACCCTCGAAGAAGTGAGCCCCGGACGATTCGAGGCCCTCTATGATGGCCCGCAGATCGGGCTTTACCGGCTCGAAGAAGGAGACCAGTCCACAGTTGTCGGGCTTGGGCCTGCAGCCCCGCGCGAATTCGAGGAAACCATCGCCTCGGGCGAGCGGCTTGAGCCAGTGGTGGCCAGCATGCGCGGCGGCATCCTGCGGCTGGAAGAGGGTGTGCCGGGCGTGCGCGACGTGCGCGAAGGCCGCCCCGCGGCAGGGCGAGGCTGGATCGGGATCACCCCGCGCGACGCCTACGAAACGCTGGACGTGACCCAGACGCCGCTCCTGCCGGCCTGGCTCGTGCTGCTGCTCGCGTCCGGGCTGATTGTCGGGGCATGGCTGCGCGAAGGCCGCAGCTGACCCGCACGCCGCTGCGGCTTCCGGTCACGGCTCGGATCGAAGACGCGGCGCCGGGCCTCGGTCTCGGCGCCACACCCCGACGCAATGAACCAGATTGCGGGATGGCGGGTGGGGTGTCGCCGCAGGCGCACGTCACCCCGGCATCCTTTCGCCGTTCAAACCGGCGGTCAGGGTAGGATCGGCACCGCCACGGTATCGGTTGACCAGCCATCCACGGAGCACTTGGCCCGGATATGCACCGTCTTGGTGCCATCGGGCAGGGCAACGCCCCCGAGAGACCGGGTAAACGGCTGTTCCTCCACATGCGGATGGTACAACACCCGTGTATCCAGCACGGTCCCGTCTTCCAATTCGACGCGCCAGCCATCGGCATAATGGTCCCACCCTGTATCCGGATGGGCGATGGTGACCGAGAAACGCGCTTCACCGCTCGTGACGGAAACATCGACATCCACGATTTCTGGCGGGTCGGCCTGCAGAGGGCGGGCAACGGATAAGGCGCAGGACGCAATCAAAACCATCACTGCGCCTGTATTCAGAGAGTAAACCATAGTCCTATCGTAGCAAGGATTCGCCAGCGCGCCGCGTCACGTTTGCGTGGATTGCCGCCCGTCGCGTTCGCTCAGAAGGACCGCGCGGGTCTGCGATGCGAATTCCCGCCGCAAGATGACGCCAAGGGTGAAAACCGCAGCAGCCAGCAGGGCAGACGCGCCAACGAGCCAGGCCGCCGCCGCGATGCCGAAATAGACCGAACGCAGCCCCCGGTTGAAGCCACGCGCCGCCAGGATGTTCACTTCCGCCGCCTGTCTGGCCCGACGCGGGGCATCGGGATGCTGCGGATCGTTTGGAACGGCCGCCATCATCACCGAAGAATAGCCAAACAACCGGTGCGACCAGACAAATTTCAGAAAGGCATTCACGGAAAACAAAAGTAAAAGCAGCAGCTTGATTTCCCAAACGATCAACGGTTCCCCGGACAATGCAAGGTCATCCGCCACGGTCTGCAAGCGATCCGCGTTGCCAAGCAGCGCAAAACCACCCCCGATGGCGATCATCGACGCAGAGGCAAAGAAGGCGGCGCCCTGTCGCAACTGACCCACGATTTGCGAATCGAAAATACGCGGGTCACGGGTCACCATTTCCTGCATCCAGTCCCGCCGCATGTCGGCCATCAGCACCGATACGGACACCCGCCGCCGTGGTGGATGCTCGACCAGAAGCGTGGCACCGAGCCACGCGCCGATCAACACGGCAAGGGCGGCGTAATCCACCGGGGCCAACAAGGTGAGCGTGTCCAGGGATGTCATGCGCGATCAGAACGGCTTCACGACCACGACCCACAGGATCGCAATCGCACCGAACACGCTGACCTCGTTGAAGATCCTGAGATACTTGTCGCTTTCGGTGAAGACGCCTTTGCGCGCGCGCAGCACGAGGCGCCCGGTCCAGCCGTAATGCGCCGCCAGCGCCAGAACGAGACCCAGCTTCAGAAGGCTCCACTCCGGCCAGCCCCAGAGATGCGCCAGCCAAAGGCCCGTGCCGATGGCAATGACACCCAGCCCGGCGGAAAACCGGTAGAGCCGGATCGTCAGATCGCCGAGCGGACCAAAGCTTGCACGCTGCTCCCATTCCCGCTTCCAGTAAATCAGCGCCCGCGGCACCGCAAAAATCGACGTCATCCAGCCCATGACACAGAGCAAGTGTATGATCTTTATCCAGTCCATGGCCCTGACCTGCCGTGCCGCGACGCGCCTTGCAAGACGGGACCGACATTCTCCGGGATAAGGACTCGCTATTTGTTGAGATTGGTTATATAACCTTACCAATCAAGAGGAGGCCGCCCATGGAAATGCCCGTACCCAATGCCGATATCCTGTCCCGGAAGGATCGGATCGTCGCTCTGCTGCGCTCTGTTTTGCCTGCCGACGCGGTGATCTCCGAAGAGGCGGAAACGCGGGCCTATGAATGCGACGCCTTGACGGCCTACAAATGCCCGCCTCTGGCCGTTGTCCTGCCCGCATCGACGCAGGAAGTCGCCGATGTGCTCAAACTCTGTCATGCCGAGGGTGTGCCGGTCGTGCCGCGGGGATCGGGCACATCTCTGGCGGGTGGTGCCCTACCCACTGCCGACAGCGTGATCCTGGGGGTGGCCCGGATGAACGAGGTGCTGGACACCGACTACGACAACCGCGTGATCCGCGTTCAGACCGGTCGCACCAACCTGTCCGTCACCGGTGCCGTGGAAGAACGGGATTTCTTCTATGCGCCCGACCCGTCATCCCAGCTTGCCTGCGCCATCGCCGGGAACATCGCGATGAATTCGGGCGGGGCGCATTGCCTCAAATACGGTGTGACCACCAATAACCTGATGGGCGTCACGCTTGTTCAGATGGACGGGACAATCGTCGAGATCGGCGGCGCCCATCTCGACGCAGCCGGATATGATCTTCTGGGGTTGATCTGCGGCTCGGAAGGGCAATTGGGCGTGGTCACCGAAGCGACGCTGCGGATCCTGCGCAAGCCTGAAGGCGCGCGGCCCGTGCTTATCGGGTTCAACTCGAACGAGGTTGCCGGCGCCTGTGTGTCCGACATCATCAAGGCCGGTATCCTGCCGGTTGCCATCGAGTTCATGGATGCGCCCTGCATTCGAGCGACAGAGGATTTTGCCAAGGCGGGTTATCCCGATTGCGAGGCCCTGCTGATTGTCGAAGTGGAAGGCAGCCCGGCCGAAATTGACGAGCAGCTTGCCGTCATCACCAGGATTGCCCGCAACCATGACCCGGTGGAGCTGCGCGAAGCCAAGGATGCCGACGAAGCGGCCCGCATCTGGCTTGGCCGCAAGTCTGCTTTCGGGGCGATGGGCTCGATCAACGATTACATGTGTCTCGATGGCACGATCCCGGTGTCGGAATTGCCCTATGTGTTGCGCCGGATTTCCGAGATGTCCAAGGAGTTCGGTCTCGACGTCGCCAATGTGTTCCATGCGGGCGACGGCAATATGCACCCGTTGATCCTGTTCGATGCCAACAAGCCCGGTGACCTTGAAACCTGCGAGGCGCTGGGTGCTGAAATCCTCAAGCTCTGCGTGGAGGTGGGCGGTTGCCTGACCGGGGAGCATGGTGTGGGGATCGAGAAACGGGACCTGATGTATGATCAATACGCGGCCGGCGATCTCGAAATCCAGATGGCTGTGAAGGACGTGTTCGACCCCAAGTGGCTGTTGAACCCGGCCAAGGTCTTTCCGCTGGCGGCGTCACAGGACCGCCGATCCGTGGCGCTTGCGGCAGAGTAGCCCCCCATTGGGGGCGCTGCCCCCGGAGTATTTCGGGACAGAAGAAACACGAAAGAGGGTGCGCCGTGAGCAGACCTGAGACAGAGGCCGCGCTGGCCGAGATGATTGCCGGGGCCAATGCCCCCTTCCACATTCGCGGCGGCGGCACGCGCGGCATCGGCGCACCCGTGGCCGGCGCGCTGCTGGAGACGAGCGCGCTGCGCGGTGTGACGCTTTACGAGCCCGGTGCTCTGACGCTGGTGGTTAAGGCCGGCACTCCGGTGGCCGAGATCGAAGAAACGCTGGCCGCCGAAGGCCAGAGACTGGCCTTCGAACCGATGGATCACCGCGGGTTGCTCGGAACGGAAGGCACGCCGACGATTGGCGGCGTTGTGGCCGCCAATGCCTCCGGACCGCGCCGGATCCAGGCGGGAGCCTGTCGCGACTTCATGCTCGGTGTGCGTTTCGTGGACGGCATGGGGCAGATCCTCAAGAATGGCGGTCGGGTGATGAAGAACGTCACGGGGTATGACCTCGTGAAGCTGATGACCGGAAGCTGGGGCACGCTTGGCGTCTTGACCGAGGTCAGCCTCAAGGTCCTGCCAAAGCCCGAGACCATGGCGACGCTGCGCCTGCGCGGTCTTGCAACCGGCGACGCGGTGACCGCGATGGCGCGCGCGCTTGGCTCGCCCTACGAGATCACCGGCGCGGCGCACCTCCCGAGCGCACCGGAGGGCGCCGAAACGCTGCTTCGGATCGAAGGGTTCGAGCAATCGGTCACCTATCGTGCCGACGCGCTGCGCGGCCTGTTTGCCGGTATGGAGGTCGAGGTCGACCGTGATCCGGACACCGTGGCGCAGACCTGGGCGGAGATCCGCGACGTGGCGCCGATGCAGGGCGCGACGGGTGATGTCTGGCGGATCTCGTGCAAGCCGTCCGATGCCCCGGCGCTGACGCACGCGATGGGGGCCTCTGATCTCGTGATGGATTGGGGCGGCGGCCTTGTCTGGGCTCTGGTCGAGGAAGGCACCGACTTGCGCAGCCGTCTTGGGACGTTCGATGGGCACGCGACACTTGTGCGGGGCAGCGAGGCCCTGCGCCGCAGCTTGCCGGTATTTCAGCCCGAGCCCGCGCCGCTTGCGACCCTGTCGGCCGGGCTGCGCGCCCGTTTCGACCCACGCGGATTTCTCAATCCCGGATTGCTGGCCTGAGCCGAGGCGTGCACATCCACCCGGCCTTTCCCGATCACCCCCCGCGCCGTGCCTTCAAAGCCCTGCGCGGGCCAGACAGATGAGCAATGACCGATGCAAACGACGTTTACGGAAACGCAACTGAAGGATCCCGGCACGGCCCGCGCGAACGAAATCCTGCGCACCTGTGTGCATTGCGGTTTCTGCACGGCCACATGCCCGACCTATCAGGTTCTTGGCGACGAGCTCGACAGTCCGCGCGGCCGGATCTACCTGATCAAGGACATGCTTGAAAACGAGCGTGTGCCCGATGAAAAGACCGTCAAGCACATCGATCGCTGTTTGAGCTGCCTGGCCTGCATGACGACCTGCCCTTCCGGCGTGCACTACATGCATCTCGTCGATCATGCGCGCGAATACATCGAAAAGCACTATGACCGCCCATGGCATGACCGGGCACTGCGCTGGCTTCTGGCGCGGATCCTGCCCTATCCGACCCGATTCCGGGTGGCGATGCTGGGTGCCAAGATCGCCAAGCCGTTTGCGCCGCTGATCCCGGATGCACGCTTGCGCGCCATGCTGGCGATGGCGCCCAAGACGATTCCGCCGGTCTCGCGCAACGACGATCCACAGAGCTTTGCCCCTGTCGCGCCGAAAAAGATGCGGGTGGCGCTGATGACCGGCTGTGCGCAGAAGGCGCTCAACACCGATATCAACGACGCGACGATCCGCCTGCTGACGCGGCTCGGAGCGGAGGTTGTGGTTGCGGAAGGCGCCGGGTGTTGCGGCGCGCTCACCCATCACATGGGGAAGACAGAGGAGAGCCACGGCACCGCAGGCAAGAACGTCCGCGCCTGGGCGCGGGAGATGGATGGCGACGGGCTTGACGCCATCGTGATCAACACCTCCGGCTGCGGCACAACCGTCAAGGATTACGGGCATATGTTCCGCACCACAGATCTCGCCGAGGATGCCGCGCGTGTGGCCGGGATCGCGATGGACGTGTCGGAGGTGTTGATCAAACTCATGAACGCCGAGAACGCCCCTCTGGCAAAGGCCCCGGCCAACCCGCAAGGCACCGGCCCGCTGAAAGTGGCTTACCATGCGGCCTGTTCGCTCCAGCACGGGCAGCAGATCAAGACCTATCCCAAGGATCTGTTGCGCAAGGCGGGCTTCGAGGTGGTCGAGCCGGCGGACAGTCATCTGTGCTGTGGCTCCGCGGGCACCTACAACCTGATGCAGCCTGAGATTTCGGCCCAGCTCAAGAGCCGGAAGGTGCGGACGCTGGAAGCCAAGTCGCCGGACGTGATCGCCGCGGGCAATATCGGCTGCATGATGCAAATCGGGTCAGGCACGCAGGTGCCGGTTGTCCATACAGTCGAATTGCTCGACTGGGCCACGGGCGGGCCGCGACCTGCGGCGCTTGTGACGGACTAAGCGCGGAGGGTTCTGGCGGAGCGGCGGCCGCCTTCGGGTGGCGCGGCCCGCCTTGAGCCTGTATTGATCCGATATACGGAAACAATACGCTGAACTGACGGGCAATACCGCCAAAGCGGAAACAGTCATGCAGGTCTATTCGATCAAATTTGCCGCAATTTCGCCTTACCTTCGGTTTATTCCGGGCACATGTGAGACACCGGAGATGACCCTTGCGCCTGAGACTAGCTGCCATTCTCATTGCCCTTGCCGCGCCGAGCATCGCGCAACCGCTTCTGTCCCTGCCAAGCCGTGAGGACGGCAGGAACTGGGAAGCGGTCGGACGATTGGAAATCGCCGGAGAGGCGTTTTGCACCGGAGCCCTGATCGACGAGCGCACGGTGTTGACCGCTGCGCATTGTCTGTTCGATCCGCGCACGGGCCTGCGCGTTCCGGCGTCGGAGATCCAGTTTCGTGCGGGCTGGCGCAACGGACGTGCCTCGGCCTACCGCCGTGTGCGGCGGGCCGAACCGCATCCGGGCTATGTCTATGATGCACCATCCGATACCGCGCGCATCCGCAATGATATCGCGCTGATCACGCTTCAGCATCCGATCCGCAACACGACGCTGGTGCCGTTCGAGACAGATGTGCAGCCCGAAGCCGGCAGCAGCGTCGGCGTGGTGTCTTATGCCCATGACCGCTCGGAAGCGCCGAGCCTGCAGGAGACCTGTTCGATCCTGTCGCGGCAGGACGGCGTGCTTGTGCTGGATTGCAGTGTCGATTTCGGAGCTTCGGGCTCGCCCGTCTTTCGCTTTGGTCCCGATGGGCAGCCGCGCATCGTCTCGGTTGTTTCGGCCATGGCTGCGTCCGGCGACACGCCGGTATCCCTTGGGACCGACCTTCAGCAGCCGCTTGCGGTGCTGCGCGCCACACTCGCCGACAGCGTCAGCCCGGGCGCCGGTCTGGAGCGCATGACGGCCGGGACACGGCGCGCCACCGGCGCAAAATTCCTCAAACCCTGATCGCCCCGCCGCTCGAAAGAGCCGTTCGCACCGTCCATGTCCTCCCCATTGGCAGAGTTGGTATGCGCCCCTCTTGACAGCGTGCCGGAGCCTTCCCACTTACACTGTGTCGGGATGCCTGCACAGGGTCCCGGCAGATCTCAACAGACGCTCGTCCCGGATGGGAGAGCGCCGCTTAACCAGGGTTCGCTCAACGGAGGATTCCCATGCGACACTTCGATTTCGCACCGCTTTACCGTGCAACCGTCGGCTTTGACCAGATGGCCGATCTTATGGACCGCGTCCTGACGAATGATGTCAGCGCGCAGACCTATCCCCCCTACAATATTGAGAAAACCGCGGACGACGCCTATCGTATCTCGATCGCCGTTGCGGGGTTCTCCGACGAAGATCTTGCAATCGAGGTCAAGGAACAGGCGCTTGTCGTATCGGCCCGCAAGGCCAATGAAGACACCGACCGCACCTACCTGCATCGCGGGATCGCCACACGCGCCTTCGAGCGTCGGTTTCACCTCGCCGATCATGTGCGCGTGACCGGTGCGACCCATGAAAACGGCATGCTGCATATCGACCTTCAGCGCGAGATTCCCGAAGCGTTGAAACCGCGCAAGATTGCGATCTCCAAGCCTGCGACACGGCTTGTCGAGAAGGATGTTGTGGACGCTGAAGCCGTCAACTGATCCATCCCTGTCTGCTGATCAGCTGACGCCCCGGGGCACGCGCTCCGGGGCGCTTTCTTGTGGGCTGGTCGCTGTTAAGCCATGGGGCGCCTGACCTCGGGGGGCGCGCGCCAGATGCGAGACAGACCCAACCGCGCTCCTTGCCGGATCGGCTGATGCAGGTGGAGGGGAGAGGTTACAGGGGCGCGGCCACGGAGGCTGTGCTAGCCCTTGAACGGCGCCATACCGGCCCGGGCCAACTCATCGGCGCGTTCGTTTTCCGGGTGCCCCGCATGGCCCTTTACCCATTCCCACACTACCGAATGGCGGGCCTGGGCCGCATCCAGCCGCTGCCAGAGCTCCGCATTCTTCACCGGCTTCTTTGCCGATGTTTTCCAGCCATTGCGCTTCCAGCCGTGGATCCAGCTTGTCACGCCGTTCTTGACGTATTGGCTGTCGGTCACGATCGTGATCTCGGAGGGTCGGCTGAGTTCTTCGAGCGCGGTGATCGCTGCCATCAATTCCATACGATTATTGGTCGTGTTGGGTTCTCCGCCGCTGAATTCGCGCTCCTTCAGGACGGTTTCCCCGTCCTTGGCACGCAGCAGCACGCCCCAACCCCCGGGACCTGGATTCCCGGAGCACGCACCATCGGTATATGCAAAAAGATCAGCCATGAGCGAGCATGGAGAACCATGCCGCATCGCTGCCGTCAAGGCCGCGGTCCACCCCGCGATGCACCCGGCCCGGTCTCAGTCCCGCTTGTTCGAGCAGCGCCGCAAGGGGGGCTTCCCGCCAGTAGGTATAGAACCGCCCCAGACGGTCGCGCGCCTCCCCGTCTCCGGTTTTCAGCGCGATGTGCACCACGCCGCCGGGCCGCAATGCTGTGGCGATCCGGGAAACGATATCGGCCATCGCGCCCCGGTCGGCGTGCAGCAAAGAGAAATTCGCCCAGACCCCATCGAAAAGGGCGTCCCCCTGCAAATCCTCGAACACAGCCTGGCGCGCGACAACCCCGTCATGGCGCGCGGCGCGTGCAACCATTTCCGCAGAGGCATCCCAGGCCTCGACCCGCATCCCCGCGCGGACCAGAAGCATCGCGGAGCGCCCCGGTCCGCAGCCGAGGTCGAGCACGGTTCCCCCTTCCGGCAAGGCCGCGATAAAAGCCGCCAGCGTGGCGTCGGGGGTTTCGCGGTCAGCATCCACAAGCCGGTCATACTCGGCTGCGCGGGCATCATAGACGCGGATGGTTTCTGGATCGGTCATGAACCCATGTCTTCCGAACCGGCCCCCCGCGTCAAGCGTTCTTGCGCGGGCCATCATGATCGGGCTCAGGAAAAAACCCCGACCGCAAGACTTGCCACGACAAGGGCCGTCAGCAACACGCGCAGCTGCATCCACCAGACAGGCGCAAGCCCCCAGCGCCAGAATTGCCAGTCAAGAATAAGCAGGCCCAGAAATCCGAAGATGAGATTGGTTCCCGCGGAGACCGGTCCGCCACCGGTCATGAAGAACGCCCAGAGCGCCGGGATCACCGATAGCCCATAGCCCAGCGCGGCCTTTGCGCCCTCGACCTTGGTGGCAAAGCCCCAAAGCACCCCGGACATGAAGCTCAGGATCACGGCGCCATAAAACAGCTGCACATACGGGCCGATGAACCGCGGCCCAAGCGTGCCTGCCCCCCATTGCGCCATCGGGTCCGACATGAGCGTCAGCGCGCCCCATGCAAAGGGGATCACACCGGCGAGACCAAGGATCAATGCGGAGCGCGGAACAGTCTGCATGGGGTTCCCTTCTGAAAGGTATCATAATCGGCGACGAGGCGGGCATTCGACCCGCGCATCGCCCGATCTAGGGCGCGATCACGCGCGCTCCAGCGCCAAACGCCCGGCCAGAAGCGCAAAGAGCCCGGCAAAGGACCGGTTGAGCCAAGCCATCACGCGTTCTGAGCCGAGGATCCATTGCCGCGCGCGAGCCGCAAAGACCCCGTAGAGGCAGAAGATCACAAAAGTCAGCGCCATGAACACCGCACCAAGCTGCACCATCTCTATGCCCGCGCGCGCCGGATCACCGCTCAGGAAGGGCGGCAGAAGCGCCAGAAAGAAAATCGACAGCTTCGGGTTCAGGATGTTGATCAGCGCCCCGCGCAGGGCCACGCGGCCCAGCCTCTGGGGCGTGGGTTCGCCTGTCACGGCAAGTGCGCCCCCGGACCGCAGGCTCTGCCAGGCCAGCCAAAGGAGGTAGGCCACACCAAGCAGCTTGACCACGGTGAAGGCGAGAGCGGAGCTGTGCAACACAACGGCGAGACCGGCCATCGCCGCCGCGAGATGCGGCACGATCCCGACGGTGCAGCCGAAGGCCGCGGCCAGCGCCGGGCGCTTCCCTTGTCCGAGGCCCATGGCGAGCGTGTAAAGAACGCCGGTCCCCGGAGCGAGCACGACGACAAAGGCGGTGAGGAGGAATTGAGCGCTGATCATCGTGGCACCTTGCCCGTTGCGCCAAGCGCTGTCCAGCGCGCGGCATCGCCAGACACCGTCAACCTTTGTGGCGGATTGTGAGGCACGCTGCGGCCCCGAAGATGACCGCAAAGGGGAATGCCCCCTGCCCCAGCCGCCCCATGCGGCCCGCTCGGGTGCATCACCGAGGTTTCCCAAGGGCGTCCCAAGGGATTTGAGCGCACCGGGTTATACTGGCTCGCCATGGGATGACGCCGATCTTCACGAGGTTTCAGGGTCCGCTTGTGACCACAGGGCAATGGCCCGACAAGAAGCCCCGCCCGCCTCCGAAAGGAGCCGGGTGGGCGCTTCGCATTCGCGCAGATCGGCTGGATTCCCCTATCGCCGCGCCCGCCACCGCACATTTCACGAATGGATATCGCAGATGCGGGATGGGCGATGGTGCGCCCCAAGCAATCGCATGAACCGGTTGGGTGCCCCGCTACCCGGGATCGTGTTCCCCGACGGTCTTCACGAGAGCCGCGATGCGCCGCATGCGGGTCTCTGCGCGCTTTGCGGTTTCGACCGAGTGCAGCATCGAGCGCCGTTTGCCGGGCGTCAGCGTCTCCCAAGCGCCAATGACCCCCGAAGAGCGCAGGGCGCGCGCCACATCGGGCGGGACGTCCACGATGCTTGGATCGACGGCGCGGAGCCTGACCTCGACCGGCTCTCCCGGCGTAATGCCCGCGCGCTTGAGTAAGCTGTCGCCAGCCCAGAGGAACATACCGTCAATCACAGGGGCGCTGCTCGGCGCGAGGTTCACCGGGTGCTCGTTGATCTCACCCTCGACCCGTTTGGGCCGACCAAGCTTGTCAAATATCGCATCGCTCAGCCGCAGGACCGTGTAGACGGATTTGCCCCACGGCATCGGCTCGACAATAGCCTCGAAACACACAAATGCCGAAGGGTCCGCATCGCTTGGCCGCGCCATTGGCGAAAGCCCCTATGCCGTAACGCGCAACACGCGCGGCACTTTGAACTCCACATTCTCAACCGCGGTTTCGACCACCTCGACCGTCACATCGAAGCGCGCGCGGAACGCGTCGATCACCGCTTCGATCAACACTTCCGGGGCAGACGCCCCAGCGGTGATCCCGACGGAGCGCAGATCGCCCAGCGCGCGCCAGTCAATATCTTCGGGGCGCTGCACCAGCTGGGCATAGGCGCAGCCTGCGCGTTGCCCCACTTCGACAAGCCGTCTCGAATTGGACGAATTGGGCGCGCCGACAACCAGCATCGCCTCACATTTCGGGGCCATGGCCTTGACCGCTTCCTGGCGGTTGGTCGTGGCGTAACAGATGTCTTCCTTGTGCGGGCCGACAATGGCCGGGAACCGCGCCTTGAGCGCATCGACGATATCGGCGGTATCATCCACCGACAGCGTTGTCTGGGTGACAAAGGCCAGCCGCTCGGGGTCGCGCACCTCGACGGTGGCCACGTCCTCCACGGTCTCGACCAACAGCACCTCTCCGGGAGGCAATTGCCCCATGGTGCCAACGGTCTCCGGATGGCCCTCGTGACCGATCATGATCATCTGCAGGCCGTTCTCATGGTGCCGGGCCGCTTCGATATGAACCTTCGACACAAGCGGGCAGGTCGCGTCCACATAGAGCATCTCGCGCCGGGCCGCCTCTGCGGGAACGGATTTGGGCACGCCATGGGCCGAGAAGATCACCGGCCGGTCGTCCGGACACTCGTCCAGCTCCTCGACAAAGACAGCACCCTTGCCACGCAGATCGTCGACCACATGCTTGTTATGGACAATCTCGTGACGCACGTAGACCGGCGCCCCCCATTTCTCGATCGCCATTTCGACGATCTTCACGGCGCGGTCGACACCGGCGCAAAACCCGCGTGGCGCTGCGAGATAGAGGGTGAGGGGAGAATGGCTCATCATTTGGTCCTTGGCGCTCGTGCCGGTCGTCGGTCGTCGGTCGTCGGTCGTCGGTCGTCGGTCGTCGGTCGTCCCAGAGGTAAGCAAGCAAGGCCCGCGCGTCCAGCCCTAGCAGCCTCCTGCCATGTCGCACCCCCCAAAGACCGATCCACGGCCGCGCGCCCTCCCCGCTTCGCAGCATGGTCTCAAGGCAACAGGCGCGCCTCACCGCGCCCGGAATGCCCCGCCCGCAAAGAATGCCGCAAACTGGCTTGGTTCTGGCGCACCATTTGAGCGTTGACCGTCGCCAGCACTGAAATGCCGCACTGCAACAAATCGATCCCGTCCGGGACACCACCCACAAACACCGCAAATCCCAAAGCCTGCCGAACTGCGGTTGAATGCCGCCCCCCTATGCGAAGCGCCTTTCGTTCCGCTAGACTAGGGTCTGGCCTTCACCCGATCAGAGAAGAACTCTACTCCGTCCATGACTGAATTCGACGACGCCTTCTTTGACAATTCGCAGGCTCGTATCGAAGCCCTGCGCACGCAGTTCTCGGACCGCGTGATCGAGGGCCTTGCGCGCGACGTGGTCAAGAAAATGGCCTCTCGCACCCGGCTCGCAGAAGGCGTCACGGATCTCCAGCATCCGGAAGAAACCGACATCGAAGCCCTTGTGAATGCCTTGATTCACGAGGATCGCGAGGTCGCATCGACAATGATGCGGCAGATTCAGCGCAAGGGGGTGACGCTTGACGTGCTCTACTCGCGCTACCTCGCCGCGGCCTCGGTGCGGATGGGCATGCTCTGGGATGAGAACCGGCTCACCTTTGCCCAAGTTTCATTCGGAGTTGGCCGGATTTTCGAGCTGGTGCGGATGCTGCGTGAGGCGCTCCCGCCAACGCGGATCACCCATGCCGAGTCGGTGTTGTTCAGCATGGTGCCGGGGGAACGCCACGGACTGGGCGTGGAAATGGCGGCCGAGCTGTTCCGCCAGAATGGCTGGGACGTGCAGCTTCTGATCGACGCGACCCATGACGAGATCATGACCGAGATCGACAAGATCCGCTGTCTCGTCCTTGGCGTCAGCTCGGGCGGACGACGCTCGGCCGAGGCGCTCGCCCGCCTGATCGCCGCGGTGCGGATCGTCCACCCGGAAGTCTTCATTATCGTGTCTGGTCAGGTAGTGAATAACGCGCCCGATCTGATCGAGCTGATACAGCCGGACAGCGCGGTGGCCACGGTCGAGGATGCGCTCTCGACGATGGAAACCCTGAGCCGCCGAGAAACCGAAAATCAGACATGACCGGTTGACGCGGGAATGTGCCGACCGCTGCGTCGCGACCTTGCGCCGTCATTCCAACGCATTTGACGGCTGCGCCACAACCTGTCGCGGACACACCGGCGGATTCGGCCGCGTGATGCACAAACGGACAAGTTTACGGCGCTGAATGGCGCGTTCTTCTCGTAGGTGTTCTACTTTTAGGCGTGGCGAAAGATCTGTTCGCGAGCTGAGCGACATGGGTGAGTGACCGCCGCGCGCAGCTTCGGAACAGATCCTCCTGAGATCGACCTACTTGCCAGACGCGACTTCGAAGCTGCGTTCGGCCTGGGTCTCGCGCGGCGGTCGCCCGATCACGTCGCGAAGCTCATCGAGTTCGATGAAGTTGTCCGCCTGGCGGCGCAGTTCGTCGGCGATCATCGGCGGCTGCGACCGGATCGTTGATACAACCGAAACACGCACGCCCTGACGTTGCAGGCTTTCCACCAACGGGCGGAAATCGCCGTCACCGGAAAACAGCACGATGTGATCGACGCGTGGCGCCAGCTCCATGGCATCGACGGTGAGTTCGATATCCATGTTGCCCTTGACCTTCCGCCGACCCTGGCTGTCGGTGTATTCCTTGGCCGGCTTGGTCACCATGGTGAAGCCATTGTAGTGCAGCCAGTCCACCAGCGGCCGGATCGGAGAATACTCGTCATTTTCCAGCAAGGCCGTGTAGTAGAACGCGCGGATCATCTTGCCACGGCGGGCAAATTCCTGTCGCAGGAGCTTGTAGTCGATATCGAACCCGAGCGCTTTGGCAGCGGCATAGAGGTTCGATCCATCGATGAACAGCGCGAGCCGTTCGTCTTTGTAAAACATCAAATGTCCTTCCGAATAAATGCGCGGTTGGGACGGTGTTGGTTGAGTGGTTAATTCCGCCCAGCGCGTGGCTTAAGAAATAACGCTTTTGAGGGGGTGTTCAACCACCGAAAGCGTCTCCTACAGTAGCGTCAAAGCCATGTCCCGACAAGAAATGTTCATCGCCATTGGCAGCAACCTGCCTTCGACTGCCGGCAGTCCCGCGCGCACGGTGCGGGCCGCTGTGCAGTCGTTTGCGCGTGAAGGTCTGCGCATCAGGCGTCTCAGCCGCTTCTTCATCACGCCCGCTTTTCCCGCAGGCGCGGGCCCGGATTACGTGAATGCATGCGCGGCGGTCGATACGGAGCAAAGCCCGGAAGCGGTGCTTGCGGCCCTGCATCGGATCGAAGCCGGCCTTGAACGCAAACGTATGCAGCGTTGGGCGTCGCGGACGCTGGATCTCGATCTGATCGGCGCCGGATCAGCGATACGCCCCGACAGGGATGGTCTGATCGACTGGATCAGCCTGAGCGAGACAGACCAGCGGCACAAAGCACCGGACCAGCTTGTGCTGCCTCACCCGCGACTGGCGGAGCGCGCCTTCGTGCTGGTGCCGCTGGCCGATATTGCCCCCGGCTGGGTGCATCCCCTGACCGGCAGAACGGTGCGGCAAATGCTGGCCGATCTGCCCGAAGCGCAGCGTCTTGAGCCCCGCGCCTGTCCCTGACCTTTGCTTCAGGCCATGGGCGACACGGCCCTTGACGCGGTCGACAAGGCTTACCGCGAATCACCTTGTATCTTGCGGCGAGCTGCTGTAGGAGCGAGCGTTCCTAAGATAATCGAACGAGAATTGGAGGTCATCATGGCCCGCGTAACGGTAGAAGATTGCGTCGACAAGGTTCCGAACCGGTTCGAATTGGTGATGCTTGCGGCCCATCGCGCCCGCGAAATTTCTGCCGGTGCCGCTCTCACCGTTGACCGCGACAAGGACAAGAACCCGGTTGTTGCACTGCGCGAAATCGCCGAAGAGACACAATCGGCGGATGACCTGCGCGAGCGTCTGATCGAGAGCAACCAGACCCAGATCGAGGTCGACGAGCCCGAAGATGACGCCATGGCGATCCTCATGGGCGCCGAGCAGGACAAACCCCAGGAAGATGACCTGTCCGAGGAAAAGCTGCTTCGCGCGTTGATGGAAGCTCAAAGCAAAGGCTGATCGTTCTGCCGAACGGGGTCCGTGCAACCGGCATGGCGCGCTAAGGGATCAACGCCCCGCGCGCCGTCCGAACAGGTCCTGCAAGCGCATGGCACCGCGCTTCAGCCCCTCCAAGCTCCCCAAACGCTCCCGCCGCGCAGGCTTTGATCTGCGCAAGACGCCCTTCAGCGCAGCAAGGGCTGCGCCCACATCCCCCAACAATGCGCAACTCCCGGCACAGCGTCCTTGTCGTTCTGCGGCTGGCATCCACAAAACGCCTGCGCGCGCATTCGGGGGTCCACGGCTGGTGGTGGCTGATTTTGGTGGACGAGCCTGTCTGAGCGATCATACTTGATTGCGGCGCCGTCCGGGACGCTGGCCTCGCCCCACCTGCCGGGCGCCATGTCTCAGACCCGCCGTTGATGCCCGTGAGAAGGGAAACTCGCCATGATTGCCGTCGACGATCTTGTCGCGCTGGTTCGGAACTACAATCCCAAGACCAACGAACCCATGATCCGGGCGGCCTATGACTATGGGCAGGCAATGCATAGCGGTCAGTTCCGCAAGTCCGGCGAGCCCTATTTTTCGCATCCTGTCGCCGTCGCTGCGATCCTCACGGAGCAACAGCTTGATGACGCGACAATCATCACCGCGCTGTTGCATGACACCATCGAAGACACCCGGTCGACCTATTCCGACGTGTCGCAGCTTTTTGGCAGCGAAATCGCGGATCTCGTCGATGGCGTGACCAAGCTCACGAACCTGCAGCTTTCGAGCACCGAAACCAAGCAGGCAGAGAACTTCCGCAAGCTGTTCATGGCCATGTCCCGCGACCTGCGGGTGATCCTCGTCAAGCTGGCCGACCGGTTGCACAACATGCGCACGATCCGGGCCATGCGGCCCGGCAAGCAGCATCAGAAAGCCCGCGAAACCATGGACATCTATGCGCCGCTTGCCGGGCGCATGGGTATGCAATGGATGCGGGAAGAACTCGAAGACCTGTCTTTCCGCGTGCTCAACCCCGAGGGCCGCAGCTCGATCATTCGCCGCTTCATCACGCTCCAGAAAGAGACAGGCGACGTAATCCACCGGATCACTTCGGACATGCGCACCGAACTGGACAAGGTCGGCATCGAGGCGGAGGTCTTTGGACGCGCCAAGAAGCCCTATTCGATCTGGCGCAAGATGCAGGAGAAGAAGATCGGCTTCTCTCGTCTCAGCGACATCTATGGCTTCCGCGTCATTACCCAGTCGGAGGCTGAATGCTATGCCGCGCTGGGCGCGATTCATTCGCGGTGGCGCGCAGTTCCGGGCAGGTTCAAGGATTACATAAGCCAGCCGAAATCCAACGGGTATCGCTCGATCCACACCACGGTATCGGGTCGCGACGGCAAGCGCGTGGAAGTGCAGATCCGCACCCGGCAGATGCACGAGGTGGCTGAAACCGGCGTCGCCGCGCATTGGTCCTACCGCGACGGGGAGCGCGCGGCGAACCCCTTTGCGGTGGATCCGGCCAAGTGGATTGCCTCGGTCACCGAACAGTTCGACGGCGAGGATGACCACGACGAATTCCTCGAAGCGGTCAAGCTCGAGATGTATTCAGACCAGGTTTTCTGCTTCACGCCCAAGGGAGACGTGGTGAAGCTGCCCAAAGGGGCCACGCCGCTGGACTATGCCTACCAGATCCACACGCGGATCGGATCGGCCTGCGTCGGGGCCAAGGTGGACGGTTTGCGCGTGCCGCTCTGGACCCGGCTCAAGAATGGCCAATCGGTCGAGATCATCACCGCCGAGGGCCAGACACCGCAAGCGACCTGGCTCGACATTGCGACGACCGGCAAGGCAAAGTCGGCCATCCGCCGCTCGCTGCGGGAGGCCAACCGTGAACGCTTTGCCAAGCTGGGGCATGAGCTCGCCCGCGCCGCATTCGAGAATGTCGGCAAGAAGGCCACCGACAAAGCGCTCGAACTTGCCGCGAAGACGCTGCGCGTGGACGGGTCCGAAACGCTGCTTGCCCGGCTTGGCTCTGCGGAGATCACCGCGCGTGCCGTGGTCGAGGCCGTGTATCCCAACCTGACCCAGCGTGCCGAGGCCGAAGTCGAGCCGTTGCGCGCCGTGGTGGGCCTTGCTCACGGGCAAGGCTTCGAGCGCGCCGCATGCTGCCAGCCCCTGCCCGGCGAACGCATCGTCGGGCTTGCGCATCGCGGCAAGGGCGTCTCGGTGCACAGCATTGATTGTGATGTGCTGGCCGATTACGAGGACCAGCCGGCGCGCTGGCTCGACCTGCATTGGGCCGACGGGGTGCATCCGCCCGTCTATACGGTGACGCTGGACCTGACGATCACCAACGATGCCGGGGTGCTGGGACGAATCTGCACATTGATCGGCGAGCAGCGGGCCAATATCTCGAACATGACGTTTCTGGACCGCAAGCCGGATTTCTACCGGCTCGAGGTCGATGTGGACCTGCGCGAAGCAGAGCATCTGCATCGGCTCGTCTCGGCTCTGGAAGCCGAGAGCAATGTGGCGTCGGTGCATCGGCACCGCGACCCCTCACTCGCGAACGCTCCGGCTGCCGCCGAATAGCGCAAGGGCCAGAAGCGCAGCGGGCGCGGGTTCAGGTCACAGGCAAAGACAATCGCGCCGCCCGCCGATTGCGGTTTTCCGGCGCAAAACGAGGAAAGACACGAGGAGCGCAAAGGTCCTGAAACAAATTGCAGGTAAACCAGAGTCGCGGCGCCGCTCAGGTGAGCGCTCGGGTATGACCGGTCACTGGAGCAAGGGCGTTGGGGAAAACGCCGGAGAAGACAGGGGGTGTCGCGCGCGTCGGTGCGACTTAAATTCCATAGACGGAGACCCCGCCGTCGGCCATAGCTGGCGCGGGCGGAGTGCATAAGGAACCAACGTGGTTTTCAAAAGGCGAGACAGACGGCCAATCTGGCGCGTGGGGCTGGAGTTTCTCTGGCCGCGTGGCGGGTGGACTCGCGCTGCGCGCTACGTCAAGCACCGGCTGCATCGCCTTCCCGACCCCCCGCACCGCATTGCGCGCGGCATCTTTGCCGGGGTTTTCACCACCTTCACACCGTTCTACGGGCTGCATTTCTTCATTGCAGCGTTCCTTGCCATGGCGATGCGTGGCAACGTGCTTGCGTCCCTTCTGTCGACCTTTTTTGGCAATCCGCTCACATATGTGCCGATTGGCGTGGCGTCGCTCTCCACCGGGCATTTCCTGCTTGGCACGGAGATGAATGCCGCACACGGGTCGATCCTGCAGAAATTCGGCTATGCGTGGCGCGATCTATGGCACAACATCCGGGCGATTTGGACCGATGAGGTCGCCCATTGGGACGATTTGGCGATTTTCTACGACGAGGTGTTCTTTCCCTACATGATCGGCGGGATCATTCCTGGCCTGGTGACCGGTATCGCCTGCTACTACATCTCGCTGCCGTTGATTTCGGCGTATCAGAATCGGCGCAAAGGCGCGATCGCCGCCAAGCTGGCCTCACTCAAGAAAAAAAAGCGTGTTGATGGACGCACCGACTGACTTCGGGATTGCCGCAGGGATGCCCGGTGACCGTTCCGGTCGCGGAAGGCGCGGTTATGGCGCGGATATGGCCAGCATTGTCCGTCACGGCCGGACCATGTCGCAGCTTGAGTTCACGGTTATCGTGGATCTGCGGTCGTAATTTGATCAAATTCCGGTTTGAACCTGGCGCCACGCGACCTAGACTGCTCAACACACCGTTACGCGCGACCGCGTGCGTCGGGACCAAAGCCGGAGAGCCTTATGACTGAATTCGTCGGACGCTTGCGCCTTGGCGTCAATATCGACCACGTCGCGACCGTGCGAAACGCACGCGGCGGCGCTTATCCCGATCCGATCCGCGCGGCAAAGCTGGCCGAAGAGGCCGGGGCCGACGGGATAACCGCGCATTTGCGAGAAGACCGCCGCCATATCACCGACGCAGATATCGACGGCCTGATGGACGCGCTGAGCGTGCCGTTGAATTTCGAGATGGCCGCGACAGCGGAGATGCAAAAGATCGCCCTGCGACACAAGCCGCACGCGGTCTGTATCGTGCCCGAAAAGCGTGAAGAGCGCACGACCGAAGGCGGTCTTGAAGTGGCGCGCGAGGAAAACAGCCTTGCCCATTTCATCGCCCCTCTGCGCGAAGCGGGATGCCGGGTCTCGATCTTCATCGCGGCAGAGCAGGCCCAGATTGAAGCCGCCCACCGCATCGGCGCGCAAGTGATCGAGCTGCATACGGGAGCCTATTGCGATGCTCTGGCCGAAGACCGGCTGGAGGATGCGGCCGAGGAACTGACCCGCTTGCGGGCGATGTCGCGGTTTGCCCATGACCTTGGGCTCGAAGTCCATGCGGGGCACGGGCTGACCTATCAGTCCGTCCAGCCCATCGCAGCCTTTCCGGAGGTGATGGAGCTCAATATCGGCCATTTCATCATCGGTGAGGCGGTGTTCCGTGGCCTCAAGCCAGCCATTCATGAAATGCGTCGCCTGATGGATGAAGCCCGCAGCTAGGCGCGCAAAGATGCGCCGCCACGACCCTCGCGCTCGCATGGATGCGCACGCCTCTGCGCAAGGCGCCCCTGTGCCGTGCCAGCAGTCGGATTTTGCGCAAGGCGTCGCTGCCCGTCTCACGAGATGCACAGAAACCACCCCCGGCTGCGGATCCGTAAAGTTGCAGCAGTTCGGCATCCGCCTGCCATGTCGCCGCCCGTGGAGCGCCGCATTTGACCCGCCTTTTCATCTTGGGCGCCATGATCCGGCGCGGCAGGGCGAAAGGGTACCATATGGGTTTCGATCTCATGCGCTATGCGGGTGTGTTTCTCACGGTCAGCATGGTGATGATGGCAGCACGAGCCATCGGCCTGATGCTGTACGATTTCGAGATTCCCCCCGGTCTGCTGACAGTGTTCCCAGCGATGGCCGCGGCCCAGTCGGAGGGGCGGCACCGGGTCCGCACCGGCGGGGAGGTGCCAGAGGGCGGCGCGGCTTGGGCGGTGGCGCTTGGCATGACCGGCATCGCCGCGATGTTCACATTGTCCCTGTTCCTCGTGCAGGCAGCAATCCCGGGCGTGCTGACCGGGACACAAGCGATACCCACGCCAATCCTTCTGGGGTTGACTGCGGTCACCTTTGGCATGGTCTTCCTTGTCAACCGGCTGTTCTTTACATTGGGCGCGCTGACCGAGCGGCGCGCACAACGGATGCGCTGAGACCGCGATCCGAAGCCGAAACGGCACCGCAACCGCATGGGCGACACGCATCCGGCAAGCACGCGATCGAGAGGCCGGTGTGATGCGCTTGCGACACGGCATCGTCGCGCTTGTCGCATTGCTGGCGATTGGCTGGGGCGTCTGGGTTCTGGAGAGCGCGCGCGCTGGTCTTGTCGATACAGTCACAACCGTGGACGGCACACCCGTCACGCGGCTGCATGACGGAAC
Organism: Cognatishimia sp. F0-27; assembly: GCF_020667845.1. Taxonomy (GTDB): domain Bacteria; phylum Pseudomonadota; class Alphaproteobacteria; order Rhodobacterales; family Rhodobacteraceae; genus JAFMPQ01. Next base: position 59,280 of record NZ_JAFMPQ010000001.1, read on the forward strand.
CGGAACCGGGCCGGTGGTGGTGGTGGCGCATGGTTTTGCGGGATCGCGCCAGATGATGCGCGGCTACACCGAGGTGCTCGCACAGGCAGGCTATGACACCTGGGCGTTCGATTTTCTGGGGCATGGTCGGCACGAAATCCCGATGTCCGGCGATGTGAGTGCACTCGACGGCACCACGCGGCTGCTTGTTGAACAGACCCGCGCGGTGATCGACGCCGCCGCGCGCGACGGGCCAGTTGCCGTGCTTGGCCATTCAATGGCGTCGGATGTGCTTGTGCGCGCCGCGATGGAAGACCCGCGGATTGGCCCCATGGTTCTGCTCTCCGGGTTTTCCCTGGCGATTGATGACCGGCATCCACAGGATCTGCTGGCCATCGCCGGCGCTTGGGAGCCGGGACTGAGCACATTCGCGCTCAATGCGGCACGGATGGTAGACCCGGAGGCCCAATATGGCGAGACGGTCACCACGAATGCGGTGAGGCGACAGGCGATGATCGCGCCTTACACGGAACATGTGGCGATCCTGCATTCGCGCGCCGGGCGCGCCGCAACGCTGGATTGGCTGAACACGGCTTACGGGCGCACGACTACAGTGCCGGTGCGCCCCACGGGCTGGGCGCTGCTCGCGCTGCTGGCCGGGCTTACGGCGCTGAGCCTGCCGCTGGCGCGGCTGATGGCTCCCGCGCGGCCCGTGCGCGCGACCGACGCGATGGGCTGGCGCAGGCGCGCGATCCTTCTCGCGGTGCCGATGGTGGCGACGCCGCTGCTTGCGGCCCCTTTCGACTTGCACGTGTTGCCGGTTCTGGTGGCGGACTACCTCGCCTTGCACCTGGCCATCTACGGATTGCTGCAGGGCGGGCTGCTGTGGCGCTTCGGCCAGCGCGCCGACTGGCCGCACCCGTTGGCAAGTCTGGCGCTGCTGGTGTGGGCCTTGGCGACTTTCGGGCTGGCGCTGGACCGGTATGGTGCGAATTTCTGGCCAGTGGGGGACCGCGTCTGGATCATTCTCGCGCTGGCACTCGGCGCGCTCCCCTTCATGCTTTCGGACTCGATTGCCGCCGCGCACGCCCGGCTGGGCTGGCGCATCGTTCTGCGGATGGCTTTCCTGATCTCGTTGGTGGCAGCAATCCTTCTTGATCCCGAAGGACTGTTCTTTCTCGCGATGATCGCGCCAGTGATCGTGTTGTTCTGGCTGACATTCGGGTTGATGGGACGCTGGGTGTCAGCCCGTGCGGGTCCGGCGACCGCAGGGCTCGCGCTGGGTCTGGTGCTGGCATGGGCATTGGGAGTATCCTTTCCTCTCTTTGCCGGCTGACGTCACAGGGTAGCCGCGCCCTGCCCTGCTCTGCCACGCCCGCGATCTCGACTCCGTCAAGGAAAGGCACTTGGACATGATCCTCGGCATTGGAACCGACCTTGCCAATATCGACCGCATCGCCGGCACGCTGGAGCGGTTCGGCGACCGGTTTCGCAACCGCGTTTTTACCGAAACCGAACAGCGCAAAGCCGAGCGCCGCGCCGATGTGGCCGGCACCTATGCCAAACGCTGGGCGGCCAAGGAGGCATGTTCCAAGGCACTTGGCACGGGTCTGCGCATGGGGATCTCGTGGAAGGACATGGCCGTGTCCAATTTGCGCACCGGCCAGCCGGTGATGGCCGTGACGGGATGGGCCAAGGAGCGGCTCGACGCCATGACGCCGCCGGGCCATGAGGCGATCATCCATGTTACCCTCACCGACGATCATCCTTGGGCGCAGGCCTTCGTGGTGATCGAGGCGCGCCCGATCGAGAGCTGATCTCCCGCAAGCGCCGTGCGCCTCCCGCCTTTCCAAACCCACCGCCGCTGTCCCGCCGCGCGGCAGCCTCGGCGTTTGGGTGCAAGACCTTCTGCGATGCAATCAGGTCGCAACCGGCCTCAAACGCACCGGCACGGCTCCCGGCACGGCTCATGGGTATTGCGCCATTTCAGTCTCCCCTGACCGCCATCGCGGCACCAATCCACGAGGCGCTGCAATCCGGCCGCTCGGGTCTCACCATCCGCATCGACGCCTCTCGCCATCGCGCGCCGGAAAAGTGCGCGGCAAGCCTGCGGGTTCATATCGGCACGGGTGTCATCGGCGGTCGGACGCGCCAGGCAGTCCTGACACGGAAGGCGGACACCACCCTTGGCGGCACCGTCCCTTCGTTGCGCCCCTCCTGACGCACAGAGCGCACCACCAAGTGGATCGCGTGAGAGACGTCATCCACAGATGAGAGTTGACTCATGTCCCAACAGCGGCATGACTGAACGCTTCTTTCCAAGCCTCGACTCGTTTTCCACCGTTTTACGCCGCTCCCTCGCAAGTGCTTGCGGACATTTCAAGGATCATTTCCATGCCCACTTTCTTTCTCAGCACGATTACAACGACCCCGCGCACGCTTTCCGGTAACGAAAACGGGTTCCTCACGCCGGTGGGCGCCATTGTCACCGACGCGGCCGCAGTGATCAGCACGTCAGGAACAGGACACACCACTATCACCAACATGGGCCAACTCCTGTTTCGTGGAACCGGCTTCAACGCCATCGACTCGACCTCGGAAACCGTCTCGATCACCAACACGACATCAGGCGTGATCTCCACCAACGCCGCCTCGGGCAACGCATTGCAGCTTTCTTCGACAGACAGCTACGTGACCAATGACGGCCTGATCGAAGCCCGTGGCGGCAGCGCCCTTCAATATGACGGCCCGGCAGGCGGATCCCTGACGCTGGTCAACAATGGCCGCATCACCGCGCTCGACGACGTGGCGATTGGCTCTGACAGCGTGGCAACACAGGTGGACATCCTCAACAGCGGGTCAATCATCGGCAAAGACGCTGCGATTGATCTCGACAAGAATATTGCCACATCCGGCGGCAGCGGGTTTTCAATCTTCAACAGTGGATTGCTCGCAGCGACCGCCGGGCCGGCGGTCTTGCTGGACACCGATTTCACCGAAGCGAGGCTCACCAATACTGGCGAGATACTGGGCGGCAGTTTCGCAATCCGCGACACCGGCTCGCGAAGCGTGGAAATCTTTAACAGCGGATTGCTCACCGCCGAGAGCACACTGACCATCGACCTCGGATCTGGCAACGACACGGTCCGCAACGAAGGCATAATCGAAGGACGCATCTCGCTTGGCGCCGGCAGCGACATCTTCAACGGACTTGGTGGCAGCACGCGCGGCGAGATCCGCGGAGGAGATGGCCAAGACACCTATTTTCTCGACGACCCGAATGCCAATATCCGCGAATTCGACGGCGCCAATTCCGGATCAGACACCGTCTTTGTGCGCTTCACGGTTCGACACCTTTACGAAAACGTCGAAAATATAAATCTGGATGACCGCACCACCGTGCAGGCTGGCGGCAACGCGCTCGACAACGCGATTTTCGGCAACGAGGCGGACAACACCCTTTTTGGCTTTGAGGGTGACGACTGGATTTTCGGTCAGTTCGGTGACGATACGCTGATCGGCAGCTTCGGTGAAGACCGGCTCGACGGCGGGCCCGGTGCGGACTGGATCCACGGCGGGGCCGATAACGACCGCATCAACGGAGGAGAAGGCGCTGACACGCTGATGGGCGGCACCGGCTCCGACACGCTCAACTATGGCGACAGCGCCGCGCGCGTTGCGGTCAATCTCGGGGTCGGCTTCTATTCCGGCGGCGACGCAGAGGGCGACCGCGTCAGCGACATGGAGAATGTGATCGGAACAGATTTCGCCGACATCATCGTGGGCGACAACACGGAGAATGATCTCTACGGTAGAGACGGCGAAGACACCCTCCGCGGCGAGGACGGCAACGACACGCTGGCCAGCGGCAGCGATGCCGATACGCTCGATGGCGGCGCCGGGCTCGACACAGCGGATTTCTCGCGCACGGGGCATGATCGGGTTGTCGTCAACCTGTCCACCGGGTTCGTCTCGGGTGGCTCTGGAGCAGGCGATACGCTGATTTCCATCGAACGGGTCATCGGCACCGATTTCGGCGACCGGATCGTGGGCACAAACGGTGGCAACCGTCTGACCGGGCTGGACGGTGACGATTATCTCGACGGGGCAGGCAGCGGCGACATCCTCAGCGGCGGAGAGGGCAACGACACGCTCATCGGCGGCAGCGGAACGGACCGCTTCGTGTTTGAGAACAACGCAGGCGCTGATACGATCACCGACTTCGAGGACGGTCCCGACAGGCTCGATTATACCGGCTACACAGGCGTGAATTCGATTGCCGACCTGACAATTACCGTATCCGGATCAGGGCGCAGCTACTTTGTCGACGCGGGCGGCGGCGATATCGTCCTGCTTTCGGATGCTGTCACAAACGGCGTTGTGCTGACCGAAGCAGATTTCAACTTCTGATCGGCGTCGCGCGGGCAAAGCCGCCGCCGGCCCTGCACGGATGCCGTTCACGGGCCGGCGCCGCGTCACCATTGCTTGACACCCCCCAAGCGGAGCGACATGTAGACCGCAAGAGCAGCGGAGCGCAGAAGGGCAGTCCATGGCGAGCGAGACCAAAAAAGGCGGCGGAATCTGGGATACGATCAAGACCGTCTTCTACGCGTTGCTGATTGCCGGGGTGTTCCGAACCCTGTTCTTCCAGCCGTTCTGGATCCCGTCGGGGTCGATGAAGGACACGCTTCTGATCGGCGACTTCCTGTTCGTGAACAAGATGGCTTACGGGTATTCCTATGCCTCCTGCCCCTCGGTCATCATCCCGAGTATCGGCCTCGACATCGACGCTGCGGACATCTGCGGCTGGGCCGATGGCGACAACACCCGCCTGTTTGGCAGCGAGCCGGCGCGCGGTGACGTGGCCGTGTTCCGGCACCCGGTGTCGGGGCGCGACTTCATCAAGCGGGTGGTGGGGATGCCGGGCGACAGCGTGCAGATGCGCAATGGCGTGCTGCACATCAACGGAACGCCCGTGCAGCTCGCGGATGGCGGCACCTTTGACGAGATTGCGGAGCCGCAAGGACCGCAGCGCCTGCGGCCACGCTGCGAAAACGGCCCTGTCGGCGAGGGGGGCACCTGCTCCAAAACACGCCAGATCGAAACCCTGCCCGGTGGCAGCACACACGCGATCCTCAACATCGCAACGCAGTCTTCCGACAACACGCCGGTCTATCAGGTGCCCGAGGGTCACTATTTCATGATGGGTGACAACCGCGACAACTCTTCCGACAGTCGTGTGCCCAATATCGTGGGCGGTGTCGGCTTCGTCCCATTCGAGAACCTCGTCGGTCGGGCGGATCGGGTCGTGTTCTCCTCCGCGGGCCGCTCGATGCTGTTTTTCTGGACATGGCGCGGTGACCGGTTCTTTGAAAAGATCGACTGACATACGCGCCGGCGTCGCGGTGGCGCGTCTGAGGGGGCTGCGGGGTCTGTCAGGAGCCGCTGTCTCATGAAAGTGTCCGCTGATCTCCATGACCTGATGCAGCGTCTCGGCTACCGCTTTCAAGACCCGCGTCTGCTGCGCCGGGCTGTCACCCACGCGTCGCGCTCCGGCCCGGGTGGCGAAGACAACCAGCGTCTCGAATTTCTTGGCGACCGGGTTCTGGGCCTCGTGATGGCCGAAGCGCTTCTCGAAGCGGATCCCGGTGCCGCCGAGGGCGTTCTGGCACCACGCTTCAACGCCTTGGTGCGCAAGGAAAGCTGTGCCGACATCGCCCGGGACGTGGATCTTGGCGCGGCCCTGAAACTGGGCCGATCCGAGCAAATGTCGGGCGGACGGCGCAAGATGGCGCTGCTGGGTGACGCGATGGAGGCGGTGATCGCAGCGGTGTATCTCGATGGTGGGTTCGACGCGGCGCGCGCGCTGATCTTGCGGTTGTGGGACTCGCGGATCGGGTCTGTCGAGGAAGATGCCAAGGATGCCAAGACCGCGCTTCAGGAATGGGCGCAGGGGCGCGGCTTGCAACCGCCGCGCTATATCGAGGCGGCCCGCACCGGTCCGGATCATGCGCCGGTTTTCACCATCGAGGCGCGGTTGAGCACCGGCGAGGCCGAAAGCGCCAGTGCGGGCAACAAACGGCAGGCCGAGCAGGCCGCCGCGCGCGCCTTGCTGGCCCGGCTGAGCTGACGCAGCAAGCGACGGGCCCGCATGGCAGAAGAAGGGTGCCCGGTCGTGCCCGACCCGCCCGGCAAACCGGATCGCACGCAGACCATGAAAGGTCCAATCCATGACGGACAATCTGCGCGGGGCGCTGTTCATGTGTCTGGCGATGCTCGGCTTCGGCATTGAGGACGCGCTGTTCAAGGCCGCCGTGAACACCGGCACCGTCTCCCCTGGCCAGGCAACGATTGTCTTCGGGCTCGTCGCCATGGCGCTTTCCGCGGTTCTGGCGCGGCGCGCAGGTGTGCCGCTCTGGTCCGCCGAGTACCTGCGCGGCCCGCTCTTGATCCGCACGGGTTTCGAACTGGTCGGACGGCTCTTCTTCGCGCTCAGCCTTATCTACGCCGGGCTGGCGACCACATCCGTGATCCTTCAGGCCGCACCGCTGGTGGTGGTGCTGGGCGCGGCGCTGGTGCTGGGGGAACGCGTGGGGCCGCGTCGCTGGGCGGCGCTCGGGGTCGGCTTTGCGGGGGTCTTGCTGATCCTGCGCCCCGACACGGAGGGGTTCGATACGGCGATCTGGCTTGCAATCCTTGGTATGATCGGTTTCGCCGGCCGGGATCTGGCGACGCGCACCAGCCCGATCTCGGTGCATCACACGCAGCTTGGCGTGCTTGGCTTCGCGGTGGTGACCGTGGCGGGGATCGTCATGCTGTTCGTCGACCCCGCGCCCTCGGGCTGGCCGGACATGCGGGCCGCTCTCCTCATGCCGCTGGTCGGTTTTGTCGGCGTGGCGGCGTACACCGCACTCACCCAAGCCATGCGCACGGGCGATGTTTCTGTGGTCGCCCCGTTTCGCTACAGCCGGCTGATCGTCGCGCTTCTGATCGCGCTTGTGCTCTTCGGGGAGCGCCCCGATGCCATGACCCTCTTCGGCGCGGCGCTGATCGTGGCATCCGGCCTGTATACGCTTTGGCGCGACGGCCGCGCACGGCGAAACGCGTGACGACAATTGTCTTGCCGCGTGCCACCGGATCGCGCAGGGTGACGACATTCTGCGTGGAGAGACCCCATGTCCCTTGTCGTCCTGATCCTGCATCTCGCCGTTGTTGCCGGAGTGGCCTTTTTCGCCCTTCGGTTTCTGCGCGAGAAGGCCCCGCTTGATTACCACGCGGCAATGATGGCAGCGGAGGGCACGATTCCGAAACCGAACCTGCTTGCCATTCTGACGGCGCTTTATCGCGGCCTCGGGGCGGCCTACGCGGCCCTTGGCCTCGTCACCCTGCGCTTCGCCGTCGAAGGGTTTCAGGAAGGCACGCTTTGGCCCGCGGCGACGATTGCGCTTCTCACAGCCATCGGCGGCGTGCCCCTTGCCCTTGCCGCGCGGCAAGCCGAGGCGCAAAGCGGTGTGCGCACGCCGTGGCGCGCTGCCGCCGCGCTGGTCGGGCTTGCAATCCTCGCGCTGCTTGTGGCGCTTCTGGCCTGAGACGGCCTGCCCGCGCGGTCAAGACGCCCCTAAAGACCGTCGAAATCGCCTGCGATCTGTGAAAACTCCGTAAGGCCGACAAATTCGACCTGTAAAAGCGTAAAGGTCAGTTGCAGATTGCCGTTTTCATTGAGGCTCGCCGCCGCTTCGATCCGATCCAGCAATGAGAGCTCCGGATCGTCGCCCGGCGGAACGAGGCGAAAATCGAGATCAAGCCTGTCGATCCCGGGTGTGAAATCGAGGATCCGCTCCATATTGGCGGATTTCAAAGTCCGGCCATCCGCTTCTCGCAACTGGCGGAACGCAAAGACATCCGCCCCCTGACCACCAAAGAGCGCGTCAGTGCCCGCTTCGCCAAACAGCGTGTCATTCCCCGATCCGCCGCTGATCAGGTCGTTGCCATCGCCACCGAGAATGCTGTCAAAACCCGCGTCACCGTCAATGATATCATTGCCTGCGCCGCCTTCGATGGTGTCGAACCCGATGCCGCCAAAGAACCGGTCGTTGCCCTCGCCACCACGCAACAGGTCCGAACCCGCATTGCCGGACAGACGATCGTCGCCCGCCCCGCCCTCCAGCGTATCGAAGCCGTCGCGACCCACCAGAGTGTCCGATCCAGCACCACCGCGCAGCAGATCGAAGCCGAGATTGCCCTCGAGGCTGTCGTCGCCATCGCCGCCTTCCAACGTGTCGTTGCCGAACCGCCCCATGAGCAGGTCGTTCCCTGCGCCTCCAAAGAGCCTGTCGAACCCCGACAACCCGTCGAGCGTGTCGTCGCCCGCGTCGCCGTCCAGGCGGTCGAAGCCGATCCCGCCGATCAGGCTGTCGTTCCCGTCGCCACCCTGCGCGGTGTCATTGCCGGCCCGGCCATCAAGCGTGTCGTCGCCAAGCCCGCCGACAAGGTAGTCCAGAGCCGCATCGCCGAAAAGATCGTCAGGGTCGTCGGTGCCCGGATGCGCAACGACCGGAGAAAGCGAGATCTCATGCGCGCCGACCCACCCCGCGTCCTGCAGCGCAACGAAGAAGGATGCCGCCTCGCTCGTCTGGAACAGGTGCTGCCCGAAATCGCCCCCTTCATCAACCAACAGCGTTTCGACATGCGGCGGCGGCTCGACTGGCGCGATTGTTGTGAAAGGGTCTTGGCCGCTGGTCTGAAGGAGCCATGATCCGCCGGAGGGCAGATCCACGCCAATCCAGTCCGCCTCGCTCGAGATGGAGATGGACGACCCCGATGTCTCCTCGATTACCGACCCGACCGTGTTCGCCACACTATCACCCGGCACAAGGCGCAGCGGCGTTGTCTCATCGGCAGGCAATTCCGGCGAGACCGTGATGGTGTAGCGGCCGTTATCGGGACTGTCGCCAACTGGCGAGAGGCTGACGTCGAGCCAGTAGTCGCCGGCAGCATCAGCCATGAACGGAAAGCCCTCGACGATGGAATAGCACCCGACGAACCGGAAGCAGTCACTGTCTATCAGTAGACCGCCCTGAAAAATCTCCGTGCCACGGTAATCCTCAAACGGATCGAGGGTGACAGGCATTCCGTCAAGGGTGAGAACCGCTGCCCGAAAACGACTTGCCTCATGACTGTCGATCGTCACGGTGATGGGGAAATCCTGCGCCTCGGCGACGCTGAGTCGAATGCGGTCCACATCGCCCGCCCCGTCGATATCGCTCGTGAACTGCACCGGGGTGCCGTCAAAGACGATGGCAGCCGTCGAGCTGTCGTCCGCAGGAATATCGGGCATGAGAAACACGTCTTTCACTATGTGCGGACTGACCTGAGTGTCGTCGACAACCTGCTGCCGGTCAAGCCTGCCCGCGACGCTGGCGCCACCCCGCGCGATGCGCTAAGGGGGTTCGTCCTGTAATCCGGAGAACACCCATGACCACCCGCGCCGGTTTCGTCGCCCTGATCGGAGAGCCCAATGCGGGCAAATCCACGCTGACCAACCGTATGGTCGGCGCCAAGGTCTCGATCGTGACCCACAAGGTCCAGACAACACGCGCCCGCATTCGCGGGGTCGCGCTTGAAGGCGATGCACAGATCGTCTTCGTCGACACGCCCGGCCTGTTCAAACCGCGCCGCCGCCTTGACCGCGCCATGGTGGCTGCGGCCTGGGGCGGAGCGGCCGATGCGGATATCGTGGTGCTGCTTGTCGAAGCGCATCGCGGCGTGACCGAAGGTGTCGAGAAAATCCTCGAAGGACTCACCGATATCGGCAAGGGCCGCACAGTGGCGCTGGCAATCAACAAGATCGACCGGGTGAAATCAGATGCGCTTCTTGCACTGACCAAGGCCCTGAACGACCGCTTCGAATTCGCCCAGACCTTCATGATCTCGGCCGAAAAGGGCTATGGCTGCGACGATCTCAAAGCCTGGCTCGGTGCGCGGCTCCCCGAAAGCCCATGGCTCTATCCCGAGGACCAGATCGCAGACCTGCCACTGCGGATGATCGCTGCGGAGATGACCCGCGAGAAGCTGACCCTGCGCCTGCATCAGGAACTGCCCTACCAGCTGACCGTGGAAACGGAAAACTGGGAAGAGCGCAAGGACGGCTCGGCCCGGGTCGATCAGGTGATCTACGTGGCGCGCGATGGCCATAAGGGAATCGTGCTCGGCAACAAGGGCGAAACCATAAAGGCGATTTCCAAGGCCGCCCGCGAAGAGCTGGCCGACTTCATGGGCCGAAAGGTGCATCTCTTCCTGCAGGTCAAGGTGCGCGAAAACTGGCTCGACGAGGCCGAGCGCTACTCCGAAATGGGGCTCGATTTCCGCGACGGGGCGCACTGATCCATGCGCTTGCTGCTTCTGCCACGCCGGGGACAACCCCGCATCAACCGATCTGGCGGATCGCAATGGCCCGCCTGACAGCCCGGTTCTGGGTCGACGCCTATCTCGCACGGCTGCGGCTGGCCGACATCCCGGCATTTGTCGTGGCCCATGGTGACGACACGGGCGGGGCGATCTGCGTCAAGCTCTCCACGCTCGACGGACAGGCGCGGCTGTTCTCCCGCCAGATGAACCTCGAAACCGGCGCGTCCGATTGGGCCGACCTGTCCGCGGGACCGGAGCCGGAGATGGATGCGCTGCTCGCCCGCTCCCGCGCGCGCGACCCCGATCTGTGGATAATCGAAGTCGAGGATCGCGCCGGACGTCACCTGCTGGACGAACCCGGCCTGTAACACGGCCGACACGCCCGGTCCGTGCACCGACACGCCCGGGTTTCTTTGGGCATCAAATATCCCGGGGAGCGCGAGGGGCAGCGCCCCTCGCCTTGCATCAAAAATGTGATCCCCTCCCTTGCCACGCGGCGCGCCAGCCGTCACCTTTGCCCCATGGAATGGCGCGACACGGGTATTCTGCTCTCACGCAGGCCGCATGGCGAAACTTCGCTCATCCTCGATGTCTTCACGCCAACCCGGGGGCGACATCAGGGCGTATTGCGCGGCGGGACCTCCCGCAAGCTGGCGCCGCATCTGCAACCGGGGGCGCAGCTTGATCTGAGTTGGCGCGCGCGTCTCGAAGACCATATCGGCAGCTTCACCGCGGAGCCCGAACGCTCCCGCGCGGCCCTCGCCATGGGGAACCGGCTTATGCTCGCAGGTCAGAACGCGGTCTTGAGCCTGCTGGGATTCACCCTGCCCGAGCGCGAGCCCCATCCCGCGCTTTACCGGCGCACCGAAGCACTTCTGGACCTCATGGCCTATCCCGATCTCTGGCCGCTGGCCTATCTGCGCTGGGAGATGGCCTTGCTCGAAGACATGGGCTTCGCGCTCGATCTCAGCGCCTGCGCCGTCACCGGCGCGCGCGACGGGCTGGTCTATCTCTCGCCGAAGTCGGGCCGCGCAGTCACCGAGGCCGGGGCCGGGGCCTGGACGGACCGGCTTTTGCCATTGCCCCCGGTCATGCTGGGCGAGGGTGACGCCGATACCGCAGAGATCCTGCAGGCGCTGCGCACCACGGGCTTTTTCCTGCAACACAAGCTGGCAGCCGATCAGTTCGGCAAGCCTCTGCCTGCGGCGCGCGAGACCTTTCTCGACCGCTTGCTGCGGCAGTCGGAAAACAGCTGACGCCCTGCGGGCGTTGCGGGCCGTCATCACCACGCGCGGCCCACCGCTCACGCGCCGCACCCATCCAAGGGCCCCTCCCGACAGGACCAGGGACGCATGCGGAAAGGCGGGAACCGCAGGATCCAACGCTCCATCCAACGCCCTTTGCCCGCGCCCCATGCACGACCGTGGGGCCGGTAATCCTGTTTTTGACGGGAGCGGCACTACCGACCGTTCGAGCGCTCTTCCCTGCCCTCGCGATCCGCGATAGGGATAGGCCGATGCGCTGGACCCTGCCAAATATCCTGACGATCATTCGTCTGCTCGCCGCTCCCGGCGTGGCCATCATGTTCTTGTATTTTTCGCGTCCGTTCGCGGATTGGCTCGCCCTGTGCCTCTTTGTTGGCGCCGCCATCACCGATTGGTTCGACGGCCATCTCGCGCGCAGCTGGAAACAGGAAACCAAGCTCGGCGCCATGCTGGACCCGATCGCGGACAAGGCCATGGTGCTCATCGCCTTGATGGTGATTGTCGGGTATTCCTCCATGTCGCCATGGCTCGTCCTGCCCGCGACGGTCATCGCGTTCAGAGAGGTCTTTGTATCCGGGCTGCGCGAATTCCTCGGTGACACCGCCGGCACCCTCAAGGTCACGGCGCTCGCCAAATGGAAGACCACGGTTCAGATGATCGCCATCGCCGTGCTCTTTGCCCAAGGGGTGTTCGAGCATTATTTCGGCATGTCGGTGATCGGCATGGATGCCACCTTGATCGATGCGATCCTTGCCGGCCGCGAAGAAGACATACTGGGCCTGTGGTGGAAATACGAAGGCATGGTCTGGACCGGCTATCTTGGCCTCGGCCTGCTCTGGATTGCAGCGGGCCTGACCCTGATCACAGGATGGGATTACCTGCAGAAATCCCTGCCCTATCTCAAGGAAACACGCTGAGCGCCTGCGACGCGCCGCAACAGACGGGAGTCTCTCATGACGGACAGCATGCAAATGACCGTTTTGTATTTTGCCTGGGTGCGGGAGCGGATCGGCCTTCCCAAGGAACAAATCACAACCTCCGCCGCGACCGTGCGGGCTCTCGTGGAGGAGCTGCGCGCCCGGGAGGACCGTTATGACGCGGCCTTTGCCGATCTGACCGCGCTGCGGGTGGCGCTCGATCAGGAGTTGACGGATTTTGATGCCCCGCTTGACGGGGTGCGCGAGGTGGCCTTCTTCCCTCCCATGACAGGGGGCTGAAACAATGCGTATCGTGGTCCAGGAAACGCCGTTCGACTTTGCTGCCGAGGCCGATGCGTTCGCCCGGGGGCGCGACGATCTGGGGGCGGTCGTGACCTTCACCGGCGTGGTGCGCGCAGGCGATGGCGGCGACCTGTCCGTGATGGAAATCGAGCATTATCCGGGCATGACCCAGAAAGCGTTGGAAGAGATTGCCGGTCAGGCCGTCGCACGCTGGAGCCTCGGCGATGCGCTGGTGATCCACCGATACGGGCGGCTTGCGCCCGGAGAGCGGATCATGATGGTGGCCACCGCCGCCCGGCACCGCAAGGATGCATTCGAAGCCGCCGAATTCCTGATGGACTACCTCAAGTCGCGCGCGCCCTTCTGGAAGAAGGAATTCGGCGCGCAGGGCGCCTCCTGGGTGGCCGCAAAGGACGAAGACGAAGACGCGTTGACGCGCTGGTGAGCCATAACCCCGGTGTTTTGCAGACACCGGTCGCGCCGCCCCCATCCATGCGCAGGATCTGCCCAGTGCCACGCACCGCCCGGCTCTTTAACGGAAAGGTCCCCAAACGGGTTCCGACGCCCATGTCACGATGAACCGGCCCGAACTTGCCACAAGCCAGACCCCGCGCGCTCTGCGGTGCGCATGGCGTTCGCGGACGCTTCGTGCAGTTGGCCCTCGGTAACAGGCAAGACTGCCCGGCGCGTCTCTCCGGCCAAGGCATGCAAGGCGCCGGGCTCCTGACGCAACGTTTCGCTGACAGGCGCGCCTGTTTGCGCCAATGCTGCCTGAAAACCGCAGGGGAGATATTGCCATGACCACCTATCCGCACATGCTGGCACCGCTCGATCTGGGCTTCACCACGCTGAAGAACCGCGTGCTCATGGGATCGATGCACACCAATCTCGAAGAGACCGGTGACTGGAACCGCGTGGCGGAATTCTATGCCGAGCGCGCGCGGGGCGGCGTGGCGCTGATGGTGACGGGGGGCATGGCGCCCAACCGTGAAGGTGGCGTCTTTCCCGGTGCGGCGGGCCTCTTCTCCGACAAGGATATCGCCAATCACCGCATGGTGACGGACCGCGTACATCAGGCCGACGGCAAGATCGCGATGCAGATCCTGCATGCGGGCCGCTACGCCTACTCGCCCGACTGCGTCGCCCCCAGCGCCGTGAAATCGCCGATCTCCCCTTTCAGACCGACGGAATTGGATGAGGCAGGTATCGAAAAACAGATCTCCGATATTGCCACCGCCGCATTCCGCGCGCGCGAGGCCGGTTATGACGGGGTCGAGATCATGGGATCGGAGGGCTATTTCCTGAACCAGTTCCTCGTGACCCATACCAACAAGCGCGAGGACCGGTGGGGCGGCTCCTACGAAAACCGGATGCGGCTGCCGGTCGAGGTGGTCAAGCGCGTGCGCGCGGCCGTGGGCAAGGACTTCATCGTGATCTACCGGCTTTCGATGATCGACCTCATCCCCAATGGCTCTACCTTCGAAGAGGTTGTCACGCTGGCCAAGGCCGTCGAAGCGGCGGGTGCCACGATCATCAACACCGGGATCGGCTGGCATGAAGCCCGCATCCCCACCATCGCCACATCGGTGCCGCGCGCGGCCTTCGCCTGGGTCACCCAAAAGCTCATGGGACATGTCTCCGTCCCGCTGATCACCTCCAACCGGATCAACACACCGGAGGTCGCCGAAGAGGTGCTCGCCTCCGGTTGCGCCGACATGGTGTCAATGGCGCGGCCATTCCTGGCAGATGCGCATTTCGTGGCAAAGGCCGCGGCGGGCCGTGGAGCCCAGATCGCGCCCTGCATCGCCTGCAACCAGGCTTGCCTCGACCACACCTTCTCCGGCAAGGTCAGCTCCTGCCTCGTCAATCCGCGCGCCTGCTACGAAACGGAGGTGACGATCACGCCAACCAAGGACAGGAAACGGATCGCGGTCGTCGGTGCCGGTCCGGCGGGGCTCTCCGCCGCGATAACCGCAGCCCAGCGCGGCCACAGCGTTACCCTGTTCGACCGCGACAGCCGCATCGGCGGACAGCTCAACTTGGCGCGGCAGGTGCCCGGCAAAGAGGAGTTCCACGGGCTGGTCGACTGGTTCGAGACGATGCTGGAGGAGACAGGCGTCGCGGTAGAGCTCAACACCGAGGCAGGCTGCGCAGATCTGGACGGGTTCGACGCGGTCATCATCGCCACGGGTGTTGTGCCGCGCGACCCGGAAATCCCCGGCCAGGACCACCCCAAGGTGCTTGGCTATATCGACGTCCTCAAGCAGAAAGCCGAGGTCGGCCCGCGCGTCGCGGTGATCGGCGCGGGGGGTATCGGATTCGACGTCTCCGAATTCCTCGTCACCAAGGACAGCCCGACAGAAAGCCTGCCCGACTGGATGCGCGAATGGGGTGTGACGGATCCGTCAGAACACCGCTCAGGCCTCGCGCCCGAAGGTCCGCAACCGGACGCACCGCTGCGGCAGGTCACCCTGCTGCAACGCAAGGCGGAAAAGCCCGGCAAGCGACTGGGCAAAACAACCGGGTGGATCCACCGCGCCGGGCTGCAAATGAAATCGGTGCAGATGAAATCCGGCGTCAATTACGAGCGCATCGACGATGACGGGCTGCACATCTCCTTTGGCGAGACACGCGAGCAGCCGGAGGTCATTGCCTGCGATACGATCGTGCTCTGTGCCGGCCAGCTCAGCGACCGGTCATTGGCCGATGCGTTGGAGGCAAAGGGCGTCTCCTGTCACGTGATCGGGGGGGCAGATGTGGCCGCAGAACTCGACGCCAAACGCGCCATCGATCAGGGTGTGCGCCTCGCCGCCAGCCTTTGACACGAGATCGCGGAGCCTGTCGGACCCAACACGGCGCCCCTGTTTCTTCTGTCTCCAAATACTCCGGGGTCCGGGGCAGCGCCCCGGTTCTTCCGAACACCCCATCGCGATGTCTTCGGGCGGAGTCCGCGCGTCTCCAGATCGCGGCAGGCCCCTTTGTGCCGCGCAGGAATTCGAGATTTCGTGGAACACCCCCGCGCCTGACTCCGTTGGTCCTTCAAGCAGGCGGGGATGACCCGCCGCCCAACACAAGACGGAGGACATACAATGCCGACGATCGAAAACGCCAAGATCCTGATCATCGCCACCCATGGGTTCGAGCAATCGGAGCTGGAGTTTCCGCGCGACCAGTTGCGCGCCAAGGGCGCCGACGTGCATGTCGCCACGCTTGACGGCAAGGCCATCAAGGGATGGGAAGGCAGCGACTGGGGGCGTGACGCCGAGGCCGATCTCAAGATCGCCGATGCAAAGGTTGGCGACTACGACGCGCTCGTGCTTCCCGGCGGTCAGATCAATCCGGACCTGCTCCGGGTGGACAAGGATGCCATCGCACTGATTAAGGGCTTCTTTGACCACGGGAAAATCATCGCTGCCGTGTGCCATGCCCCATGGCTCTTGATCGAGGCAGGCATCGTCGAGGGGCGCGAGATGACGTCCTATCACTCGATCAAGACGGATATGATCAACGCCGGCGCCAAATTCGTCGATCAGCCAGTGGCGACCGACCGCGGTATTGTCACGAGCCGCAACCCCAACGATCTCAAGGACTTCGTGTCCAAGATCGTGGAAGAGGTCGAAGAAGGCACACACGCGCGCAAGGCCGCGTAAGCGCCATCGGGCGCAGAGTGTCCATCTATCGCGTCAGATCTGCGCCGCCCCCTCCGGGGCGGCGCTTTTTTTGGCGGCCGGGTCCGTCACACGCAAACCGATCCGGTGACCGTCTCGATCACTCGACCGTGATGGTAATCTGCTCGGACACGATCGGCGGGTCATGCGGAACGTGGAACGCATCTCCGAGAACAAGCTGCAGCGTGTGCTGGCCCGGCCCGAGATCGAGCATCACTTCGGTCTGGCCACCACCAAAATGCCTGTGCATGTCATCGGCAGGCAGACCGTCTGACATGGCTTCCTCATCGCCATCCATTTCGCCAAAGGGCGCCCGGTTCACGAGGATATGGTGGTGGCCGGTGTTTTCCTTCTCGGTGCCTGCGGGTGCGACCCCCATTCCCGAAAGACCAAAATTCACCATCACGGGCGCGGAGACCGTCTGGCCGTCTTCCAACCCGATGAAATAGACCATGGCCCCTTCAGGGGCCGGCGTGCGGTGGCCTTCAGCGAGAACCGGCACCGCCAGGGCGCTCAAGAGCGCCGCCGTCATTGCACTTCGAAAAATCATGTCTTCCTCCCAGAAACTGCGCCCTGCAAAGCCTGACGCAATAGAAAGGATAACACGTAAAGCCTGTCTGCCCAGTTCAAGCGAGCGGATTATGCATGAGCCTGCAAGCGGGCCGTATGGAAAAGGCGCCAATCCTGACGGCTTGCGGCACCATGGGCGGGCGCCGCTTGACTTGTCAAACCACAGCCGAAAGGCTGATGCGGCCGGACATTGAATACCGCCAGCAAAGGTCGTGCCAGATGAAACTTGCCTTCACCATGGACGACCTTCCACTTTGGCCGCAGTCCTATCCGCCCACAGGCTATTGTGCGGCGGGTATCGTCCGGTCCATCCGCGAGGCGCTCGCCACGCACGGGATTTCGGGCGTTTACGCGTTCTGCAACAGCTGGCCGCTGGCCGAACACCCGGACTGCGCCGCAATCCTTGAGGACTGGGTCAATGACGGGCATCACGTTGCCAATCACACCCATGCCCACCGCCAATTGCCCGACGTGACGGCAGACGCCTTCATAGCGGATATCGCCGAGGCCGAACGCCTGCTCGCACCGTGGCTGACGCGCGCGCCGATGCGCCTTTTCCGGCATCCGCTCTGCCACTGGGGCGAGACGCAAGACAAGCTGGATCGGGTCAATGCCTATCTTGAGGCGGAGCGTTGGATCCCTGTCGATGTCACATCCTGGACCTATGAATGGGCATGGAACCGGGCCTATCTGCGCGCGACGGAAGCCGGCGACACAAGGGCCAGAGAATTTGTCATCGAGAGTTTTCTCGATTTCGCCGTCGCCCAGCACCGTCATGACCATGCGGCTGCACAAGCGTGGTTTGGCGAAGAAATCGTCGGCATTGCCCTTGGTCACAACGTGGCGTTCTTTGCCGATGTCGCATCGGACTATTTCGGAAAACTGATCGAGGCCGGCGTAACATTTGTGCCCTTGTCAGAGGCTCTGCGCCCGCCGGTTCAACCCGCCGTGGGGTCCGTGGTCTCGGACCGGTTTCTGGTGTTGCAGCAGAAACTGGCCGCAGCCGCAGGCGCACCAACGGCCCAAATCGCGCCGGAGCATCAGGACACCTACGCGCGGATTGTCCAAATGGCGCAAGGGGACAGGCGATAGGTCTTGCCCCGCGGGGAATGCGTCTCCCGCCTTTAGGTCGGGTCTTGGCTCTTGCGCATCCGGAAATTCTGTCAGGACCGGTTTTCCGACCTGCGCTGTTTCCAGCCCGCAAACAGCGCGGGTTGATTTCTCGCAATTGTCCTCTCCCTGCCCGATTTGCGCCGTGATTGCGCGCGATATCCAATGCCAAGTAATGACTTGCAGGAGATGCAGATGGACCGCCTGACCGAAATGGAAGCTTTTGCCACCGTGGTGGACCAAGGCGGGTTTACCGATGCAGCCAAGAAGATGGGGATCTCCAAATCAGCGGTTTCCAAACATGTGTCATCGCTCGAAGCGCGCCTTGGTGCACGGTTGCTCAACCGAACGACGCGACGCGTCTCACCCACGGAAATCGGTCTTGCCTATTACGATCGCGCCCGGCGCGTGCTCAACGATGCCGGCGAAGCCGACGCGCTTGTAACCTCGATGCAATCAGCGCCCTCAGGCCTGTTGCGGATTTCGGTCGCGACGGATTTCGGCGTCAATCATCTCAGCCCCGTTCTGGGCGATTTCCTTGCGGAGTTCTCGGACATCACGGTCAATATGGTGCTCAACAACCGCTATGTGGAATTGATTTCCGAAGGGTTCGACATGGCGATCCGCATCGGTGAGCTGGAAGACAGCACCCTGCGCGCCCGCAAGCTGACCGAGACCACCAAGCGGATGATCGCGGCCCCGAGCTATTTCGAACAATACGGCAGACCCGCGCGGATCGACGATCTGAACGAACACAAGCTGCTGCATTATTCCAACCAGGCTTCCGGCAATGTCTGGAAGCTGACCGCACCGTCCGGTGAAAAGCGGCAGGTCCGCACTGCAGGATGGCTTTCCGTGAATGACGGGCAGTCGCTTCTGAACGCCTGCATTGCCGGGCTGGGTATCGCGTATTTGCCCTCGTATCTTTATCACGAAGCCATGGAGGCCGGGTTGGTCGAAGATGCGATCCCCGACCTTCCCGTAGAGACGCAAGGCATCTATGCGGTCTACCCGCCGGGCCGGTTCACACAGCCCAAGGTGCGCGCCTTCATCGATTTCCTTGTGCATTCCTTTGCCGAAAAAGGCCCGCACAGCTGGTAAGACATCCCTCTGCCGTTCTTGTGGCACATCTTGCACGCTCCGGATCGTGGATCCGGAGCGCTTTTTGTTGATCGCCAAACACACCGAACACGCCCGTCAAACGCGGCGCCCCCGTGTCACCGGCGGATTGAGTATTTCCGGACAGAAGAAACCGGAAGCGCGCCCTGTCTGCACCTCGCGCGCGATTGGGTCTTCCCGGCGGGTTTTGCCTCACACCCGATCCTGTGCTATGCTGAACGTGCTGCGCCAATTTCGGGCGCTCAACGACAGCATATTTTTTATCAGCATTGGAGACCGGCCATGAGATTTTTCAGGCCCCCATTCTTGCATTGTTTTTCGCTTGCCTGTGCGGTCCTTTTGACCGCCCCTCACGCAAAGGCAGATGACAACAACCCCATCGGCGAAGAGATCATCATCGACGGTCATTCAGACTGGTGCACCGGTATCGGGCAGGATGTGATCCCGCGCCAGGACGGGTCGAATGCTTGCGCCTGCGGCGCGGGTTGGGACGAAATCGAGCCAGAAAACGAAAATGGTGAGCCGACCTGCGGCTATGACTTCTCCAATGACGATCCCATTGACGGCACGCCCGGGGACGATGGCGGCCCACCGCCGGGCGGTGGACAAGGCGATGGCGGTGAAGATGCGCCAGAGCCACCAACGCTGGCGCAATGCGCCGCCGTCAACAAGGAATGCCTGCGACGCGCCAATACGCTGACCACCAACTGCCGTGCCAATCGGCAGGCGTTTTACAACCGCGAGTTGGCCAACGGCAAGGCCTGCCACGGGCAAACGCTGGAAACGCTGCTGGAGGGTTTCCGTTATCGGGTCCTTTGGTCGACCTGGGCCTGCACGCCCGAGGATTTTTTCGACGTCACGCATGCATATACCGACAATTGCCGCAAGCAAGCGCGGATCCGCGGGATGGGCCGCTGCATGCACGGTGTTTCCGGTGTGTCTTCCTCCACGAGCAGTGGGTTTTCAGAAACACGCAACTTCGAGACGCCCATAATCTCGGGCGGCGTTACGGTGACGGCAGGGCGGTCGATCACGGTCTCGACCCCTGCAGGCGTGGGCGCGGAGGTCGCCTGCAAGGCTTATGGCACTCAAGCGGCCGATTACTGCGCCATCACATTGACCAATTGCAATGCCGAGGCCGAGGGCAGCGGTACAGGGGCGGATCCCGCCTTGCAGCCTCTTATCCGGGACTATGGCCACGCGCGTCCCTTGTTCGCGGCAGAGGGCACCATTGTCGTATCAGAGGACAGCGGCGCTCGAAGACCCGCTCAACCGGACGCTCTGGGCATTGGGCATGAGGGGATGCGCGCGGAGATGTTTGCCGGGGACGGTTTGGCGGATAGCGGTATCCGCGAGCCGGCGTCGCTGATCGAACGCCCTCGCGAGATGCAGACAGAAGCGGGCGCGACGCTGGGCCTTGCACCTCCCAGCCTGGTCGAGCGGCTCTCGGAGCGTTTGGATCACGAGCGGCTTGGCCTAGACGGCGGGCTGCGCCCGGAACAAGGGCGGAGCGGTTGGCGACCGGCAGCGCAGGGAGCGCTCGAAATCGCCCCGCTCTACCTTTTGCGCTTGCGGATGATGGCGCGCTGGAGCGATTTCATGCGCCGCCATGCCCTGTCAGATGAAGAGCAAACGGCCATCGAAACGCTGATGATCGCGCAACAGCACCGCATTGCCGAACGCGACAACCGCCTTGCGCGGATCGATCTGGCCACCAGCTGGGTGGACATGCGGACGGGCACGGTCGGCGCGCCGCAACTCGAAGAGATCCGCGATGCCTTTTTCCGCGAGGGCGGCGTTTGGATCGGCTACGCCCGGGCGCAATCGGTCATGTGGGACACGCTGCCCACGCTCATCGGGGACGCACAGGCCGCTGACTTCTTTGACACGGTCTGGCCCGGCGCGCTCTATTTTGCCTATGCAAGGCCATTTCACGACGCCAATGACGGCACGCTTCTCGCCAATCCCTTCGGCGAGTAGGCGATCACGCGGGCGGGCGGCTTGTGCTGCCGCGCCGCCCGGACCGCAAGGTCATCCCCGGCGCTGCGAGTCGGTCTTCCGGTCCCGTCCAGGCATAAGCCAACAAGCAGGGATCCCGATCACCGGTCGTGATCCGATGCTCGTCGCCGGACCGGTTCAAGATGAGGGATCCCGGCGCGTAGACGGCGGCGTTGTTTTCCGACCATGCGCCGGAAATGGAGACGTAGCTCTCTTCGATCTCGGTATGGGCATGCTGCGGATAGGTGGTGTTGGGGGCAAAGAGCACAAAGCCAAGGATCAGCCTGTCGCACTGAATTGGCCCCTTGGGTCCGAGGATTTCACAATAGGCATATTTGCGGGCCAGCGCCTTGGGCATCTTCTCGTACCCGTATTCCCAATGCAGCACATCGCGAACCTCGCGCAGCGCGCGCGCCATGCCCTGCATCGCCGCACGTTCGCCAAGATCCAGCGCGCGGGGGAAATGGGCCGTGACCGGCTTGCTCTGGGCCTCGCGATGCAAGATCGGCGGGTTGTCGGCCATCGTCGCGGACAGTCGGTCGCGCACCCGTTTGCGGTGCGCGCGGATCAGCGCGCTGCCACCGGCGGAGCCGTACCGGTACAACGTGTCGAATTCCTGAAGCAGATAGACCCAGTCCGGGCAATCGCGCAGCCGCAGCTCGGGCTCGGGATCAGGCATTGCTTCGGCAATCGACAGATCGGACATGGCAGGGCTCTTTGAACTCGGTGTCAGGCTGGGCGGAACGCGGAGCGCGCCGATCTCTACGACGCAAGGGCGCATGTATAGGCGGCCGCAAAGCGAGCAAGCCCAAAACCGACCTTTCATGGTCGTTTGACACCGTTGCAGCAAAGAAACCGTCTTCCGGCCTGCGATCTTGGGCGTTTGCAAGGCTCTGCGCCCCAACAACGCGCATCGGCCCGATGGCACCGAAGCGAAAGAATGCCCCGGGAAGAGACGCGCAGCGCGTCATTCGGTCGAGACCAGAACAACCTCGACGCGCCGGTTGGCTTCGCGGCCCTCTGCGGAGAGGTTCGACGCCACAGGCGCGAGATAGCCGACCCCCTCGGCCCCGATCTGGCTTTCCGGGATACCGTGGCGTTCGCGCATGTAGCGTGTGACCGCCGCCGCGCGGCGCAGGGACACGGCTTCGTTTGCCTCAAGAGATCCGGTCGCGTCCGTGTGCCCGACAAACAGCACGCGCCGCTGCGGATTGGCCTTGAGATACGCCGCCAGCTCTTCGAGAACCGGGATCGTGCCTTCGACAAGTTCGGTGGAGCCGGAGCCAAACTCGACGCCGCTGAGCACAGCGTGCCCCAGTGTTTCAAGCATTTCCGCAAGGGCACCCGTCATCACTGGCGACACCGGTGCCGCGGCAGGCGCTAGCGGCGTTGCATCGGCGGCCGTTGTGCCCGGCATGCCCAAGGGGTTCACCCGGGTGATCTGGATGTATCCTGTCTGGCCGTCGCGGCTTGCAAGAACACTCACGACGGCGCCAGTCGCGTCCTCGACAGCCGACAGGAAATGATAATCGCTGAGCTGGACATACATGTCGGGCGGCGGCAGCACCTGCGTGGCAAAGCGGAAATCGAACCCGCCACAGCTGGTGTCCGGACAGTCGAGCAGGACCCGGTAGCCCGCGCCGGTGATCTGATCACGCAGCGGCTCCACAAGCTGAAAGGTGGTGAACCCGCTGCCTTCGAGGCGAAAGGCCTGCATACGCACGCCGCCTTCGACCCGAAGGGTGGGCAGGCCAAGCTCTTCCTCCCATGCCCCCGTGGGCAACGCATAGACACCCGGATTGGCCGCAATCTCCGCAGTCTTGCGCGCCCCCGACGGGACACTGAGATCAAGCGCCGCGGCCGCATGGACACCGAGCGACAGCATCACGCCTGAAAGCGCGCAGAAGCGTCGCACGGACCGGGCAGCCCCAAGAGGATAAGCCTGCCGCACCTGCAAGGGGTCAGCGCGCCTGTGCGTGATATTCATCGTTGGGGCGCATATCCGTCGCGCTCGCGACCCGGTTGGTCATGTTGAAGAACCCCGCAACATTGGCGATATCCCAGATATCAGGCTCCGAAAATCCCGCGTCGCGGAGCGCTTCGCGGTCGAATTCGGCGACATCGGCGGAACTCCGGGTCATTTTCTCTGCAAAACCGAGCATGGCCCGGTGGCGATGGCTGAGATCGGCCACGCGCCAGTTCATCACCAGCATCTCCCCCAGCTTTGGGTCACCGGACAATTCGCGCACAGCGGCCCCATGGGCGGTCAGACAATAATAGCACCGGTTCTGGGCCGACACGACAACGGCGATCATCTCACGCTCAAGCTTGGTCAGACCGCTGTCTGCCAGCATAAGCTCGTTGTAGATCGTCGTGAACGCGTTGAGCTTGGCAATGTCAAAGGCGTAAGCCTTGAGAACGTTCGGGATCATCCCGAGCTTTTCCTCGCAGATGTCGAAGTATTTCTGCGTCTCCGGCGGCAGTGGATCGACCATGGGCAGGTCAAGGGCTGTGGGTTTGCTCGTCTCTTTCACGTTTGGCCATCATTTCGTTGCAGGTTGGAAGAAGCGCGCCGGAGGGCAAGACCCGCAAGGAGCGCGCGAAGGGCATCATGCCCCAAGGGCTGGCCCGACAGGGAAGCCGGCACCGTTCAGGGCTCCAGCACACGGTAATGGTAGTGGCCGGCAAGCACCATGCCCAGCGACTCGTAGAGCGCGTTCGCCCCGGCATTCTCCTCGGTGCACAGCACCGCCAGCCAATCCGCTCGATGGCCAGCCGCCCACATCGCAGCAGCGCGCATCATCCAACCGCCGAGACCCTTCTTGCGATGCTCCGGCGCGATTTCAAGCGCATGAACCACGGCGATGTCGCCGCTCAAGGCGACAAAACCAGTTCCCGCGGGGGCATCGCTGACCCGTCCGAACAGGCCGGTTTTCGGCCCCTTGACGCGCGCCATAACCGCTTGCCGTGCATCGCCGATGCCCGCGTCTTCCCAAAGTTCGCGCATGATCGCGAGCGGTTCCCAGACCGTGAATGCCGTAACCGGGGGCAAGGGCCGCTCGGTGAGCGCGAAGGTCGGAGAGATCCAGAGATTGACCGGATCGACCACGCGGTAACCCCGCGCGGCAAGATAGGCATCCAGCCGGGTTTCCTCAGGCATCAGGCAAAAAAGCGGTGTTTGCCCCATCAGGCGCATCGCCTCCTCGGCGGCGCCGATGTCTTCCTCGCGCCAATCCGAGACCGCGGTGGCCGCAGAGACCCGTTTGCCGCCCCCGCGCCCCTCGCGCAAAAGCCACGGACCAGCGGCGACCGTGGCCGCTGCGGGCCACGTCTCCGATATCGCCCGCATCAGACGTGGCAGCGACGGCCCGGATCGGCGTGATGGTGCAGGTGCCTGTGTCATTGCAACGGTTATGACGCGAGCGGATGGCTCTTGTCCATGCACAGCGATGCCCGAAGCCACGCGCAAACGGCGCCGGAGCTGCGCCACGGGTCCCCTTTCGGCCTTGGATGCGCTGCGCCCGCGTTCAGGAAAACAGGCTGGCCAATTCGGTGATCGCCCGGTCCACCTCTGCGCCGTCGGCGCCGCGCACCACGACATTGGACCCGAAAACCCCGTTTTTCTGATACGGGTAGGAGCCTATGGAGAGCGTCGGATACCGGTCGGCCAGTTTCCCCAGTGGCCCGGCAATATCGCCTTCCCCGCGTTCGATGCGCAGCGTTTGCGACAGCAGCGGCGCGCCCCCGGTCAGTGTCGGCAGGACCGATGCCACCATGGCCTGGAACACGGACGGCACGCCAGCCATCACATGGACGTTTTCAAGGCTGAACCCCGGCGCGATGGACACCGGATTGTCGATCAGGGACGCGCCCTCGGGGATACGCGCCATGCGCAGGCGCGCTTCGTTCAACTCAGAGCCCTGGCGGTCGTAATGCGCCTGCAAGAGCGCGCGGGCATCGTCACGCACGTCGATCGTCACACCGAAGGCTTCGGCCACGCAATCGGCCGTGATGTCGTCATGGGTTGGCCCGATCCCGCCGGAGGTGACAACCGTGTCATGGGCTGCGCGCAGCGCATTCAGCGCCGAGACAATCGCCGCGCGATCATCCGAGACAATCCGCACTTCGCGCAGGTCGATGCCATGCTTGGTGAATTCCTGCGCCAGATGATGCATGTTTGCATCCCGTGTCCGCCCGGACAGGATTTCATCCCCGATGACAAGCATCGCTGCTGTGGGATTGGACATCTCTTTTCCTTTCGGTTGTCGTCACTCAGGCATCGCGGCATGCGGACGCGCCTTGAACCAGCCTGAGCAGAGGTATAGGCCGCGCGCCATGCGCTTTCAAACACCCCTTGTGCCGGCACGGCTGATCCGCCGCTACAAACGCTTTCTGGCCGACTGTCGTCTGGCCGACGGGCGTGAGGTTGTGGCCCATGTGGCCAATCCCGGCTCGATGATCGGTCTGGCCGACCCGGAGACCAAGGTTTGGCTGGAGCCCAATGACGACCCCAGAAAGAAGCTAGACTATGCTTGGCGGCTTGCGCAGGTCGGGTCGGCGACGATCGGAGTGGACACAGGCGCGGCCAACCGGGTGATGCGCGAGGCGCTGGAGGCTCGCACGATCGAGGCATTCGCCGCCTATGGCTCGGTGCGTCCGGAAGTGCGCTATTCCGAAGGGTCGCGGATCGACTTCCTCCTGAGTGCCGAGGGGCGGCCGGACCTCTACCTTGAGGTCAAGTCCGTGACACTTTCGCGGCGCCGCGGGCAGGCCGAATTTCCAGACAGCGTCACCGCGCGCGGGTTGAAACATCTGGGCGATCTGGCGGCCATGGCGCGGCTCGGTCACCGGGCCGTGCTCGCTTTTGTGGTGATGCGTGACGACACGGACGTGATGCGCCTTGCCGAGGATCTCGACCCGGCCTACGCGTCAGGAATGCGCGCGGCGCTTGCCGCGGGGGTGGAGGTTTGCGCCATTGGCTGCGCGCTTTCGCCCGAGGGTGTCACGATCCGGGCTCCAATTGCGCTGGACATCGATCAGTTCGGGGCCGCCAACCTGCTTCAGGCGACGAGGTGAGCGCCTGGTGCCAAAGGGCGCGGTGCCACCACGCCATGGCGGCCAGTCACGGTGACGAGGGTCTCCAAAGACCCGCTCAGGGGCGCTCTATTCGGATCGCGTCATCGTAGCGATAGACCAACACGTGCCGATCGTCGCTCACGCCATCCGAGAAGGAATTGACGAATTGCGTCATTTCCCATCGCATCACGCGGTTGGTCTCGGGGTCGATAAAGACCCGGTGGTCTGACCCAAACCACGCGTCGCCCATATCCGGATTGGGATCGGTCTTGGTGAAAAAGCGCACGACGTCATGCGGCGCATCGTCCAGATCAACCATCCCTTCGCAGGACATACGCTCAAGGTTCGCGGTCTGCTGTTCATGCAGGCTGCGCTGATGGGCCATGTGGTCCTCTGGCAGGGCGTTATTCGCCGCGGTCCACGGCCCGTCGATGGATGGTCCGGTCCAGCTATCGGACCCGATTACCATGGAAAATGGCCCCTGCCCGACAATCCCCGCCACGGACTGCACCGGAGACACCATACGCACCAGAAAGCGATATTTTTCCGTGCCGTCGGCCGCGCTGACCGTGTTGGTGTATTCATGGGCCGGACGCACAAACGGGTCGAGGGGCCCGCCGTCAAACATCGCCCGGATGCGCGCCTCGCACGCTTCGTCCGCAGCGGCGGGGAGCACCTGGCCGACAAGCGCCATCAGGGCCAGCACGCCCGGCGTCAGTCTCATCGCTCCCATGATCATCATTCTCATGGCCTTTTCCTTCTTGTTCCTTCTTGAACGGGCGAGCGCGCCGATCCGGGCGCGAGGCTCTTGTCAGACCCCATGAGCCTAAGGCGCGACGCGCCTTCCGCCAAGGCCCGCACAACCTGCTCGCAAAGTTCTGCGCTGAAGAGGCCGCCAAGCGCGCCGGCCCGGGCACATGGCGACGGGTGGTGCACGGCCTCACCGACAATCGCATACCGCAAGGCTGTCAGAAAATCCGGACAGTCAATGCGCAAGAAAAAACTGACAAATCAGAGCGTTGCTAGGGATGCCTTGAAATCGGGGCGTTTTCCATGAATCCATTGGAGCAGCGTGACGCAGCCTGTAACACTGGCAAAATGGCATACAACAGTCTACATATGCGCTGGGCTTTAGACGACGGAGCGGAATGCCGTGAAGCATGAAGAGAGTGGCCGTCTGACCAGAGATGGCATCAGATTGTATCAGCGCGAGGATTTCGCCGGGATGCGCGCCGCCGGTGCGCTTGCCGCGCAAATCCTCGACGAGGTCGCGGATCTCGTCGAGGTCGGCCAGACCACCGGCGCGCTCGACGATTTTATCCGCAATCGCGTCGAGCAGGCGGGTGCCACCTCGGCGACCATCGGATACAAGGGCTATCAGCACGCCAGCTGTATCAGCGTGAACCACGTGGTCTGCCACGGGATTCCCGGCGACAAGAAGCTCAAGGATGGCGACATTCTCAACATCGACGTCACGGTCATCGTTGATGGATGGTTCGGAGACACCTCGCGCATGTATGTGGCCGGGCGTCTCCCGCGCAAGGCGGAACGGTTGATCGATGTCACCCATGAATCGCTGATGAAGGGGATCGCAGCGGTGAAGCCGGGAAACACGTTTGGCGACATCGGACATGCGATCCAAAGCTATGTCGAAGCAAACCGCATGTCCGTGGTTCGCGACTTTTGCGGTCACGGGCTGGGGCGTGTGTTCCACGCGCCGCCCAATGTGCTGCATTATGGACGTCCCGGCACCGGCCCCGAGCTTGAAGAAGGCATGTTCTTTACCATCGAGCCGATGGTCAATCTCGGCCGGGCTGAGACGAAGGTGCTTGGCGATGACTGGACCGCGGTCACGCGCGACAAGTCTCTTTCCGCGCAGTTCGAGCATTCGGTCGGTGTGACCGAGGACGGGGTGGAGATCTTCACCCTCTCACCCGCAAACCGCTTCCACCCGACATGGGCGGAAAACTGAGCCTTCGCTGATCATCAGGCGCACGCGTGCAACAGTGCGAACAAGGGGTCCGCAGCCCCCTGTTCTGGTTTCAGGACAGCAGCTGGGCCAGCGCCGCGATCTCTTCTTCACGCAGCTCATGTCCCCCTTCGTGAACGACCGTCGTCACCACAGCGCCCTGCGCTTCGAACCATGACACCAACTCCGCGCTCATGGTCCAAGGCGTGATGGGATCGCGCCGGCCTGCGGTGATCAGCACCGGCTTGCCCGACATGGCCGGCACGGGCTCCGGTGTCCATGGGATCAACGGATGCAGAAGTCCGACGCGGTCAAAAAGGTCCGGACGCTGCAGAACGACCGAGGCGAGGATGTTTGCCCCGTTCGAATAACCAAAGCCATAAACCGGGCTGTCCGGATATGCGGCCCGGTGCGCTTCGACAAAGGCGATCATCTGGGTCGTCCGGCGGGCAAGATCCTCCATGTCGTAGACGCCTTCGCCGGTCCGGCGAAAGAACCGCGCCGCCCCATGCTCCGACACGTCGCCACGCGGGCTGATCACCCCGCCACCGGGCACAAGCTGCCGTGCGAGACCGGCAAACTGATGCTCGTTCCCACCGGTTCCGTGGAAGGCAAACACCACCGGACGCCCCGGATCAGGGGCCGAGACCAGCCCCTGATACAGCTTCGTAGCTTCGATGACCGGGCTCATGCCGCGATTTCCGGCAGCAATCCTTCGATTTTGGCGCGGTGCGGCTCGTAGCGGGTGGGCAGCTTGAGCGCCTCCCCGAGATGCGCGGTATCCTCGTCGCGGTCAAAGCCGGGTTCGTTGGTGGCGATCTCGAACAACACGCCACCCGGGGTGCGGAAATAGATCGCCCAGAAATAGTCGCGGTCGATCACCGGCGTGACCTGATAGCCTGTCGCCATGAGTGCCTCGCGCACACGCAGCTGGGCCGCCCTGTCCTCAACGGCAAACGCGATGTGATGGACCGAACCGGCACCTTGCCCCGCGGCCGGAGCATCGGCGATCTGTTCGAGGTCGATCGTATCCGCGGCATTGCCACCTTCGATCACGTAGCGCGTCACCGCGCCGTCGCTTTCGGCTTTCTGGTAGCCCATGTAGGTCAGCAGTTCGCCGGTTGCGTCCGCATCCCGCAGCGTGAAACGCGCGCCGCGGAACCCCAGAACACCGGTGTCGCTGCCGACGCCGTTGCCGGTCCAGGCCTCGCGGCCCCGCTCCTCGGATTCCACAAGCGCAAAACCATCGCCGTCCGGGCCATCGAACTGAAGCCGTGTTTCCCCAAATGCCGTGCCCTGCGCCAGCCCGGTGACACCATGCTGGGAAAGACGCTCCTGCCAGAAAGGCAAGCTGCCTTTCGGCACGGCGAATTCGGTCACACCAACTTCGCCGGTTCCGCGTTGGCCGCGCGGCATCTGGCCGAACGGGAAATAGGTCATGACCGACCCCGGTGTGCCGATCTCGTCCCCATAATACAGGTGGTAGACTTCGGGCGCATCGAAATTGACCGTTTTCTTGACCCGGCGCATTCCCAGCGTCTTGGTAAAGAAGGCATTGTTTTCATTTGCATCCGCCGCCATGGAGGTGACGTGGTGCAGACCTTTGATATCGGTGATCATGATCGTGTTCCTTTCCGCCTTGGCGGCGTTTCGTCTTGCATTAGACGAAAGATAGGGCGCAGCATCATTATCGGGAATAGAAAAGATATGGCATTCACTATTGCAATAGTGGCAATAATAACATCATGGACGATCTCAAGCCCATCCGCGTGTTTCTTGAAGTGGCCGCGCTCAGCAGCTTTTCGAAAGCCGCCCGCTCCCTGCGTATGACGCCCGCGTCGGTCACGCGGATCATTGCCCGGCTAGAAGAGGATCTCGGCCAGCAATTGCTGGTGCGCACAACGCGCAAGGTGTCTCTCACCACGGCGGGCACCGCCGTGGCCACGCGCTACACGCCGCTTCTGGCCGCGTTTGACCAGGCCACGGAGGAGCTTGCCCGCGCCAACCGACCAGACCACGGACGCCTGAGGATCAATGCGCCACTGTCCATGGGGGTGCGGTTGATGCCCCAACTGATCGAGAGTTTCCGCCTCGCCTATCCGCTCGTGTCGGTAGAGGTCATGCTGACCGACGCTTTTGTCGACATCATCAAAGAGGATTGCGACCTTGCGATCCGCATTTCCGGGCCGCCTGCTGACCGCTCCACGATCTGGCGCAAGATCTGCGAGGTCCCGCGGCATGCCTTTGCGGCGCCGATGCTCTTCGAGCGCATTCCCCGCCCGACGCGGCCGGAGGAGATCGACCCCGCACATACCCTCTCCTATTCAAGCAGCGGGGCCGCTGAGACGTGGGAATTCAGCAAGGGCACCGCGCGGCGTCTTGTGCGCGCGGGCAGTGCGGTCGTTTCGAACAATGGCGATTTCCTCGCAGAACACGCGCGTTCCGGTGGCGGGATCTGTGTTCTGCCGGATTTCATTGTGAGCCGCGCCGTTTCCGAGGGCGCGTTGGAACCGATCCTGACGGACTGGGCCTTGCCGACCCTTTGGCTGACCCTGTTCTATCCCCCCTATGAGCAACTGCCGCCGCTGGTCGAGACATTCACGGATTTCTTCGAGGCCTATATCCGCGATCTCGACGGCCTTGCTTTCGACACGCACGGTGGCGGTGCTGCGCGCCCGCGCTGATGCGCGCCACCGCATTCGGCAGGGTTGACGGGCGCAGGCCGATGCGCACAGGGTCTGCGCTCGGCTTGCCGGGTTGCAGTTTGTCCGGTTCGGCGTCAGAGGAGCGGGCATCCCACGGTGCCCAGAGCACTGTGCCTTTGGGTGAAACACGCTACCCTTTGCCCACCCTGTGAAAGAAAGATTTCATGTCCGCACCCCTCTCCGCCTCGACGCGCCCCGTCATTGGCATCCTGTCGGCCTGCAATTTTGTCATCGGCATGGGCGCGTTTGTGATCATCTCGATCATCGAGCCGCTGGCTGATGGGCTTGCCGTGTCGATCTCAACCGCGGGCGGGTTGCTGACCGCCTATGCCCTGTCTTACGCGGTGCTGTCGCCGCTCTTGGTGGCGACAACAGGGCAGTTGGGTCGGCGGCGTGTCTTGTTCTGGGGTCTGGCCATCTTCGGCGCGGCCAGCCTCGTGGCGGCGTTGAGCAACAACATCTGGTTGCTTTACGCCGCGCGCGTCTTCGCCGCTGCAGGCGCCGGCCTTGTCACACCCGTTGCGGCCGCCATAGCCACAGCACTCGCGCCGCCCGAAACGCGGGGCCGGGCCCTTGCGGCGGTGTTTTTCGGGATCACGTTGGCACAGGTCCTGGGCATCCCGGCAGGAAGCTGGCTGGCCTATACATTCGGGTGGCGGGCTGCGTTCTTCATCGTGGCCTTGCTGTCGCTGCCCTGTCTGTGGCTGGTCTGGACCCGGGTGCCACAGGGCTTGCGCTTTCCGCCAAGCACATTGGGCGATCTGGGGCGTGTCCTGGTCGATCCGGTGAAGATGGGCGCCGTGCTCTTCACCGCCTCCTTTCTCGGGGCGATCTATGTGCTCTATACCTTTCTTGCGCCGCTCCTGGCGGAAACCATGGGCTATGGACGTGACGGGATCACGCTGGTCATGCTGATCTTTGGCGTTGCGGCGGTTGTCGGCAATTTGCTGGGCGGTTGGATGACGGACAGGATCGGGTCGATCCGGACGCTGGCTCTGCTTTGCATCGCACAGATTGTGCTGATGCCCGTGTTCTCCGCCCTGCCCTTCGAAAATGGGACGCTGATGGGGCTGGTCTTTGTGTGGTCTCTGGCCGGATGGTCCTTCACCGCGGCGCAGCAACTGCGCATCCTGTCGCTGGCCCCGGATCAGGCCGGGGTTCTCTTTGCGCTCAACGCGGCGGCGATCTATGTGGGCGTTGCCCTCGGCTCCGCTCTTGGCGGAGCGATCCTCGATCGGTTTGGTCTGATCAGCCTCGGCGCGGCGGCGGGCGTCGCCGCGTTTGGAGCGCTTGTGCACCTTCTGGCATCGCACCGTGCGGCCATGATACGCGCGACGCGGACGGGCTGAGCGGCCCCCGGCACGATCGGGCCGGGGGCCGCGGTTGTGCTGGATTGCGCCGGCGCGCCGGTGCGCTTGCCAACGCCGGACAGACAGCGGACACGCAGCAATCAGCGCCGGCGATGTTACCAGCGCCAGACCGAGGGCACGAACCGATAAGCGTCACCTTCGGCCATGACGTGACCGACCCCGGGGAACGGAAAGTGATAGCCAAGAACGGCGATCCGGTCCGCTGCGGCCATGTCGAGAAGCCGTTTGCGGGAAGCCACCGTTTGCTCCGCATCCATGTCAAACGCGTTGACCCAATCGGGACGATCAAAGTTCATCCACGCGTGGGTGAGTGCGTCGCCCAGCGCCATCAGTTGCGCCCCGTTGGACTCCACGACCACGGACATGTGACCCGGGGTATGCCCCGGACTTGCGATCACACGAATACCCGGCGCAATCTCCTGACCATCGTCAAGCAACGTCCATTCGGCCCCTTCGACGGAGATCGAGTTGACCGCACCCACGGCAAATTGCTGCAATTCTGTCGGCATGCTGGAGACGCGGCCATCGGCCATCCAGAAGTCATGCTCCGCGCGGCCCATGAAATAGGCCGCATCCGGCAGGATCGCCTCGTCAAAATCGTCGCGGATACCCCAGATGTGATCCGGGTGGGCATGGGTGATGAGCACGTGCGTGATGGCGTCGGGGTCGATCCCCGCGGCCGAGAGGTTGTCCATCAGGCGACCCGCGGTATCCACAAAGCGGTTGCCGGAGCCCACATCGACCAGAACCACCGCATCCCCCAGTTCGATCACCATATGGTTGGTGTGGGAGTAGTTCTCTTCGGGCGACAAGAAGTAGCGCGTCAGGAAGGCTTGCACCTCTTCCGGATCGGCATTCACGCCCAGACCGCTCGTGGGCAGGACCAGCGCACCGTCCGAGACGATGGTGATGGCGGCATCGCCGAGCGTGAAGCGCATGTAACCGGCGTTGCTCTGGCTGCCCGGCGCGGCCAGAACCGCCGATTGCGCAGCCACCGGCAAGGTCAGCGCCGGGGCCGCAGCGGCCATTGTCAGAATGTCTCGGCGAGACGGACGTGGGGTCGGCATGGCTGGTTTCCTCCCAAAACGCGGACGTCATTCATATATGCGAATGTGACACTACGATCTGGATGGGCCTTTGTCCAATACCGTCTTTGCCGCGCGCGTGTCCCACCGGCGCCAGAGCAGTGACAAAAGCGTTTCGCCGCCCACCGGCGTGACACAGTCCGACAGCAGCACCGGGCCGGAATGCGGTGGAGGCGGAGCCCGGCGCTCGACCGAGGCATCGCGCATCGCGGGTCGTTCGGAGGCGTGCAGAAGACGCGTCTGAGGGAGGGCTGTGTCGCTCATGCCGACACCTTAGCGCGATGGGAAAGGGCCGGGCAAGCGTGCGTCCGAATCCGCACCGGTCCGCTGCGCGCACCGGCGCGGCCCAAAGCGGCCGTGCTCGCGTCTCGTGTGCGGAGCCGCTTCAGATCCGGGCCGCGCGGCGCGCAGACGCCGTTCTATCCCGCCTCCAGAAGCGTAACCGTTGTGTCGCCATATCGGCGGCTGTCCAACAGCACAAAGCCCTCGGGCGCCGGTTGCGGCGCATTCTCCTCCCAGACGATCAACGCGCCCGGCGCGACCCAGCCACCTGCCCGAGCCGCGGACAGGGCCCGCGCGCCAAGACCCTTGCCATAGGGTGGATCGAGGAAAACCAGCGTGCAACCCTTCTGCGCCGCGGGCAAGCGCAGCGCAGACCGGTTCAGAACACGGGTGACGCCCGCCACATCAAGCATCGCGATGTTTTCGCGCAAAAGCGCCTGCGCCGCCCGTCCGTCATCGACGAAAACCACGTCCGCCGCCCCGCGCGACAGCGCTTCAAGACCAAGCGCACCGGTCCCGGCGAAAAGATCCAGCACATGCGCATCGGTGATCGGATCGCCAAAGCGGCCGCCCTGCAGCGCGTTGAACAGCGCTTCGCGCACACGGTCTGTTGTCGGGCGCAGATGCGCCGCCGCGTCGCCCTTGCCGACGCTGGCCAGACGTCTGCCGCGAAACGCCCCCGCCACAATCCTCATGGCCGCATCATGCCTTCAACAGCGCCTTGAGGTCGGTCTCCGGATCGGCGATGGCCTCGGGATCCGGGCTCTTGCCCGCCTCAATGAGCCGCTTGCCCACCATATACGCGCGCGGATCATTCATGGCGTCGAGCGCGAGGAGCGACGGTCCGGCATAATACCAGAACGACGTTCCGCCGTCCTGTCGAGCCACGACCCGATCAAACCCTGCACTGAGCCCTGCAATCTGAAGCTTCACATCATATTGGTCAGACCAGAACCAAGGTTTGGCAACATAGCTGCGCCCGGCACCGAGGATGTTGTCCGCAACGAGTTCGCCCATGTCGATGGCATTGCCGACAGATTCGAGCCGCATGCGTCCCGACGGCCCCGGAAAGGATGCGCAGTCGCCTGCGGCCCAGATGCTCGGATCCGAGCTACGCCCCTGCGCATCCACGGCAATGCCGTTGTCGATGACCAGCCCCGCCGCTTCGGCAAGCCCGGTTTCCGGAACGATCCCCACGCCCACCACGACAAGATCCACGTGCAGTGCGGAGTCGTCCGACAGCACCGCGCGGTCCACCGGTCCGGATGGGTCCCCGTCACGCCCGATCAGACGGTCGACGCCGACACCTTCGCGCAGATCGACGCCGTGGCTGCGGTGCAAGTCCCGGAAATAGGCGGCGGTCTGTTCGCACGCCACCCGCCCGAGAATACGCGGCGCGGCTTCGACCAAGGTGACCCTGAGGCCCCGCTTCACGGCAACGGCTGCCGCTTCAAGGCCAATATAGCCGCCGCCAATCACCAGCACATGCCGTCCCTCGACCATCCGCGGCGCCATCATGTCCACATCCGCCAGCCCGCGCACGGTAAAGACATTCTCAAGCGCGCCGCCAATTGCGGCCGGCAACCGCCGTGGCGTGCTTCCAGTGGTCAACACAAGATGGTCGTAGCGCAGCCGTTCCGCACCCGCGACGATCACACGCTCCGCCCGATCGATGGCCTCCACGCGCAATCCCGTGCGCAGGTCGATACCGGCCTCCTCATAGAAGCTTTCGGGGCGCAGAAGCAGCCGATCGAGCGACATCTCGCCCATCAGATAGGCCTTGGACAAGGGCGGGCGCTGGTAGGGCGGCACCGGCTCATCGCCGATCAGGGTCACCGCCCCATCAAAACCGCGGCTCCTCAGACGGGCCACACAGGACGCTGCCGCCTGCCCGCCCCCGACAACGATCACATCGGTCATCTTGCG
The DNA here is from genome assembly GCF_020667845.1 of Cognatishimia sp. F0-27. GTDB lineage: Bacteria > Pseudomonadota > Alphaproteobacteria > Rhodobacterales > Rhodobacteraceae > JAFMPQ01. Next base: position 95,029 of record NZ_JAFMPQ010000001.1, read on the forward strand.
CCCCCGCTTTCCCTTTTGCGGTCGAACCCTATAACCCAAGAGGACATAAACGCAATTCCAAGAGGAGCGACCTACATGACAATCTCTCAAGGCGACAAGCTTCCCGACGCCGACCTGATCCGCATGGGATCGGACGGGCCGGAGACCGTTGCCCTGTCGTCCCTGACCCAAGGACGCCGCGTCGTGATCTTTGCCTTGCCCGGTGCCTATACCGGGACCTGCACCACGGCGCATGTTCCGAGTTTCATGCGCACGAAAGACCAGTTCATGGACAAGGGCGTGGAAGACATCTTCTGCCTCTCCGTCAATGATCCCTTCGTTTTGGCCGCCTGGGGCGACTCCACAGGCGCCACGGCCGCAGGCATCACGATGTTGGCCGACCCGCAGGCGGCATTCACCAAAGCGGTCGGCATGGAGTTTTCCGCCCCGCCCGTTGGGTTGATCGACCGGTCGCGCCGCTATGCCATGATCGTCGAGGACGGCACGGTCAATGTTCTGCATGTCGAAGAAGGGCCCGGCGTTTGCGAGGTATCGGGCGGCGAGGCGCTGCTCGCCACGCTCTGACCGGTCCGCGCGCCGCACCAACGCCAAAGGCCAGGCAGCGCGCCTGGCCTTTTTTGATACGGATCCTTTCCCCTGTCATCCAAAAGGGGCAGCTTGCCGGGGTCGAGGTCGTTGCCGCTCAGCGCGCGGCCAGCGCATCCATCTTGCGCGCAAGCTTGGCATCAAGCGACGACAACCCGCCCACATCATGCGTCGTCAGGGTCACCGTGACGGTCTTGTAGACGTTGAACCATTCCGGATGGTGGTTCCATTTCTCGGCAAACAGTGCCACCCGCGCCATCCAGCCAAACGCCTCGACGAAATCGTCGAACTGATAGGTCTTGGTGATGGCATCGCGATCGTCGAGCACCGCCCAGCCAGTTTCGAACAGGGGCTCCAGCACGGATTTGCGCGCGGCCTCCGAAAGCTTCTCACTCATGACAGTTCCTCGCTGTGATCATTATTCCTGCTCCTGTGGTGTTTCCTTGCGAAACGGTCCGTAAGCGGTCAGGATCTCGATTTCCTCGTCCACTGCTTCCCGCTCGGCCTCCAGATAGCGCGCCACTGCGTCTGCAAATCCCGGTTCGGGGAAGTAATGCAGGGAGTGCGTTTGCGTTGGCAGATAGCCCCGCGCGAGCTTGTGTTCACCTTGCGCGCCGGCCTCGACCCGCGCCATCCCGCGGGCAATGGCAAAGTCGATTGCCTGATAGTAGCACACTTCGAAATGCAGGCAGGGATGATGCTCCACGCAACCCCAATACCGCCCAAACAGCGTTTCGCGACCGATGAAATTCAACGCCCCCGCCACCCAGCGGCCCTCGCGCCGGCACATGACAAGGGCGATGTCGTCCCGCAGACGCTCCTGCGCGATATCGAAGAAGGTCCGTGTGAGATAGGGCTGTCCCCATTTCCGCGCGCCGGTATCCTGATAGAAGCGCCAGAACGCGTCCCAATGTTCGGGCTCGATGTCGGCGCCGGTCAGGGTGACGATCTCCCCTCCGAACGCCTGTGCCCGGGCGCGCTCCTTTCGGATGGCCTTGCGCTTGCGCGAACTGAGCGACGCCAGGAACCCGTCAAAATCTGCATAATCGTTGTTGAGCCAGTGAAACTGCTGCGTAATCCGCCGAAGAAGCCCCATCTTCTCGCCCGCCACGGCCTCGGCTTCCGTGCAGAATGTTGCATGCAGGGAACTCAGCCCGTTGTTGGACGCAAGCTGCACCGCACCCTGGATTAGCGCCGACATGCCGTCGAGCGCGTGGTCCGGTGCCGTGAGAAAGCGCCGCCCCGTCGCCGGCGTGAACGGCACCGCGATCTGAAGCTTCGGGTAATACCGCCCGCCGGCCCGCTCATACGCATGAGCCCAGCTGTGATCGAAGATGTATTCGCCCTGACTATGACCCTTGGCATAGAGCGGCGCGACCGCGATGGTCTTTCCTGCCGCCTCGGCCGCCAGGTAATGGCCGTCCCAGCCGGTGCCGGGCCCGACGGAACCGCTGTCTTCCAATGCCTTGAGAAACCGATAGGTCGTGAAAGGGTCATGCGGCGGCCCGCCATCGGCAACTTCCGGACAGGCGCAGGCATCCCACGCCTCTTCGGTGATGGCGTCAAGCGACGACAGGACGTTGACCTCGAGTGTATCTGTTTGCGATGTGTCGGACATGATGCGCTGTTACTTGGCCCGATTGAGGGTCGGTTCAAGCGCCGCAACGCCCGGGTCTTGGGAAAATTGCACGCCTTTCCCGGGGCCTGCCGACAACCGTAGCGACGGGCTACGCCAACATCGTGACGTCAGGCCGCGTAGCCCTCAAAGGTGATCTGATCCGCAATGGCACGCGCCGCGCGCTCTTCCTCGGGTGATCGGATGGTCCAGCACAGGACGGGATATCCCGCCGCCTTCACCCGGGCCACGGACTGGGCATCGAGGTCGCGGGCGGCATGGCTAATGAAACTCGCGCCAACTCTCTCGAAATCCGGGATCGCCCGCAGGGCGTCCCGGCGATCTGCGGGCACGGTTGGCCAGTCCCCGGCCAGAAAGGCGCTCGTGGTCAGGCCGCGCGGCACCTCGGGCAACAGCTCTTGCATCCGGGCCACCGAATACGGGTTGAACGACATGACCGCAACCGGCCCGTCATAGCCTGCGAGACAGAGGGCCACATCCGCCTCCAGCGGGCCGATGGCAGGGCCCATGGCGCCATCCTGATCCTTCAGCTCGATCAGAAGCGGCACGGCACCGCCGACGATGGACAGGCATTCTGACAAGGTCGGAATGCCTTCATCTCCGCCCAAAAGCGCGATCTCCCCAAGGTCCTCCGCCGCGCGAAGCCGGACAGCCCCACGCGCCCCGGTCAGGCGGCCGAGATCGTAGTCGTGAAACACCATGGCCTTGCCATCAGCACTCAGTTGCAGATCGATCTCGATCCCATAGCCTGCCCCGATCGCGGCGCGGATGGCCGCCCGCGAGTTTTCCGGTCGTCCGGCTGACAAGTCGTGATAGGCGCGATGCGCAATGGCGCGCTCGAGGAAGACGGCAGGCAAGGCAGGCATCAGGAGATCTCGAAAATACCTTCGATTTCAACCGCAACATTGAACGGCAACGCCCCCGCCGACACCGCGGACCGTGCATGGCGCCCCGCTTCGCCGAGAACCGCGACCATCGTGTCGGAAGCGCCATTGATCACCTTGGCCTGCTCCGTGAAATCCGAAGCGGAGTTGACGAAGCCGACAAGCTTGACCACGCGTTTGAGACGTCCAAGGTCACCACCACAGGCCGCACGCACTTGTGCGAGCAGGCTGAGCGCGCATTGCTGCGCCGCCGCCGCCCCGTCCTCCACGCTGAGATCGACACCCACTTTGCCGGTGATCATCGCGCCGTCCCGCATGGCGATCTGGCCCGAGACATGCACTAGGTTTCCGGTCTGCACATAGGGCACGTAATTCGCAAGCGGCGCCGAAGCTTCCGGCAATTTCAGGCCAAGCTCTTCCAGCCGCGCGTCGATGTTCTGGCTCATGGCACATCCTCCCTTTCCGCCGGACGCTAAAACGCGCCGTCAGATTTGAAAACCCCACCCCCGTGTTTCTTCTGTCCCAAAATACTCCGGGGGAATCGCGGCTTGCCGCGATGGGGGCAGCGCCCCCGTCATGTATCGGCTCAGCTTTCGCGAAACGCCTTGGACATGTAATCCATGAACGGTTTCACCAGATAGGTCAGCGGTGTCCTGTCCTCGGTGCGCAGGAATGTCTCGACCGGCATGCCCGGTATCAGCGTCGATCCGGAGGGCAGGCGGTTGATTTCGCCATCCTTCAACACGACCTCGGCACGGTAATACCGCACCCGCGAGGCTTCATCCTCGAACGCATCCGCCGAAACCTGCACGACTTCACCAAACAGCTCGGGGGTGGTGCGTTGATCCAGCGAAGAAAAGCGCAGCGAGACTTCCTGCCCCACAAAAAGCTGGTCGACATGGATCGTCTCGACCTGTGCCGCGATCACGAGCGGCCGGTCCTGTGGTACCACGTAGAGCACGGGTTCGGCGGGCCGGACCACCGACCGTTCCGCAAAGACCGTCAGGCCATAGACCACCCCGCCGACAGGCGACGTGATGTCGAGCCGTGTGAGCCTTTCCTTGATCGCGCGACGCTGTTCGGCGAGTTCGCGCTCCCGGAATTGCAGGTCCCGCAGCTGCGTAATGGCATCCTCACGGCGCCGCTCCTGCAGCTTGAGGATCTCGATATCAATCTCCGTGATGCGCCCTTCGGCTTGCGCCTTGGATGCAGTCAACTCGCCCACGCTGCCCAGAAGCCGCGCGCGTTCGCGCTGCAAACCCGTGACGCGGGCCGCTTGGGTCAGGCCACGATCAAGCAGGGACTGCTGATCCTCAAGTTCGCTTTCAATGAGCGAAAGCTGCTCGGAGAGCGCGGTTTGCTGGGCCTCGATCCCACGGACCTGATCGATGATCTGATCGGCGCGTTTGCGCAGCTGTTCGATCTCGCGGGCGACTGAGCTGCGGCGCGCCTCGAACAGATTTCGCTGCCCCGCCACAAGCTCGGCCACTTCGGGGTCGCGCGTTGCACGATCCACAACATCATCGGAAAAGACGACTTCGTCGATGCCGTCGCGTTCCGCCGTGAGCCGCGCACGGCGCGCCCCAAGTTCGAAATACTGACCTTCGATGATGGTGAGTTCCGACAGAAGCAGCGTCGGATCAAGACGGATCAACACCTGACCGGCCTCCACCACGTCGCCTTCATCGACCTGGATCGCCGCAACCACACCGCCATCGGGGTGCTGGACCACCTGGCGGTTCTGATCGACCTCGATCTGCCCGGAGGCGATGATCGCCCCGGAAATGTTGGTCGTGGCCGCCCATGTGCCAAAGCCCCCGACCAGGATCAGAAGCGCGATCAGACCGACAGTCATGAATTTGCTGAGCGGAAACTCCCCGGCGGCCACCGTCGCGCGCTGCTTCGCGGCCTCGGCCGGCGACACCTGCTTCGGTTCGATCTTTGCAAGCGGCTGCTTGCCCTTTTTCTGCGGCAGCGTTCTGCCGGTCTTTGCCGGTTGCGTCATCGCACACCCCCTGGCCCTGCATTCTGGGCAATCTGCTTGTGGTTCTGCACAACGGATTTAAGCACTTCGTCCCTCGGACCAAAGGCCGCGCGGGCACCACCTTCGAGCATCAGCAACATGTCGCATTCCTGAATGGCCGCCGGGCGATGCGCCATGATCATGACGGTCTTGCCCTGCTCCTTGAACTCGCGGATTGCCTTGTTGACGGCCTGACTGCCCTCGTTGTCGAGATTCGAGTTGGGCTCATCCAGAACCAGCAGCACCGGCTCTCCATAAAGCGCACGCGCCAGACCGATCCGCTGCATCTGTCCGCCCGAAAGACGCCCGCCAGCTGCTGTGACACGGGTATCGTACCCATCCGGCAGCTTGAGGATCATCTCATGCGCATCCGCTTTCTTGGCCGCTTCGACCACGGCGGCATCGTCGGGCTGCGGCGCAAGGCGCGCGATATTCTCGGAGATCGTGCCGTCGAACAGCGTCACGCGCTGTGGCAGGTAGCCGATATGTTGACCGAGGACATCCGGTCCGTATTGGTCGAGCGCGGCCCCGTCGAGCCGGATCTTGCCGCCCGCAGGCCGCCAGACGCCGGTGATGGCGCGCGCCAGCGTCGACTTGCCGGAGCCGGACGGACCGATCACGCCAAGCGCCTGCCCCGGGGTCAGGTTGAAACTCACAAGGCGCAACGACGCCTGCTGTTCGCCCGGCGGCACCACTGTCAGCTGTTGCACATCGAGCTTTGCTTGCGGGCGTGGCAGCTGCGTGCGTTCCGCTTCGATCGGTGTCTCGCCGAGAAGAACCTCGAGATTGGCCCAGCCCTCCCGCGCCCTCGTCACGGCCGCCCATTGGCCGATGGCCAGTTCGATGGGCGCAAGTGCGCGGCCCATCAGGATGGACCCCGCGATCATCGCACCCGGGCTAAGCTCGCCGTTGAGCACGAGAAGCGCACCGAGGCCAAGCATTGCCGATTGCAGGAAAAGACGGAACGTCTTGGTGATCACGGTGAACGTGCCCGTCAGGTCGCTGGACCCGATCTGGCCACCAAGCGCGGATTTGCGAGCCCCGATCCAGCGGGTGAACGCATTTCCACGCATACCAAGCGCCTGCACCATCTCTGCCTCGTCGCGGATCTGGTTCGCGGTAATCTCGGCCTGCACGATGGCCTGATTGGCCTTGGCCATCGGGTTCTTGGTCATGGTCTGGTTGACGACCGTCACAACGATCAAGACCAGACCACCGGCCATCGCAAGATAACCCAGCCACGGATGAAAGATGAAAATCGCGACGAGGAAGACCGGCGTCCATGGAATGTCGAAGAAAGCCATGAGCACGGGTGAGGCCATTAGCCGCTGCACCGATTCGAGGTCTCGAAGGCCCGTGCGCGCGATTTGATCGGGTTTGACCGCCGAACGGCGCAGGACCGCATCAAAGACGCGCAGGTCAAGGGATGCCTGGAACCGCGCGGCGACGCGTCCCATGACGCGCCCGCGCACGTAATCCAGAATGCCCATCATCGCGTAGAGAAACAGGACGAGAACCGAGAGCGCGACCAACGTCTCCACTGAACGCGAGCCCAGAACCCGGTCATAGACCTGCAGCATGTACATTGGCCCTGTGAGCATCAACATGTTCACAAAGAAAGAAAATATCGCAACGAACCAGAAATATGGTCGGCTTTTTCGACGCGCGGCGCGCAGCTCTTCGCGGCCGCGCTCTCTTGGATCCAGTGCCATGGGCGGAGTTCCGCCTCCTCATTTTGTCCCTGCAAACCGGGTGTGACAGGATGCGCCCGCCGTTCACCCGATTGATAGGCGTGTTTACTACTCTGTCGCGATTCGGACACGAAAGGTCCGGAATACCGCGCTTGTGTTTGGTTCCTGTGAGAATGAGATTAAGTAAGGCGCGACGCAAGCTTTGCGGCCCCCGGTGCCAACCCGAAGGACAGGTTCCTTGACCGTTTCGACAACTTCCTCTTTTCGTATCGTCGCTCTTTGCCTGGTCACTCTTGGCCTCGCTGCCTGTTCGGTTCCCGGCCCGGGCGACGCCCCTCAAGGTATTCACGACCCCTATGAAGCAGAAAACCGCCGCGTACACGCCTTTAATCGCGCCATCGACGAACGACTCTTCCGCGGCGATGGCCCCGGTCTGACGGAGCGGCTGCCCGAAGGCGTCACAGTGTCGGTGCTGAACGTTGCGGACACGCTGTCTCTGCCGCAAACGGTTGTCAATCAGGTCCTTCAGGGGCGCCTCGGACGGGCGACGACAAACAGCTTGCGCTTCGGGGTGAATGCGACGCTGGGCTTTGGAGGGTTGGCAGACGTCGCCTCGGGCCTTGGCATGCCGCGCGATGAAACCGATTTCGGCGAGACGCTCTATGTCTGGGGCGCGCCCGAAGGGGCGTATCTCGAACTCCCTGTGCTTGGCCCTTCGACCGAGCGCGAAGCAGCGGGACGGGTCGTGGATCTCTTTACCGACCCGCTGGGCTACGTGCTCCAAACGCGCCCACGGATGGCCGCAACCGTGATTCAGGCCGGCGCGTCTGCCATCGACCGCGGCCAGTTCTCGGATACCATCGAATCCGTGCTGTATGAGAGCACCGACAGCTACGACCAGCTGCGGCTGATCTATTTGCAAAAACGCCGTTTCGATCTTGGCGATACGACAACCGGCGCAGTGGAAGAAGACCCGCTGGCGCTTGATACCGAAGGATTTTGATCCATGACATATTCGACTTTCTCCCGCCGCCAATTTCTCTCCACCGGCACGGCTGCCCTGGGGCTGGCGACTTGTTTTCCGGCATCGTCCGCTTTCGCGCTGAGCCAGAATCAGGCCCGGACGATGGTCGATTCCCTCGTCGGCGAGATCAACAGAACCATCGACAGCGGCAAATCCGAAAACGCGATGATCGGGGATTTCGAGAAGATCTTTCTGCGCTACGCCGACACGTCCTACGTGGCGGCCTACGCCATGGGCAATGACGGGCGGCGCGCGTCCACGGCACAGAGGCGGGCGTTCTCGCAAACCTTCAACGCCTATGTCGCGCGGAAATACGGCAAGCGGTTCCGGGAATTCATTGGCGGGCGGCTCGAGGTTCAGGACGTGCGCCAACGCAAGAATTACATCGAGGTGACCACGATCGCCTTTCTTCGCGGTCAATCTCCCTTCGAAGTGGCGTTCCACATCTCCGATCGCTCGGGACAACCGAAATTCATCAACATGTATATCGAAGGCATCAACATGCTTCTGACCGAGCGCGCCGAAGTGGGCGCCATGCTCGACAAGCGGCGCGGCGATATCGACGCGATGATTGCGGATCTCAAGCGCGCAAGCTGAGATGCGGCGCCGTCAGGACGGCGTGTTCCCGGTTATGTGCATCCTTGGCTGTGGCGTCATCCGCCGCCGAGAATGTCGCGCAAAACCTGATTGAGCAGGCTTTCCGCCGGGTCGCGGTCACGTTGCTGCGGTGCCTGTCTCGGTTGCGGTGCGGGATCCGGCGCGGCCAGTTCCGGCGGGGCTTCGGCTGGCAAGGGTCGCACGGGCAAACCGTCCAGCACCCGGGTCATCACCTCGCGCCAGATTTCCGCCGGCAAGCCGCCCCCCGTCACGCCCGTCAAGGGCGTGTTGTCGTCATAGCCCATCCACACCCCGGTCACGTATTCCGCCGTGAACCCGACAAACCACGCGTCGCGCGCTTCCTGACTGGTGCCGGTCTTGCCTGCCGCCGGACGCCCGTCGAGCCGCGCCCGCGTGCCGGTGCCCTCGGTTAGCACGGATTGCATCATCCATGTCAGCTGCCGCGCTGCGCTTTCGTTGATCACACGCTCGCCGATGCCGCCGCCCGCGCCCATGAGCGCGGCGCTGTCCCCCACGAGGCGGAGATCAATCAACCCGTACGGTTCCACCGACGAGCCGCCGTTCAAGATCCCTGCATAGGCCCCGGTCATTTCCAGCAATGTCGCTTCCGCCGCCCCGAGGGCAAGCGATGGCGTATCCGTCAATTCGCGCGTGATCCCGAAGTCGCGCGCCACCTGCAAAACAAGATCACGGCCGACCGATTCCGATATCTTGACGGCCGGAACGTTCAGCGACCGCGCCAATGCCTCGGTCAGTGTGACGGAACCGCTGTAGTTGCGGGAATAGTTCTCCGGACACCAACGCCCGGAGCCCGGGATATCCATGCAGAATGGCTCGTCGATCACCCGGTCATACGGAGAATATCCGAGCTCCAGAGCCGTGGCGAAAACGAAGGGTTTGAAGGCAGAGCCGGTCTGACGCACGGCCTGTGTGGCGCGGTTGAACACGCCCGAGACATTGGTTTCGCGGCCGCCGACCATCGCGCGCACCGCGCCATCGGCTGACATCACCACCACGGCAACCTGCGCCTTGGACCCGGACCGGACCTTTTCCGAGAAAACCTGTTGCACCGCCTCTTCGACGGATTTTTGGACGCCACGGTCCAGCGTCGTGCGGATGATGACGTCTTCTGTCGTGTCGCGAGTCAGGAAATCAGGCCCCGTCTGCATGACCCAATCCGCAAAATAGCCGCCCGGTTCGGCCTTGGCTTCCGCCGAGAGAACCGCCGGGTTGGCCTGCCAGTAGGCCGTGTCTTCGTCAGACAGATAACCTTGCTCATTCATCAGGCGCAGAACCGTGGCCGCCCGGCGCTGTGACCGCTCAAGATCGGAGGTGGGCGCAAGCCGGCTTGGCGCCGTGAGCAAACCCGCGATCATCGCGGCTTCCGCCGGGTTCAGATCCGCCGCGGATTTGGAGAAATACACCCGAGCGGCGGCCTCGGCGCCGTAGGCACCGCCGCCCATATAGGCGCGGTTGAGATAGATCGAGAGGATCTCGTCCTTCGTATACTTGGCCTCCATCGCCATGGAATAGATCGCCTCGAACCCCTTGCGTTGCAGCGACGAGCGCCGGCAATCGGCGATATACTCGGCCTCGGTTTTCCATTCGGTCGGATCATATTCCCGGCCGAGGCAGAGCAATTTGGCAGTCTGCTGGGTAATCGTGGAGCCGCCATGCCCCTGAAGCGGGCCCCGGCCTTCACGCATGTTGATCCGGACAGCCGAGGCGACGCCGCGCGGGCTCACTCCGAAATGGTAGTAGAAGCGCTTGTCTTCGGTCGCGATCACCGCGTTTCGCAGGTGTGGGCTGACAGATCCCGCGGTCACCGCGCCGCCAAACTGATCGCCGCGGCGCGCAAAAATCGTCTGATCACGGTCGAGCAGCGTCACCGATCCGCGCGCGCGCCCGTCGAGCAACGCATCGGCATCCGGGAGGTCGGATTGCACGTAGATGACCGCCGCCCCCAACAGCAGCGCGCATACAACCGTCACGATCAGCACGGTCCGCCCGATCAGACGCAACACCCATCCGATAAGGGCCGTTATCCATCCAATTGGGCCGCGACGCCGCCGGGGCGCAGCCGGTTTCCGGCGCCGTGCCGGCTTCGGTTTTGTCGGGGTTTTGGCCTTGGCCGGCTTGCGCGCGGTTCTGCGCTCCGCGACCAAGCGCTTGGGTTTGCGTCCTGACGTGCTCATCAAATGCCCTGTCGCCTGCTCTGGCTCTCATTCTCGAAGGGTCGTTTCGGCATAAGATACCCCGTCTTCGCGACAATGTAGACATCCCATCCATCGCGCGCGTGACAAATATTATGCCCGAAAATTAGGCGTAACCCAAATTATGCACAAAAAATATGCATTCGCCTTGAAAAGACTCACCGGATTCTGCCCATCACCCTTCCCCATCGCCCGTCTCACCGCTCTTTGTCGCTGCATGCAGTCTGCAGGACGCTCCTGCCAACCGAAAGGGACAAAGGTGAAACTGATCATTGCAACGATCAAGCCGTTCAAGCTCGAAGAGGTGCGCGAGGCGCTTACCGGGATCGGGGTGCGCGGCATGATGGTCACCGAAATCAAGGGGTTCGGGTCACAGTCCGGCCACACGGAAATCTATCGCGGCGCGGAGTATGCGGTGAATTTCGTGCCCAAGATCAAGCTCGAAATCGTGGTTGCCGCATCAATGGCCGACCAGGTCGTCGACACCATCAAAAACACCGCTCAAACGGGCAAGATCGGCGACGGCAAGATCTTTGTTCTCGATGTGAGCCAAGCCGTGCGGGTGCGCACCGGCGAGACGGACGCCGACGCGATCTAAACGCGAACCGGACAAACTTTAGGGAAACGGATAACCATGCATCTTCTCAAGACACTTGCCCCGGCAGCGTTGCTGATCGCGCTCCCGTCGCTGGGCCTGGCTCAGGACGACGCTGCGGCGGCGCCTGACATCAACCCCTATATCTTTACCACGCTGCTGTTCCTGATCGGTGGCTTCCTTGTTTTCTGGATGGCGGCTGGCTTCGCCATGCTCGAGGCGGGCCTCGTGCGCTCCAAGAACGTGACGATGCAGCTCACCAAGAACATCGCGCTCTTCTCCATCGCCGCGATCATGTACTGGCTCGTGGGCTTCGGCATCATGTATCCGGCCGAATGGCTGATCGAAGGCTGGCTCGGACCGTTTTTCGCCGTGACCTCGCTTGAACCGGTCGGCCTTGCCGCTGAAGATGCAGCACTCGACTATGCATCCGCCGGGTCGGACTTCTTCTTCCAGCTGATGTTCTGCGCGACCACCGCGTCGATCGTTTCGGGCACGCTCGCCGAGCGGATCAAGCTGTGGCCGTTCCTGATCTTCGTTGTCGTGCTCACGGGCTTCATCTACCCGATCGAAGCATCCTGGCAGTGGGGCGGCGGCTGGCTCTCGGAAGCAGGCTTCTCCGACTTCGCGGGCTCGACCCTCGTGCACGCAGCTGGTGGCTTTGCAGCCCTCGCAGGTGCCATTGTCCTCGGTCCTCGTATCGGTCGCTACAAGGATGGCCGCTCGATCCCGATGCCCGGCTCGAACCTCGCCCTCGCAACGCTCGGTACATTCATCCTGTGGCTTGGCTGGTTTGGCTTCAACGGTGGTTCGCAACTCGCCATGGGCACCGTGGGTGACGTGACCGACGTGTCCCGGATCTTCGCCAACACCAACATGGCCGCAGCGGCCGGCGCGGTGGCAGCCCTGATCCTGACGCAGATGATGTACAAGAAGCCTGACCTCACCATGACGCTCAACGGTGCTCTGGCCGGTCTCGTGTCGATCACTGCCGAACCGCTTGCCCCGTCGCTTTTCGGCTCGCTGCTGACCGGTGCCGTGGGTGGTGTGATCGTGGTCTTCACCGTTCCGCTGCTGGACAAGCTCAAGATCGACGACGTTGTCGGTGCCATCCCGGTCCACCTCTTTGCAGGCATCTGGGGCACGCTGGCGGTTGCCTTCTACACCGGCAACTGGGGCGCACAGATCCTCGGCATCGTATCCATCGGCGCTTTCGTCTTCATCACCTCGCTGGTCATCTGGATCATCCTCAAGGCGACCGTGGGTATCCGCGTCGACGAAGAGGCCGAGATCAACGGTCTCGACATGGCCGAGCTGGGCATGGAGGCCTATCCGGACTTCACCAAAGGCTGACGGTTTCTCCCCCATCACCCTTTGACACGACTGACCCGGGCACCCTGCGTGCCCGGGTTTTTTCATGGTCCGTGGCGGGCCCACAGCGCCGGCCAATCTTGTAGACAACCCCGCCACCTCCGCAGACAAGACGCTTTACTGGTTTGGAAAAACAAGCAAAGGTTGTGGTCCTTTGACCCCGAAACAGGAGACGTTCATGCGGTTACCAGCCCTTGGCACCATCATCCTTTGCACCGCTGCCCCGGCCTTCGCGCAGAACAGCGATGCAGCGTGCACCGCGCTGCGCGACGTGGTCGTCGATACCACAACCGTCAGCTCGGCGCGCGTCATTCCAGCCTCCGATACGCTGCCCGCCTATTGCGAGGTGCGCGCAACGGCCCGCCCCGCGATCTCCATCGAGGTGCGGCTGCCGATGGAGGGTTGGAACGGCAAATATTACCAATCCGGGTGCGGCGGCTTTTGCGGCGTCCTGGGCCGCGCGGATGCCGGCGGCGGCTGGATCAATGCCATGCGCCCCGGGCTGGAGCGCGGATATGCCACCGCCACGTCCGACAGCGGCCATCACGGGCTCGGTGTCACCGATGCGGGCTGGGCCCTGCACAACCCGCACGCCGAACGCGACTGGGGCTGGCGGTCCATCGGGGAAACAAACCGCGTCGCCCAGGCGATGATCGATGCGTTTTACGGCGCCGCCTCAGAACAGGCGATCTTTCAGGGTTGTTCGACCGGTGGGCGCATGGCTCACGTGGCCGCCGAGCGCTATCCCGAGATGTTCGACGGGATCATCTCCGGGGCCCCGGCGATGGATTACACCGGGCTGGTCGGGGTCAAGCATCCATGGCTGATGCAAACCAATACCGATGCGGACGGCAACTGGATCCTCGGCCCGGACGATGTGGCCAAGATCGGCGCAGCCGTGCTGGAGCAATGCGACGCGGTGGACGGGGCTGAAGACGGCGTAATTGGCGATCCTCGTGCCTGCGACGTCAATTACGGTGATCTCGGACTTTCGAACCAGCAGCTTGATACGCTTGCAAAATGGCGGGAAGGCCCGCGCAACGCTGCCGGAGAGCAGCTCTACCCCGGCGGCATTCCGGAGGGATCGGAGTCGTTCTGGTGGCTCTGGTTGACCGGCAATGCCGATGGCGGCGGACGGCTGGTCAACGCTTTCGCCACGGATTTCGGACGCTACATGGCCTATGACACCGATCCCGGCCCGACATGGACACCGGGTGATTTCGATATCGAGGCCGATCCGGCGAGAATGTCGACATCAGCAGGGTTCTACAATGCCGATAACCCCGACATCTCCGCCTTCCGCGACGCCGGTGGCAAGATGATTGTCTGGCATGGCTGGGCCGATGCCATCGTCACGCCCTACAAGACGGTGGCGTGGTATGAACAAGCCGCTGAGGCCGCCGGGGGCGAGGACGCGCTCAAGGGAAACGTTGCGCTCTTCATGGTGCCGGGGCTGGACCATTGCGGCATCCTGCCGGGGCCCGACGGGATCAACGCCGCCGCGCTCGACCCGATGACACCGCTCGAAACCTGGCTGAATGACGGAACGCCTCCAGGCTCGATCCTGGCCGGCGAGTGATCCACACCGCCCACCCGCGTGTCTTACATGCGGGTGGGCGCGCTCAACCGCGACGTTCGCGCTCAAGGCGCTGTCGTGCAACCACGTCATGCGCCTCCGCCCGCCGGTCTCGGAACAGCGCGTCTTCAACAAAATTGAGATGCGCCACAACAGCAGCGCGCGCCGCGATGCCGTCACGCGCCTGAAGGGCGTCATTGATCGCCCGGTGCTGATCGAGCAGCGCGCTGCGGGTGGTGCGCTGTTTGAACATGATCTGCCGGTTGTAGAACACGCCCTCGCGCAGCAGTTGGTACATCGAGCGCATCATGTGCAGCATGATGACATTATGGCTCGCTTCGATGATGGCGAGGTGAAAATCCGCATCCAGCTTGGCTTCATCCGCCGGATTGCGTTTGCCATGTGCGGCTTCCATCTTGCCAAAGATCGTGTTGATCACCTCGAGGTCGCCATCAGTTCCCTGAGCGGCGGCCCGTTCGGCGGCCAACCCCTCCATGTCCCGACGGAAGGCGAGATAGTCGAAAATCGCCTCGTCATGCCCGGCAAACAGTCCCTTCAACGCGTCGGAAAACGCTGAGCCAAGAACATCGGTCACAAAGACTCCCGCCCCGGCGCGTGCTTCTAGGAGGCCGCGCGCCTCCAGATCTCCCACCGCTTCGCGCAAGGAGGGACGCGAGACACCCAGCCGCTCCGAAAGCTCGCGTTCCGCCGGAAGCCGATCGCCCGGGCGCAGAACACCCCGCAGGATCAGCTGTTCAATCTGCCGGACGACGGCATGCGCGAGCTTTTCGGATTGCACGGGGCGAAACGGCATGAAAGCTCCTGTGTCTTTTGAAAATTGGTTTGGACTGGTTACCAATTTATCCGCATAAAAGAAACACCAGACCGTCAACCCGAGGTTCGGGGCCGTGCGGATGGGTGCCACAGCGTGTCGCGATTGATGAGGCTCAGGTTCTACCGCTCTCTGCGTGGCCGCGCTTGCACAACACGATGCGCTCGCCAAGTGCGGTGAAGGCACAAGGGAACACAACAGGTTTCAAAGACCCACACCGACAGTCTCCCACAAAAAAAAGCGACCCACACGCGGTGGATCGCCTCTTTTGAAAACGGCCGTGTCACAGGCCCGCCAAGTCGTTTGGCCCTATTCGGCCGCGTCGCGTCGCGGAAGAACCCAATCGGCACGCGGGAAGTGACAGGTATAGCCATGCGGGATGCGCTCAAGATAATCCTGATGCTCCGGCTCGGCTTCCCAGAAATCACCGACCGGCTCCACCTCGGTCACGACCTTGCCCGGCCACCGGCCCGATGCTTCGACGTCGGCAATTGTGTCGAGCGCACAGGCTCTCTGGTCCGCGTCGACGTAGTAGATCGCGGAACGATAGCTCATGCCGCGGTCGTTGCCCTGTCGATTGACTGTGGTCGGATCGTGGATCTGAAAGAAGAACTCCAGAAGCCGGCGGTAGGAGATCCGCTCCGGGTCGAACCAGATCTCGATCCCTTCGGCATGCGTCCCGTGATTGCGGTAAGTGGCGTTTGGCACGTCCCCCCCGGTATAGCCGACGCGGGTCTTTTCGACGCCGTCCAGCTTGCGGATCAGGTCCTGCATGCCCCAAAAGCATCCACCGGCGAGCACTGCGCGTTCCAAACCGTTCATGCAACATCCTCCACTTGATCGAGATAGGCACCATAGCCCTCGGCTTCCATGTCGTCACGGTGCACAAAGCGCAAGGACGCGGAATTGATGCAGTATCGCAGGCCACCACGATCCATGGGGCCGTCCGGAAACACGTGGCCAAGATGACTGTCACCGTGGGTCGAGCGCACTTCCGTTCGGATCATACCCAGCGATGTGTCGCGCAGTTCATTGATATGCGCGGGCTCAATCGGCTTGGTGAAGCTTGGCCATCCGCAGCCGGACTCATATTTGTCGCTGCTGGCGAAAAGCGGCTCGCCGGACACGATGTCCACATAGATACCGGGTTCCTTGTTGGACAGGTATTCGCCCGTCCCGGGGCGTTCCGTGCCGTCTTGTTGCGTGACGCGGTATTGCTCAGGCGTGAGGCTCTCGATCACTTCGGGACGGCGCTCATATCGGGCCATGCGGGTCCTCCTTAATGGCGGTCTTGGTTATCCGGGCCGCGTTTTGGATGCGACATGCCTCAATAGGTGGGCGTTCATCCGCAAGAAGCAAGCCACCTGTCATCTGTCTCCCATCGGCGTGAGTTTGATGACAGGCTGCCTTGCCGGATGCCAATTCCGGCTTATCTTTAAAGACGTAGCGTATCCGGCAACTACGGTTTTGATCCGGGCACGAAACAAAGGGCGTCGGCGCCTCCCTCTGTCGGCGCCCTTTGCTGATTTCGGGCCGCTTCACCAACAATGACGAAACCCCTGCGGGCTACCCGGACGGAGCGCGCAAGCGGCCTACGGCCCATCGGGCGGCGTCTGCCACGGCCGGATCGTCGTCGTCACAAAGCGGCTGAACCACCGACACGAGAGCGCCCTCACCGGAATTGCCAATCGCATAGCAGACATTGCGCACAAACCGGTTGCGCCCGATCCGCTTGATGGGCGAGCCTGCAAACCGCGCCCGGAAACCGGCGTCGTCCAGTGTCGCAAGCTCCGCCAAGGGCGGGCGGAGCAGATCCTCGCGCGCATGGTATTTCACTTCCGACGCGCGTTCCGCAAATTTGTTCCAGGGACAGACCGCAAGACAGTCGTCACAGCCATAGATCCGGTTGCCCAGCGCCGGGCGCAATGCCGGGTCCACCATCCCCTTGTGCTCGATGGTGAGGTAGGAAATGCAGCGCCGCGCATCGAGTTGATACGGTTCGGGGAAAGCGTCGGTTGGACAGACATCAAGGCACGCCCGGCACCGGCCGCAATGATCCTGTCCGCGCGCATCCGGCTCCAGCTCGACAGTGGTGAAAATCGCTCCAAGGAAAAACCAGCTCCCCAGCTCGCGGCTGACGAGGTTGGTGTGCTTGCCCTGCCAGCCCAGCCCGGCCGCTTCTGCAAGCGCCTTTTCCGGCACCGGGGCGGTGTCCACAAAGACCTTGATCTGCGCCTCTACGCCACACCGTTTTCGAGAGACGTCGATCAACCAACGGCCGAGACGCTTCAACCGTTTCTTGACCACGTCATGATAATCCCGGTTCCGGGCGTAGACCGAGATTGTCGCTGCCGTCTTGTGCTCCAGATCAGCGAGCGGGTTCTGATCCGGCCCGTAATTCTCGGCCAGCATGATCACGGAGCGGGCCTCGGGCCAGAGGACGTCCGGCGCGCCACGCCAATGCATGCGCTCGGCCATCCACCCCATCTGTCCATGCCGACCCTCGGCCACGAAGTGCCGTAGCCGTGCCATCACCTGCGGCACGGCATCCGGACGGCAGATCCGGCACGCGGCAAAGCCTTCGGTCTCGGCCTGCGCAACAAGCGCCCGCTTGAGCGTGTCATCGGGGTGCCAATGGTCAGAAATGCGCCTCTTCTCCGATTGCCGCCATTGGGATCCGCCTGATCGATTCGCCTAAATGGGACGGTGGGCGGGGCGATGCCGCAGGCGAGCGCCGCGCCGCCGTCCTAAAAATCGAGATCCGCATAATGCGGTGGCGGTGGGAACCCCGGGATCTGATCCGCGAGGATATTGCGGAAGGCCGGGCGCGACTTGATCTTGGCATACCAGTCCTTCACCACCTCGGAGCGATTCCAGTCCACGTCTGAGATGTAATCCAGAGACGAAAGATGGGCCGCGGCTGCAAAATCCGCCAGGGTCATCGAATCGCCCGCCAGCCAACGACGATGATCCAGCAACCATGCCATGTAATCGAGGTGATACTTGATCGCCTTCGCGCCGGATTTCACATTGCCCGAGTCCGGGAACCCCGCCTTCATCACCTTCTTGTTGACCCGCTCGTAGAGCAGTTTCGAGGTCACCTCGTTGTGGAATTTGTCGTCGAACCATCCCACAAGCCGGCGCACCTCGTAGCGCGCATCGGCGGAGCGCGGCATCAATGGCGGCTCGGGATATTTCTCTTCGATCCACTCACAGATTGCGGCTGATTCCGCCATGGTTTTTCCGTCAATCCGGATCACCGGAACCTTGGCGGCGGGATTGCGGCGCAGGAAGTCCGCGTCTTTTTCCCAATACCGCTCCTCGATCAGTTCGCATTCGATCTTCTTTTCCGCAAGGCTGAGGCGGACCTTGCGGCAGAAAGGCGACAGCGGCACGTGATAGAGCTTGGCCATGAGGTCTCCGAACGATCAGGGGTCCGGTTCTCTTTGCCGCACAACGCGCGACGGTTCAACCGTGACGCGCACCACAGGCCACCCTGCGCCTACTGAAAACAGGCGGCACGGCCATCCGCGTCGATGGTCGCGGCGCCCGATGCGATGGCGCGCGCGCGACGGTCTAGAAAAGCGGTGGGGTTGGCCGCATTGCGCTGCTTGGGATTGGGCAGAACCGAGGCCAGCAGCGACGCCTGTCGCGTGCTCAGACGGGCGGCAGACGTTCCGAAATAGCGCTGTGCCGCCGCCTCGACGCCAAACACACCCTCATCGAACTCCGCGATATTGAGATAGACCTCGAGTATTCTGCGCTTGGACCAAATCGCCTCGACCGCCGGGGTCAGCGCGGCTTCAAGCGCCTTGCGCACCCAGGAACGCCCCTGCCAGAGGAACACGTTCTTGACCACCTGCTGCGAGATTGTAGAGCCGCCACGGGCCGCACCGGAGTCGATGGCGGCGCGGATCGCATCCATGTCGAACCCCCAGTGGGTGCAGAAGTTGGCATCCTCCGCCGCAACCGCCGCGCGCAGCATGACCGGCGCGATATCGTCGGCATCAACCCAATTCCGTTGCACGCCACCAAGCCGGTTCGCCTCGGACCAGATCGTGTGCGTGGTTGGCGGATTGACCGCCGCGAAAAGCACCACGAGGCCCAGAACAAGCACCATGGCAATTCCTCCCAGCCGAACCGCCCAGCGCAGCATCCATCGAACCGGTCGAAACCGCCGTTTCGCCTGTTTTGCGGCCGCTGTGTTGCGCGGTTTCTTGGACTTGCCTGCCATCGTCAGAAGACCTACCCGCCCGCCTGCCAAAACCCAAGCGCCGCGGCCTTGCGATCTCGCATTTCCGCTTCGGCGTGTCGAGTGCGTCACCCGTGATCACACCCTGTGCCCCGGACACGCACGCTGCGCGGTGGTCACGCCCTATGATAAGGCGCACCGCCCAGAATGGAGGCGGCACGATAGAGCTGCTCGCTCAGCATCACGCGCACCAGCATATGCGGCCAGACCATGGCGCCGAAGGACAGCGCGAAATCCGCCTCATCGCGCAGGCTTGGGTCGAGCCCGTCGGCCCCGCCGATGAGGAAGGCGAGGTCGGATACGCCCGTGTCACGCCACCGGCTCAATCGGTCCGCAAATTTGGGAGAGGGCATCACCTGCCCGCGCTCATCAAGGATGCAGGTGACAGCGCCTGTGGGAAGGGCGCGCCGCAGAAGCGTGGCCTCCGACGCCATGCCGCCTCCCTTGCGATCCTCCACCTCGACAACCTTGGCGGGACCGAGCCCAAGGCTCCGGCCGGTGCGGTCGAACCTCTGGAGATAATCGTCGACAAGATCGCGCTCGGGACCGGCGCGCAGCCGTCCCACCACGCACAGATGAACGCGCATCAGCGTTGCCGGACACGCGCCGCGTTATTGCGGCACGGCCCCGACATGATCGCCAACCGGAAGCCACATCTTTTCAAGCTGGTAAAACTCGCGCACTTCCGGGCGGAAGATATGGATCACCACGTCACCGGCATCCACGAGAACCCAATCGCCGGTTCCCTTGCCTTCGGTCCGCGCAAGCACCCCATGCTCTTGCTTGAGGGTCTCCTCGATCTTGTCCGCGAGGGCCGCCACCTGTCGCGAGGAACGCCCGGAGCAGATGATCATGTGGTCGCACACGGATGACTTGCCCCGCAGATCGATCTGCACGACATCTTCGGCCTTGAGGTCTGAAAGAATGGTTTCAATGGCGGCAAGCACGGCTGCGCCATCTTGGGATTTCGGGGGCAGGCCCGTCATGGGCGTTCCCCGGTCAGCGGCTGTAGCCGCGTGAGCTGTCGAAGACAGGACATCGTCCTCCTTTTTTGCAAAGCGCCCGCTCATGGCGAACGCGACGATGCTCCATAAATAGCATCGGGCGGATCAAATCTCAATGATCGGGGTTTCGAAGACGCTCATAGCCACGGCACGCTGTCGCATTTATTGGCAGGACTAAGGCGCCCGGGCATCCGCGACGCGGCCATTTCACGCCATGCGCGCAGGCCCACTGTCTCTGCGACGAGGCCCCTGGGGCCTTACGCGCCATGGTGTCTCACCAACCAGCCCCGGCGGTCTTACGCGCCATAAGGCACCCACACGGTCTTGACCTCGGTTGCCGCATCCAGAAAGGCGCGCCCGTCGCCATCCGCGCCCATCCAGTCGCGTCCGGTCCCGTGTGTCACCCAACTCCGCTTCAGATTGCCCGCGGCGGCTTTTTCGATGACGCCTGACACGGGTGCCGAAGAAAACGACCAGATGGCGTCCACATCGAGATGGGCGGCAAGCGTCGGGGCAAGCTCCTCGTGGGAGCCGGTCAGGATGTTGACCACGCCACCCGGCACATCCGAGGTTTCGAGGACTTGATAGAAATCCGTCGCCGCCAGCGGAAAGGGCTCAGAGGCCACAAGCACGACGCGGTTGCCCATCGCAATGGCCGGGGCCATCACCGAGATCAGACCAAGCAGAGGGAACGGATCGGGGCACAGCGCACCGATTACACCGCAGGGTTCGCGCATCGCCAGCGCCACCGCCCGCATCGGTACGGAGCGGACATCGCCGTCAAACTTGTCTGCCCATGCACCATAGGTGAACAACCGGTCGACCGATGCCTGCACCTCGGCCATGCCACCGGATCCGCCCGTAAGGCGATCAATCCGTGCGGCAAACTCCGCTTCCCGGGCGGCGAGGTTCTCCGCGATGTAATACAGCACCTGCGCCCGGTTATGCGCGGTTGCCTTCGACCACGCGGATGCCCCGCGCGCCGCTTCGACCGCGTTGCGCACATCCTTGCGATTGGCGATCGGGGCCTGCCCGATCAGCACGCCCGTCGCGTCATGGATATCACGCGCATATCCGCCATCGGGCCGGGCCTGCTTGCCCCCGATATAGAGCTTCGCCGTCCGGTCTACAGCCTGCGGTTCACTGGTCTCGCCCTCGAACGGCGCGATGGCCGCTGCTGGCTCCGCCGCTTGCTCGGGCCTGGTATAGGCCATCAAGCCTTCCCAGCCGCCCTCGCGGCCAAAACCGGATTCGCGCAGGCCGCCAAAGCCTGCGGCCGCATCGAACATGTTTGTGCCGTTGACCCAGACCACACCAGCCACGAGACGGGGCGCGATATCGAGCGCCGTATTGATGTTTTCCGACCAGACCGACGCAGCCAGCCCGTAGCGCGTGTTGTTGGCAATCTGGATGGCCTCTTCGGGGGTGCGGAACGTGCTCGCCACGAGGACCGGGCCAAAAATCTCTTCCTGCATCAAGGGGGATGCCGGCTCCAATCCCGTGATAAGGGTCGGCGGAAAGAAACACCCCTCCACGGGGCCTGTGCCGGGCTGATATACCGTGCCATCGCTGCTCTCGACCAACCGGGCGATCCTGTCGCGCTGCTCTGGCGAGACGATTGCGCCGATATCGATACACTTGTCGAGCGGATCCCCCATGCGCAGCATGTCCATCCGCCGCCGGAGCTTGCTGTGAAACCGCTCGGCGATGCCTTCCTGCACCAGCAAGCGCGACCCTGCACAGCAGACCTGCCCACCGTTGAACCAGATCGCGTCGACAAGCCCTTCGATCGCACTGTCGATATCGGCGTCTTCCATGACGATATAGGGCGACTTGCCACCCAGCTCGAGCGTCAACGCAATACCGCGCCCCGCGGTCGCTTCACGGATCTTGCGGCCAACCTCGGTCGAACCGGTAAAGGCGATCTTGTCCACATCGGCTTCGACCAGCGCCGCACCAACGGCACCGTCACCCGTCACAATATTGACAACCCCTTTCGGAAGACCTGCCTGCCGGCACAGATCGGCAAACAGCAAGGCCGTCAGCGATGTCCATTCCGCCGGTTTGAGCACGACGGTATTGCCCATGGCCAGCGCTGGCGCGACCTTCCATGCCAGCATCAGAAGCGGGAAATTCCACGGGATGATCTGGCCGCAGACACCAAGAGCGGCGCGCCCCGGCAATTCGCGCTCCATGAGTTGCGCCATGCCGGCGTGATAATAGAAATGCCGTTGCGCAAGCGGGATGTCGATATCGCGGCTTTCGCGGATGGGCTTTCCGTTATCGAGCGTTTCGAGCACCGCGAACAGCCGCGCGTGTTTCTGCAAAAGCCGCGCAAGCGCATAAAGATAGCGCGCCCGTCCCGGACCGCCCAAGCCTGCCCAGCCCGGTTGCGCCGCGCGCGCGGCGGCCACGGCCAACGCTACCTCTTTTGGGCTGGCTTGACTGATCTCGGCGAGCACCTCGCCATTGGCCGGGTTCGCGCTCTCGAAGCGCTCTGTGCCGGGCGCGGTAAAGGCGCCGTCGATGAAATGGCCGAACCGCGAGCCCTGATCCACAAGCCACGCCAGCGCATCTTCGGACGATTCGGGCGCGGCGCCGTAGTCCATGGTCTCGAAAATCTCTTTGACGGTCATGAGACCTGCTCCCGTATGACAAGGAAAATGACATAGACCAGCCACAGGACAGCAGCCCCCCAGAGCACGCGCTGCACCCGGCCGACATGTCGATAGAGACGTGCGTAGTCCTGCATCTCCTCTGGCGTTCCGTCCGCTGGCGGCGCGTAATCGGGTTCCGGCCCGAGCATACGCTGCATCCGGGTCGGCAGATCGCGCACAGCCCGGCGCAGCTTGCGCCGCTTCCAGCTTTGGGCCCCCAGCCATAGCGCAAAGAACAGGCCGAACAGAAGGATGTAGGGGTTGTTCTGCATCGACATGCCCCGGCTCAGCTCATCGCATGACGCCACGACGCCGAGTATGCGCCGGTGACGTGATGCTCCAACTGCCGTTCGATATCGCCGAGCAGGGACGAGGCCCCGAACCGGAAGAGTTCCGGCCTGAGCCACGGATCGCCGAGCTCCTCCTTGATCAGAGCGAGGTAGGTCAGCGCATCCTTGGCCTTGGAGATGCCGCCTGCCGGCTTGTATCCGACGCGAATGCCGGTGCGATCCTCGTAGTCGCGGATCGCCCGGATCATGACGAGGCTCACGGGCAAGGTGGCATTCACGCTCTCCTTGCCGGTGGAGGTCTTGATGAAATCAGCGCCCGCCATCATGCAGACGAGAGAGGCGCGCGCCACATTGGTCAACGTGCCCAGCTCCCCGGTTGCGAGGATCGCCTTGACATGCGCATCCCCGCAAGCCGCCCGGAAGGCGCGCATCTCGTCGTAAAGCCCGTGCCAGTCGCCCATCAGAACCTTGCGCCGCGAAATGACGATATCGATCTCGGCCGCGCCCGCCTTGACGCTTTCCTCGATCTCCTGAACCCGCAGATACATGGGAGACAACCCGGCAGGAAACCCCGTGGACACCGCCGCCACCGGAATGCCGCTGCCATCCAGCGCAGCGACCGCAGTCTCGATCATGTCATGATAGACGCAGACCGCACCCGTGGTCAGGCCTTGCAGCCCGAGCGCTTCCAGAAGATCGGTGCGCACCGGATGGCGCGCCTTGGCGCATAAACGGCGCACCCGCCCCGGCGTGTCATCACCCGCCAGCGTGGTCAGGTCGATGCAGCTGATCGCACGCGCAAGCCAGGCGGCTTGATGCGATTTCTTCACGCTGCGCCGCCCCGGCAGGCTGGAGGCACGGCGTTCCACGGCAGAGCGGTTGACCCGCGCGCGCATCACCCAATCCATGTCAAGATCCATGCCCGGATTGCGGGTGCCATGCGGCATGGTTTGCGGCAATTGCGCAGGGGTGGTGCCGGTCTGACCGGTTTGCGTCTCGATTTCCATGGCGCTCTCCTCAAGGGGGAAACTCGCATGGCCCGGCGCGGATATGCAAGCAAACTCGGCCCGGGTGACGTGCCGTCCTGCCGGGCCCAATCCGGCGCATCAGCCCGTCGCGGGCCTGTCCCTGATGGCCGGCTCACCATACGGCGCGGCCCATTTGCCACCGGCGCGGCGTGCGAAGGACGCAGGACCCCGCTGGGAAGGACTCGAAAAAGAACAAATCATGAACTATAATCTGGGACATGTTTGCAGAGCTGTCGATCACGTCCAATTTCACCTTTCTCACCGGGGCCTCCCACCCCGAGGAGTACATGGAGCGTGCGGCGCTGATGGGGCTGAGCGCCATCGCCATCGCCGATACGAACTCGGTGGCCGGAATCGTGCGCGCCCACACCCGCGGGCGCGAGATTGCGCGCGATGTGGCCGAGCGCGATGCACTGGAGACCCGCGATGGCCCCATCGGCCCTCCCGCACCGCCCGGCTGCCCGGCACCGCCTTCTGCCGATATCCGCAATGTCCCGCGCTTGATCCCTGCGGCGCGGCTGGTCTTTGCGGAAGGGATCGAGATCACGGCATTGGCCGCCACGCGCGCGGGTTGGGCCCTGCTCTGCCGGCTGATTTCCAAAGGGCGTCTGCGCGCCGAAAAGGGCACATGCGACCTGTCCGTCAAGGACCTCCCGCCTGATCTGACAGGGCTCCGGTTGATCCTGCACCCGCCACAGGCACTCCGAAACACGCGCGGCGCGAGCGGATGGCGGACAGAGGCGGAACGGCTGACGCGCCGCTTCCCCGCATGCCTCCTCGCGCTGACGCCCGCCTATGATGGGCAGGACGCGGCACGCATGACCGCCCATGCGGATCTGGCGCGTGACCTCGGGCTCGATACCGTCGCCACCGCCTGCCCGATGATGCATCACGGCCGCCGCCGCCCCCTGGCCGATGTGCTCACGGCCATCCGCACCGGCAAGCGGGTCGACGACCTGGGCCGGGCGGCGCTGGCCAATGGTGAAAAACGGCTGCGGTCGGATGCCGAGATGCGTCGCCTTCTGGGCCCGGAGGCCGCCGCCGTCGACCGCGCACAGGCCCTTGCAGAGAGTTGCGTCTTCGATCTTCAGAGCCTGCGCTACGAATACCCGTCCGAGATCACCGATGGCGAAACGGCGCCACAGCGACTGTCGCGACTCGCCCATGACGGTCTGCGCTGGCGCTATCCGCAGGGCGCGCCGGAGCATGTGCAAAAACTGCTGGCGCATGAACTGGCGCTGATCGGCAAGCTGAAATACGAGCCCTATTTCCTCACCGTGCGCGACATCGTCGCCTTTGCCCGCTCCCGCGACATCCTGTGTCAGGGGCGCGGCTCGGCGGCCAATTCGGTGGTCTGCTACTGTCTCGGCGTCACCTCCGTCTCCCCGGAGATCGGCACGATGGTCTTTGAGCGCTTTGTATCGGAGGCCCGCGACGAACCACCGGATATCGACGTGGATTTCGAACATGAACGGCGCGAGGAGGTGATCCAGCATATCTACGAACGCTACGGGCGGCACCGCGCCGGGCTCTGTGCCACGGTCATCCATTATCGCGGCAAGCGCGCCGTGCGCGAGGTCGGCACCGCCATGGGCCTGAGCAAGGACACGATCGGCGCGCTGTCTTCACAGCTCTGGGGCTTTTTCTCCACCAACGGGCTGGAAGCCGAGCGCATGCGGGAGATCGGGCTCGATTCAACCGATCACCGTTTGCAACTCACCATGAAGCTGATCTTTGAGATCATCGGCTTCCCGCGCCACCTGTCCCAGCATGTGGGCGGCTTCATCATCACCGAAGGGCGGCTCGACGAACTGGTCCCGATCGAGAACGCCACGATGGAGGGCCGCACCGTCATCTGCTGGGACAAGGACGATATCGACAGCCTCGGCATCCTCAAGGTCGATGTGCTCTCGCTCGGGATGCTCACCTGCATCCGCAAGGCGTTTGACCTCATTGCCACGCATCACGGGGACCGCCACACGCTCGCGACGCTGCCGCCGGAGGATCCGCGCGTCTATGACATGCTGTGCCAGGCCGACAGCGTCGGGGTGTTTCAGGTCGAAAGCCGCGCGCAGATGAACTTCCTACCCCGTATGCGCCCGCGCTGTTTCTATGATCTGGTCATCGAGGTGGCGATCATCCGCCCCGGCCCGATCCAGGGCGACATGCTCCACCCCTATCTGCGCCGCCGCAATGGCGAGGAAGAGGTCTCCTTCCCTTCCGATGCGCTGGGGCAAGTGCTCGGCAAGACGCTGGGCGTGCCGCTGTTTCAGGAACAGGCCATGCAGATCGCCATAATCGGCGCGGGCTTCACCCCGGATCAGGCCGACCGGTTGCGCCGCGCGCTTGCCACCTTCAAGAAAAAGGGTCACGTGAGCGAGTTTCGCACGCTCTTCATGCGCGGCATGGCCCGCAATGGCTATGACGCCGAGTTTGCGGAGCGCTGCTTTGCCCAGATCGAGGGCTTCGGCTCCTACGGCTTTCCCGAAAGCCATGCGGCGAGTTTTGCGCTGCTGGTCTATGCCTCGGCGTGGATCAAACGGCACCATCCCGGCATCTTTGCCTGCGCACTTCTGAACTCCCAGCCGATGGGGTTCTACGCCCCGGCGCAGATCGTGCGCGACGCGCGCGAGCATGGCGTCACCGTTCGGCCGATCTGTATCAATGCGAGTTACTGGGACAACGTGATGGAACCCGACGGGCGCGGCGGGCTTGCCCTGCGTCTGGGGTTTCGCCAGATCAAGGGGCTCGGTGAGGATGATGCCCAATGGATCCCTGCCGCGCGCGGCAATGGCTATCAGTCGGTGCGCGATGTCTGGCGCCGCGCGGGACTGGCGCCGCCCTTGCTGGCCAAGCTGGCGGAGGCGGATGTCTTTGCCGGGCTGGGCCTGACCCGCCGCGATGCGCTGTGGGAATCCAAGGCCCTCTCCAACGGGCCGGAATTGCCGCTTTTCGCGCAGGATATCGACGGCGAGGCCATCGACGAGCCCGCCGCGCATCTGCCCGCCATGACGCTCGGCGAAGAGGTGGTCGAGGATTACGTCTCGACCCGGCTGACGCTCAAGGCGCATCCGGTGGCGCTGTTACGCCACATCCTCACGCCGGGCACACCGCCCATCCCGGGCGCACCGGCCGCCCGGCCGCCCTCCCGTGATGCGGCGGCGCAGCCTGCGCGACCGGCCCTGCCCGCCCCGGCCAGCTATGACAGAGACGCCCGGCGCGAGTGATCGAGCCCGCGTGCCACCGCTTGCGCCACGGCGTCGGGATGACTGGCAACACACATATGTCCCGCCCCGTCGATCACGACCTCCTCCGCGTTCGGCAACCGCGCCGCCAGCCCCGCATGGATGGCCGCGACGATGGGCACCGTTCCGGCGCCCCGGATCATCATCACCGGAGCCGCAATCCGTTCGAGCCCGCCCGGAGCCAGGATATCATGTATGTCGTCCCAAAGCGCTGAACGGCTGTTCAGGATAAAGGGCATATTTGCGATCATCATGGCCCGCGCCTGTGGCGTGAAACCGTCCCAGCGCGTGCCGTCGCCCCACCGGCGGTTGAAGGCGCGCGCCGCACCCTCCGCGTCGCCGGCCTCATGAAGCGCGGCAAACCCCTGCTCCGCCGCACGATGCGCCGCAAAATCCGGATCGTTGCGCGCCGCGGCAAAGAGCACCGGTTCCACAAGCGACAGGGAGAGGACCTTTTCGGGCGCCTCCACCGCGAGACGCAAAGCCACCGTTCCCCCAAAGCTGTGGCCGATCAGGTGCATGGGCCTATCAAAAAAGCTCCGCGCCATGTCTGTCGCCTGATCGTGCACATCGCGGCCCGGCGCCCATGGCCCCGATTTCCCGTGTCCCGGCAGATCCGGCACCGTCAGGGTCGCACGCTCTGCAAGACCGGCTGCCACGCCACGCCACATGGCCCCCCGCCCAAGCCCGCAATGCAGAACGAGCGCGGGCATCGCGCCCGCGCCCATTTCCTGCCAAGACGTCTCCGTGCCGCCCCGAAGCGCGTTTGGCATCAGAGCTCTCCCTTGAGATGCGCCTCCAGATCATCAAGCTTGTCCTGTCCCCAGAAGCTCTCGCCACTGTCAACCAAGTAGAACGGCGCGCCAAAGACACCCCGCTCGACGGCTTCTTCGAGATTGGCGGCGTAGGTCTCGGCCCCGACCAGAAGGCCGCTGTCGACAAGGCTCGGGTCAAAACCCGCGGCGGTCAGGCATTCGCGCACGACCGCGTCCTCGGCAATGTCCTTTTCTTCGGCCCAGCAGGCCCGCAAGATCCCGTGGCACAGCGCGCCAAGATCGCCGCCACCGGCTTTCTGCGCCGCGATGATCGCATAGGAGGACGGCGCCGGATTGGTCGGCCAATGCGCCGGCTTGAGGGTGAGCTCCATGCCAAGCTTGCGGGCCTGCCGGGGCAGGTCCTGCGCGCGGTAAGCCTGTCGCGACGGGTGCCGGTCCTTGGGGGGTGTGCCGCCCGTGCGTCCGAACAAGGCGACGATATCGAGAGGTTTGTAGGTGATCGTCGCACCGGTACGGGCCGCAACCTCCTCGAGCCGTGTGCCCGCCAGATAGGCAAAAGGCGAAAGCGTTGCGAAATAGTAATCGATATGGGCCATGTCGGTGCTGTCCTGTGCTGGTTCTGGCCGGAACCGTAGGGCCATGCTAAGCGGTCGGCAAGTTCACGAATCCGTCACACTCCCGGAGCCTTCCCATGCCAACCGTCATCGAACCCAAGCTGATTGCCGGCAATTCCAACCAACCACTGGCAAAAGCGATCGCGCGGCGCATGTCGCTCTACCGTGGCATGTCCGTCGGGCTGGTGGATGCACGGGTGGAACGTTTCAACGATCAGGAGATCTTTGTCGAAGTGTTCGAAAACGTGCGCGGGGAGGACATGTTCATCCTGCAGTCCACATCGAACCCCGCCAATGACAACCTGATGGAGCTTCTCATCATGGCGGATGCGCTGCGCCGGTCATCGGCCGCGCGGATCACCGCCGTGATCCCCTATTTCGGCTATGCCCGCCAGGATCGCCGCACCAAGGCGCGCACGCCGATCACCGCAAAGCTCGTGGCCAACATGGTTGCTGAATCCGGGATTGAGCGGGTTTTGACGATGGACCTGCACGCCGCGCAGATTCAGGGCTTTTTCGACATGCCCGTGGACAACCTCTATGCCTCTCCGATCTTCGCCATCGATATTCTGAACCAGTTTGCTGGCGCGCTTTCCGATGTGATGGTCGTATCTCCGGACGTGGGCGGCGTGGCGCGGGCGCGCGAATTGGCCAAGCGGATCAATGCGCCCCTCGCGATTGTCGACAAGCGCCGGGAGAAGCCGGGCGAGATCGCCGAGATGACCGTGATCGGCGATGTGACCGGCAAGAAATGCATCATTGTCGACGATATCTGCGACACGGCCGGCACGCTGTGCAAGGCTGCAGAAGTGCTGATGGAGCACGGCGCCACCGAGGTCCATGCCTATATTTCGCACGGGGTCATGTCTGGCCCGGCGGTGGATCGTGTGACAAATTCCGTGATGAAATCGCTGGTGCTCACGGACACGATCCAACCCACCGAGCCGGTAGCCAATGCCGCCAACATCCGCGTCTTGCCGACCGCGCCGCTTTTTGCGCAATCCATCCTGAACATCTGGAATGGCACTTCGGTTTCGTCTCTGTTCGAGACCGAGACACTCGGCCCGATTTACGAAGGCATTCTCTAGGATTTGAGGTGGTAGCGCAGCGCGCTCCGGATCACTTGGCGGAGCGCGTTCGGGTCTGGGTCTTGCCCGACGTCAAACAGAATGCCGCGCGTGCCCTCATATCGAAACAGATCTCCGAAGAGGGCCTGCGCGTCGAGAATCACGCGGCTTTGGCAAGGAACAAAAAGCGCGTAATCCGCGGTTTTGGGCACGCCAAGACGCAGGGTTGTGGCCGCCCTGGTCTTGGGGGTGATATAGGCGGGCTGCCCCCATTTGAGCGTTTCCTCGACCGGACCGATCTCGGGCATGTCAGCCGCCGTTTCAAAGATCATCGCGCGCAAAGCCTGTAAAGGCGCGCGGCTATGCGCCGGGAAGGCATCGAAGGCATTCTGAACCGGCACAGAGAAAGGTGGCGATGGCGCTCCCATGCGTGACGGTCTCCGTTGATCTGGCCTGCCCAGGATTTGGCGGCACGTTGCACGATAACACGAAACGGCGCGGATGCCGAACCCGTGGCGCGCTGCATCCGGTCACCCGAATGGCGTCGCGCGCCGTCTTTGATCGCGAAATTGACGCTCTGCGTCTTGCTGTTTGTGGTTTTGCGGCGAAGCTGCTTCGCCATGTGCCGAAACAGAAAAACCCCGCCATGCAGGCGGGGTTTCTGATACAGGCCGGCTGTGGGTTCAGAGGGACGGCTGTTTTGGGTCCAGACCGATATGCGTGCCCACGGCAACCATATCCTGAAGCAGCTTGACCGCGTCATCGACCGGGCCCGGCTCGTTCTTGAAGGTTTCCTTGGTCTGTTTGTATGCCTCGTGGGCCTCATCGACCAAAGCTTCATAGGTCGCCTGGTCCATGTCGGCGCGCGGCAGCGCCTTTTCCGCCAGAACCGACAATGTCTCACCGATCTCGGCGAAACCACCCGTGACCACGAACTCCTCGGTGCCGGTCTCGGTTTCCACGGTCAGGATACCGGGGCGCAGGGTCGTGATGGTCGGGGCATGATCGGGCATGGCCGTCATGTCACCATCCGCGCCAGGGATCTGAACCGACTTGGCCTTCGTCGACAGGAGCATGCGCTCAGGGCTGACGAGGTCGAATTGCATCATGTCTGCCATGTCAATCTCCTAGGGTTGGCTCCTCCGTCCCTGCGGGCGGCGTCGCGAGACCGCCCGCAGGGCGGAAGAGCATCTGGATCAGGCCGCTTCGGCTGCGAGCTTCTCGGCTTTCGCCTTCACCTCATCAATGCCGCCAACCATGTAGAAGGCCGCCTCGGGCAGGTGGTCGTATTCACCGGCCACAACCGCCTTGAAGGAGGAGATGGTGTCCTCGAGCGGAACCTGCACACCGTCAGAGCCGGTGAACACCTTCGCCACGTCGAACGGCTGGCTGAGGAAACGCTGGATCTTCCGTGCACGCGCAACGGTCAGCTTGTCCTCTTCCGACAGTTCGTCCATCCCGAGGATCGCGATGATATCCTGGAGCGACTTGTAACGCTGCAGGATCCCCTGAACGTCACGCGCCACCTGGTAGTGCTCTTCGCCAACGATCTGCGGGTCCATGAGGCGCGACGAGCTGTCGAGCGGGTCCACGGCCGGATAGATGCCCAGCTCGGAGATGGCACGCGACAGAACGGTCGTGGCATCGAGGTGCGCAAAGGTCGTTGCAGGCGCCGGGTCGGTGAGGTCGTCCGCAGGCACGTAAACGGCCTGGATCGACGTGATAGAACCGGATTTCGTGGAGGTGATGCGTTCCTGCATCGCGCCCATATCGGTCGCGAGCGTCGGCTGATAGCCCACAGCGGAAGGAATACGGCCAAGAAGGGCCGACACCTCGGAGCCCGCCTGCGTGAAGCGGAAGATGTTGTCCACGAAGAACAGAACGTCGGTCCCGGACTGGTCGCGGAACTGCTCGGCCAGGGTCAGACCGGTCAGCGCCACACGGGCACGCGCACCCGGAGGCTCGTTCATCTGGCCGTAGACCAGCGCCACCTGCGATTCCGACAGGTTGTCGGGCTTGATCACGTTGGATTCGATCATCTCGTGGTAGAGGTCGTTGCCTTCGCGGGTCCGCTCGCCAACACCGGCGAACACGGAGTAGCCCGAGTGCACCTTTGCGATGTTGTTGATCAGTTCCATGATGAGAACGGTCTTGCCCACGCCGGCACCGCCGAAGAGGCCGATCTTGCCGCCCTTGGAGTAGGGGGCCAGAAGGTCGATCACCTTGATGCCGGTGACGAGGATTTCGCTTTCGGTCGACTGCTCGGAGAACGCAGGCGCATCGGCGTGGATCGGGCGGAACTCGTCCGCCTCGATGGGCGCACCCTCGTCAACCGGCTCGCCGACGACGTTGAGGATCCGACCAAGGGTCGCGTTGCCCACAGGGATCGAGATCGGCGCGCCGGTGTCGGTCACGATCTGACCGCGCACGAGCCCTTCGGTCGCGTCCATCGCGATGCAACGCACCGTGTTCTCACCGAGGTGCTGCGACACTTCGAGGACGAGCTTCCGCCCGTTGTTTTCCGTGTTCAGCGCGTTCAGAATCTCGGGCAGGTGGTCGTCGAACTGCACGTCGACCACGGCGCCGATCACCTGAGTGACTTTGCCTTGTGCATTAGCCATGTTGATGTCTCCGGTTCTCTTAGAGCGCCTCGGCGCCCGAAATAATTTCGATCAGCTCGTTGGTGATCACGGCCTGACGTGAGCGGTTATACTCGATGGTCAGACGGTCGATCATGTCGCCAGCGTTGCGGGTCGCGTTATCCATTGCGGACATCCGCGCGCCCTGCTCCGACGCCCCGTTTTCGAGCAACGCGGCAAAGATCTGTGTTGCCACGCCACGCGGCAGAAGATCGGCGAGGATCGCCTCTTCGTCCGGCTCGTAATCATAGAGCGTCGTCGCCTCCTCGGCGCCCGCTTCGGGCGCGTCATAGGCGGCCGGGATGACCTGCAACGCGGTCGGGTCCTGGCTGATCACCGAGTTGAACTTGGCAAAGAAGATCGTTGCCACGTCGAACTCGCCCGCGTCGAACCGGCCAAGCACGTCGCGCGCGATATCCTGCGCGTTGCCGTAGCCGACCTTCTTGACCTCGCTCATGTCCACGTGACCGACGAAATGATCGCCATACTCGCGCTTGAGCTGTTCGCGGCCCTTCTTGCCGACGGTCAGGATTTTCACCGTCTTGCCGGTTGCCAGAAGCTCTTCGATCTTCACCCGGGCAAGCTTGACGATGTTGGAGTTGAATCCGCCGCACAAACCGCGCTCGGACGTCATCACCACAAGCAACTGCACCTGATCGGACCCCGTCCCGGCGAGAAGCCGGGGCGCGGATGCGCTGTCACCCACCGATGCGGCGAGCGAGGCCATGACCGCGTTGAAGCGCTCGGCATAGGGCCGGGCCTGCTCCGCCGCATCCTGGGCCCGCCGCAGTTTTGCGGCGGCCACCATTTGCATGGCCTTGGTGATCTTGCGGGTCGATTTGACCGACTCGATCCTGTTCTTCAGGTCCTTGAGACTGGGCATTGCCGCACCTCCTTAAGAGAAGTCTGCGGCGAATTCGTCAATCGCGGCCTTCAGCTTGTCGGCGGCGTCACCCTTGATCTTGGGATCTTCGTTGGTGATCCAGTCGAGGATATCCTGACGCTTGCCACGCATGTGGTTCAGCAGACCGTCTTCGAATTCCTTGACGCGGTTCACCGGCAGGTTGTCGAGGTAACCGTTGGTGCCGGCAAAGATCATGCAGACGATTTCCGAGTTGGTGAGCGGCGAATACTGCGGCTGCTTCATCATCTCGGTCAGACGCGCACCCCGGTTCAGCAAGCGCTGGGTCGAGGCGTCGAGGTCGGAGCCGAACTGGGCAAAGGCCGCCATCTCGCGATACTGGGCGAGGGACAGTTTCACCGGACCGGCAACCGAAGACATCGCCTTGGTCTGAGCCGAGGAGCCAACGCGGGACACCGACAGACCGGTGTTCACAGCGGGGCGGATGCCCTGGAAGAACAGTTCGGTCTCGAGGAAGATCTGGCCGTCGGTGATCGAGATCACGTTGGTCGGAATAAACGCCGACACGTCGCCGCCCTGGGTTTCGATGATCGGCAGCGCCGTCAGCGAACCGCCACCATTGTCTTCGTTGAGCTTCGCAGAACGCTCGAGCAGGCGCGAGTGGAGGTAGAAAACGTCACCCGGATACGCTTCGCGGCCCGGCGGACGGCGGAGCAGCAGGGACATCTGGCGATAGGCCACGGCTTGTTTGGAGAGGTCATCATAGATGATCAGCGCGTGACGGCCATTGTCACGGAAATGCTCGGCCATCGCGGTCGCGGCATAGGGTGCGAGGAACTGCATCGGCGCCGGGTCGGAGGCGGTTGCCGCCACGACGATCGAGTATTCGATTGCGCCGGTTTCTTCGAGCTTCTTCACCAGCTGCGCCACGGTGGAGCGCTTCTGGCCGATCGCAACATAGACGCAGTAGAGCTTCTTGCTCTCGTCGTCGCCCGCGGCGTCGTTGTAGGACTTCTGGTTCAGGATCGCGTCGAGCGCCACGGCAGTCTTGCCGGTCTGACGGTCACCAATGATCAGCTCCCGCTGGCCACGGCCGATCGGGATCATCGCGTCCACAGCCTTGAGACCGGTCGCCATCGGCTCATGCACCGATTTACGCGGGATGATGCCCGGCGCCTTCACGTCCGCAACGCGGCGTTCGGAAGTTTCGATCGGGCCCTTGCCGTCAAGCGGGTTGCCAAGACCGTCCACAACGCGACCAAGCAGAGCGTCGCCCGCGGGCACGTCCACGATCGCGTTGGTGCGCTTGACGGTGTCGCCTTCCTTGATGTCCCGGTCAGAGCCGAAGATCACGACGCCGACATTGTCGGTTTCGAGGTTCAGCGCCATGCCCTGGATGCCGCCGGGGAACTCGACCATCTCACCGGCCTGAATGTTGTCGAGGCCGTAGACGCGCGCGATGCCGTCACCAACGGAGAGCACGCGGCCCACCTCGGCAACTTCGGCTTCCTGCCCGAAGTTCTTGATCTGGTCCTTCAGGATCGCAGAAATCTCTGCTGCTTGGATACCCATTTATCCGACCTCTTTCATTGCATTCTGGAGGGAGTTGAGCTTCGCGCGGATCGACGTGTCGATCATCTTGGAGCCCACCTTGACAACAAGACCGCCGATGAGGCTCTCATCAACGGTCGCTTTGATCTTGACGTCCTTGCCCACGGAGGCCTTGAGCGTCTCGGAAAGTTTCTTCTGCTGCGCCGCGCTGAGCGCTGTGGCGGAGGCCACTTCTGCGGTCACCTCGCCTTTTTCTTCCGCGATCATCTCGCGCAGACCCGCGATCATGTGCGGCACAACGAACAGCCGGCGTTTCTGGGCCATCAGGCGCAGCGCGTTCTGCATCGCGGGAAGCAGGCCCATCTTGGCGGCCACGGCACCGATTGCGGCTTCCTGGGCGTCCCGCCCGTAGACCGGCGATCCGATCAGGTCCCGAAGGTCAGCGCTGTCCGAAAGAGCGGCTGAGAGATCGTCCAGATTGCCTTCGAGCGTGGAGAGGTCACCCCCCTCCTTCGCGATTTCGAAGACGGCGGAGGCATAGCGATCGGCAATGCCGGAGGAAATCGAGGCTGATTCAGACACGTCCACCCTTCCGATATATGACCCCCGTGACGCGCCGGAGAAGCACCGGGCATCCGAGGGTCTGGTCCCATCCCGCAAGGTGCGCGGGACACAAAAGTCGCGGCGGATGTAGCAGAGCCTTTTCGCACCCGCAACATGGTAACGTCGAAAGTCGTAGAGCCCAAACCCCTTGTTTTCGGGGCTTTGTCTCTGAGTGCGACTTTGTGCGCGCCCCAGTTTGGCAAAAAACACCAGCACGAGGCACCGCTTAGACGAGTCGCCCCGCCGCAGCGCGGCAGTATCGCGGGCGTCACGCCTCCCCGGATTCTTTTCGTCGGAAAGAGACACCGGCCGCATCGCCGGGCTCATCCGACGCGACGCAGGCACGACACGACGCCCTTGAGAATCATCGCCCCGGTCAGACTGCGTGCCCGAATTCAGACCGGTTTGGCGCTTTTTGCGGGTTTCGGGCTGAGCACGTCCAGCGGGTTGAGGACCCGCGCCGCCTCTCCGACGCCGCGGCGCCGCGGCGGATGCCTCTTGGAGGCGATCACCATCATCACCCCACCGGCCATGATGGCCGGGATTGCGCGGCCGGTCTGCTCCCAGAAGCCCGCGGTTTTCATCCAGAAGCGACGCGTCGACGGGGGTTGATACAAGACGGAAACATGGTCCTCCGGAACAAAATCATGCCGCTTGAGCTGGGTTTCGAGCTGGGACAGCGAATAGGGTCGCCCGTATCCGAAGGGCGTGGCGTCTGACCGCGCCCAGAGCCCAGATCGGTTTGGCAGGATGAAGAGCGCCTGCCCACCCGGCCCCAACACGCGGTAGCATTCGTCGAGCAAGGCCGAAGGCTGCTCGGAGGTTTCCAATCCATGCATCAGAACGAGCCGATCCACGTGGCCGGTTTCCAGAGGCCATTGGGTTTCTTCGCTGAGCACCGAAACATTGGACAGACCGGGCGGCCACGGCATCACCCCCTGCGGAGCGGGCATCAACGCGATGACCCGCCGCGACGCCTGAAGATAGGGGCGCAGCAAGGGCGCGGCAAATCCGTAGCCCACCACCGTGCGCCCCTTGGCCTTCTCTGCCGGCCAGAAGGCGGTCATCTGGTCCCGGATCACCTTCTGCGCCGCGCGACCCAGCGCGCTGCGGTAGTAGAAATCGCGAAGGGATCCGACATCGAGATGCATTGCGGACGGGCCCGGTATGGGGTTGACTGCGGGTATCCTGACAAAGCCTGCGAGGAATGACCATGCCTTCCGAGACCCAATCGCTCGACATCGTGACCGTTCCCTGTCTGTCGGACAATTATGCCTATCTGGTCAACGGTCCCGATGGCGTGGCGCTGATCGACGCGCCGGAAGCCGGTCCGATTGTCGACGCGCTCGAGTCGCGCGGCTGGTCTCTCGGGGTGATTATGCTCACGCATCATCACCATGACCACACGGGCGCCGTGGCGGAACTGCGTGAGAAATATGACTGCCCAGTCATGGGACCGCGGGCCGAGGAAGCGAAACTCCCGCCTCTGTCCATGGCACTGGACCCCGGCTTTTCGGGCGGTAGCGGCGCGGGACATTGCGACGTGATCGCCGTGCCTGGCCACACGCTGGGTCATATCGCGTTCCATTACCCGAAGGCCGGCGCGGTGTTTACCGCTGATAGCCTCATGGCGCTTGGCTGCGGACGGATTTTCGAAGGCACGCCCGACATGATGTGGGAGAGCCTTTCCAAATTGGCCGCACTCCCGCCTGAAACGATGGTTTATTCCGGGCATGAATACACCAAGGCCAACGCCGCGTTTGCGCTCACTATTGAACCGGACAACCCGCGCCTTATCTCTCGGGTAACCGCGGTCGATGCGGCCCGGGCCGATGGGCGGCCCACGGCGCAGGTTCCCCTGTCCGAAGAATTGCACACCAACCCGTTCCTGCGCGCCGGTGTTCCCGGCGTGAAGCGCAGCCTCGGCATGGAAACCGCCACAGACGCAGAGGTTTTCGCCGAGATCCGAGGCCGCAAGGACCGGTTCTGATCAAAAGCGCATCGCGGGGCTGCGGCACACCGTCAATGTGAACGCGAATTGTTCAGAAAAAACTTGAAGCCGGGGGATAATCGACCAAACTTTAATACTATGAGGCAATGCTGATCCTCGCGGATCCGCCCAGACAGGAAGGAGCACGGCCAGTGCCTTCATTCTCGAACACACTAGAGCAAGCGATTCACGCAGCTTTGGCGCTCGCAAATTCCCGCAGCCACGAGTTTGCGACGCTCGAACATCTCCTGCTGGCGCTGATTGACGAACCCGATGCACAGCGCGTGATGAAAGCCTGTAGCGTCGATACGGAAGAGCTCCGCACAACGCTGGTGGAATTCATTGACGAGGATCTGTCCAACCTCGTCACCGATATCGAAGGGTCCGAAGCGGTTCCGACCGCTGCCTTCCAACGCGTGATCCAGCGCGCCGCAATCCATGTGCAGTCTTCGGGCCGCACGGAGGTCACGGGTGCAAACGTGCTCGTTGCCATTTTTGCCGAGCGCGAGAGCAACGCGGCCTATTTCCTTCAGGAACAGGACATGACCCGCTACGACGCGGTCAACTTCATCGCTCATGGTGTGGCCAAGAACCCGGCCTATGGCGAAAGCCGCCCGGTTCAGGGCGCGTCGGAGGATGACGAACCGCAGGAGCAGGCGGAGCAGGCCTCCTCCGGGTCGGACAAGGAATCCGCGCTGGCGAAATACTGTGTCGATCTGAACGCGAAATCGCGGGAAGGCGATATTGACCCGCTGATCGGTCGCGACTCCGAAGTGGAGCGTTGCATTCAGGTGCTCTGCCGCCGTCGCAAGAACAACCCGCTTCTGGTGGGGGATCCCGGCGTGGGCAAAACGGCAATCGCCGAAGGTCTTGCGCGCAAGATCGTAGCGGGCGAGACGCCCGAGGTCCTGTCGGAAACCACGATCTATTCGCTCGACATGGGTGCGCTGCTGGCTGGCACACGGTATCGCGGTGACTTCGAAGAGCGGCTCAAGGCGGTTGTGCAAGAGCTTGAAGAGCATCCCGACGCCGTTCTCTTCATTGACGAAATCCACACCGTGATCGGCGCGGGCGCCACCTCCGGCGGGGCGATGGATGCATCGAACCTGCTCAAGCCCGCCCTTCAGGGCGGCAAGCTCCGGACCATGGGTTCCACCACCTACAAGGAATTCCGCCAGCATTTCGAAAAGGATCGGGCCCTGTCCCGGCGCTTCCAGAAGATCGACGTGAACGAGCCTTCGGTCGAGGACACGATCAAGATCCTCAAGGGGCTCAAGCCGTATTTCGAGGATCACCACTCGGTCAAATACACTGCCGATGCGGTCAAGACGGCCGTGGAACTGTCCGCGCGCTACATCAATGACCGCAAATTGCCTGACAAGGCGATCGACGTCATCGACGAAGCCGGCGCGGCACAGCACCTTGTTGCGGCGTCAAAGCGGCGCAAGTCCATTGGCACCAAGGAGATCGAGGCCGTCGTGGCCAAGATCGCACGCATCCCGCCCAAGAACGTGTCCAAGGACGATGCCGAAGTGCTCAAGGATCTGGAGGCAACGCTCAAGCGCGTGGTCTTCGGGCAGGACGATGCCATCGTGGCGTTGAGCTCGGCGATCAAGCTGGCGCGCGCCGGGCTGCGCGAACCGGAGAAGCCCATCGGCAACTATCTCTTCGCCGGGCCGACCGGTGTCGGCAAGACCGAGGTGGCCAAGCAATTGGCCGATAGCCTCGGGGTCGAATTGCTGCGCTTCGATATGTCCGAATATATGGAGAAGCACGCGGTCAGCCGGCTGATCGGTGCGCCCCCGGGCTATGTGGGCTTCGATCAGGGTGGTCAGCTCACCGATGGCGTCGATCAGCACCCGCATTGTGTGCTGCTTCTCGACGAGATCGAGAAGGCGCACCCGGATGTCTACAACATCCTGCTTCAGGTCATGGATCACGGCACGCTGACCGATCATAACGGCAGGACGGTGGATTTCCGCAATGTGATCCTGATCATGACCTCCAATGCCGGCGCTGCGGATATGGCCAAGGCGGCAATCGGCTTTGGCCGCGATCGCCGCGAGGGCGAGGACACCGCCGCGATCGAGCGGACGTTCACACCCGAATTCCGCAACCGGCTCGATGCTGTGATCAGCTTCCAGCCGCTGCCGAAATCGGTGATCCTGCAGGTGGTCGAGAAGTTCGTGCTTCAGCTTGAGGCGCAGCTCATGGATCGCAACGTGACCATCGAACTGACCAAGCCCGCCGCCGAATGGCTTGCGGACCGTGGTTACGACGAGAAAATGGGCGCCCGCCCGCTGGGTCGCGTGATCCAGGAGCACATCAAGAAACCGCTCGCGGAGGAGCTTCTCTTCGGCAAGCTGGCCAAAGGGGGTGTCGTGAAAGTGGCCGTGAAGGATGGCAAGCTCGAACTGAAGCTCGACGGGCCGGACAGCCCGCGGCTGGGGTCCAAGAAGCCGCCGCTTCTGACCGCCGAGTGACCACAAGTTCTCCCACTGAACGCAGCAGCGCCCCTCGGGCGCTGTTTGCATGTTCGACCCATGCGTTGCGGTTTCGCATCCCGCGGAGATTGCGCAACTGCCTGAAATCCGTCGGTGCAGGCAGTGTCGCGGCACTGGCGGGCGCTCTCTCAGCGCAGGCAGACCCTTTCCTGCATTGGCCGGTCGACTGCGTCCCCGGGCAAACCTGCGTTATCGAGGACTATGTCGATATCGACCCCGGGCCCGGCTCCCTCGACTATCGCTGTGGTCTGAAAACCCGCGACGGTCATAGCGGAACGGACATCTCCGTGGTCACCTTCGAGGCCATGGACTCCGGTGTCGCGGTGCTTGCCGCCGCTGGCGGACGCGTCGAAGCCGTGCGGGACGGCATGGCCGACCAGGCCGCAACCGCAGAAACCCGCGCGGATATCGCCGGACGGGAATGCGGCAACGCCGTGCGCATCCGGCACGCCAACGGGTATCAGACGCTTTATTGCCACCTGAAGAACGGATCCGTCGCCGTGGCACCCGGCCAGACGGTCGAGGCCCGCGCGCCCATCGCAGCCGTCGGGTTGAGCGGGCTGACCAACAACCCGCACCTGCACCTGACGGTGATCGACCCGGGCGGGCAGACGATTTCCCCCTTTGATCCGCAGGCGCAGGCAGAGACCTGCGCCGCTCCGGGGGCGGCGACGGTGCCAGAAAGCCTCTGGATTGATCCCCGCCCTTACACCCGCACCGGGTATTTTACCGCGGGCTTTTCCGACGCAGTGCCGGAATTCAACGCCGTGCGCGACGGGTCCGCCCGTCGGACCGAGATCGCCCGCACCGATGCGATGGTGCTCTATGTCTATGCGTTCGAGCCAGAGGACGGTGACCGGATCGACTTCACGATCCTGCATGACGGCACGCCGATCTTCCGTGACACAAGCGTGCTCGACGCGCCCCGGGATCGGATCTTTCGCGCCAGCGGGCGCCGCGCGCCCCCTGAGGGCTGGCCTGCTGGCGCGTATCGGGGATACGTTCTGCATTGGCGTAATGACAGGCTGATCGCCACACGGCACGCGGATGTCATCGTGCGCTAAGCGCTCGGCCGCAACTTGCCCCGGGCTCGCGCTTCCGGCATTGTCGCGGCATGCCTCCGGCGGCCTGCACCACGGCTCGGGGCGCCAGGATCACGACACGACCGTTCGGACATATTGGTTTGACCCAGGACACCCCTTCCGAAAACCTCCCCGGGCCATGGTCCCGAGCGCGCGGGTTGGATCACGAGGAAGCCGCTCCGCGTCCGGCCCCCGCGCCCGGTTTCGGAGAGCGTCTGACAGGTGATGATCCCGACGTTTTGCGCACCAGTTTCATCGGGCGGCGCCTTCGGCTGTTCTGGCTGGTGCTCAAATCCGGTTTCCTGACCGTCCTGACCCTCGGGATATACCGCTTCTGGATGAAAACCCGCATCCGTCGATGGTTCTGGTCCGCGATCCGTCCCGGCGGGCATCCCCTGGAATATGTCGGGGACCCGTTCGAAAAGCTGCTCGGATTTCTCTTCGCGGTTGTCATCCTCGCCTTTTACATCGGGATCGTGAACCTGCTCCTGATGTTTGTCAGCTTCGCCGTTCTGAACGGGAACGTGGCCGCCTACATTCTCAGTTTTGTTGGCGTCATTCCTCTATGGTTTTTCGCGCAATACCGCGCCCGGCGCTACGTTCTGGCGCGCACCCGCTGGCGTGGCCTGCGCTTCGGGCTGGAACCGGGCGCTTGGGGTTACGCGTTTCGGGCGCTTGGATACTGGGCGCTCACCCTCCTGTCCGGCGGCTTGCTCTGGCCGCTGATGACCTTCCGGCTGGAGCAATACAAATCCGACCGCACCTTTTTCGGCGCAGCGCGCCTGCGCCAGGGAGGCCGCTGGACAATGCTCTATGGCGCGATGAAACCGCTTTTTCTTGGCGCCGGCCTCGGTCTTGCAGCGGCGGGGATGATTGCGCTCGGCTTCGCTGGATGGGGATCGACCATCGCGCTCTGCGCGGGCCTGACGCTCTTTTACGGGCTGTTTCACTACCGCGTCGAAAGCCTCAAGCGCCTGACCGCGACCAAACGGCTCGCGGGCGCACGGCTTGAACTGCAGGCAAGACCGTGGCGGATCCTCTGGATTACCGTTTTTGGCTACGGTCTCACGGCGCTTGCCCTGCTTGTGCCCATGGTGGCCATCGGGATCGCGCTGTCGGCCATGCTCGGCGAGTCCGTGATGACCCTCTCGCCACAGGATCTCTCCTTGAACGATCTCGGCGGCGCGGTTCTGATCGCCCTCTCGCTCATGCTGTATTTCGGCGTCTTCCTGATGTGGTCCGCAGCAAGCCATGCGCTTGTGACCGTGCCGACGCTTCAGCATTACGCATCGGGGCTCGTGATCCGAGGCGCCGAAAGCCTGAATGGCGTCCATCAGCGCGCGCGCGACGCCCATACCGAGGCGGAGGGATTTGCCGACGCGCTGGATGTTGGGGCCTCGCTATGACCGGTTTCACCTCAGCCGGAGAGTTCCTCGACGGGCGCACCCCAACAGTGCGTCCATCTCAAGCCAGCCTCGACGCCGCCCGCGGCATGCTCATCATCGCCTGCGGAGACGACACCCATGAATGGCCGCTTGATCAAATCCGCGCGGTGCCGGATCA
Organism: Cognatishimia sp. F0-27; assembly: GCF_020667845.1. Classification (GTDB taxonomy): domain Bacteria; phylum Pseudomonadota; class Alphaproteobacteria; order Rhodobacterales; family Rhodobacteraceae; genus JAFMPQ01. Next base: position 137,804 of record NZ_JAFMPQ010000001.1, read on the forward strand.
AGCCGGGCAGGACATCCTCGTGCTCCGGCGCGCCGACGATCCGGTCGAGCGGCTGATCCTTCCGGATCGCGCATTGCTGTCCTCTCTTCCGAAACCCTACAAGCGGGTGCGTGCGGTGGATGGATGGCGCATTCTGCGCTGGGCGAGCGCTGCGCTGTGCTCTGTCGCGCTCATCATTTTTGTGCTCGTGCCCGTGATGGCCGATCAGCTTGCGCGCTTCATTCCGCCCGAAGGCGAGCGTGCGCTTGGCGAAGTCACGTTGGAGCAAATCCGCGCCGCGCTCGATGAAACGGGCATGCGCCCGATCCCCGAATGCAGGCACCCGGAGGGGCGTGCGGTCCTCGATAGCATGATCGCCCGGCTCACGCGCAACAGCGACCCGCTTCCAGAGATCACCGTGCACGTGCTCGATCACGAGCTGGTCAACGCGTTCGCCTTGCCCGGTGGCCACGTGGTCCTGTTCGAAGGACTCATCGACACCGCTGAACGGCCCGAGGAGCTTGCCGCCGTGATCGCCCATGAGATCGGCCACGTGGTCAGCCGCGATCCAACCCGGCACGCGCTGCGCTCTGCGGGGTCGATCGGGGTTCTGGGGCTGATTTTTGGAGATTTTGCCGGCGGTGCACTGGTCCTGTTTCTCGCCGAAAGGCTGATTGACGCGCATTACAGCCAGGACGCCGAGGCGGCCGCCGATGCCTTTGCGCAAGAGATGCTGATCCGCGCCGAGGTGCGGCCCGATGCGCTTGCAGACATGTTCGAACGCTTCCGCGCGATGGGCGGCGACGCAGAGGGCATCGTGGCGCATTTCATGGCGCATCCCACGCTTGGTGACCGGATCGAAAACGCGCGTGGCGCAACCCCGCCGGGCTTTCCGGAAACACGCCTCATGAACGAGGATGACTGGCAGACGCTCAGGCGGATTTGCCGCTAAATGCGCCGCGCGATTTCCGATAGGCTGCCGAACCATGGAAAACGCGACGTCCTTTGGCGCTAACGTGACGATTTTGCCCTGTTTCCCTCACGAACGGCGCGCTAAGACCCATATCGAGGAATGATGCGCGCGCGTGTTGTCGCCCGTGCAAATCTAAGAGAGGACCACGCCGATGAAGGTACTTGTGCCCGTCAAACGTGTGATCGACTACAACGTGAAAGTCCGCGTGAAGGCGGATGGATCGGGTGTTGATCTCGCCAACGTCAAGATGTCGATGAACCCGTTCGACGAAATCGCCGTCGAAGAGGCCATCCGCCTCAAGGAAGCCGGCAAGGCCGACGAGATCGTGGCTGTTTCCATCGGGGTGAAGCAAAGCCAGGAAACCCTGCGCACCGCTCTGGCGATGGGGGCGGACCGTGCGATCCTCGTGATCGCGGCCGATGATGTGCACACCGATATCGAACCGCTCTCGGTTGCCAAGATCCTCGCCAAGATCGTCGAGGAAGAGCAGCCCGGCCTCGTGCTCTGCGGCAAGCAGTCCATCGACAATGACATGAACGCGACCGGCCAGATGGTCGCGGCGTTGCTTGGCTGGAGCCAGGCGATGTATGCCAACAATGTGGATATCGACGGAGACCACGCCGTTGTGACCCGCGAAGTCGATGGCGGCCTGCAAACCGTCAAGGTCAAGATGCCCACGGTCATCTCCACCGACCTTCGCCTCAACGAGCCGCGCTATGCGTCGCTGCCGAACATCATGAAGGCGAAGAAGAAGCCGCTCGATGAAAAGACGGCTGCCGATTACGGTGTCGATGTGGCGCCGCGCCTCGAAATCGTCAAAACCGAGGAACCACCCACCCGCGCAGCCGGCGAAATGGTTGGCTCCGTCGATGAGCTGGTGGCGAAACTGAAAGAAAAGGGAGTCGTCTGATGGCCGTTCTTCTGATTGCCGAAATCACCGATGGCACGCTGGCTGTGGACGCCACCGCCAAAGCCGCAAGCGCGGCGGCGCAGATCGGCGATGTCACCGTGTTGGCTGCTGGCGCAACCGCCAAGGCGGCGGGCGAAGAGGCCGCCAAGATCGCGGGCGTGTCGAAAGTGCTGATCGCCGAGCATGAGCTTTACGGCCATCGCCTCGCGGAGCCGGTTGCCGACCTGATCGTCTCGCTGGCCGGTGACTACAGCCATATCGTGGCCCCCGCGACAACCGACGCCAAGAACATCCTGCCCCGCGTGGCCGCGCTGCTGGATGTCATGATGATCACCGACGTCACCGCCGTGGTCGATGCGGATACGTTCGAGCGTCCGATCTATGCCGGTAACGCCATGCAGACGGTGAAATCCAGCGACAGCGTGAAGGTGATCACCGCGCGGACCTCCACCTTTGACGCCGCAGAGATGACCGGTTCGGCCGCAATCGAAGAGATCGGCGCCGCAGCCGACCCCGGCCTTTCCGAATGGGTCGAGGACAAGGTCGCCGAGAGCGACCGTCCCGAGTTGACCTCTGCGGGGATCGTGGTGTCCGGTGGCCGTGGTGTTGGCTCCGAAGAGGACTTCGCCATGATCGAGAAGCTCGCCGACAAGCTTGGCGCGGCTGTGGGTGCTTCCCGCGCGGCGGTCGATTCCGGTTTTGCGCCGAATGACTGGCAGGTCGGTCAGACCGGCAAGGTCGTCGCTCCGGAGCTTTACGTTGCCGTAGGCATTTCGGGGGCAATCCAGCATCTCGCCGGCATGAAGGACAGCAAGATCATTGTCGCGATCAACAAGGACGAAGAGGCCCCGATCTTTCAGGTGGCCGATTACGGGCTTGTGGCCGACCTTTTCGATGCCGTCCCGGAACTGACCGAGAAGCTCTGAACCACGCCTTGCGCATGCGCATTGAAACGGCCTGCCCCGCACGGAGCAGGCCGTTTTCGTTCGGGCAAGCGCGCTTGCCACAAACCCGCGTGAGTGCTCAGTCAGCGCCTCCCTTCTTCCATTGTGCCTGAAGGATGGCGCTTGTGACCGGCTCAAGGGCCTCCGTCACTTCCTCATGAGCGATGGGGCCAAGCACCTCTGCGGCCGCCGAGCTTTCGAACTCGTTGTAAATCATACCCTTCGTCCCGGCCTGAAGCGCGGCCTGCGACGCAGTGACCTCGACCAACCCGGCAACACGCGGCTTGAGACCATCCACCATGTCGCGCGTGATGAAAGGCGGCTCGTTGGGGGACACCCCGTTGGCGGCGGACGGGATATCGTGCCTGTCAAACCAAAGCAGGATGACGTCGCCCTTGAGAACAGACAGCATGGATTTCATGCGCGCTGTCCACGCCATGCGCAATTCCCGGACCACCTCGGAAAACCGCTCTGCAGACACCTCCTGCAGCGTGTTCAGCATGTGCCGAACAAAGTGAAACTCGGTGAAATCCACTTCCGGATAGAGCGCCTGCATCGGATCGGAGGCGCGCAGGAACCGGTCATTGCGGCGTGGATGCACCTGATAGTATCGGTTCGACATGGTATGCGCACCCATGATCTGAAGCACTTTCACATTGGCCTCGGAGGCGAGATCGAGAATTGAGGGCTCGTTGAGATAGAGGTCCACCCCGGCATTCACCGCACCAAGATTGACACAGGCCTTTGCGAGCCGTTTTTCGAGCAGTGCCGGAAACGGATCCTCAACGAAACGACCGTAGGTTTCCGTTCCACCGACAAATGCAAGATAGTCGCCATTGAGGTGCCGGCGTGGCCCGCGAAAGAGCACCCGGGAAGCACCATAGCGGCAAGGATAATATTCAAGCGCCGTACTGCGCCCTGCATGAAGCGTCATTGTTACCCACCATATTTGAATCCACCCGGGGACAGATTCGCGCAAAGGCGTTGCGGAATCGCTAAAGGGACAATGCGTCTATAAGTTTCCGGAACCGCCTTGCAGAGCCCGGTCCGGCGGGCCTATGTTTGCCGCGCGTGCAAGCTCTGGAGTGGGTCATGGAAATCGAAACGATTGGCGTTGTAGGCGCGGGGCAGATGGGCAATGGCATTGCGCATGTCATGGCCCTGTCAGGCTATTCCGTCCGCCTCAACGACATTGACCAAGCGGCGCTCGACAAGGCGGTGGCGCTCATCCAACGCAATCTCGACCGACAGGTCAGCCGCGAGAAGATCTCCGCCGAGGCGCGCGATGCCGCCATGGCCCGGATTTCGCCCACCCTGCATCTTGCAGAGGTGGCCCAGACCGATCTGGTGATCGAAGCCGCAACAGAGCGCGAAGAGATCAAGCACAAGATCTTCGAGGCGCTGGTGCCGGAGCTCAAGCCCGAGACCATCCTGACATCGAACACCTCGTCAATCTCGATCACCCGTCTTGCCTCCCGCACGGACCGCCCGGAGAAATTCATGGGGTTCCACTTCATGAACCCGGTTCCCGTGATGCAGCTTGTCGAGTTGATTCGCGGGATCGCCACCGATCAGCCGACATATGACGCCTGCCTTGCCGTGGTGAACAAGCTGGGCAAGACAGCGGCCAGTGCCGAGGATTTCCCGGCCTTCATCGTCAACCGGATCCTCATGCCGATGATCAACGAAGCGGTCTATACGCTCTATGAAGGCGTGGGGAATGTGCGCTCCATCGACCAATCCATGAAGCTTGGTGCAAACCATCCGATGGGCCCTCTGGAGCTTGCGGACTTCATCGGGCTCGACACCTGCCTGGCGATCATGAACGTGCTGCATGACGGGCTGGCCGATACAAAATACCGTCCCTGCCCCTTGCTGACGAAATATGTCGAGGCCGGATGGCTGGGCCGCAAGACCGAGCGCGGCTTCTACGATTATCGCGGTGAAGAGCCGGTGCCGACACGCTGAGAGTGTCCTCACACGCGCGGCGCCGCTCCCTGTCGTGCCGCCTCAGCGCTCCTTGAGGTTCAGGCATTTCTCGCGCAGCCATGTCACGAATTCGCGCTGGCCGCCGTCAAAGGCTTTGACCTCATCCGGGGTGATCGGCTCGCCAACCACCGGTTTTTGCGGCTTGTGAAAGGCATGCACCACTTCGTGGATCAAAAGACCCTGTCGCAGGGTCGCCGAAATCTGGTTCGCGATCTGGTAAAGGCGGGAATTCTGACCCGGGAAATAGATCGGCACCACCGTCGCGCCCGAGCGTTGGATCATCTTCGCGGTGAAGGGATTCCACGGTTTCTCGATCGCGGGGCCCCACCATGTTTCGCTCGCGGAAACGACGCCAGAGGGGAAAAGCACGATCACCCCGTTGTCCTTGAGGTGCCGCATGGCCCGGGCACGCATCTCGAGGCTTTGCTCGCGTGCATCGTCCTCGTGGGGGAAGGGCACCGGGATCATGAATTCCTCGATTTCGGAAACCCCGGTCAACAGCGAACGCGTCAGGATCTTGTAATCCTCGCGGACACGGCCAATGAGTTCCGCAAGCACCATCCCATCGACCAGACCGTGCGGATGGTTGGCCACGATGATGACAGGCCCCTTGGCCGGGATGCGTGCGATCTGCTCTTGCGGCGTGGTCAGGCGGATCCCCATGACGCCCAGCGCCTGCGACCAGAATTTCTGACCCTCGGCCGGGCCCATCCGCTCGAACTTGCGGACAACACGCAGCAACCAGATCTTGCCCGTCATCCACTCCATGGTGCGGATCACGGTGGCTTTCCAGGGGTTGGTGAAGGTCGTTGCGTAGCTGATCTTCCGCTTGTCATACGGAACGTCAGCCTTCGTTGGCTCCCGCTTGGCGGCGGGAATTGTGTAACTGCTTTCGACCATGCGCGCGCGTCTCGTCCCTGTCGACTCCCGTCGCGCCAACCCCGTGGATGGTCAGCACGCCTCCCCGAACCGGTCCGCAACGAGGGCATCCAGCGCATCGGCCAAGGCCTCCGCATCAGGACCGGAAGTCCTAACCTCAATAGAGGTTCCCTTGGCGGCTGCCAACATCAAAAGCCCCATGATACTGTCACCGGAGGCTGACATCCCGTCCCGCATGACTTCCGCGCTGGCGTCAAACCCTTCGACAACCTCGACAAATTTGGCTGAAGCGCGGGCATGAAGACCCTTTTCGTTGATGATCTGCAATTCGCGCGTCGTTGTCTCGGCCATGGTCTCACACTCCTTTTGCCACCCCTGCCAAGCCGCGTTGGCACGGTCGGGCAACCGGTTTTCAGCGCGTATCTTCGCTGACGATATGGCTGTCAATATATTTGCGTCCGGCGTCAAGCGCATTGCGGACCGCCTCCGCAACAGGCAGATCACGGCTCTTGGCAAGCTTGAGCAACAAAGGAAGGTTCGCCCCATAGACGATGCGCCGGTCGGCAAGCTTGCAGGCGTTGATCGACAGGTTCGAGGGCGACCCACCGTAAAGATCGGTCACAACCACCACGCCGTCACCGGTATCGACCGCATCGGCGGCGGCTTCGATCTCGGATTGCTTGTCGCTGCGGTCACAATCCGCCTCGATGGAAATCGCGCGCATGGCTTGCTGCGTTCCGATCACATGTTCGACCGCAGCCACATATTCCTGCGCCAACCGACCATGGGCAACAATGACGATCCCAATCACGCACCGGTCCTTTTCATGCGCCCTGCATCCAGCCCCGGAACCCCTCTGCGTTCCAGTTCCCGATGCCGCATCGAGGTTGTCCAGCCATCCTTGGCCAGCGTGTCGGCAACCGCCTCGGTCAGGGCGACCGACCGGTGCTGCCCTCCGGTGCAGCCGAAGCCGATCGACAAATGGGCCTTGCCCTCTTTCACCGCTTCCGGCAGCAAGAAGCGAATGAGATCCAGAACGCGGGTCAGGAAGGGCTCGTAGCGGTCGTCCTCCGCGATGTAGCGGGCGACCCGGGTTTCCAGACCGGTGGCGCTGCGCAAGCTCGGCTCCCAATGCGGGTTGCGCAGGAACCGCACGTCGAAAACCATGTCGAGACCTTGCGGCAAGCCACGTTTGTAAGAAAACGAGTGTAGCGACAGGGCGAGCCGTTCCCCGGTGTCCGTGGCAAACCATGTCTCAAGCGCGCTGCGCAATTCGTGAACCGTGAGTGCTGTGGTATCGATCAGGATATCGGCGCGCGCCCGGACATCCTCTAGCAGCACCTTCTCGCGCGCGATGCCCGCAACCGGCGTTTCATCGGGCGCAAGCGGATGCCTCCGCCGCGTCTCCGAATAGCGCTGTGACAACACCGCCTCGTCGCAATCGAGATAGAGCAGATCGGGAACCCATCCCGGTCGTTCCGCCAGCGCCGCATGCAATTCGAGCAAACCTTCGCCGCTGAAATCGCGGTTCCGCACATCGAGGCCAAGTGCCAGAGGTCGCCGCGTCAGGTCGGACCCGTCCACGAGGCGCGGGATCAAGCTCAACGGGATGTTGTCGATGGCTTCGTAGCCGAGATCCTCCAACACGTTGATCGCCGTGGCACGCCCCGCACCGGACGGCCCCGTTACGAGCACGAGTCGCTTGGTCTCTTTACTGTCTAGGTCCATGCTCAATCCTTCCGCCCATACGACAGATAGTGCAAGAGCGCTGCTGCAAAATGCTGCGATGCGGAATTGTGCAACAAAGGGCGCGCAATGCCCAGAGCGGATTGGCTGCGCAGGGGCGGCAAACGGTCGGTTTCCATGCGGTCGAGATCGAGGAACGCGGCAACTGGCGCGGTTTCGATGATCGGCGCCGACAGCACACCCAGCCCGCGCGCTTCGATCAGACCGGCGATGGGAGGCGGGCATCGGGCGATGAGGTCCGTCCCGTCGCGATCAATGATGGTGCGGTCATCGGCCACAAGCCGCGCGCCAAGCGCCATGAGCGCAAGGGCAAGGCTCGATTTGCCACTGCCGGAGCGTCCCTGGATCACGAGCGCCCGCCAGCCGGACTGTCCGGGTCGCAAATCCGGCGCCGCAACCGTGCTCGCGTGGAGCGTGACCGACGCCGCGTCCTGCATGGTTCAGATGGGCAGGCCCACGACAAACCGCGCGCCCAGCGGCTCCGACGTCACATCGGCCTCCGTTGGGCGGATGTTTTCCGCCCAGATCACGCCGCCATGCGCCTCGACGATCTGTTTCGAAATGGCGAGACCGAGACCGGAATTGTTGCCGAAATCCTGACTCGGGCGCGAGGTATAGAACCGTTTGAAGATTTTCTGGAGCGCTTCCTCGGGAATGCCGGGGCCAGTATCCTCAACCACAACCAGAACGCGGTTTTCCCGCCGGCGGGTCCAGACGCGGATTGCATCGCCATCCTCACAAAAGCTGATCGCGTTGGTGATCAGATTGACAAAAACCTGTGCGAGCCGCGGTTCCAGACCATTGATCGTGATCGGTCGCGAGGGCAGATCCGTGATGAACTCGATGCCTTTGGTGCGGGCATCCTGCCCGAGAAACTCCGTGATGTTGGTCACCATGTCGATGAGGTTGAACTTCTGCTCTTCCTCCTTGACCAATTCGCTGTCGAGCCGGGATGCGTTGGAGATGTCGCTGACCAGCCGATCGAGCCGGCGCACGTCATGTTCGATCACTTCAAGCAGCTTTGTCCGGTGCTCTTCCTTGCGCACCATGCGCAGCGACCCCACGGCGGATCGCATCGACGCCAGCGGGTTCTTGATTTCATGCGCCACATCGGCCGCGAACTGCTCGTTGCTGTCGATGCGATCATAAAGCGCGCTGACCATGCCGCGCAACGCGCCGGACAACCGGCCAATCTCGTCGGGGCGCGCGGTCAGGTCGGGGATGCGGATCCGGCCCGGCGCAACGTGCCGGCGGTTGCGGTCGCGCCCGATCTCCGCCGCATCGGCCAGATCCGAAATCGGATTGGCGATGGTGGAGGCCAGCACCAGGCTCAACCCGATGGACACCAGCGTTGCGATCACGAACATCTGCAGGACGCGTTCTCGTTCCGCGGCAACCGCCGCGTCGATTTCTTCGGCGGTCGATGTAACCGCAACCGTTCCAAGGATACGGTCGCCCTGCTGGATCGGCGAAAGCGCATGAAAGAGCGTCTTGCCATCCGCGTCGGCCCCGGCCTCGACACGGGTCTGCACCGGGTCTCCGGCTTCGATCATCCGCCGCAGACGATCTTCGAGGATCATCGCCTCGCCTTCGTCGAAACGATCGAACAAGCCTGCGACCCCGTCCCAAACGGTGCCGATGAAATCCGAAATCAGCGTCGGGCGCTCCTCCTCGCTCACCACCGGGCGGATCGGATCGATCTCGCCCGTCGCTTCTCCGAGCAGGAAACCGGCCGTGTCGAAAATCATGAGGGTCGCGCCAGCGCGCAGGTCGATGCCGTCAAGCGTGTCGGACACGTCGATGCCGTCGCCCGTGCCAAGGTTGGCCGGCGCGGCCAGCGGCAATTGCGCCTCGAACACATCCGCGATCAGCTCCACCTCGGATTGCAGCGTATTCACGCGCTGGACGGCCAGAGTGTCCCGGGATGAGTTCAGCCAGAGGATCCCCGCGGCGAGCACGTTGAGCGCCACGAGGTTGAACGTGATGATCTTCCGCGTCAGCGGCGAACGATTGAGCGAAAAGAGGCCGCGCCGCGCGCGGCTGTCGCGCAGCTCCTGCTCGACGGTGCTGTCCGGTGCGATCCAGTCATCGCCCAGAACCACATCGCCGTCGTCCCGATTGTTCGCCTGATCACCGTTTGCCGGGATCCGCTCCGCGAGGGCCATGTTCTACTCTTCGTTGTACCGGTACCCGATACCATACAATGTTTCGATCGCGGAAAATTCCTCGTCAACCGAACGCATCTTCTTGCGCAGACGCTTGATGTGGCTGTCGATCGTGCGGTCGTCCACATAGACCTGATCGTCATAGGCCACATCCATGAGCTGGTCGCGCGACTTCACAAAACCCGGTCTCTGGGCCAGCGCCTGCAGCAGCAGGAACTCCGTCACCGTCAGCGACACGTCCTTGCCCTTCCAGCTCACCGCGTGGCGCAGCGGGTCCATCGACAGCGAGCCGCGCACCATCAGCTTGGCTTCTTCCACATCGCCGGCAGCGTCGCCTGCCACCGCTTCCTGACGCCGCAGGAGCGCGCGGATACGCTCGACCAGAAGCCGTTGGGAAAACGGCTTTTTCACGTAATCATCCGCCCCCATCCGAAGGCCGAGAACCTCATCGATCTCATCGTCCTTGGAGGTGAGGAAGATCACCGGCATCTTCGATTTCTGGCGCACCCGCTGGAGCAGGTCCATGCCGTCCATCCGCGGCATCTTGATATCGAAGACGGCCATGTCGGGCATGCGCTTGTTGAACGCGTCGAGCGCTGCCTGACCGTCATTATAGGTCTCGACCTCGAAACCCTCCGCCTCGAGAGTCATCGAAACCGATGTCAGGATATTCCTGTCATCGTCCACTAGGGCGATCTTGGACATTTTACTGATCCTTATACTGCTCTGGTTGCCTGAATTTTTTCGCCACTATGCGAGAAATCGCCGATTGCAACAATCTCAAACTGCGAATCAGGCCTTCAATCGAGGGTTATTGGAGCGCGATTTGGCAAAGGAATGACTAAAAAGACGCAGTCGTGACCCGTTTGCATCGCTCATGCTATCGCTAAACATCAGATGGTTGCGCCGCCGGTTGCGCTAACTGTGCGTTTCCGTCCTGTTCCCCGGCGGAAGCCTCATGTTAAATACCCGTTCGTGGGCGCCCATCCGGGCGCAACTTTCTTGCATCGAAACGCGACGGGAGCAGAGCGTATGGCAATCGGACGGGTCAACCCGCAATTCAGACTTGAGGATCAAGGGATCGAAGGTCTGGGCGATGTCTATTACAACCTCATGGAGCCCGCGCTGATCGAAGCCGCGCTCAAACGCGGTGAGGGTGCCCTCGGCAAGGGCGGCGCCTTCCTGGTGGAAACCGGCAAATTCACCGGCCGCTCCCCCAAGGACAAGCACATCGTCAAGACCGAGAGCGTGGCCAACACCATCTGGTGGGAAAACAATGCCGCCATGTCGGAAGAGGGTTTTGACGCGCTCTACAACGACATGATCGAGCATATGAAGGGCCGCGAGTATTTCGTGCAGGACCTGACCGGCGGCGCCGATCCGGCAAATGCCATCGACGTGCGGTTCGTTTCGGAGCTGGCTTGGCACAACCTCTTCATCCGCCACATGATGCGCCGCCCTGACCGCGAAGACCTCGACACCTACACGGCCGATTTCACGGTCATCAATTGCCCGTCCTTTCAGGCAGATCCGGAAAAGCACAACTGCCGCTCGGAAACCGTGATCGCCATGAATTTCGACCGCAAGCTGATCCTGATCGGTGGCACGGAATACGCGGGCGAGAACAAGAAATCCGTCTTCACCCTGCTCAATTACATGCTGCCAGAGAAGGGCATCATGCCGATGCACTGCTCGGCCAACCATGCCACGGGCAACCCGGTCGACACCGCGGTGTTCTTTGGCCTTTCCGGCACCGGCAAGACCACGCTGTCCGCCGACCCTGACCGCACGCTGATCGGCGATGACGAACATGGCTGGTCCGACCGCGGCACGTTCAACTTCGAAGGCGGCTGCTACGCCAAGACCATCAGTCTTTCCGCAGAAGCCGAGCCCGAGATCTATGCCACGACCGAGAAGTTCGGCACCGTGATCGAGAACATGGTCTACGACAAGGAGACCTATGAGCTCGATTTCGAGGATGACAGCCTGACCGCGAACATGCGCTGCGCCTACCCGCTGCACTATATTTCGAACGCGTCCAAGACGGCGCTTGGCGGTCATCCCAAGAACATCATCATGCTGACCTGCGATGCCTTCGGTGTCCTGCCCCCGATTTCACGGCTGACACCGGCGCAGGCCATGTATCATTTCCTCTCCGGTTTCACCTCGAAGGTTGCCGGAACGGAGCGCGGTGTGACTGAGCCGGAGCCGACATTCTCGACCTGCTTCGGCGCACCGTTCATGCCACGCCGGCCCGAGGTCTATGGCAACCTGCTGCGCGACAAGATCGCCAAGCATGGTGCCACCTGCTGGCTTGTGAACACCGGCTGGACCGGTGGGGCCTATGGCACGGGTCAGCGTATGCCGATCAAGGCGACCCGCAACCTGCTCACCGCCGCGCTCAATGGCTCGCTCGCCGAAGCCGAGTTCCGCAAGGATCCGAACTTTGGCTTTGAAGTTCCTGTGTCGGTTGCCGGTGTCCCGGATCTCCTGCTGGACCCGCGCAAGACCTGGGAAGACAAGGCGGCCTATGACGCGCAAGCCGAAAAGCTGGTTCAGATGTTTGCCGACAATTTTGCGCAATATGTGCCGCATATCGACGACGACGTGAAAGCCTGCGCCATCGGCTGATCCGCGCCAAATCGAGAAGATCGGGCCCCTTCGCCTTGTGTGGCGCTGGGGCCTTTTTTATATCCCGTGCCATGTGGACCCGTTTTCTCTCTGCAGCGCTGATCGTGATGCCGGCACTGGTAGCCGCACAGGTGGAATTGCCGGCGCCGCGACCGGAGGCGCCGGCCGAGGCAGCAGAGATGCTGATCGAACATGGCGTCATCTGCAGCCTGATCCCGGAGGGTCGCGAAGCCGCGCCTGACACGGAAAGCGGGTTGATCAACCTCGTGCCGCAAGATCGCACCTTCGATGTCTTGACGGATGTGGTCCCGGCGGAGATGGGTCTCAGTTTTGGCGTGCGTATCGTTCTGCCGGAAGATGCGGCGCCGATCGACGCGCGTGTCGTGGTCCGTCATCCGGTGTTCCACCCCTCCGGCGTGACGGTGCAACGCTGGGATGCATGGCTCGACCCGGATACGCCCGCGCTCAACCTGTTCAGTTTCGAGCTGCCGCATGAGCTTGTCACGGGAGAGTGGGTTTTCCAGTTCCGCGCGGGTGGCACGATCTTTGCCGAGCGCCGCTTCCGCGTGGTCCCGCCGGACGCTGCACCGGGCGTGCTCTCCGTCTGCGACCCTGCCGCGCCCATCGCCTGAGCCACGCCCCCGCGGCGCTTCAGACGCGGGTCTGCGCCGCCAGACACAGGCCATACCGCCCGCTCATCGTCCCCGCGGCGCGTCAAACGCCGGTCTGCGCCGTCAGACACACGCCATACCGCCCGCTCAATGCCCCCGCGGCGCGTCAGACGCCGGTCCACACCGTCAAACACAGGCCATACCGCCCGCTCAATGTCCCCGCGGCGCGTCAGACGCCGGCTTGCGCCGTCAGACACAGGCCATACCGTCCGCTCAATGCCCCCGCGGCGCGTCAGACGCCGGTCTACACCGTCAAACACAGGCCATACCGCCCGCTCAATGTCCCCGCGGCGCGTCAGACGCCGGTCTGCGCCGTCAAACACAGGCCATACCGCCCGCTCAATGTCCCCTCGGCGCGTCAGACGCCGGTCTGCGCCGCCGCTTCTGGTCATTCCGAACGGATCAGATCCGCAGACCGCGGACCGCGCGCGTCCCGCGCCAAGCGAGGGCGATACACGCGCCTTCCGGTTCTGGATCGGAGCCGCAAAGCGCCTCCGCGCCTGTCAGGCCGCCCGCAAACCGAGAATCTCCCGCGCTTGCGCGGCGCTGGCCACCGGGCGTTCATATTGCTCACACAGCGCGACGGTCCGCGCTACAAGCGCGGCATTGGACGGGGCCAGTTCCGCCTTGTTGAGACGGATGTTGTCCTCCAGCCCGGTGCGCGTATGGCCGCCTGCGGCAATGGCCCATTCATTGACCTCCAGCTGGTGCCGCCCGATCCCCGCAGCGCACCAATCCGCATCCGGCATCAACCGTTTTGTCGTCTCCACGTAGAAGTCGAACACGGTCTTGTCGCAGGGCATGGCGTTTTTGACCCCCATGACAAACTGCACGTAGATCCGCCCCGGAATCCGCCCGTCGCGATTCATCTCGGCGGCCTTGAAAATGTGAGAGAGGTCGAACGCCTCGATCTCCGGCTTGATGTCATGGGTCCGCATTTCGGACGCAAGCCAATCGACCAGATCAGGCGGGTTTTCATACACGCGGGTCGGGAAATTGTTGGAGCCGACCGACAGGGACGCCATCTCGGGCCGCAGCGGCAGCATGCCGCCGCGCGCCTGTCCCGCGCCCGACCGACCGCCTGTCGACAGCTGAATGATCATGCCCGGGCAATGCTTGCGCAGCCCCTCCACCAATTGGCCGAACCGCTCCGGATCGGACGTGGTGCTGCCATCGTCATTGCGCACATGGGCATGGCAGATCGACGCGCCGGCCTCGAAGGCCGCCTGCGTGCTTTCCACCTGCTCGGCCACGGTGATCGGCACCGCCGGGTTGTCGGCCTTGGTCGGCACCGACCCGGTGATCGCCACGCAGATAATACAGGGCTTGCCCATCGCTCTTTCCTCCCCGAGACACACACCCTCACCGCCCCTGACGGGCCGTTTCGGACGTTTCAGACCAGCGATACCGCCCCCGGGCGCGGCAAGCAACGCCCCGCGTGAGAAAGCCGCCAGCCCGATGTGGCCGCAAATGGACGATCCGACTCCACATTCTGGGCGTCCAGCGCATTCATCCACAACTTAATGGGTCATGCACGAAAATATCGCTTTACAGAGAGTCGCCGCTACAGGCACCATATGTGGTAAGGGCTCGCGGAACGCCCGCATGTCCTTGAGCAAAAGCCAAGCTCTGGGGGGTAGACAGCCCTGATGAGCCTATAAAAACGAGGTGGCGGCATGGCCCTGTCCGAGCAATTTCACACCGAAGATCTGCATCCCATCGACATTGTCGAACACATCGCCGAGCATAATGACTGGGAGTTCGACCGCGTCGCCGATGACCAGATCGCCATGGCCGTCGAGGGGCAGTGGCGCACCTATTCGATCACGCTTGCCTGGTCCGGTTATGACGAGACCCTGCGCATGATCTGTACATTCGAGATGGAACCGCCGGACGATCGCATGGCGACCCTCAATGAAGGGTTGAACCTCGTCAATGACCAGTGCTGGACCGGCGCGTTCAGCTACTGGGAAGCGCAGAAGCTCATGGTTTACAAATACGGGCTGTTGCTGTCGGGCGGCAATATCGCCACCGCTGACCAGATCGACGTGATGATCGAGAACGCGGTCCTGACCGCAGAGCGCTACTACCCGGCGTTTCAGCTCATGTCCTGGACCGATCGCTCCGCCCGAGAAGCGCTGAAAGTGGCCATTGCCGAGGCTTATGGCCGGGCCTGACGCGGGTCTCTTTGCGCGCCATCCGCGACGGACTGGTCTGGCGGGACCTGTCTTAATCACGCTTTGTCAAAAGAGCCATTGTTAAGGGATGGGGGCGCTGCCCCCAAACCCCCGGGATATTTTCAGCCCAAAGAAACGGGTCACCGCTCTTCTTTGGGCATTGGGTGGCCTATTGGCGCCCCCGGCAAGTGGCTTTGTCGTCAGACCGGGCTGCGGACATCCGAGGATCGCGCAGTGCCTTGGCCCCTGGGCGGACAAACCGGTTTGAGAGCCCGGGGAGTTTGGACGGCTAGGACTGATCTTCGGGGCGCATCGGAAGAGGGGGAAGCGTTTTCGCGGATTGCGCTCGGGTGTGCCGCGCAATTGGGGCCGAAAACCGGTCCCCACTTTTCGGATTGCGCTCGGGCGTGCCGCGCAATTGGGGCCGAAAACCGGTTCCCACTTTTCGGATTGCGCTCGGGCGTGCCGCGCAATTGGGGCCGAAAACCGGTTCCCACTTTTCGGATTGCGCTCGGGCGTGCCGCGCAATTGCAGCCGAAAACCGGTTCCCACTTTTCGGATTGCGCTCGGGCGTGCCGCGCAATTGCAGCCGAAAACCGGTTCCCACTTTTCGGATTGCGCTCTAACGTCGCCGCGACAGGGCCAAACGCCCGCCCGAAACAATCCAAAAGGAGCGTGTCATGAAAATCTCCGAACTTGCTCATCGCGGTCTGGTTCTGCTCGGATGCGGCAAGATGGGGTCTGCGATGCTCGAAGGCTGGCTCTCGGACGGGCTGCCGGCCTCTTCGGTCTGGGTGATCGATCCCAACCCCTCGGACTGGGTCAAGAACCAGCACACACATCTCAACGCCGACATGCCGCTGGACCCGGCGGTTGTCCTGATTGCCGTGAAACCGCAGATGATGACCGAAGCGTTGCCCAGCTTGCGCGGCTTTGGCAATGGCCAAACGCTCTTTGTGTCCGTTGCAGCCGGAACAACGCTTGACACCCTGTCCCGCACGCTGGGCGCAGAGGCGCCGATCATCCGTGCCATGCCCAACACGCCCGCCGCCATCGGCCAGGGGATCACGGCAATGATCGGCAACGCGCATGCAACCGCCCATCATCTCGACATGACGGAAACGCTGCTTTCCGCCATCGGCGCCGTTGTTCGGCTCGACACGGAGGCGCAGATCGACGCGGTAACGGGTGTTTCCGGGTCGGGCCCGGCCTATGTGTTCCACATGATCGAATGCCTTGCGGCGGCCGGCGAAGCGCAAGGACTCAGCCCGGCCCTTGCCATGGAATTGGCCAAGGCCACGGTCGCGGGCGCGGGCGCGCTCGCCATGAAGTCCACCGAAACACCGGAGCAGTTGCGCATCAATGTGACCTCTCCAAACGGCACAACGCAGGCCGGGTTGTCCGTGTTGATGAACACGGAGTCGGGTCTGCCGCCGCTGATGCGCGATACCGTCGCCGCCGCCGCGGATCGCTCACGGGATCTGGCCAATGGCTGAGCGTTCCGACGAGATCACCTTTGCGGATTTCCTCGCCGTCGACATCCGCGTGGGAACCATCACCCGCGCGGAGCCCTTTCCGGAGGCGCGCAAGCCCGCCATCAAGCTCTGGATCGATTTCGGGCCCAAGATCGGCATCCGCAAAAGCTCCGCCCAGATCACCGATCACTACGCGCCCGAAACGCTTGCCGGCAAACGCGTGCTCGGCGTCGTCAACTTCCCTCCACGGCAGATTGGCCCGGTGCGGTCCGAAGTGCTCGTCCTGGGCATCCATGACGCGGACGATGCGGTTGTTCTGGTCACGCCGGACGGTCCGGTGCCGGATGGCGGCCGTCTCTGCTGACAACAGGATCACCGCAGCCGGTCATCGACGCTTCAAGACACATATCCCGTTCACGCTTAAAGGGGTCGCCCCATGAAATTGCTGATTGCCCGCCCTTTGCCCCACGCCGTTGTTTCCGCCGCCGAAGCCTTTGCCGAGGTCACGACCCGCGCAGAGACGGCGCCACTTGACGATGCGGAACTGCGCGCGTCGCTTGCCGAATACGACGCGATCATCCCGACACTCGGCGACCTGTATCGCGCGGAGATCTTTTCCGCCGTGCCAGAGCCGCGCTGCAAGCTGCTTGCCAATTTCGGTGTCGGATACAACCATATCGACGTGGCAGCGGCAGCCGCGCATGGCATAGCGGTCACCAACACGCCGGGCGCTGTCACCGACGCCACCGCCGACATCGCCCTGACGCTGATCCTGATGTCCGCGCGGCGCGCCGCCGAAGGCGAGCGTCTCGTGCGCGCCGGAGCGTGGGAGGGATGGCACCCGACACAGATGCTCGGTTTGCATGTCACGGGCAAACGACTGGGTGTCGTCGGCATGGGCCGGATCGGACAGGCCATTGCGCATCGCTGCCATTTCGGTTTCGGCATGTCTGTGTCCTACGCCTCGCGGTCGGAAAAGACCCTGCCCTATCCAGCCACCCGATACGCCACTGCAGAGGCGCTCGCCGCAAACGTGGACATACTTGTCGCGGCTGTCCCCGGCGGCGCCGACACCCATCACCTGATCGACAAGCCCGTGTTCGACGCCATGCCGGCCCATGCGCATTTCATCAACATTTCCCGTGGCGATGTGGTCGACGAAAATGCTCTGATCGATGCGCTCGAAGCGCGTGCAATCGGCGGTGCGGGGCTTGATGTGTATGAGTTCGAACCCGCCGTGCCCGCCCGGCTGCGCGCGCTCGAAACGGTCACCCTCCTGCCGCATCTCGGCACCGCAGCGCTCGAGGTGCGCACGGCGATGGGGCTTTTGGCGGTGGAGAATGTGCGCGCCTTCGCGTCCGGTGATGCGCTTCCGAGTCCGGTCACGGCCTGATCTCCGATCCTTCGGGTTCCGGGCCGGCCCGCAGATGCCGCGCGCGTCGAACGCCCGGATCGCTGCCCGGCGGGGCCAGCCCCCCGTGTCCCGCCCGGCGCGCTCCGCCCTGCCCCCGGTCCAACCCGCAACGCGCCCCCCGACCGCGCTTCCCGCGCCCGGCTACGCCCCCGTCCCGGTTGGTGCGCCGTCTCCTCAGGCTGACCTCCAGACCCACCGCCGGAAACCGGCGGGATAACCGGGAACAGACGGCCCTCGACACGGCGCCGACCAAGCCACGGTCCCCCGGACGCAGGCCCAGGTTCCCTTCCGTCGCGCTTGACCTCTCTCAGAGCTTGAGGCTTGGTATTCCCATTCTGTTCGGAGTTCTGCGATGTTTCAGCCGGCCATTACCGGTCACGGTGTCTTCACCCCATCCGCCGTCATCACCAATGACGAACTGGTGGTCGCGTTCAATGCCTATGCCGACCGCTGGAATGCCGAGCATGCCGAGGCCATCGCCGACGGCGCTGTCGAACCGATGCAGCCGTCTTCCGCCGCATTCATCACCAACGCTTCGGGGATCGAACAGCGCCACGTGATGGACAAGACCGGCGTGCTCGACCCCGCGCGGATGTTCCCGAAACTGCGGGCGCGGCGCGACGAAGAGCCGGGCATCATGGCGGAAATGGCGCTTGACGCGTGCAACAGCGCGCTGCGCATGGCCGGACGCAGCGGCGCGGATGTCGACCTCGTGATCTGTGCCGCTTCCAACCATGAACGCGCCTATCCCGCGATCGCCATCGAGATCCAGGCGCTTTTGAACGCGCAGGGGCTTGCCTTCGACATGAACGTGGCCTGCTCTTCGGCCACCTTCGGGATCCAGGCCGCCGCCGACATGATCCGGTCCGGCTCCGTGCGGCGCGCCTTGGTGGTCAGCCCCGAAATCTGCTCGGGACATCTCGAATGGCGTGACCGCGACTGCCACTTCATCTTCGGCGACGTGGCGACGGCCGTGCTGATCGAACGGGACGAAGAGGCAAACGGCGCCCATTTCACGATCCACGGCACGCGCTGCGCAACAGCGTTCTCCAACAACATCCGCAACAACAATGGCTTTCTGCGCCGCACGCGCGACCAGATGGAGGACCGCCGGGACATGCAGTTCATGCAGAACGGGCGCAAGGTCTTTAAAGAAGTGCTGCCCATGGTCTCGGCCCACATCCTCGATCACATGGCCGCCGCCGGGTGGCAGGCGCAGGACCTCAAACGCCTCTGGCTGCACCAGGCCAACAAGACGATGAACGATTTCATCGGCCGCAAGGTGCTCGGCCGCGTGCCCGCCCCGTCCGAACAACCCAATATCCTGCAAGACTACGCAAACACCTCCTCGGCTGGCTCCATCATTGCCTTCTCCAAACATTCCGGCGACCTTTCGCCCGGCGACAAGGGCGTGATTTGCTCCTTCGGTGCCGGCTACTCCGTCGGATCCGTGCTGGTGGAGCGCGCCTGAGCACGGCGCGACAAGCCGCCCACCGGGCCGGACGGGACCGGACCGCCGCCAACCGCCCGGACCTGCCCGAGCAAGGAGGAGCCACAATGACCCGCAGCTTCACCGTTCAAGGCCTGGGCGAGATCGCGATCCGATGTCGCGACTTTGACGCCATGGTGCGCTTTTACCGCGACGTGATCGGGCTGGAGACGGTGGAAAACGGGCACCGGGACGGGATCCATTTCTTTCATCTCCACAACGGCGTGGCGGGGCATACCTGCGTGCTGGCGCTTTTTCGATCCAAAACACCCCCGGTCACAGGCGCGCCATCCTCCCTGCATCACCTTGCGCTCAGCCTGCCCTACGCGGAGCAGGACGCCGTCATGGACTGGTATCGGGCCAGGGGGATCCCGTTCTCGGTGCAGGAATTCGACTGGATCGGCTGGCGCGGCATTTTCACGCGCGACCCGGATGGCAACACGGTGGAGCTTGTGGCGCGGGACCCGGCCCATGCGCCACCGGCCCCATGAGCCATCCGCCCCCCCGGCCAACCGCGCCCGTGTTTCTTTGGGCCAGAAATATCCCACGGGGGTCTGGGGGTGTGAAACCCCCAGCGTGTTCCCTTCCTTGACACGGCGACCGCTTGCGCGCCGGGGTGCCGGCACCGGCTTCCCCCTCGCGCGCATAGCCGCGGACGCTTGCGAACAGTCGCCGTCCCAAACTGCGGGCAACGCGCCCCCTGCGGCCCCCACCCCCCGGTTTCGCACCGCCCCCACAGGCGCCCCGCTGCGGGACGATGGACAGCCGCTGCCTTCCCAAGGCTTCCGGCGCACCCAAGCCGCGCGCCCACACCGGTCGCACCGCGGACCGCTCCCACGGCTCCGAACGCCCGTGGCTCCGGGCGATAGACCGCCACCACCACCCAGAGGCTGCACGCACCCCGCGGCCGGGGGCCCCGAAGCTCAAACCCCACCGCGCAAAACCCCGCCCCGCGCTCCACCACCCGCGGGCCTGAAACCGCACGACCCGACACGGGTCTGACCCGCAAGGTCCCGTCGCATCCATCGCCACCGGCCGCACGGCCCCGCATCCGCCTGACACCGGACCACGTCGCCTCGCACCGCCCCACGAGACCCAATGCGCATCATCCGGATTGCGGCGCCCCGCCACGGCGGTAGGGTCGCCTCATGCACACGCCCCCGATCCGCCTCGACGCCGCAACCACCGGGTTGCTCTTCTTGCTCGCCCTCGTCTGGGGCGGCTCCTTCTTTCTGGCGGAAATCGCGCTCCGCGCCCTCCCGCCCTTCACCCTCGTCCTGTTGCGTACAAGCCTTGCCCTGCCGGTCCTGCTGGTCGCGCTGCGTCTGCACAACCTGCGGATGGCCCGCGGATGGGCGATCTGGCGCACCTATGCGGTGATGGGAGTGCTCAACAACGCCATCCCCTTTTCGCTGATCTTCTGGGGGCAGACCCAGATCAGCAGCGGGCTCGCCGCCATCCTCAACGGCACAACCGCCCTTTTCGGCGTGGTGGTGGCGGCGCTGGTCTTTGTCGATGAACGGTTCACCGCCCACAAGCTCGGCGGCGCGGTGCTCGGTCTGCTCGGCGTCGCCGTGATCATCGGGCCGGATGCCCTGCGCGGCGTAGGCAGCGCCAGCCTCGGCCAGGTCGCGATCCTCGGCGCCGCGCTCAGCTATGCGCTCGCCAGCGCCTGGGCGCGAAGGCATCTCGGCGATCAGCCGCCCCTGATGAACGCATTTGGCATGCTGAGCACCAGCACCGTGATCATGCTCCCCATCGTGCTCCTGACAGAGGGCGTGCCCCAAGGCCCCCTGCCCGGTTCCGTATGGGCGGCAGTGCTGGCCCTCGCGGTGGTATCGACCGCGCTTGCCTATCAGCTCTACTTCGCGATCCTGCCGCGCGCGGGCTCGGCCAACCTGATGCTTGTCACCCTGCTGATCCCGCCCTGCGCCATTGCCCTCGGCGCGCTGTTTCTGGGCGAACAGCTCACACCGGAAGCATGGATCGGCTTTGCCATCATCGCGGCTGGCCTGCTGATCACCGACGGCCGCGTGCTGCGCCGCTGATCTCCATCACCGCGCCGTCAATGCCAGAAGGCTCCCTCGTGTCGCCACGCTCTCAAGCCACGCCACGTCCGCAAGCGGCGCAACGTCCGTAAGCCATGCGACGTCCTCAAGCCGCGCAATGACCTCAGGCACGCCACGCCCTCAAACCTCAGAGCATCCCCAAGCGGACCCGCGCCCGCACTCGACTTCCCGCCCTCAAGCGGCGCAACCTCCGCAAGCCACGCCCTCAAGCCGCGCCAAGCTCTCGAGCGACTTCACGCCCTCAAGCCCGAGAGCATCTTCAAACCTCGGAGCATCCCCAAGTGGACCCACGTCAGCGGCGCCGAACCCTCAAGTGTCGTCGCGCCACCGGTTCACAATCGGGTAACGCCGGTCGAGCCAGAAGGCGCGCTTGGTGAGCCGCGCGCCGGGGGCCGACTGGAACCGCTTGTATTCCGACAGATACAGCAGCCGTTCCACCTGTTTCGCATCCGCGCGCTCAAACCCCGCCGCCACGCAATCCTCGATCGAGCCGTCCCGATCCACAAGGATATCGAGGATGCCGTCCAGCACCGGGTAATCGGGCAGAGAATCGCTGTCCTTCTGATCCGCGCGCAGCTCCGCCGAAGGCGGCTTGGTCACGATCCGCTCCGGAATGACCTCCCCCTCCGGCCCCTTCATCCACTCCGGCCGGTGGTTGGCATTGCGCCAGCGGCAGGTCTCGAAAACCCGCGTCTTGTACAGATCCTTGATCGGGTTGTAGCCGCCCGCCATGTCGCCATAGATCGTGGCATACCCGACGGCGACCTCGGACTTGTTGCCCGTGGTCAGCAGCATCTCCCCGAACTTGTTGCTCAGTGCCATGAGCAGCAGCCCGCGCAGCCGCGACTGGATGTTCTCCTCGGTGAGGCCCTCTTCGGTGCCGGCAAACAGCGGCTCCAGCGTGTCGGTGATCGCGGCGCGCGCATGCCCGATGGGCACCGTGTCATAGCGAACCCCCAAAGCCTTGGCGCAGGCCTCCGCATCCTCCAGCGAATGCGACGAGGTGTATTCCGACGGCAGCATCACGCAGCGCACATTCTGCGCGCCCAACGCATCCACCGCGATGGCCGCAACAAGCGCCGAATCAACCCCTCCCGACAGCCCAAGCAGCACCTTGCCAAACCCGGTCTTGCCACAATAGTCGCGCAGCGCGGTCACCATCGTGCGGTAATCCTGCTCCCACGCATCGGGATGCTCGTGAAACGCCCCGTCCTCGACACGCCAGCCCCCATCGCCGCGCCGCAGGTCCACATGGCTGATCGTGCCGTCAAAAACCGGAAGCTGCACCGCCATCCGGCCGCCCGGGTTCAAGGCAAAGGATCCGCCATCGAACACCTGGTCGTCCTGGCCACCAACCATGTTGAGATAGATCAGAGGCAAGCCGGTCTCGACCACCCGGGCAACCATGTGGTTCAGCCGGGTCTCGAACTTGCCCCGGTAATAGGGCGAGCCGTTGGGCACGAGCAGGAACTCCGCGCCGGTCTCTTCGAGGGTTTCGGCCACGTCCGGATGCCACGCATCCTCGCAGATGGGCGAGCCGATGCGGGTATCGCCAACCACGTAAGGGCCCGCGATGGGACCGCTGTCAAAGATGCGCACCTCGTCGAAAACGGTCTCGTTGGGCAGATGATGCTTGAGCACGCGGCTCGTGACCGTGCCGCCCCGGCAGATGTGATAGGCGTTGAAAAGCTCGGTGCCCTCGACCCATGGCCCGCCAATCGCCAGCGCCGGCCCGTCGGCACAATCCTGCGCCAGCGCCTCGATCATCCGGATCGCAGCCGTGTGGAACGCCGGCTTGGCCACAAGATCCTGCGCGTTGTAGCCGGTGATGAACATTTCCGGGAACGCCACGAGGTCGGCCCCGGCGGCGCGGCCTGCCTCCCAGGCCTCGCGGGCCTTGGCGGCATTGCCGGCAAGATCACCCACCACGGGGTTGAGCTGCGCCAG
Source organism: Cognatishimia sp. F0-27 (assembly GCF_020667845.1). Taxonomy (GTDB): domain Bacteria; phylum Pseudomonadota; class Alphaproteobacteria; order Rhodobacterales; family Rhodobacteraceae; genus JAFMPQ01. The sequence goes on from NZ_JAFMPQ010000001.1 coordinate 161,262, forward strand.
CGTGATGCGGAATCGATCGGACATCGGTCCTGTCTCCTTGGGGATCGCCTTGGCGTGGACATAGCAGATCGCGCGCCAGAGGAAAGCCGCACCGGCCCCAAGCCCCTCCGGCGCAGCGCCGCGCGCGGGCCGGATCGCCCCGCACAGGCAAGTGCGCGCCGCCGCGTCGGGGGTGCCGCAGCCCTTGTTTCTTTGGGCCGGAAATATCCCGGGGGATCCAAAGGGGGCTGGCCCCCTTTGCCCCTGCGTACTTGGCGCCGGTGGCCTGTTCCATCGACCCCTGCCCCATCAGCCCCCAACCCATCGGCCCAGTCCCATTGGCCCAGTCCCAATGCCCCCTGTCCCGCCGGCCCCTTGGCACCGCGATGTGCCGCCGCACCCAAACATGCGGCCGCCCCAGGGGCATCTTCGGCACGCGAGGTCACGGGCCTTTTGCGACTGTCCCCTCCCGGACGGATCCATGCCGTTCCAAACATCGCGCCTGACGCCGCGGCGCACCCGGCCCGTACCCGGCCCGCCTGGCCTTTCATCGTGCCGCCGGCGGCAGGCCCCCCGCAAGGCGCGCGAGGCCCTGCCACCGGCGCTTTGGGGGGATTGCCCCGGCTCGGCCCGTCCTTTACCCTTCCCGCACCCGAAATGAACGTTTCACGTCAGGCACCCAGAGCATGAAATCCGCAGGCCTTTCTCTTGCCATCGCGCTGGCCATCGCCGCCACGCCCGGCCTTTCCCAAAGCGACGGTGAGGTTCTCACCAAGCAATATGACGATGGCGGCGTCTACGAGGGCACGTTCCGGGACGGGCTGCAGCACGGCACCGGCACCTACCGGCTGCCCAATGGCTACGAATATACCGGCGACTGGGTCGAGGGCGAGATCAAGGGCGACGGGGTCGCGCGCTTCCCCAACGGGTCGGTCTACGAAGGCCAGTTCGCCAAGGGCAAGCCCGAAGGCGTGGGCCGAATCGTCTTTGCGGATGGCGGCACCTATGAGGGCACATGGCTCGACGGCAAGATCACCGGCCAGGGGATCGCCACCTATGCCAATGGCGTGCGCTACGAAGGGGCGTTCCGCAACGCGCTGCACCATGGCCGCGGCGTGATGACCTCTCCGGGCGGGTATGTCTATGACGGGCAATGGGTGAACGGGATCAAGGAAGGCAACGCCACCATCACCTATCCGGACGGCTCGCTCTATGAAGGCCGCGTTGCCGATGGGGATCGCGACGGGTCCGGCAAGCTCACCATGCCTGACGGGCTGATCTATGAAGGCACATGGCGCGATGGCCAGATCGACGGCGCCGGGAAGCTCACCCAGCCCAATGGCGACATCTACGAAGGCGAGCTGGTGGACGGTCGCCGCGAAGGGCGCGGCAAGGTCACCTACGCCAATGGCGACACCTACGAGGGTGACTTCAACAACGACCAGCGCCACGGACAGGGCACGTTTATCGGGGCCGATGGCTATCGCTATGACGGCAACTGGATCAGCGGCCAGATCGAGGGCCAGGGCCGGGTCACCTATCCCGACGGGTCGGTCTACGAAGGCGCGTTTCAAAGCGAGCTGGCCAATGGCACCGGCCGGATCACCTATCCCGACGGATCGACCTATGAAGGCACCTGGGTCGACGGGGTGATCGAAGGCCGCGGTATCGCACGCTACGCCAATGGCTTGGTCTACGAAGGCGAGTTTTCCAACGCGCGCAACAACGGTCAGGGCATCATGACCTACCCCGACGGCTATCGCTACGAGGGTGAATGGCGCGACGGGCAGCGCCATGGCCGCGGGCGCGCGGTCTATCCCGACGGTACCGTCTATGTCGGCCAGTTCCGCGATGGCCAGCGCCACGGGCAGGGCGAAATCGCCATGCCCGGCGGGTTCCGCTATGTGGGCGAGTGGGAACGCGGGGAAATCAACGGGCAGGGCGTGGCCACCTACGCCAATGGCGATGTCTACGAGGGGGCCTTTGCCAATGGCAAGCGGCAGGGACAGGGCACCATGCGCTATGCCTCCGGGGACCAGGCGTCGGGCGACTGGATCAACGGCGCCCTGTCGCGCAACGGGGCGTCGCAGATCGCGCCCGCGGCGACCACCGAGGAAGAGCCCCCCGCCAACGCCCCCGCGACAGAGTAAGCCTGTGGCACGGCTTCTGTTTGTTCTTCCGCGCTACCACACCAACATGTGGGTCGCGACGCGCGCCATGCAGGCGGCCGGCCATGATGTGACCATCATGGTCAACGAGGCCGCGAAAGGCGAGGACCACAGCCTCGTGACGCCGCAGGTGATGGGGCGCTATCCGAGTCGGGTGGAAGTGCAGGCAGCGGTCCGCCACGCCCGCCCGGACATGATCTTCATCCGCAACGCATGGGCGCTCTCGCGCCGCGTCGCCCGTGCGGGCCGCCGCGCCGGTCTGCCCATGATGCTGTATAACCAGCAACCCCTGACCGAGATCACGACGCTCTGGCGCCGGATCGAACTGCGCTGGAAGGGGCTGCCCCTGCAACGCTTCACACCGGTTCCGGGGGGCGACGGGCCACGGGATCCCTATGCAACCTATCTGCCGCTGCCGGTGGCGCGGCTTCCGGTGGAGACGCCCGCCCCGCGCGTCGAGGGAAAGCTCAACCTGCTCTGCGTGGCCAAGCTTGGCGCGGCGCGCAAAAACCAGCCGCTCCTGATTGAAACCATCGAAAAGGCAGGGCTTACCGATCGGTTGCATCTGACCCTGATCGGCACGCCGCCGAAACCCAGCGAAGCCGCGTCGCGCGCGCATGGCGAACGGGTGGAGGCGCTTTCGGAAAAGCCCTGGATCACGTTGGTCGATCGCGTTCCGTTTCAGGACATGGCGGCGTTCTACGCCGCGGCCGATGCCTGTGTCCTGCCCAGCTTCCGGGAATTGCACGGCATGGCGCCGCGCGAGGGCATGGCCTACGGGGCGGTCCCGATCCTGTCGGACGAATGCGGATCCGCCGGGGAACTGACCGATGGCGAGGATGGCTTCGTGGTCGACATGCACAAGCCCGACGAGCTGGGCCGGGTGCTCACCCGGCTGTGCGACGATCCCGGGCTGCGACGCCGCATCGGGGCCGCCGCACAAGCCACCGCAGAGCGCGACCTGTCAGAGGCCCGCTTCATCGACGGGCTGCATGCGATCCTCGCCCGCTTCGGCGTTGCTACGCAATAAGCCCACTCTCACCGCGCTCATCGCGCCCGACCACCCGCCCAACGCCCGCTCGTCGCGCCCGACCAGACGCCCAACGCCCGCTCGTCGCGCCCGACCAGACGCCCAACGCCCGCTCGTCGCACCCGACCAGACGCCCAACGCCCGCTCATCGCGCCCGACCACCCGCCCAACGCCCGCTCGTCGCGCCCGACCAGACGCCCAACGCCCGCTCGTCGCACCCGACCAGACGCCCAACGCCCGCTCGTCGCACCCGACCAGACGCCCAACGCCCGCTCGTCGCACCCGACCAGACGCCCAACGCCCGCTCATCGCGCCCGACCAGGCGCGCCTCGCACCGGCCATGCCCTCCCTCGCATCCCACGTACAAGCGGTCCGGTCAGACCCGCTCTCCCTTGCTCATCCGGTCAAGAAACGCCTCCGCCTCGCGCAGCACGGTCTCCCGGCGCTCTGCATCCATACGGTCAAATGTCCGGTACATCTGCGCCATGCGCGGGTTGTTCTCGAACCGCTCGCGGTGCCGCTCCATGAAATGCCAGTACAGCAGGTTGAACGGGCAGGCATCCTCGCCCGTCTTGTCCTTCACCTTGTATCGGCAGGACTTGCAGTAATCCGCCATCTTGTTGATGTAATTGCCGGAACTGACATAGGGCTTCGACGCGATCACGCCGCCATCGGCAAACTGGCTCATGCCGATCACGTTGGGCGCCTCGACCCATTCAAACGCGTCCAGATAGACGCGCAGATACCATTCATGCACCTCCGCCGGGTTGATCCCCGCCAGAAGCGCAAAGTTGCCCGTCACCATCAACCGCTGGATGTGATGCGCATAGGCCTCGTCGCGCGTCTGCTCCACCGTGCGCGCCACGCAGCGCATATCCGTCTCGGCATCCCAGAAAAAACCCGGCAGCTTGCGCTGATGGTTCAGACCGTTGCGCCGGGTATACTCCGCCCCCTCGTGGAAATAGATCCCGCGGATATATTCGCGCCAGCCGATGATCTGACGGATAAACCCTTCGACAGCATTGATCGGGGCATCGCCGTCTTTCCATGCCTCTTCCGCAGCCCGGCAGACCTCCAGCGGATCGAGCAGCCCGATATGGATGTAAGGCGAGATCACCGAATGGTAGAGAAACCTGTTGTCATCCAGCATCGCGTCCTGAAAGTCGCCGAATTTGGGCAGCGCGTATTTGATGAAATGGCTCAGCGCACGCTTGGCCTGCCCCGGCTCGACCGCATAATCGAACGGGCGCAAGACGCCAAAACTGTTGCCAAACCGCGCCTCGACCAGGTCGAGCACCGCTTCGGTCTCAGCATCGGGCGTGAACTGCATCGGCCCGGAATGGGTGACGCTGTCGGGTGCGGGTTTGCGATTGTCGTGGTCGAAATTCCACTGCCCGCCCGCAGGTTGATCGCCCTCCATCAACAGCCCGGTCTTGCGGCGCATTTCGCGGTAGAAATACTCCATCCGCAGCGCCTTGCGCCCCTTGGCCCAGCCCTCGAACATTGCGTGTGACGCAAGGAACCGGTCGTCCTCATGCTGGGTCACCGTCAACGGCGCGTCGTTCAGCGCCTCGATCAGCCGCCACTCCCCCGGCTCCGTGGCAATCACCTCGGAAGCCCCGGTCTCCTCCGCACGGCGCAGCAATTCCCCGACGATGGACCCGGCATTCTGTGTGTCATCCAGCTCGGTATAGCGCAGGTCCCACCCGTCTTCGCGCAGCCGCGCGGCGAATTTGCGCATCGCGGCAAAGATGAGCGCGATTTTCTTGGGGTGATGCTGCACGTAAGACGCCTCGTCCGAGACCTCCGCCATCACCACCACGTCGCGCGCCTTGTCGGCCTGTTTCAGCGCTGCGATGTCGGGCGACAGCTGGTCCCCGAGGATCAGGACAAGCCGGCTCACCACGGGATCTCCCGAAAGGCATAATCATAAAACCCGCCCGAATGCTCCGGGCCAAGCCGTTCAAGCACCGAGACAAGGTTGGCGGCGGCCTCTTGCGGCGGCACGGAGGGGTGACGGTCGAGATATTTCCGCGTGAACGGCGTCGCCACCGTGCCGGGATGCAGACAGGCCACGCAGAGCGCCTTGTGCGACCGGCCCAGCTCCACCGCCGCGCCGTGCATCACCTGATTGAGCGCCGATTTCGCAGCGCGATAGGAATACCAGCCGCCAAGCCGGTTGTCGCCAATGCTGCCGACCCGCGCGGAAAGTGCCGCGAAGACGGCCCTGTCGCGCCGGGGCAAAAGACGCAGCCCATGCTTGAGCACCAGCGCCGGCCCAAGCGCGTTCAGCGCCATCTGATCAAGGAAAGCCCTTGGCTCCAGCGCCTTGAGCGTCTTTTCCGGCTCGGCCCCGTCGATCTCGAGCGCCCCGGTCGCCACGACCATGAGGTCGAACGGACCGTCAAGCGCCGCAAGCCCATCCTGCACCGCGGTTTCATCCGTCACATCGAACCCGTCGCGCGCGCGCGACAGCCCCGTGATGTCAAAGCCCTTCGCGTCGAGCGCTGCATGGAGGGCGGAACCGATGCCGCCGCTGTCGCCGATCAATAATGCACGTGTCATGTGGGGGCGAGCTAGCGGGGTCACGCCCGCCTTCAAGCCTCAGACATGTGGCAGGGGCCCACCGATATCCTCGGGCGCGATGGCCAGGGTCTTGATGATCGCATAGCATTCAACCCCAACGCCAAGGTCCAGCGCCTGCGCGGACCGCCGCGTGACGCGCGCCAGCACCGTGCCCGCCGCCGTCTCGATCGAAACCACCGCCCCCGGCCCGTCTCCGGCGCGAATGCCTGTGATCGTTCCGCGCAAGCTGTTCAGCGCGGAAAGCCCTTCCGGCGCGCTGCGCGACAGGATCACATCCTGCCCGGGGATCCGGATGCGCAGGGACTGGCCCACCGCCTGCGGCACGCGCGGCAGCAGCAGCGACGCGCCACCGGCATCCAGTTCCGTCAGGCCGTCATCGTGATGCGCAACCACCTGCGCTTCAAGCACGGCGCCCACCGCCCGCACCCCGGTCGGGCGCAGCTGCGGGTCGCCAAAGATGTCGGCCGCACTGCCCTGTCGCACCGTCTTGCCATCCTGCAAGACCACCACCGTGGTCGCAAGCCGGGCCACCTCCGTCGGCGCATGGCTCACATAGAGGATCGGGACCGACACCTCGTCGCGCAACCGCTCGAAATAGGGCAGGATCTCTGCCTTGCGGGCCTCGTCCAGCGCTGCGAGCGGCTCATCGGCAATAAGCAGGTCCGGCGCGGAGAGAAGCGCGCGCCCGATTGCCACCCGTTGCTTTTCGCCACCCGACAGGGCGACGGGGCGCCGGTCGAGCAGCCCGCCAATCCCGAGGAGCTCGACCACGCGCGCGAGGTTTTCACGCCGCACGCCCCGCGGCGCGAACCATGCCCCATAGCGCAGGTTCTGCCGCACCGTGAGATGCGGAAAGAGCCGCCCCTCCTGAAAGATGTAGCCCAGCCGCCGCCGCGATGGCGGCAACCACGCCCCCGCTTCGCTGTCGCAAAGAACCCGGTCGTTCACCGCGATCCGGGCGTGGTCCGGGCGGATCAGCCCCGCGACCGCGTTGGCAATGGTGGTCTTGCCTGATCCCGAGCGCCCGAAGAGCACGGTGACGCCCTCAGGCGCCTCGAAGCGCGCATCGAGCAGGAATTCACCCAGACGGTGGCGCAGGGAGACCGAAAGCGTCATGCGCCACCCCCCCGTCTGGCCAACCGCCGTGCCAGCCATTCCAACAGGATCAGCGCGGACATGGCGATGACGATGGAGACACTCACCAGCCGCATCGCAGCCCTCTCGAATGGACGCCGCTTGTGCGCTGCACTTGGTGCAGGGCTCCGGTGGATCAGCCCCGCGACCGCCTTGGCACGGGTGGTCCTGCCCGATCCCGAGCGGCCCAAAAGCCCTGTGACGCCCCCAGGCGCCATGAGCTCTGAATCGAGCAGGAATCCACCCAGACGGTGGCGCAGGGAAACCGAAAGCGTCATGCGCCACCCGCCCGTCTTGCCAACCGCCGCGCCAGCCATTCCGACAGGATCAGCGCGGACATGGCGATGACGATGGAGACAATCACCAGCCGCATCGCGGCACTCTCCCCTCCCGGCACCTGCAGAAAGGCATAGACCGCCGAGGGCAAGGTCTGAGTCTGACCGGGAATATTGGAAACAAACGTGATCGTCGCGCCGAATTCCCCCATCGCCTTTGCGAAGGCAAGCACCGCCCCGGCCAGAATACCGGGCAGGACAAGCGGCAAGGTCACGGTCACGAACACCCAGAACCGCGACGCCCCAAGCGTGGCGGCAGCCTCCTCGAGCTTGGGATCGACCGCTTCGAGCGACAGCCGCATGGCGCGCACCATGAGCGGAAAGGCCATGACCGCCGCCGCCAGCGCCGCCCCCGTCCAGCGAAACGCCAACACGATGCCGACCTGCTCCAGCGCGCCGCCGATGGGCCCCTTGGTCCCGAAGGTCAGCAGCAGCAGATACCCCGTCACCACCGGCGGCAGGATCAGCGGCAAGTGAACCAGCCCGTTCACGATCTGCTTGCCCGGAAAGCTCTTGCGCGCAAGCACGTAGGCGGTGGCAAGCCCCACCGGCAGGCTCAGAAGCGTGGCCCAGAACGCCACCCGGAGCGACAGCGCCACCGCCATCCATTCCTGTTCGCCAAGCCAGCCTGCCATGCCCACGCCCCGCCTACCGCGCAAGCACGGCAAAGCCGTGCGCCGCAAAGACCGCCGCCGCCGACGGCGTCTGAAGAAAGCGGTGCAACGCGCGCGCCTGCGGAGTCTCGCGGATCAACACCATGGGATAGGTGATCGGCGCGTGGCTTTCGGGCGGAAACAGGCCAACCACCGACACCCGGGGCTCCGCCCGGGCATCCGTCGCGTATGTGATCCCGAACCGGGCCTCGCCCAGCGCAACCAGAGCAAGCGCGGCGCGCACATTGTCCACCTGTGCGATGCGCGGCCGCAGCGCGTCGAGCCATCCCAGATGCGCCAGCGCCTCGGCCCCGTAGATCCCCGCGGGCACCGCCTGCATCAAGGCCATCGCAAGCCGCCCGTCCGCAAGCCGGGCCGGCAGGTCATAGGCTGGCGTCAGTGCCACCGGCGCGGCGTCCGTCACCGGTCCGATCAGCACCAGACGGTTGCCCAGAAGCGCAACCCGCGTGCCGGCAACGCTGTCGCCCGCATCCTGCAGCACATCCACCCAGTCGGGATTGGCCGAAATGAAAAGATCCGCCGGCGCCCCCTGCTGGATCTGGCGCGCAAGCACCGACGAACCCGCGGCAGAGACCACCACGTCATGCCCGGTTTCGGCCTCGAACGCCTCCGCCACCTCGGACAGGGCATCGCCCAGCGACGCCGCGGCAAACACCGTGATCGTCTCCGCCAGCGCCACCATCGGCGCAAGGGCAAGCCAGCCCGTGAAAAACAAGCGTCTCAACATGATACCGCGCGATCGCCTCCGTCACGCCAAGGTAAACGCAGACTGGCTCAGATCGGCAAGACCAAAGCCATGCCCCCTTGGTCGCAGACGGTGCCGGCTCACACGGGGCGGGACCGGAAATAGAGATAGAGCGGCAACCCGCAGCTGACCCCGATGCAATAGGTCGCCGGGATCGCCAGAAGCGCCAGCCAGTTGCGCCGCGTGATCGTCTCGAACAGGATCCATAGCGTCAGCGTGATGGCCGCGATCGTCAGATCCCAGACCAGCCCATGCGTGCTGTCATTGACATACCATGCGTCGATCAGCGCCCAGAGGCTCCAGTCATTCGCCATCATGTAGGACATGAAATAATACATCGGATGCACCGCACCCCACAGCGCGAGCAGCAGCCACAGATAGCGCAGCTTCATCGTGCAACCCCGATTTCGGCGCTGCCCGTGATCGTAACGCCGATACCCGGCCCCGGCGGCGCTTCGGGGCGTTCCGGCTCTCCATCGGCGCCGCATGCGGCAAGGCTCAGAAGCGCAAGAGCGGCAATGATGCGTTTCATCCAAGGATCTCCTTCCAGCGGGCCACCTGCTCACGCACGCGAACCGGGGCTGTGCCGCCATAGCTCGTGCGGCTGGCGACCGAATTATGCACGCCCAGCACATCAAAGATACCGCTGGTGATCGCGCCATGTTCTGCCTGCATCTCTTCGAGCGTCAGCTCCGGAAGATCCCGCCCCGTTTTCTCGGCGAGCGCGACAAGAGCACCGGTCACGTGATGCGCGTCGCGGAATGGTAGCCCGGTTTCCCGCACCAGCCAGTCCGCCAGATCGGTCGCTGTGGAAAAGCCCGAGGCGGCCGCCGCTTCGAGCGCGGGTACGTTGGCGCTCATGTCGCGCACCATGCCCTCCATCGCGGCCAGCGCCAGAAGCCAGTTGTCTGCGGCGTCGAACACCTGTTCCTTGTCTTCCTGCATGTCCTTCGAATAGGCCAGAGGCAGCCCCTTCATCACCATCATCAACGCGACATTGGCCCCGAAGATGCGCCCGATCTTCGCACGGATCAGCTCCGCCGCGTCGGGGTTCTTCTTCTGCGGCATGATCGACGAGCCGGTGGAGAACCGATCCGACAAGGTGACAAACCGGAACTGCGCCGAAGACCAGATGACAAGCTCTTCGGCAAAGCGCGACAGGTGCATCGCGTTGATCGAGGCGACCGAGAGGAATTCCAGCGCAAAATCCCGTGCGGAGACCGCGTCGAGCGAATTGGCCATCGGTCCGTCAAAGCCCAGCGCTTCCGCGGTCATGTGCCGGTCGATGTTGAACCCCGTGCCCGCCAGCGCCGCCGCGCCCAGCGGCGATTCGTTCATCCGCGCGCGCGCGTCGCGCACCCGGCTCAGGTCACGCCCGAACATCTCCACATAGGCCATCATGTGATGCCCCCATGTGACCGGCTGCGCGGTCTGAAGATGCGTGAAGCCGGGCATGACCCAATCGGCCCCGGCCTCCGCCTGTCCAAGGCAGGCCTGGATCAGCGTCACAAGCCCGTGCTCGGCAGCGTTCAACTGGTCGCGCACCCAAAGGCGGAAATCGAGCGCAACCTGATCGTTGCGCGACCGCCCCGTGTGCAGCCGCCCCGCCGGTTCGCCGATCATCTCCTTGAGCCGCGCTTCCACATTCATGTGAATGTCTTCCAAAGCGGTCGAAAAGGTGAAGTCGCCGGCTTCGATTTCTGACAAGACTGCGAGCAGCCCTTTGCCGATCGCCTCGGCGTCGCTATCTGTGATGATACCCTGCGCTGCCAGCATGGCGGCGTGCGCTCTCGACCCGGCGATGTCTTGCGCCGCAAGTCGCTTGTCGAACCCGATCGAGGCGTTGATCGCCTCCATGATCGCGTCCGGCCCGGCGGCGAAGCGGCCGCCCCACATCTGGTTCGAGGAAGGGTTTGACATGCACGGTCCTTCGGAGGGGAAATGAAACGATTGGTTCTTGCGGCTCTGTATACCGCCGCACTTGCGCTTGCAAACCCGGCCTCTGCCGACATCGAGGCCGCCAAGGCCGCGCTTGATGGAAGCATGAAGAAGCTTGTCTTCCACCCAGAACCACAGGAGGCCGGCTCAAACGACTTCACGACCTTCGAGGGCGAGCCGATCAACCTTGCCCAATGGGAAGGGAAATGGGTTGTCCTGAATTTCTGGGCCACGTGGTGCGCGCCCTGTCGCAAGGAAATGCCGATGCTGTCGGAATTGCAGACAGAGTTCGGCGGCGACACGTTCGAGGTTCTGACCATCGCAACCACGCGCAATCCGCCGCCCGCCATGCAAGCCTTCTTCGAGGAGATCGGCGTGGAGAATCTGCCGCTGCACCGCGACCCCGGGTCCAAGCTGGCGCGCGAAATGGCGGTGCTGGGTCTGCCGGTGACGGTGATCCTGAATCCCGAGGGCGACGAGATCGCGCGGCTCCGCGGTGATGCGGATTGGTCCTCCGACAGCGCCAAGGAGATGATCCGCGCATTGACCGGCCTGCCGGGCGCGGGCTGATCCGCGCAGAGGCGCGCTGTCCCCCGCGACCGATCACGCGCCTGATGCCGGGCGCGCAACGCGCGGCTGGGCATTTGCTCGGCATTCAGAGCGCCGCCTGCCGCCTGTGACAAGGAATGCTGCGCCCCGCATCGCTCAGCCCATGCGGGGCAGGACGTCCGGCACTGCAATCCGGACGCGATAACCTGCGCAGCCCCGGCGGCGAAGCGCACGGGGCACACCATCAGTGCCAAGCAAACCGGAGCGCGACTCACGGGTCACGCCGTCGGAATCGCGATAACCTGCGCAGCGCGGGCATAGGCGATAGGGCGTGCGATGAAATGCGCGCCCCACGCCGGGCATCGGCGCCGGGCATGACACCGGGCTTGGCACTGGGCACCACAGCCTCCGCCTTGGCCGCCCTCCGCCTTCCACCTTCCACCTTCCACCTCCAACGCATGGCCAGGCGGCGACGCAGGGAAAGGCCCGTTGCTGCGCGTGCGAAAAGCAATGCTGCGCCTGCGATACACATGGAATGTGCATAAGATGTGCATGGATTGTGCATCGCAGGTTCGAGCCATTTCCACTGCGCTGCCGCATCGCAAACCGATACCCCAAAATCAAAACCGGGGCGGCCCTGCGGCACGCCCCGGTCTGGTTGGGCCCCCCGGCCCTTCGTCTTCGGCCCCCCGGCCTGAACGAACTCTGGAAACGATAGAGAGAGAGAGAGAGAGAATTTCCAGAGCAAAAAGAGTTAGTTATACCTCATGACAGGCGCGCTGCGCGCAAAACGGCACAAATGCGTGTCGATGACGGGCGGCGCATCGCGCCGGGCTTTGCCCGCCTTGTAGCTGAGATCGACCGCCTTGCCCGCGAGCGCGGGTTTGATCCGCTTTACGCGCAGCGCATTCCGGCTCGGCGCATGGACGCAACCGCTCACCGCCGGAAGAGACCCGTTCGCAAAACCGAGCATCACACTCCGCACCACAGGCACGGCGATCTCCATATGGGAAACGGTCGAGGCTTGGACTGAGTTGCGCATCAAAGCTGCTCCGGGTCGTTGGCCCCCACCAACACGGGCAGATTTGGGCCAAACCGCGACAGCGATCAACGCCTTTTTGACATAGTCTCGAGATTGTCGCGCCATGCCGGAACAATCCGGACTTCAATTAAAAATTGTCTTAAAAACAGCGTCTAATGCGCCCGGGCAGGACGCCCGACATCATCGCAATTCGGCACAAAAATGCCCAAATCTCCTACGCGTTTCCGCTTTTACCCCCGTCAGACAATACGGAACGCACGAATCGCCCTCCGCGAGAGAGGCACGCGCGTTACGCACGCCCTGTTCGAAACCGGATCATCACCGCGCGCAGCATCTGACCGGGCAGGATCGTTGCGCATAGCGCATAGCGCGGCGCCAAACGCTTGGGACTGCTGAGCAAGCGCCACAGCCATTCGACCTGAAACTTCCGAACCCATGCAGGCGCGCGTTTCTGACTGCCCGCAAAGAAGTCCAACCCCGCCCCGATGGAAACAAACCCGATCTCCGGTGTAACCCGCCGCCCTGTCGCGGCAAAGACTTCCTGCTTGGGTGCGCCCAATGCCACAAAGCACATGCGCGCCCCGGATGCCGCCACTTGCGCAAGGATCCGTTCCGCCTCTGCGCCGGACGGATCGAAACCCATCGGCGGTGAAACGCAGCACGCCACTTCGAGACCGCGCACTTCGGATTGCAGGAACCCGGCCGCTGCGCGCAGCGTGTCATCGGTTGAGCCGACCAAGGCAATGGGCGCACCCTGCCGGGCCGCGATACGCGCCAGCGGCAGGATCGCGTCAGACCCGGGGATCAGTGACACAGGCCGTCCGGCCATGCGCGCCATCCAGATTATCGGGTTGCCGTCCGCCGTCACGAAATCCTGCGCAGCATAGGCTTCCCGGAACGCTTCCGAGCTGCGCAGCTTCACGAGATGATCGAGGTTGATCGTCGCAAGTGCGAAGCCCTTGCGCTGCGCAAGCCGCTCCGACACGCGCGCCTCCATTGTCGCCCAGTTTGGCAGGTTGACCCTGATGACCCGGCCACCAATCTCAAATTCCATAAAGCGTCCATTCTCCATTGGATCGTCTTATCGTGTCTTCCATCAGTATGTTGTGCCAATCAGGCAACAATCGGACCAAAACGGGAAAGGGTTTGTCTGATTTTGGCATAATTCCACGCTTTGCTTACTTTGGGTCAATTTGTGGCCATCATTGCTCAATAGCGAAGCGCGTGGAAACAACGGGTGGGCAAAACCGTCATGGGCGCAGAGCGCGGGACAATGGGTCAGAAATCGCCACAGCGCGGCATCGCGTCGGGGAAATCGTGCGTGCGTTTCGGCACATTCATGCCGACCGTCGCACAGGCTTTTTTCGACACTCGCGGCGCGTCACGAAGCCGGAGCCCGGTATGAACAGGATCTGCTTGCTCGGATGCGGCTTTGTCGCCGATCTTTACATGCGGTCGCTGCAAGCGATGGACGGGATCGAGGTTGCCGGGGTCTGGGACATCAACCCCGCGCGTCTGGCCGCCTTCTGCGCGCATTGGGGTGTTCCGGCCAAAGCGTCCTTTGACGCGCTTGTCGAAGAGGACGCGCTTGTCCTCAACCTCACCAACCCGTCGTCGCATTTCGAAACCACGCGCCTGTGCCTTTTGGCGGGACGGCATGTGTATTCCGAAAAACCTCTGGCGATGACGGTGACGGAAGCCAAGACACTCCACCAGATGGCCGCACAAGAAGGACTGATACTTGCCTCCGCGCCCTGTTCGGCGCTCGGCGAGGCCGCGCAGACAATGGGCCATGCGATCCGCTCCGGAGTCGCCGGTGCGCCGCGTGCGATCTATGCCGAGCTCGATGACGGTTTTGTTCCGCAAGCCGCCTATGACAAGTGGATCTCCGAATCCGGCGCAGCCTGGCCCGCGGAGGATGAATTCCGCGTCGGCTGCACGCTGGAGCACGCCGGCTATTACCTCGGCTGGCTGATCAGCTGGTTCGGCGCTGTGCGCACCGTGGTCGCGGCATCCGCCGAAACGATCCCCGACAAGGGCACGGGCGGCCCCTATGCACCAGACCTCGCGGTTGCGACGCTGTTTTTCGAGCATGGGCCGACAACCCGTCTGACCTGTTCCATCGTCGCGCCGCATGACCACTCCATTCGTGTGATCGGCGACAAGGGGGTCTTGCGCTGTGATGCCGCTTGGGACAATGCGGCCAAGGTGCGCTTCGCGCGGCGCATGACGATCCGGCGGCGCCTCCTGGAGTCGCCCCTGCCCCGCCGGATACGCCTCAGCGGCCCGACCCACCCCAAGGTCAAACGCTGGGGGGCGGCCGCGATGAATTTCATGCTTGGCCCGGCCGAAGTGCTCGACGCGATCCGCGCCGGACGACCAAGCCGGTTGGGCAACGACTTTGCCCTGCACATGACCGAGGTCACTCTTGCGATGCAGAATGCCGGCGAGACCGGCGGCGCGCAAAGGATGACCACGCGATGCGATGCGATGGAGCCGATGCCATGGGCGCGTTGAAACGAATCCTGATCACCGGCGCCAACGGGTTTGTCGGCTCTGCCGCGCTGCGGCGCGCCCGATCGGATGGCATCGCCGTTACGGCGCTTTACCGCAGGCACCGCCCCGAGGGCTGGTCCGACGATCCCGGCATCACGGCGGCGCAGCTCGACCTGAACGATCCTGCAAGCGTTGACGCCCTGCGCCCGCTCATCGCGGAGTGTGACGCCGTGATCCACGCCGCAGCCCATCTTGGCGGTGACAAGGAGGCGATCGCCCGCGACACGATCCGCGCGACCAGCCATCTGCTCGACGCCATGCAACCGGGTTCTGCGCGGCTGGTTCTGGTGAGTTCCATCGCGGTTTACGACATGATGCAACTCGATCGCGGGTCCGAGGTGACGGAGCGATGCCCGCTTGTGGATCCCGCAGCGCCCCGCGACGCCTACAGCGCGGGCAAGTTCGAACAGGAGCGGCTCGTGGCCGCGCGAAACCGGCCCGCCTGGCTGATGCGGGCCGGGGCAGTCTATGGGCCGGGGCGCACTTGGCACGCGCTCATGGGGCTGTGGCTTGGCAAACTCTTCGTGGAGGTCGCCTCGGACGGGGCTTTACCGATGGTCCATGTGGATCATCTCGCCGATGCGCTGCTGGCCGCTGCGGCCCGCGATCCGGAGGGCGTCGAAGCGGTGAATGTCCTCGATGACGATCTGCCGACCCGCGCACGCTATGCCGGTGTTCACCGTGCCGCGAGCGGATGGCCGCGCCTGCGGCTTCCGATACCCTATGCCCTGTGGCTTGGCGCCGCGCGCCTTGCTGCCCCTCTGCGCTCATCGATGCCGGGCCTGTTGCGCGAAGACGCCCTGCGCGCCCGCATGATGCCCGTGACCTTCTCCAACGCCCGGCTACGGGACCGGCTCGGCGGCAGGGATCGCGCGCCGTTCGAAGCCATGCTGAAACGCAGTATCGAGGACGCGGGATGAGCCTTCCGAAGCTTGCCTACCTGACTGGCGAATACCCGCGCGCGTCGGACACCTTCATCCAGAGGGAAGTCGCCGCGCTGCGCGCCATGGGTCACGACGTGCTGACCTGCTCCATCCGCACCACGGGCCCGGAGCATCTCGTTGGTCCGGAGCAACGCGAAGAGCACGCCCGCACCTTCAAGGTGCTCGATGCGGCCAAACGCCCTCTGGCCTTGCTTGGCGCGCATCTGCGCTGGCTGCGCAATCCCGCACGCTATGCTTCCGCTCTGCGCCTTGCTTGGAAAACCGCGTCCAAAGGCGTGATGGGACGGCTCTACAACCTGATTTATTTCGCGGAAGCCGGCATCCTCGCCGCGCATTTGCAAGAGCACGGCGTCACACATCTGCACAACCATATCGCAAAATCCTCCTGCACCGTGGCCATGCTGGCCTCTGCGCTGTCGGGAATCCCCTACAGTTTCACGATCCACGGGCCGGATATTTTCTTTGAACCGCATCATTGGCGCATTGACGAGAAAACCCGTCGGGCGCGGTTCGTGGCCTGTATTTCTGAATTTTGCCGGTCGCAGCTGATGTGTTTTGCCGATCAGGACGACTGGCGCCGATTGCACATCGTGCATTGCGGCGTGGATCCGATGCGCTACGCCACCGCCCCGCATACCGGACAGCATGTGGTCTTTGTCGGGCGGCTTGCGGGGGTCAAAGGCTTGCCGGTGCTGCTGGAGGCGCTGCATGCCCTCGACATGCCCGGGCTGCGCGTGAGCCTTGTGGGGGACGGTCCGGACCGCGCCGCGCTTGAGGCCGAGTGCGCCCGTCTGGGGCTGGCGGACAGGGTTTCCTTTCTGGGCTATCGCTCGCAATCGGAGGTGGCTGAGCTTCTGGCCGAAGCCGATGTGTTTGTCCTGCCGAGTTTCGCAGAAGGCGTCCCCGTGGTCTTGATGGAAGCGCTTGCCTCCGGTGTGCCCGTGGTCTGTACGCGCATCGCCGGCGTGGCCGAACTGGTGGAACAGGACCAAAGCGGCGTTCTTGTGCCTCCCGGTGACAGCGCGGCGCTTGCGGCGGCGATGCAGCGGCTATTGGCCGATCCTCATCTGCGGCGCCTTATGGGGGCCGCCGGGCAGGCAAGGGTGCGTGAGGCCTTCGCGATCCAGACCGAGGCCGCGCGGCTTTCGATGCTCTTCGAGCAATATCAAGACGGCGCGCCCACCGTGCCAAAACGTCCGGAGCCGCGCCGATGACCCCGGTCGATGTGGTTCTGATCGGTCGCAATGAAGGCGACCGTCTCAAGGCGGCGCTGGTGTCCGTGACGGGCGTGGCACGCCAGATCGTGTATGTGGATTCGGGCTCGACCGATGACAGCGTTGCAGCGGCGCAGGATGTCGGCGCGACCGTGGTGCCGCTCGACATGAGACAGCCTTTTTCTGCCGCGCGAGCCCGCAATGCCGGATTTGACGCGCTGCGGGATCCGCAATTCGTGCTGTTTATCGACGGGGATTGCACGCTCGAACCCGGCTTCGCCGAAGCCGCACGGGATCGGCTGCAAGAGGATCCAACCCTGGCGCTTGTCACGGGATGGCGATCGGAGATCCATCGCGATGCCTCGCTTTACAACCAGCTCTGCGATTGGGAATGGCACCGACCGGCGGGACTTATCGACGCGTGCGGCGGTGACATGATGGTGCGCGCCGAGGCATGGCGCGCGGTGGGGGGGATGAACCCGCAGGTGATCGCCGCAGAAGACGACGAGGTCTGCACCCGATTGCGCAAGGCCGGCTGGGCGCTTGAGCGGATCCCTGTGAAGATGACCCGCCACGACGCGGCCATGCTGCGCTTCGGGCAATGGTGGTCGCGGGCGGTGCGCACCGGTCATGGCTTTGCCCAGGTGGGGCATCTGCATCCCGACTATTTCGTAACAGAACGCAAACGGGTTCTGTTCTATGGTCTTGCGCTTCCGGTGGCCTTTGGCCTCGGTCTTGTCTTTGCCCTGCCGCTGAGCGGTTTGGTCCTCTTCGTCTATGGCCTCAATTACACGCGGACCGCCAAAGGATTGATCGCGGAAGGCCTGAACGCCGGTGAAGCATGGCGCCATGCACGTCTGCTGACCTTGTCAAAGCTGCCCAATATGCTGGGCTTTGCCCGGTTTCACATGCGCCGTCTGTCCGGTGGGCCGATGCGTATCATCGAGTACAAGTAAGAGGGCCCTTCATGGCAAACCTCATTCGCGTCGGCCTGATCGGAGCCGGATATATAGCAAGCTGGCATGCCGATGCGCTTGCCGCCACCGATGGCGTTCAGGTGAGCGCGGTCTGCGATCTTTCGGAAACCGCCGCGCGCGGGCTTGCGGAGGCGCATGGCGCGCAGGTCTTCACCTCGGTGGATGCGCTGATCGCGGCCGATACCTGCGATGCCGTGCATGTCCTGACACCGCCCGACCATCACGAAACGCTCGCGGTGCAATGCCTCGAAGCCGGGCTGCATGTGCTCGTGGAAAAGCCCGTCGCCACGTCGGCCAAGGCGACCGAGGCAATTGCAGATGCGGCCAGGCGGAGCTGCAAGCGCTTTGCCGCGGGTCACAATTTTCTGGGCTTGCCCGCTTATGAACGGATGAAGGCCGCACTTTACAAGGGCGAATACGGGCGCATCTCAACGGCCGAAATCACGTGGGCCCTGCCGCTCGCGCCATTGCGATCCGGCCCATACAACCTGTGGCTTCTGCGCCGCCCCGAAAACCTTCTGCTCGAACTGGCGCCCCATCTGTTCGCTTTCGCCCAGGATCTGTTCGGACTGCTGGAAATCCGGTTTGCCGAAGCGCTCAAACCCATTGCGCTGCCTGGGCAAGACATGCGGCCTCAGGGCTTCCGGATCCTCGCGCGTGCCGGGCATGTCGATGTCACGTTCTCGCTTTCCATGGTCGAAGTCATCGATGACCGCTCCGTAACCCTGCGTGGCTCCTCAGCTCGTGCGCGGCTTGACTACGCCAATGACACACTCTCGGTGGAGCGGGACAATGCCTCCGATCTTGTCCTCAATCCCCTGCGACGGCAGCTCGACCTCGCCCGGCAACACCGGCGGGAAGGTCTTTCGAACGCCTGGACGCAGTTGCGCTCTCTCAACACGCGCAATCCCTACGGTCAGAGTTTTCGCGGCATGATGGGCGCGGTCTATGGTCCGATCCGGCGAGACACGGCCCCCGACCCCCGGTTTGCCGCCGACAGCGCCGTCGCCGTGATGACGGCGATTGACGCGGCGATCGATGCCCTGCCAAGCGCTGCCCGGCACGTCGCCGCACCGGCCGTCCAGACCCGCAAACCCAAACCGACAGCCATGGTGATCGGCGGCACGGGCTTTATTGGCCGGGCCCTGACGCGACGGCTCGTGGCCGACGGCCGCGATGTGCGCGTGCTGTCACGCGGCCGATCCGGCCCGTTCCCTGATTTACCCGACCAGGTGGAAACCGTCCCGGTCTCCCTGCATGACAAGGACGCATTGACCGAGGCGATGCACGGCATGGACGTGGTCTTCAATCTCGCAAAGGCTTTGGAAACCACGTGGGAAGATGCGCTGCGCAACGATGTGGGCGTCGCCGTCCGGATCGCGGAAGCGAGCATGGCCGCCGGGGTCAACCGCTTGATATATACCGGCACGATCGCCTCCTACGACATGTCCGACCCGACCCGGAAAATCACCGAGGACACCGGGTTCGCGGCCGATATGAGCGACCGCAACCTTTATGCCCGGTCCAAGGCGGAATGCGAAAAGCGCCTGATGGCCATGCATCGCGAAATGGGGCTGCCGGTTGTCATCGCACGGCCAGGGATCGTGGTCGGGCATGGCGGGCCGCTGCAACACTGGGGTATCGGTCGCTGGCACGGCGCCGGTGCCGTGAAGATCTGGGGCCATGGGCGAAATATCCTGCCCTTTGTGCTCAATGACGACGTGGCGGACGGGCTTGTGCGGATGATCGATTCACCCGTCACGGGACAAAGCTACAATCTTGTGGGTGATCGTATGCTGTCCGCCAGAAACTACTTTGACGCGATCCATGACAGGCTCGGCGCAAGGATCCACGTGTCACCGGGCAATCTGCACGCGTTTTATGCCGCCGATGTCGTGAAATGGGGGCTGAAACGCTACGCATTGGGGCGTAAGGGCGCCATCCGGGCGTCGCTCGCCGATTGGAAGAGCCGGGCGCATTTCTCCCCGTTCATCAACGATCGCCCGAAAGCGGACCTTGGCTGGGCGCCGGAAGGCAATCGGGATGCCTTTCTTGAAAAGGCCATAACGCAAGCCGACCTCTTCGGTTTCTGAAAACGACGCGCCTTGAAATGGAAACAATTCCTCTCAAATCGGACGTAATGTCGCCTGATTTTGGGAGTTAAACAAAGCTTGGTTCAAAGGCGGTAAACAGACAACCGTCTTGCCACAGGAGATGAGCGAGCCCATGCAGAGCGCCGCATCACAACACACACTGTCGGGGTCAGTCCATGACCGCGGTGACGGTGTTGTGCCTGCGCCGGGAAAGCGATCGCAGCATGAGTGAGATCCGTCGCTTCAAGCGTCGCTACATCAGCGTTTCGCAAACCACCACACAAAAGGCCGAAGAGGCCGAGCGTCAGCGCGCCGAGGAAGCCGCGCGCCAGCGCGCCGAGGAGGTCGAGCGCAAGCGCGCCGAGGAGGCCGCGCGTCAGCGCGCCGGGGAGGTCGAGCGCCAGCGCGCCGAGGAGGCCGCGCGCCAGCGCGCCGAGGAGGCCGAGCGGCAGCGCGCCGAGGAGGCCGCGCGCCAGCGCGCCGAGGAGGCCGCGCGCCAGCGCGCCGAGGAGGCCGAGCGGCAGCGCGCCGAGGAGGCCGAGCGGCAGCGCGCCGAGGAGGCCGCGCGTCAGCGCGCCGAGGAGGCCGCGCGCCAGCGCGCCGAGGAGGTCGAGCGTCAGCGCGCCGAGGAGGCCGAGCGCAAGCGCGCCGAGGAGGTCGAGCGTCAGCGCGCCGAGGAGGCCGAGCGGCAGCGCGCCGAGGAGGCCGAGCGTCAGCGCGCCGAGGAGGCCGCGCGCCAGCGCGCCGAGGAGGTCGAGCGTCAGCGCGCCGAGGAGGCCGAGCGTCAGCGCGCCGAGGAGGCCGAGCGTCAGCGCGTGCCGTTGGCACTGACGAACCCGATCCTCCCGACCAATCCCGTGGCCCAGCGAAAAGCGACGACGGATCCGGATGCTGCATGGGAGATGCTGCCGACCTTTTCTGTTGATCTGAAGCATCTGGAAAAGAACAAGATCATCACCGCCAGCCGAGACGATCCCGCGCATACCGCCTTCGATGTTCTTCGAACGCGCCTGCTCCAAGCGCTGAAAGACAATGGCTGGCGCCGCGTGGCAATAACCTCGCCAAGCAAGGATTGCGGCAAGACATTCACCGCGGCCAATCTCGCGATCAGCCTCTCCAGGCAGGAAAACTGTCGTACGCTTCTGCTGGATTGCGACATGCGGCGGCCAAACCTGCACCGGTTGATGGGTGTGCGCGCGCCCTCACCCATGGGCGACCTTCTGCGTGGCACGGTCTCCCCACAAGATCAGCTTTTGCGTCTTGGCAAGAACAGCTTTCACGCTGGCCACAACATTGGTTTCGGCTTCAACAGCGTTGTCGAACCCTACGCGTCCGAGCTGCTTCAAGACCCGCGGACAACGACGTCTCTCGACCGAATCGAGAAACTCTATGAACCGGATGTTGTGCTCTTCGATCTCCCCCCGGCACTGTATTACGACGACGTGATCGCCTTCCGTCCGAATTTTGACGGGGTGCTCCTTGTGATTGGCGGCGGGATCACCACGGAAAAAGAGGTGCGCGAGGTCGAGCGGCGTTTGGGGAAATCAACCCCTTTGCTTGGCACGGTCTTGAACAAGGCTGAGCAAACGCAGCTGCGGCGCTACAGTTACTGACCACAGGCCTTTGACGCGGTTGACGCGATGCTGCCACGCAATCCGAAGGCACGCTCTGCGCGTGCCCATCGAGGCTCAGTTGGCCTCACCAGACCTCGGAAGCCACCGCGCCAACAGGTCTCCCAACGCGCTTTTTTCTCCGGCCAACTGAAGCACCCCCCAGAGACCAGCTGCCAGCCCGGCAATCAGAGCTACGCCAATCCCGAGCCCCCGACCACCAATGCGTCGCTTTCGCTTGATTGCCGGAATGGACACCACAGGCTGCAGGCCCAGTGCGCGCTCAACCTGTGCAGCAGAGCGCAGCGCCGGGTTCATCAGTTCGATCACAAACGCGACCGCGATCCCGGCCATGACACTTGCGACACCGCCCATGATGGCGGTGCGTTTGCGGCTGCGCGAGATCGGCGCCTCGGGAACCAGAGCGGTTTCCAGAATTTCAAACCGGTCTGTCTGTTGCCGATCCTCCAGGATTTGGCCCATCTGCGCCTCGGCCTTTCGGCGCGTGATCACCGTATATTGCTCCTGCAGCTGCGTCTGCTGCCGCTCCAAGGCGCTCAAGGCGCGCTCAACCTCCGGCGCCCCCTCAATCTGGTCTTCGATGCGCAGGATCCGCTCACCAAGAAGCGCCTTCTGTTCGCTCAAGAGCGCAACCTGCCGGGCCAGCACATCTTCCCGCAACCGCTGGGCATCCGCCCGCAGTGACACGATTTCACGGTCAATTTCGAGCTCCGCATCCCGAAGGTCGCTGAGTTGGGCTCTCAGATCGCTCACCCCTGCCGGGAGTTGATCGGCATTCTGGCGCTTGAACTCCGCAATGTCGGCTTCCAATGCAGAAATCTGCTCTCCGACGCGCCGTTCTTCCGTCTCGAAGAACTCCAAAGTGCCTTCGACACGAGACACGCTTCGGTTGCGCGATTGCGCGATCACTGACGCCATCAGTTCATTGGCAAGATCGGCTGCCTTTTGCGGATCGGACAACTGCACCATGATGCGCAGCCCGGAAGGCACATTGCCCGCCGCGGTGAAGGTTGGAGTGGGACTTACGATCTCCTCGATCCGGGCAGCCTGTCGCATCTGGAACACCCGTTCATTGATGGTCCATGCCGGATTTTCCCGAAAAAGATCGTGCTTTTCCATGATCTTCACGAGATTATCGCGCGACATCAAGCGCTGTTCGATCAACCGGACCCGACGCGCAGAATCGCTGCCCGTCGCCATGGCCCCGGCGAGTTGGTCTGGCACGCTGGCATCCTCGATCTGGACAACAGCCGTGGCCTCGTAGACCTTGACGCTATTCAGCGCCACGTAAAGCGAGATGCAGCACCCAATGGCCGTGACAAGCAAGATCACCCATATCCGGCGACGCAATGCCGACAGCACCTCGCCGATGGATTGAAACTGGTTCATGTCAATGCTCCCGCAAAGTGGCCCCCAATGCGTTCGGAAGTGCCGCGCCTGAAGTCCAGTGTGCATCCGGTTCCCGCGGAATGGGATGCGACCGCTCCAAACTTGCCATCTTCATGTCGCAATTTAGGCCATTCGCCCAGATTTTGCCACGAGTAACACCGCATTTAATGGAAACACTGCGTCTCCAAACACGGGATTCTGGACATATTTTCGCCGCATTTTCATAAAATTAGCGGATTTCATGTAGGAACGGCGCAAAGCGAAAGGATCAGGTCGTCACGCACCGCTTGGCAAAGGCTGAACCGATTGTTCTTCCAACCCGGTGGAAACAGGTTCATACCCACGGCCTCCGTATAACGTGCCTCACCCGCCGAAAGGTCAACAGAAATCCCGTCAAAGCCAAACATGAGGCCCGTTGCCGGGTATTGCGCCTTGAATACCGCTTCCTTGGCGCTGAAAACACAGCGTGCAGCGCGGGCCCGGTCCGGAGAGCCGCCCAATTCGTGCGGCTGCGCGACCTCGTCGATCAGGTCGCCATCGAGCGGGTCGGCCGGTTCAAGATCAATGCCGATGCCACGCCAACGAACGCTGCTTCCGATGCACGCAATCGCCCAAATGCCTGAATGCGTGATCGATCCGCAGATGCCTTCCGGCCAGACCGGCGCCCGATCAGGCCCGGCCGGAATTGCGTCATACCCGCGTTCCAAGGCGGCAAGGGCGCGGCGCGCGGCGTGCCGACCTGCGGAAAACTCCGCCCGGCGCGCAGGGATCGCACGCGCAACAAATCGGTCTTCCGGTTCAACAAGCCCATAGTCGGGGCCGATCTCCGCCATCCCCCAGAACAATCCATCCCGGGACAGGCGGTCGATCGCGGCGGCACAGGAGTCTGGCGTCACGCGCGTCTGCGTGCCCGCATTTCGCGGCGACGTGCCATGGCATCACTGCGCGCCTTGGCCCTTTCATTCGACAGGATCGGCGCCGATTCAACAACCGTCACCCCCCCTGTGGCTGGCGTTGGTGCAGCAACCGCCGGGGTCGGCGCCACCGGCTCCCGCGCGGGCGCGGGAACAGGCGCGCGGGCCGAGTCCGCCGTGGCGACAGGGGCCGCGCGCTTTGTCACCTTGGCGGCGATCTGCGTCGCAAGATCGGTCAGAACGGGGAAGCGGAATATATCCGTGATGGACAGGGTCTTGGCGCCCATCCGCTCACGAATGGCGCGATGCGCCTGAACCGCCAGGAGAGAGTGCCCGCCGAGATCGAAGAAACTGTCCTGCGCGGAAATGCCGTCACGCCCGAGGATCTCGGACCAGATCGCCGCGATATCAACCTCGATGGCGGCAATATCGATGCTCTCCGCCTCTGGGTTCTGGTCCGCATGCCGGGGTTGCGGCGCGGTTGTTGCGGGATTGGTTTTGTCGGCTTCCGCCGCGCTGGTCGGCGGCGCACCGGATACCCGTGGCGGTATCGGGGCGCGCATCGCATCCGGCACGGGCAGGGCCTTGCGGTCCACCTTCTTGTTCGGGGTCAGCGGCAACGCTTCAAGTTGGACGATGCGCACCGGCACCATGAATGACGGCAGTTGCTCGGACAACGACGCCTTGAGCGCGCCTTCGTCAATCCCGCTCCCCGTCACGTAGCCAACGAGGCGCACATCGCCCGGTGCATCCTCGCGTGCAAGCACAACGGCTTGCCCGACGGAAGGCTGCGCTTCGAGTGCGGCTTCGATCTCGCCCAGTTCAATCCGGAACCCGCGCAGCTTGACCTGGTGGTCGACGCGGCCAACAAAGTCGATCCGTCCATCTTCCCGCCGCCGCACAAGATCGCCAGTCCCATACATCCGGCCACCGTGGAACGGATTCTCGCGGAACCGCTCCCCGGTCAGTTCGGACCGGTTCCAATAACCGCGCGTGACACCGTCGCCGCCGATCCAGAGTTCCCCCTCGACGCCCAGCGGCACCGGCGCGCCCGCCGCGTCGAGCACGTAAAGCTGCGTATTGGCAATCGGCAGGCCAAGATCAACAGTGCCCGCACCTGCGGTTGCCGCTGCGACCGAAGACCAGATGGTCGTCTCTGTCGGCCCATACATGTTGGTCACCGTGGCATTGGTGATGGTGGCGTATTCCGCGACCAATGCACCGGGCAACGGCTCGCCGCCGAGATACAGATGCTTGACCCGGCGAAGCGCTTCGCGGGCTTCGTCGTTCATGGCGAACATGCGTGCCATGGATGGCGTGCATTGCAGATGCGTCACCTCATGGCGCAGAATCTGTGCCGCGATCGAGAAATCGTCCGGCTCCAGCGCGACGGGACCGGCGCTTGAGGCGACGACCTGCGCGAGGGGCTTGAGCCCTTCGAGAACCTGATCCGCGGCGATGCCGTAATCGATCAGGCAGGCGATTTCGGTGACGCCGATGGCATGCAGGTCTGCGGTGCGCGCCTCGGCATCCTCGATGGTTCCGAACAGGCCACTGTCATTGAAATAACGCTCGAACGCGAAATCGAGAATGCCGTCCAGTTCGTCTTCGGTCAGCGATCCGAGATCCAGTTCAAAGGGCGTGCTCACGCCCTTGGGGCGCTTGAACGCGGGAAACGCCCAAGCGTATTGCTTGATCAACCCGGCCGCAGAGCGCAGGTAATCCTTCATCGGTTCGCGGGCGATTTCGCGTGCCTGCTCGCGGGTATCTGCAAGGCAGGTGTGCAACATGAGCGTCACGTCAAAATCCTGCGGGTCGTGCCCTGCTTCGCGCAAGGCGGCGTGATAAAGCGTGATCTTTTCGGCCACCTCGTCGATGGACTGGCCAAGCAGATGCGTCAGCACATTGCAGCCAAGGCGACCGGCTTCCTTCCATGTTTCCGGATTGCCAGCGGTCGTGACCCAAACCGGCAGGTCCTTCGACACCGGTCGCGGCTGGGTGATCACCTCGTGCAGGGAACCGTCCTGCTTGGGGAACGCAACGGGCTCGCCGCGCCAGAGCTTGCGCACGGTCGTGATGGCCTCGATCATCGCGGGCTTGTTGGCCGGTGGCGTATTTTCTGGCCGGAGCACAAAATCATCCGGCTGCCATCCGGAGGCAATCGCCATGCCGGCGCGCCCGTTGGTCAGGTTGTCGATCACGGCCCATTCCTCGGCGATCCGTGCCGGATGGTGGAGAGGGGCGACAACGGAACCGCCACGCACGCCAATATTCCGCGTGACACCGGCAACCGCCGCGCCGGTCACCGACGGGTTGGGATAGGGCCCGCCGAAAGCATGGAAATGCCGTTCCGGCGTCCAGACCGCGACAAAACCATTGTCATCGGCGAATTTTGCACCCTCGAGCAGGAGGCGATACTTGTCGCGCCCGACCCCGTCGTCATTGCCCCAGTAATAGATCGAAAACGCCATGCCCGTGCCGCCCTTCGGCAGCGGGCCGTTGGAGATCATGGCGCGGTCTTCGTCGGATGCGAGCACAACGGTGAACCCGCGTGCCGTGGTCCAGAACAGTTCGAGCACGGAAATATCAAAGCTGAGCGAGGTCACCGCCAGCCAGGTATCGCCAGCCTGATGCGGAATATGGGCATCCATCCCGGCGAAGAAATTGATGGCGTTGCGATGTTCGACCATCACGCCCTTCGGTTTTCCGGTGCTGCCGGAGGTATAGATCAGATATGCAAGATCCTCGGGTGAGGCCGTGTGATCGAGCCGTTCCCGCGGAGCGGCCACGATGCGCGGATCACTGTCTATCAAAATGGTATCGGCCGTGGTTTCCGGCACGCTTGACCGGGCCGCACCATGGGTCAGGATCACGGTGGCCTTGCTGTCCTTGACGAAATGCTCAAGCCGGTCCGCAGGATAGGCCGGATCCATCGGGAGATACGCCCCGCCAGCCTTGAGGATCCCGAGCGCGCCCGCGACCAGATCGAAGGACCGGCTGCAGCACAAGCCCACAACCATGCCCGGCCCCACACCCGTTTCGCGCAGCACATGCGCAACCGCGTTGGCCTTGGCGTCCAGTTCGGCATAGCTCAGGCGCGCATCCTCGAAAACCAGCGCGCTGGCATCCGGTGTGCGGTCAACCTGCGCCTCGAAGGCGGCATGCATAGTCAACGACTTGTCGACGTCGAGGGCGGTATCGTTCCACTTTTCGAGCACGTCGTGCCGCTCTTGTGCGCCCATGCGCGGCAAGTCCGCAAGCGCCGCGTTCGGTCGCGCCGCCGCCACAATCGCCTCAAGGCGCGCGACCAAGGCCCGCGCCATGGCGTCCGAAATCCGTGCGCTGTCGAAATGCAGCACCGGCTCCGCCCCGACCTCAAGCGTCAACGCGCAACCCGGAACCGGCCCCGCGCCATCCGAGACGCCCAATTCGGGTTGGGTCAGACCAGCGAGTTCCGGGTCGCGAAATGGCAGATCGATGGCAAAGCCCTTGCGCGCGGCGGCCTCACCGGTGCGCTCTTCAAGCATGGCCTGCATATCGGACAGCATCTGCACAGGCTCGACTGCAATCGGCACCCAAGGCGTGATGCAGCCGCTCTGCGACAGGTCCGCAAGCGCGCGGTCGCGCCAGCAGAGGTCTCCCCCATCCGCACCAATCAGGTCCAGCGCCCAGACGGCCGCTTCACCGACGCTGACCGGCCTGGGCACAGGGACGGTCTGCAGCGCGCCCATGCTGCGCCCGGGTGCTGCAATCGCGAGCTGCGCGGGGTGAACCTGTTTGAGGCGTTTGCGCCAGAACCCGATATGCGCCGCGATGGCGGCCTTTTGCCTCGTCACGGTTTCGATTTCCGCGTCATCGGTCACATCGAGCGATGCCTCAACGCCGCCGAGATCCGCCGGATCAAGCGCCGTGCCGTCGCTGGCGCGCAGCGCGGATAGCCGCAACGCCCCGTCACCACAGGCCACGGTCAGGCTGTCGCCATCGACACCGAGGATTGTGCCCGGCGCAGCATCGCCGGAAACCTGTTCCGCCTGTCCGACGAGGAAAACCCGGCCACCGCTTCGGAATTTTGCAATCGCGAGAGGGTTCCAATAGGGTCCGTGGTCCAGCGCGCGCACAAGCCGCGCAAGAGCGTCGGCAGGCTGTCTGAAATCGAGCATCCCATGCCCCGAGGGGCGATCTGTCCGCGCGTGATAGCTGCGGTCGCTCAGGTCTTGTTTCGTGCGGGACAGCACCCCCGACTCGAGCTGGTCCAACAGCCGGTCAAAACTGTCGATGGCCGCGCTGTAGGCCTTGGCATTCAGGGTCAGCGCCGTGTCGTTTTCCGTAATATCAAAGGCTTGCGTTACAAGAATATCGCCCTCATCGACGCCACCTTCGATCAGGTGCCAGCTGATGCCATGTGTTGTCTCGCCTTCGATCATGGCCCAGATCGGCGCGTTCAGTCCGGCATGGCGCGGCAAGGGCCCATCATGGAAGTTGATGGCGCCGCGTGCGGGCAGAGCAAGAACGTCCTCGCGAATGATGGTTAGATTCGCGATCGACAGCAGCCAGTCGAAGGTCAGATCAGAGAGCCGCGCCGCAAGATCCGCGCCGGGCTGCTCCACCCGGATACCCCGCGCCTGCGCCCAATCGGCGATATCGGCGTTATGCGTCACAACCGCATCGAGCCTGTTTCCCCGCGCCAGCGCGGCCTCGCAGCATTGAACGAGAAGGGATTCATTGCCTATCGCAACGCAGGAAAACAGGGCCATGACCTTACTCCACTCTTACCTCTTGCGTATCGGGCGTCCGCTTCGGAACCGCCATCTGGCGCACTCCGGGCAAGGGGCGCAGCAACGCTTTGCCATCATGTACAAGCAGATCACGCAGAAAATGCGGCGGATCTGCGGGTGTTTTGCGTTGAACAAGCACACGCATGCGCCACAGCCCACCACCAACGGCGTGCATCACGGTGGCCAGTGCCGCGTAAGCGCGCCCATGGTTCTTGGAAAAATAATGCCAGCGGCTGTCGAGCCAGAAGGAGGGAATGCGCGCCCATTTCTTCATGCCCGTGGACACCGAACCGATATGCGCCACTTCACTGTCGCGCACGTAATGGGTTTCATGCCCGGCACGGGCGGCGCGCAGGCAGAGGTCCGTTTCCTCGAAATACAAGAAGAAGGTCTCGTCAAACAGGCCAATCTGATCGAGCACCGATTGCCGCATCATGATGGACGCCCCGGCCAACCAATCCACGCGGCTGGTTTGCTCTGGCACGCCGATGGGAACCGATCTGTGACCCAGAACGCGGCTTACGGGTCCGAAGCGGACCGACCCTTCCAGCTCCGACCAGACGGAGGGGAAGCGAAAGGCCGTCACATGGGCATCACCCTCCTCGCCATGGATATAGCTGCCGGCGAACCCGGCTTCGGGATGGGCTTCGAGATGATCCAGCAAACGCGCGATGGCGTCGGGCGCGGGAAACGCGTCGGAATTCAGAAGGTAGACATAATCCGGCGCGCTGCCATCGGACAGGCCCGCACGGATCCCGATGTTGTTCCCGGCGCCGAAACCGCCATTCGTCGTGGACCGGATCAGGCGAACCGGCGCGGCCTGCGCCCAGGGCCCTTGCGCAAGCGCCTCCTCGATCCTCTCGGCCGAGCCATCGCCCGAGGCGTTGTCGACGATCACCAGTTCGGCGTCGAGCCCCTCCATCGCCTTCAGCGCGGCACGGACCGACCGGAGGGTCATCTCCGCGGTCTTGTAGTTCAGGGACACAACGAGCAATCGGGGCATGGGCTATTCCGCCGCGCGGGCACCGGGGAAATCCACAACCGCGCCCTTCCCGCTTGCCGCGGCCTCTGCGCCCGTGATGGCCTCGCGCATCATCGCCGCGAGGACGCGCACATTGGGCTCCAGCACCATGCTGTCGTGATCGCCGGGCACTTCATGAACCTCGATCTGCGGAGCCGCTCCGCTCCAGTCATTGTCTGGCAGGACATAGCTCCGCTCGGAGCTGACCAGCTTGCCCCCCGAAACCGTCCATTTCCCCTGAAGAGGCGGCCGGAACAGAACCAGCCGGCCATCCCACGGGCGCGCATCGTAGCACGCAATCGCGCGGTAGAAGGCAGCTTCGATCTCGGCGTTGTGGAAGGCCGCGGCATCGTCTGTCATGCCGACCGTCCCCTTGCGCTTGGTGAACTCCCAAAGCACACGGTTCCTGGCCCAGATGAACGGATAAAGCGGGCCCTTTTCGCGCATTTGGTGCCATTGAATGATGGCCCTGTCGACGCGCGACAGCGGACGACGGCGCGGCAGCGGCGTATCGAGCATCACAACGAGAGAGACCGTCTCACCCATTGCTTCGAGCTGATGCGCGATCTCGTAGGCCGTGATGCCGCCGCCGGAGAAGCCGCCGACCATGTAGGGGCCCGTCGGCTGGACCTGCCGCATTTCGGCGATGTAGTCCCGCGCGGCCTCCTCAATGGTGTCATGTGGCGTCTCTCCGCCATAGAGGCCACGCGCCTGTAACCCGTAGAAGGGCCGGTCGGCGCCCAGAAGATGCGCAAGATGGCGGAGGTTGAGCACGTTCCCGAACATCCCGGCAACAAGGAAAAACGGCTGTCGCGGGCCGCCATCGCCGTCATGCATCGCGACAAGATGCTTGAACCGCCGCTCGGGCTTGGCCTGCACCGGCGTATCACCTTCTTCTCCGGGGCGGTCCGCGATGCCTGCCTGGTCGGCAATCAGCGCCGCGCAGGCGCGGATCGTCGGCGCTTCGAACAAGACAGAAATCGGGAAATCGACCCGATAGGTTTTCTTGACCATCGCGAACAGGCGCACCGCAATCAGGCTATGACCACCGAGGTCGAAGAAGCTGTCTTCGACGCCAACGTTGGAGACACCCAGAAGCTCCTCCCAGAACCCTGCGAGCGTTTTTTCGATCTCGGTTTCCGGAGCGACGAAATCACTGTCGAGTTCCGGACGTTCGAAGCTCTGGGAGCTGTCACGCTCCGCAGTGCTCGCAGCAGTCTGACGGGTGAGCGCGTCGAGATCCATGGAGGACACGACAAGCTGCGGACGGCCACGCGCAAGCGCGCGGTGAAACGCATCGACCCCTTCCACTGGCAGAATCCCCTGCGAGAGATTATGCGCAAGCCGCTCTTCGGCTGGCGACAGTGGCTGACCCGACTGGGCCTCGTCGAATTCGATCTCCGCGGCGGTGAGGCGGGGCATTGCCTGCAAGATGTCGAGGGATTCCAGCTTTCTGATCGTGAAACCCGAGATCTCCACAAGCACCGTGCCGTCCGGCGCGCAAAGCGTGACATCAAAGCTCGCGGTTTCGCGGGCCGCAGTGTTGTCAGCCGCGTTGCGCACCCAACTGACGACTGTATCGCCGAGCGGCGCATGCACGCGCACGCGGCCATAGCGCACCGGCGCCCAGAGATTGGTCGGCTGCCAGCCATCGATCAACCCCATGGCCCAACCGGTCGCGATATCCATGAGCGCCGGGTGAATCAGGCAGTCATCCCCTCTGGCTTCAGCGGGCAATGACAGCGTCGCAATCCCCTCTCTTTGACCGAGCGCGGTGCTGTCGAGCACCTGCCAACGAGGGCCGAATTCGAGCAGGACGGCTTGTGCCGCCGCGAGTTTCGAGCCCGGTTCGGCCTTGTGAATGGCGCCGCAACGGGCGCGGATCGCGTCAAGATCAATCGGCTCCGGTCGCGCCTGAGGCATCAAGGACACGGTCGCCTCGGCGGTCAGGGCATGGCCCTTGCGGCCGTTGAGCGTGGCATCGGCGAGAACGGCAAAGCCGTACCCCTGGTCCGACCGGCTGAGGCGCACCCGGATATCACGCGCGCCTGCATCCGCCACCCGCAGAGGGCGCAGGAAGTTCAAGTCACGGATCTCGAAAGCGCCGGGTTCGTGATGCGCTGCAAGCGCGTGGGCGGCCAATGTCAGGTAACCCGTCCCGGGAAGGAGCGCGTCCCCCGTGCGGGTGCGGTGTTCGTTGATGAACCAGTCCTGATGTGTGAAACGGGCCTCGAAGACGCGGTTGCCTTCAGCATCGAACGTTCCACTGTCAAGCATCGGGAGGGCGACCGGATCGCGTGACACTTCCGGCAGATCACCGCGCCGGGATGACACCGCTTCGGCGGCCATGCCGACCTCGTTCCAGATGCCCCAGTTGATCGCAACCACGCGGGTCTTGCCCCCGGCGCGCGCCTGCGCAAACGCGTTGAGAAACTCGTTTGCGGCGACGTAGTCGACCTGTCCCGCGGGCGCCGTGACCGTCGAGGAGGAACTGAACAGAGCGATCCATGACACGGCGCCATCCGGGAAGACGCGCCCGATAACCTCGGTGCCGTGGATTTTCGGCGTGAAGACATCTTCGACTGACGCCGGCGTCTTGGCCAGAAGCGGGGCGTCTGCGATCACGCCCGCGCCATGCACCACGCCGGTGATTGGACCGAACCGGGCTTCCGCCGCTTCGCGGACCTTGGACATCTGATCGAAATTGCACACATCCGCCGCGGCGACCATGATCTCGGCCCCGGTTTCCTCCAGCGCCATCACCGCGCGGATCCGGCGCGCTGTGCGATCCTGCGGGGCATGGCGGGCCAGATAACTCGGCCAGTCGGCGCGGTCCGGCAACGGGTTCCGTGATACCAGAACCACCTTGCCGTCACGGGATGCAAAATCGCGTGCGAGACTGAGCCCGATCCCGCCAAAGCCGCCGGTGATCAGGTAGACACCACCCGTCTCCGGCTGCGGCGCGGCTGTGGCCAGGGG
Organism: Cognatishimia sp. F0-27; assembly: GCF_020667845.1. Taxonomy (GTDB): domain Bacteria; phylum Pseudomonadota; class Alphaproteobacteria; order Rhodobacterales; family Rhodobacteraceae; genus JAFMPQ01. Next base: position 193,935 of record NZ_JAFMPQ010000001.1, read on the forward strand.
CAACCGCTTCATCGCCACTTCGAACCGGCGGCCGTCCCGAAGCGCGGCGATGGCGGTGTTGGGCTCCGCAAGAAGATCCTCGAGCACATGGTCGGCCAGACGGTCAAGCGCAGCATCGCGCTGTGCGCGCCTCCGCGCGGCAGCAAAGACCGACCCGCTTTCCGCGGCCGGCAGGACAATGTCGAGCGTGGAGACGGTCACGCCCGGCAGTTCGCGCGGAATAACCCGCGCCGGACCTGCAAGGGTCGATTTGGCAGGATGCGTGAACGCCTCGTCATGGACCCGTGCCGCACCGTTCGTGACCACGCAAAGATGCATCGGCCGGGGCAACCCTTCCTCTTCCATGGCCTGCGCAAGAAACATCAGCGAATAAAAGCCCTGCTCCTGCACGCGATTGAAGAACGAGGACCCCGGTCGATGGCTTTCCCCTTCCGTCACAAGCCAGAAATGGGCGATCCGGGTCGGGACAACCCCTTGCAAGGCGAGGTCCTGCAACAACAGATCATAGCCTTCGCGCCCGCGCTCCGGCGCAAGCACGTAACGCATGTCGGCCAGCCGCGAGAACATGTCGCCCGGGCGCAGTTCGACCACGTCATGCCCGGCCCGGCGCAGCTTGGCAGCGGCGCGCGCCGCCAAACCGGTTTCGTCCATGAACATCAGCCAGACCTGCTTTTCCGCCTCGTCAAGCCCGGCAATCACGTCACTCTCGATGGGCGCGGAACGCGGCCGCCAGCGCGGTGCCCACCCCCAGTCCTCGATGGTGTCGTCGCGCATCAAATATTGCGGCGCATCCCGCTGCGCCTGCGTGCCCGGTTCGATGAAGTATCGCGCGCGCTGGAAAGCGTAGGTTGGCAGGGGCACCCGACGGCGGGTCGTGTCGCCCCAGACCTGGGACCAGTCAATACTCTGACCAAGCGCGTCGAGACGGCCCAGCACCTCGAACATGTGCTTGTCATCGGCAATCCGGTCTTCGGGATGGCGCAGCGACGAGAGCACCTGATTGGGCGTAACCGCATCATGCTGGCGGGCCAGCGATGTCAGGGCCTTGCCCGGCCCCACTTCGAGCAGGATCCGATTGGGTCTGGCAAGGGCGCCGATACAGGCTTCGAACAAGACAGTGCCGCGCAGATGGTCGACCCAGTAATCCGGGTCGGTCGCCTGGGCATCGGTCATCATCGCGCCTGTGCGGTTTGATGTCAGCGGGATCTTCGGCGGCGCGAGAGGGATCGTGCGCAGATACGCGCGGAAATCCTCGAGAATGGGATCGAGCATGCGGCTGTGGGCCGCGATATCGATGGCGATACGCTGACAGTCGATATCTTCGGCTTCCAGCGTTGCCTGCAACCGGTCAAGCGCCGCCTGCGGCCCCGAAACAACCGACAGCCCCGGCGCGTTCACGGCACCCAGATCGAGCGCATCGCCCAAACGCGTGCGCAGCGCATCGGCGGGCAGGGCTACCGACAGCATCCCGCCCCTTGGAACCGTATCGAAGAGACGTCCGCGCAAATGCACGAGCCCGATGCAATCCTCGAACCGCATCACCCCCGCCACACAGGCCGCGGTGTTCTCGCCCATAGAGTGGCCGGACAGCGCAACGGGTTCGATACCCCAGCTCATCCAGAGCTGCGCCAATGCGTATTCGGTGATCATGATCAGCGGCAGTTGCAGCGATGGTTTCTGCAACAACGCGTCGGCCTCTTGCGTGGCCGCCTCGTCCGGGAGCCACAGTGCCCGCATGTCGACATCGCTCAGCGTCGCGAGGTGATCGAGCCCGCGATCCATCCACTCGGCAAAGACCGGCTCGGTTTCATAGAGATCACGTGCCATTCCCGCATATTGTGCACCACCGCCGGGAAAGAGAAACGCGGTTTCGGCCCGTTCAAGGCGGTCATGCAGATGCACCCGACGCGGATTTCCGGACATCAGGAGGTCTGCGGCTTCCGCATGGGTTTCAGCGACCACGACGAGGCGCTTTTCGAAAGCCCGCCGTCCGGTTTTCAAGGTCCAGGCAATATCAGCGAGCGACTGATCGCCCCGGGCTTGCAGGTGGTCGGCCAAGGCAGCGGCGTTGCCTTCGAGTGCTGCTTTCGAGCGCGCGGAAAGCGACAGTATCTGGAAGGGCCAGTCGCTGCCTTGGGAAGCGGCAACAGCGGGCGCCTCCTCGAGCACCACATGAGCATTGGTGCCGCCGACCCCCAGCGAGTTGACGCCCGCGCGCCGTGGATGCGCGGACGCAGTCCAGGGGGTCAGCCTGTCATTGACCGAAAACGGCGAGCCCTCGAAATCGATCGCCGGGTTGGGCGCCTCGTAGCTCAGGGAGGGCGGCATCTCCTTGTGATGCAGCGCAAGGCTTGCCTTGATCAGCGAGGCAACACCGGCGGCGGTATCGAGATGCCCGATATTGGTTTTCACCGACCCGATGCGGCAATGATCCACCGCATCGGATGTTTCGCGGAACGCCTGCGTCAGGGCGGCCACCTCGATCGGATCGCCGAGATAGGTGCCGGTTCCGTGACATTCGACGTAATCGACCGTGTCGGCGGTAACGCCAGCGACGGCCTGCGCCTCGGCCACGGCTTTGGCCTGCCCGTCCACGGATGGCGCAAGATAGCCGGCCTTGGCCGCGCCGTCATTGTTGACCGCAGAGCCCTTGATCACCGCCCAGATATGGTCGCCATCCGCGATTGCATCGGCCAGCCGGCGCAGCACCACAACCCCGGCGCCGGAACCAAAGACGGTTCCTTGCGCGCGATGATCGAAGGCATGACAGGCCCCGTCGGGCGAAAGGATCTCGTTTTCCTTGTAGAGATACCCGCGCCCCTGCGGCAGCTCGATGGTCACACCGCCCGCAAGGGCCATGTCACATTCGCCATTAAGCAGGGCCTGACAGGCGTAATGCGTTGCCACCAGGGAGGTCGAGCAGGCGGTTTGCAGATTGATCGACGGCCCCTTGAGGTCCAGAACGTGGCTCAGCCGTGTGGCGAGGAAATCCTTGTCATTGCCGGTATGGCGCAACAGGAACATGCCAGTCTTTTCGACCAGGTCGGGATTCGAACAGACGTTGAAATAGAAATAGCTGCCCATGCCGCAGCCGGCAAACACGCCAATCGGACCCTCGAAGTTCTCCGGCACGTGACCAGCAGTTTCAAACGCCTCCCACGCCGTTTCCAGAAAGCGGCGGTGCTGCGGGTCCATGATGGCAGCTTCTTTCGGCGAGAGGCCAAAAAAGCCCTCGTCAAACATGTCGAACCCATCCAGCGGCGCACCGAAAGGCACGTAATCGCGGTGCCGCATGAGGCCTGAATCCTCACCGGCATCCTCCAGCGCGTCCTCGGAGAAGCGCCGGATGGCAGACACGCCGTCGCGGAGGTTCTGCCAATAGGTCGCAATATCCGCAGCGCCAGGCAAATGCGCGGCCATGCCCACAATCGCGATATCCGTCTCGCTCACCGTGCCGTTCGTCTGATCGGTCATGGACATGTCACTCCTCTTGCACCCGCTTGGAGTCCTACCGGGGTCCACCAAAGGAAATGCTGATAAAATGCGGCGGTTTTTAGGAAACCGGGGCGAAAAGAGGCAGGGTTACCCCTCTTTTTGCGCGCATTTATGCAGTTACTGAAACAAAGCGTCGTTATTTTAGCATTGTTGCCACAGCGGAGCCAATACGAGTCATCCCGCGCGTGCCGCAAGGTCAACCACGGCAGACCAATTGAGCCATAAGGCCAAAATGCTCGCCGCGGCTCCAAAAACAGCAAAAACCGCGTCGTGCAAACCGTCCCAGGCGCCCATGCGGCGCGCGAGCCAGACCACCGCAGGGTAGGCAAGCACAAAGGCCATCCCCTGCCCCACCAGCGCGCCGATCAGACCCGCCAATTCGAGACCGGCAATCAGGCACACAACCATCAGGGCGGCGCGGACCGCCGCAAGCACGAAGAACGCGCGCGAGTCGCCGGCGGCCAGCGCGGCCTGATCATAGGTCATCACGATCACCATCGGGAGCTGTGCCAGCGCGAGCACCACCACGATCGGGCCCGCGAGCGCATAGCGCGGGTCATACATCAGCTCGATGAGCCAGACGCCGAGGCTGGCAAAAATCGCCACCATCACGATGAGCAAGGCCGACACCGCAAAGCGCATCTTGCGCAACCGTGCAAAATTGGCGGCGCTTTCGCGCGGCGGGGTCTCGCGATAGATCGGAATGAGGATCTTGCGCGTCACCATTCCACCGAGCAACATCGGAAAGGCGGCCAGGAAAAAGCCGATATTGTAGATCCCGAAGATATCCAGCGGCAGGTATTTCCCGATCAGGATCTTGTCAGCTTGCGTAAACACAAACCCGCATACCGTGGCGAGAAACACCCATTTGCCAAAATTGATCAGCTCGCGCGCCGCTGGTTTTTCCCAGCGGAAGCGGTTGCGCTCCCCCGGCAAGCCAACTGAGTTGATGATGATTTCCGCAATACCGCCCACAAGCCCGGAGATCACCAGAGCCCAGACAGACCCGGTCAGCCACGCCAGGCCAATGGCCGTCGCGACGCCGATGACCTGCACGCAGGCATCGATCACCGTCACCCGACCCAGCATCAAGTGCCGGTTGGCCGTATCCATACGCGTTGGTTTAAACCCCGCGATCACCAGCGTCAGCGCCGCAACGGGCAAAAGCTGCGTCAGCATCGGCTCGTCATAGAGCGCGGCCATCGGGAAGGCTGCGGCACAGGCGACCAGCCACAGGCCAAACCCGCGGATCACCTGGATTGTCCAGGCCGTATTGAGGAAGTCCCGGTCGTCGCCGCGCTTCGATTGCAGGATCGCCGGCGTGACGCCGACATCGGAAAACTGCCCGAGCCCCATCAGAAACACCATGACCAGTGCCATCAGGCCGAACGCTTCGGGAAAAAGGAGCCGCGTGAGGATGAGGTTCGAAGCCAGGCGGATCACCTGGCTGAAGCCGAAGCCCCCAACGGTCAGAACAGACGAGCGCAACACCCGGGCGGAGAGGGATTGACCGCGAAAGCGGTCACGCAATGCGCTCATCGTCCACGGCTCCAGCCCGCCGAGCGGTGCCGCATCAGCCGCGAGGCCAGAGCGACACCGGTATAGACCAGAAATCCGACGGGGTCGGAACTCGCCAGCCGGATTTTCTCGGACAGGGGGAAGGCCGGTTTGTCTTCGTTATGCTCAAGATCGGGAAAGCGTTGCGCGATCTCGATCACGCCACGGTCCTGCCGCGTGCGCACGCGGACCAGCGCGTCGAACCCTTCGGCGATCGGCCAATCATAGGGTGCTTCCGCGCCGATCCGCTCCGGCGGTGCGAATTGCAGGCGCACGAAGATATCGTCTGCGATCACATCGGGGAACTGACCCCAGCGCGCCCGGGCGGCCGCGTTGACGGCAAACAGCCCCGCCCCCGGCACACCTTGCCGCATGAAGGGCACCCGGCGCCAGATGCGCGCGTAGGCCCGCGAAATCGGGCCCTTCGCCATGATCGACAGCTTCCCGGAGGCATAGCGCGGCTCCGCCACATCGAGCAGATCGGCAAGTTGAGCCAGAAGCGGGGGCGATACCGTCACGTCGGCATCAAGGTAAATGCGCGCGTCCCCGGTTGCGACCGCGTCGGCGGCATTGAGCGCCCCGATCTTGCCGGGCTCGTCACGGTTCAGCACCTTGAGCGGCCACCCACGCGCCGCAAAGGCTTGTTCGCGCATCCGGGCAAGACCGACGGTTTCGTCTGTGCAGGCATTGGCACTGACAATCACCTCCAGCGGATCCGGGCGGCGCCATTCCGACAAGAGCACGGCATCGAGGGTGCCTGCGATGAGAGCGGCCTCGTTGTTTGCCGGAATGATCACCGTAAATCGCTGCATGACGTTGGGTCGTTCCTTTCTGGCCCTGCGAATGCGTTCCTGTAAAACCACAGGTCTCGAAATTTTTCCCTTACTCACGCGTTGGATCTGTCAGGCGACTGTGGCCTTAGCATGAAATCGCCTAGGCTTGTCAGCGGCATTTGCCGCTCTGCTCATCCTTTGGTCAACAACGGGCTGCCTCGTGACTCGTCCTCTACGGATCGGATATCTTGTCCCGCAATTTCCGGGACAGACGCACATCTTTTTCTGGCGCGAACTGCGCGCGCTGGAAGCCATGGGGCATGAGGTTCATGTTCTGTCGACCCGCAAGCCGCCGGCCGGGTTGATTGCGCATGACTGGTCGAACGAGGCCATGGCCCGCACCACCTATCTTGGGCGCGTGCATCCCGGCGAGATGATCGGCGGGCTCACCCGACTCGTGCCGCGCGGGCTGCCTTTGTGGATCATGCGCGAAGGCGTGCGGTTTGCACGTGACGCGGCTCTGGCCATTCCGGCCTCCGAAGCGCTTCTCGGCTATGCACGCAAGCACGAGCTTGACCACATTCATGTGCATTCCTGCGCCCGGGCCGCCCTCGTGGCGCGTTTCGCGCACAGCGCGGGCGGCCCGCCCTATTCGCTCACGCTGCATGGCCCGCTTTCCGACTACGGCTCCGGCCAACGGTTCAAATGGCGCGCCGCCGCCTTTGCGACGGTCATCACCCGGAAGCTGCTTGAGGAAGTCAATGAAGCGCTGTCAGGTGACCTGCCGGAGCGTGTCCTGATCCGCCCGATGGGCGTCGACACGGATGTACTCAAGCGCGGCAAAATCTACAGCGCCCCCGAACATGGCCGACCGATCCGCCTGTTTTCCTGTGGCCGGCTCAACATCGTCAAGGGCCATCAGGACGTGATGTCATCCATGCGCCAATTGCTCGATCAGGGTGTGGATGTCCGGCTCGAGATCGCGGGCGAGGATGACGATGGCGGCACCGGCTACCGCAAGGAACTTGAAGCCCATCTCAAGAAGCTGCGTCTGCAAGACCACGTCAAGCTTCTTGGTGCGATCGACGCGGGCACCGTTCAGGCCAAACTCGAAGAGGCGCATCTCTTTGTTTTGGCAAGCTGGCACGAACCGCTCGGTGTGGCCTATATGGAAGCCATGTCCATGGAGGTGCCGACCATCGGCACCGATGCCGGTGGCGTGCGCGAACTGATCACCAGCGGTGAAAACGGGATCCTTGTCGAACCCAAGAAGCCGACCGACCTTGCGCGCACCATCCGCGATCTCGCGGCTGACCCAGAGCGGCTCCAGCGCCTGTCGAAAGCCGGGCGCGCCCATGTGGTTGCGCATTACCGCTCCGCGCTGGGTGCCGAACTCCTCGTTGATGAGATCTCCCGCATCAAGGCGGAGCAAGCAGGCCGCCAGCCAGAAAACGCACGGTAAAGACGGCGACCGTTTCCCCGGCGCAGCGCGCCGGCCCGAGACGGCGGCGCATGGCAGATCAAACGGGGTCTAACCGGGCACGGCCCGCGCGCCGTTCGAAGCGCAGGTCATGCCAAGAGTTGATTGCGATCCGCTCCCGCTCACGCGCATCGGCAACGCATCCCCCGCCGCAGCGGCGCAGGCTCCCACGGGATCACCCGATCCAGACCGGATCGCAGGGCCAGCAGCCAAGGCGTGACGCGTGATGCGCGACGCTCTCAGAACTCCGAAACCGGTGTGGACTCCGCGGGTGTTGCCTCAAAGACCAGCGTTTCGATTCCCGCCAGCCGGACCGTTCCCCTCGGGCCGCGCGCGATCAGCCGCGCGCCATCGCGCTCAAAGGCATAATCCGCCCGCGCTCCCGGCAAGATCGCCCTGTCGGAGCCACCACCCCCCTGCAAGATATCATCCCCCCCCGACCCGATCAGCGTGTCATTGCCCGGTCCGCCGATCAGCAGGTCTTCCTTGCTGGTGCCCATCATCCTCTGGTTGCCACTGGTCACGACGCGGTTGATCCCGTTGGCAAAGGCCGAAAGCGGACGCGCTTCCCAGTTGGACGGCGCGCTGGCGTTGTAGGCCATGAGCATGTCCCAGCGCGGGTTGCTGTCATTGAGGTGGCGCAACGCGCCCCAGCTGCCCCATTGCGTTGCCGGAGCCACGTCGACAAAGGCGTTGAACAGAACGCCACCGGCGTTGATCCAGCCCAGCAAGAGGATCTCATAGAGCTTGGCCATCTCCGGCGTGTAGTTGAACGCGGTGAAAAACGCGGTCAGCCGCTCGTCATTGACCGCCGTGCCGACGCCTGTGACATGGGTGCCGCCCTCATACATCACCAGTGTCAGCCCGGCACGAGAGGCTGCCCCGGCATGATACGGGAACACCTCCTCGACGAGTTCCCGCAGCGAACCCTCGCTCAACGCCCGGGCCACCGGGGTGAAGGCCGCATCAAAGCGCCGCTCCCTGACGTATTCCCGCAACGCCACACGCCGTAGCCCGGCGGCCTCCCCCGCCGCACGCGCCGCGGCTTCGGAGCGGTCGAGCCAGTCATTTATACGCGGCGCCATCTCCGGCCCGCCCATCTCGTAGCCGAAATAGCCGGTGACCGCGTAGGCATCGAAACTCTCTTGCGGGGCACGGCCGAGTTGGAGGAAGGCCAAGGGCGCCATCAGGATGCTTTCCTCAAGCTGGGGCCACCCGGTATGTGTGCTCACCACCCGCATCAGGCGGGCATCCGCCTCATCGCCGAAAACGCCGGTCCACAGATCGGCAACCTGCGCTGCACGCAATCCGTAATACTGCATCCAGCCGGTATCCGACTTTCCCCAAAGCGCCTCGGCCTGGGCTGCCGCCCAATGCGCCTGCGGAAAGAGGAAGTTCCAGACCTCGTTGGAATACTCCACCCACGCTTTCAGCTCGGGATCGAGCGTATCACGCACTTGGGTGGCAAAACGCCGGACATAATCGTCATCGGCCTGATGCGGCATGGTAAACCACGGATCGGCCCCGATCCTGTTTGCGAGGCGCACCATCACCTCCAGCGGCACCCCCCAGACCGTCCACGTGGCATCCTCCATGCGCGGTCGGTCCTGCCAGTTCCGGACCACCGAACCATTGGTCATCATCCAGTCCATGAAGCGCAGGGCGCGCATGTCCTGAACGGTCTCAATCCATAACGGATTGAACAACGCCCCCGCCTCGTAGAGCGGAAGATGCTCGGACTTCACGATGGAGATATTGCGGATCGGATTGTCGCTGGGGATCTCTGGCAGCGATATGGCAACGAGACCCGGCCCCGGTTCGTAATCGAAGGTGATGCGCCCCGGCTCATAGCGGACCCGCTTGGCACGGCCTTCAAGCCGGATCGGGCCTTCACCCTCGTAGCGCAGCACGTAACGCCCCCGCAGATGCTCCGCCTCGGGCGCCTGATCGGTCAACAACACCGCTTCCAGCGCGCGCACACCATCCGGCATGGAAACCGGCCAGCCTTGCGGGTTCACGTGCCCTGCGCTGCGCAGTTCTTCGGCGCTCACCGCGCCCCATGTATCGCCCACATGACCAACCCAGGCACGCGACGATTTCATCAGATCGAGGAAAGGGTGCTGCGTCGACCAGTCAGAGATCCCGTTCAATCCCATCGCGAGCGCCGGGATACCGCTTGGCCGCATGCCCGGTTGCGGCAGGGCAAGCTGCGCGCGCTCCGGCAATCCGGGTGCGACCGCTGCCCCGCTGTCCACCGCGCCCGCCGCATCGGCGTTGCCCCCGCCCTCTTCTGCCTCCGCGGCCTCTGCCGCCAAGTCCGGGTCCGGGGCTGTCACGATGGCCGGTCCCTCCTCCGCCGCCGCGCGCGCCGCGGGACGGACCTGCGCAGGGCCGGCGTTTTGCACCGCGCGCCAGATCTCTGCTGCAATCGCCGGGTAATTCTGGCGCAGGGCGGTCGCGATACCGTCCGGCGGTGTCCAGCCAGAGGGCGGCGCCACATCGTAAAGCGCGCTGTATGTCACCATCGCCGCCAGCAAATAGAGCGTCTCCGTCCCGTGCGGCGCGTCATCCGTATACAGCGCGCGCGGGTCCAGATCCGACAACAGCCCGCCCTCGGCAAACAACCCCGCAAGAACCGAAGCCACCGGAATGAGCTCGATCTCCAGCGCCGGTCGCGCGATCGCAATGTCGTCGAGCAGGGTTCGATACCAGCGATGATAGGACCCGGCATTGAGTGCGTGATAGCGTTCGAAATCTGCCTCGTCCGGCGGAAACGTCGCCACGACCCCCGCCATCTCGGCCCACCCTTCATAGAGGTAGAGTCTACTGTCGGGGCTTTGGCCCGCGATCCTGTCAAACAGGCGCAACGCCGCGGAATACGGGCTGTCGCCGCCTGCATTCTCGCCGTCATAAGGCACATCCGGTTCCTGATACTGGATGAAGTTGGCCGGTGTGACGATGACCGCGTCATATCCCGCTGCGCCAAACGGGCCGTCATCGGGCGACCAGACCCCCTGCACGCCGGGAAATCCCCATTTTGCCGTCGGCGCCGCATCGGCTGCGAAATTCCGCAGAAAGCCCCACTGCCCGTCCACTGCGAAGCGGCGGCCGTCGGCTTCGGCCATGGCATCGATCCAGTGCGGCACATTGGTCTGGCCCGTGCTGTTTTCGACGTGATGCACCAGAGAGTTCCCGAAGAAATAGGCCTGGATATTGTCCTGCTCGGCCAGCGCTGCGCTTTGCCCCATGCCTCCCATCAGCCCGAGAGCCAGCATCATTGCCTTGCCGATCCGTGTCATCGCCATCCTGCCATCTGCATCGTTGCGCGCTGCGTGTCGGGCCGTTTGCCCTTTGTGAAACTATGCCCCGGAACGAGAGCGGGTCAAAGCCGTGAGCGGGGTCTTTTCAAAACTGTTATCGGAGGATATGGTCTGCACATGACGAGGCTTGACCATATCCCTGCTGCGACACGCGCTTGCGTGCCCCTTGCGCTGGGCGCCCGTCTTCTCCTAATTCGCCTCTGAGCGCGGCCGTCCCGGCGCGACCGCTCAGAGGAGACACGTGTTCGCGCCGAGAGTGACACCGATGGGGCCTTTCCGGATCCATCCACGCGAGAAGACATCAAGAAGAGCAATCCCATGACTCAATCAGCACAAGCCGACGCCAACCGCGTTGTCATTTTCGATACCACCTTGCGCGACGGGGAACAGTCGCCCGGCGCAACCATGACCCATGACGAGAAGCTCGAGATCGCGGAGCTGCTTGACGATATGGGGGTGGACATCATCGAAGCAGGCTTTCCCATCGCCTCCGAAGGCGACTTCCGCGCCGTCTCCGAGATCGCGGAGCGGTCCAAGGATGCGGTCATCTGTGGTTTGGCGCGCGCGCAACTGCCCGATATCGACCGTTGCTGGGAGGCTGTGAAACACGCCGCCAAGCCGCGCATTCACACCTTTATCGGCACGTCGCCGTTGCACCGCGCCATTCCGAACCTGACCCAGGACGAAATGGCCGATCGCATCGAACAGACCGTGAGCCATGCGCGGAACCTGTGCGACAATGTGCAATGGTCGCCGATGGACGCGACCCGCACCGAATGGGATTATCTCTGCCGCGTGGTCGAAATCGCGATCAAGGCGGGGGCGAGCACGATCAACATCCCCGATACGGTCGGCTATACCGCGCCGCGCGAAAGCGCCGATCTCATCCGGCGGCTGATCGAGACGGTGCCGGGCGCGGATGACGTGATCTTTGCCACCCATTGTCACAACGATCTCGGCATGGCGACCGCCAACGCGCTGGCCGCGGTCGAGGGTGGGGCGCGCCAGATCGAATGCACGATCAACGGTCTTGGCGAGCGCGCCGGCAACACCGCGCTCGAAGAGGTGGTGATGGCGCTCAAGGTGCGGGGCGATATCATGCCCTACACGACCGGCGTCGATACCAAGAAGATCATGCACATCTCGCGGCGCGTTTCGACCGTGTCGGGCTTCCCGGTGCAGTTCAACAAGGCCATCGTCGGCAAGAACGCCTTCGCGCATGAAAGCGGCATCCATCAGGACGGCATGCTCAAGAACGCCGAGACCTTCGAGATCATGCGTCCGGAGGATGTCGGCCTGCAGGCGACGAATCTCGTCATGGGCAAGCATTCGGGACGTGCGGCGTTGCGCGACAAGCTCAGACAGATGGGTGTGGAGCTCGGTGACAACCAGCTCAAGGACGTGTTTGTCCGGTTCAAGGAGCTCGCCGACCGCAAGAAGGAGGTCTATGACGACGACATCCTTGCGCTTGTGACCGCCACATCGGATGGCGACACCAACCGGTTGCAGCTTGTGAACCTCGCTGTGACCTGTGGCACGGGCGGGCCGGCGCAGGCGGTTCTCGAGATGGAGATCGACGGCAAGGAAGTGTCGGCCACCTGCGAGGGTGACGGACCGGTCGATGCCACCTTCAAGGCGGTGCGCGCGCTGCATCCCAATGCCGCGCGGCTCCAGCTCTATCAGGTGCACGCGGTGACCGAAGGCACGGACGCGCAGGCCACCGTGTCTGTCCGTCTGGAAGAAGACGGGATGATCGCCACCGGACAGTCCGCCGATACGGACACGGTGGTTGCCTCTGCCAAGGCCTATATCAACGCGCTCAACCGGCTGGTCGTGCGCCGCGGGAAGACCGGCAAGGACGTCAAGGAAATCAGCTACAAGGATGTCAGCTGAACGCCCGTGTCGACGGCTGGGGGCGCTGCCCCCAGACCCCCGGGATATTTCCGGCCCAAAGAAACACGGGACGCGGCCCCATTTGGGAGGCCGGGTTGCACTTTTGATCAGACGCGCATGGCCGCCAGTGTCATGGTTTGAGCGCCGCGGTGACGTAGTTCACCGACAGGTCGCGGTCGGACAGGCGCCATTGCCAGCTGATCGGGTTGAACACCATGCCCTTGCGGTCAACGGGGTGCAGACCTGCATCGCGCATAAGCTGGTAGAGTTCTTCCGGGGTGATGAATTTTGACCACTCATGCGTGCCTTTGGGCAGCCAGCGCATCACATATTCTGCCCCCACGATGGCCATGGCAAAGCTTTTGGGGTTGCGGTTGATCGTCGAGCAAATATGCAGCCCGCCGGGGCGCAGCAGGGCCTGGCAGGCGGTCAGATACGCAAGCGGATCGGCCACATGCTCGATCACCTCCATGTTCAGCACCACGTCGAACTGTTCGCCCGACTCCGCCATGGCCTCGGCAGTGGTGTGGCGATAGTCGATCTCCAGCCCGGATTGGGCCGCGTGGGCGCGCGCCACGGGGATATTGCGCTCCGCCGCATCCACGCCGATCACGGTGGCGCCCAGCCGCGTCATCGGCTCGCAGAGGAGCCCGCCGCCACAGCCGATATCGAGAAGACGCAGCCCTTCGAAGGGGCGGGGTGTTGTCAGGTCTCGGTCAAACTCTCCCGCGATCTGGGTCGTGATATAGTCGAGCCGAAGCGGGTTGAGCATGTGCAGAGGCTTGAACTTGCCGTTCGGATCCCACCATTCTGCAGCCATCGCCTCGAATTTCGCAATCTCGCTTGCGTCTACAGTCCCCGACATCACATTCCCCATGGTCTTTCCTGCCTGTGACCCAATATAGAAAGATGATGGACAAATTCCCGAGCCAAAAGCGCGCAGTGCAGTATCTCTATCCGCCGATCGATCCTTACGACCAGCGCACGCTCGACATGGGCGACGGTCATCGGCTTTATGTCGAGCAATGCGGAAATCCGGACGGCGTGCCCGTGATCGTTCTGCACGGCGGCCCTGGTGGCGGGTGCAGCCCGGCGATGCGGCGCTATTTTGACCCGGACGTCTTCCGCGTCGTCCTGTTCGACCAGCGCGGTTGCGGCCGCTCCCGCCCGCACGCGAGCGTGACCAACAACACCACGTGGGATCTTGTCGGCGATATCGAGCGCATTCGCGAGACCCTCGGCATCGAGCGCTTCATCGTGTTCGGCGGCAGTTGGGGGGCGACCTTGGCGCTGGTCTATGCGATCAGCCACCCGGAGCGGGCGGCGCGGCTCGTGCTGCGCGGCGTGTTCATGATGACACAATCCGAGCTGGACTGGTTCTATGGGGGGGGCGCCGGGCAATTCTGGCCAGAACCTTGGGCGCGCTTTTGCGATCTCATACCCGAGGACGAGCGCGGCGACCTCATCGCCGCCTATCACCGGCGGTTGTTTTCCGGTGACCTGCGCACCGAGACCAAGTTTGCACAGGCCTGGTCGGCATGGGAAAACGCGCTCGCGTCCGTGCATTCGTCCGGTCAGGGCGGCGAGGCGCCCGGAGACTATGCCCGCGCCTTTGCCCGGCTGGAGAACCATTACTTCACCAATGCCGGTTTCCTTGCGCATGACGGGTGGATCCTTGCCAATACCGACCGTCTGCACGGGATCCCCGGCGTGATCGTGCAGGGGCGATACGACATGATATGCCCGCCACGGGCGGCCTGGGAGCTTGCCCGCGCCTGGCCCGATGCGGATCTGAGGATGATTCGGAATGCCGGTCACGCGCTGTCCGAACCCGGAATCAGCGCCGAGTTGGTGCGGATCATGGATCAGATTGCCGTGTTGTCTCGCTGAGCGCGCCGGAGCGATCCCGGACGACTTGCCAAGATTTGTCTCGGCTGTTCAACGCCGGACTCCCGGTGCATTTGCGCCAGAAATTGTAAAAAAGCGACATCCGGGTCCAATGGCCGCTTTACAGCCCCCGAGCAGCCGTTAACGTTACCGTAATGATAACAACAAGACTGCAGGGATAGTGAACTCGGTTCTCAGAATCATTTTGCAGCGTCTTGCCCTCGGCGTGCTGACGCTCTTCATCGTCTCGATCGTGATTTTCACCGCGGTCAACATGCTTCCCGGCGATTTTGCCCAAGCCATTCTCGGACAGGGCGCGACTCCGGAAGCGGTCGCGGCCATCCGCCGGGATCTCGGCCTCGATCAACCGCCGATCACACGCTATTTCCAATGGCTCGGAGGCGCCTTGCAGGGCGACCTTGGCAACAGTTTCGCACAGGCGAATTTCGCCAGTTTCGTCGGGGATGACAGCGGTGCACGCACAACCGTTGCCGCACAGATTGCGCCACGCTTCGCCAACACCATGTTCCTTGCCGGGGTCACGGCGGCGATTGCTGTGCCCTTCGCGGTGGGGTTGGGTATCCTTGCCGCGCTCTACCGCAATTCGGCCTTCGACAAGGCGGCCAATGTCTCGACGCTGAGCTCGATCTCCAGCCCTGAATTCTTCATGGCCTACATCCTGATCCTGTTCCTTGCCGTGCTGAACCCGATCCTGCCATCGCTCTCGAACATCTATGACGGAATGCCTTTCAGCGAGCGCTTGCAGAAGACGCTCCTCCCGGCGCTGACACTGACGCTGGTGGTTACGGCGCACATGATGCGCATGACCCGGGCCGCGATCATCAACCTTCTGGCCAGCCCCTATATCGAGATGGCGCGCCTCAAGGGGATCAGCCCGATGCGCGTCATCGTCAAGCACGCCTTGCCCAATGCGCTCGCGCCGATCATCAACGTCATCGCGCTCAACCTTGCCTACCTGATCACCGGGGTTGTCGTGGTCGAGGTGGTCTTTGTCTATCCCGGTATCGGTCAGCTCTTCGTTGATAGCGTCAAGATCCGCGACATCCCGGTGGTGCAGGCCTGCTGCCTGATCTTTGCCGCTGCCTACATCCTGTTGAACCTGACGGCGGATATCCTGTCGATCCTGTCGAACCCGCGTCTGAGGCATCCGAAATGAGTGGTATGGTTTGGTTTGTGCTCTATCTCGCGGCCGTTGCCGTGGGCGGCTGGGTGTTTCGCTTTGCCGGACAGACAGCAACCGGGAACAAGCCCTTCTTCCGCGATATGCCCCTCGCCGTGGCCTTTGGGTATGTCCTTGGTGTGACGCTCGCGATCCTCGCGGTCTTTTACTATTTTCAGCCCGTCATGACCGAACAGGGCACGCCAGATGCCGGTGTGACCTTCTTCCGCTGGGCCGTGCAGGGCCTGATCATCTTTGCAATCGCCGCCTGGGTGTTCCGCCTTCTGGGGCGCAATATAGGCACGGCGGGGAGCAAGAAGCTCTTTCGCCAGATGCCGCTGACCGCCTCTTTCGGGATTCTCGTGATCCTCATCTATGCGTTCGTGTCGATCTTTGCCGGAGTGATCGCCCCCTACGGTCAGGAGGAAATCTTCCAGCAGGTCAATGCCCTGCCGGGCGGCAATGCCGCAACCGGCGGCAATCCGGACCATATCCTCGGCACCGACCAGATCGGTCGCGACCTGCTCAGTCGCCTGATCTACGGCGCGCAGAATACCGTCGGCATCGCCTTTGCCACCACGCTGATCGCGTTCTTCCTCGGCGGCTCGCTGGGCTTTCTGGCCGCGACCTTGCAAGGCGTGCTGGATCAGGTGCTTTCGCGTGCGGTCGACGTGCTGATGGCGATTCCGTCGCTGATCTTCGCGCTGCTCCTGATGACCATCGCCAGCGCCTGGGCCGGGTCCGAGAAATGGCTTCTGACCGTCTACATGGTTTTGATCATCGCTGTGATCGACAGCACCCGGGTTTTCCGTCTGGCCCGCGCCGTGGGCATGAACATCGTCGTGATGGATTACATCGAGGCCGCCAAACTGCGCGGCGAGGGTCTGGGATACCTGATCTTCAAGGAGATCCTGCCCAATGCCACGGCGCCGCTTCTGGCCGAGTTCGGATTGCGGTTCTGCTTCGTCTTCCTGACGATTGCGTCGCTGAGCTTTCTCGGTGTGGGCATCCAGCCACCACTGGCAGATTGGGGCACCATGGTGCGCGACCTGTCGCAATTCATCAACTTCGCGGCCTTCTCACCGCTGACTGCCGCGCTGCCGCTGATGGCCGCAGGGGCCATCGCGTTGCTGACGGTGGCGGTCAACTTTGTCGTGGACTGGATGCTCTACCGGTCTTCGGGCCTGAAGGAGTAAGGACATGCAAGACGACACGTCCCGCCTGTTGGTCGAAATGCGCGGCATCTACATGGAAGGCCGCTCCGACGAGACCTGGACCCCGATCATCAAGGGCGTCGACCTGACGCTGAACAAGGGCGAGGTGCTCGGGCTTATCGGTGAATCGGGCGCGGGGAAATCCACGCTGGGCCTTGCCGCCATGGGGTTCACCCGCGACGGTGTCCGCATCTCGCAGGGCTCTGTGCATTTTGACGGGATCGACGTTCTCAGAGCCAGCGCGCAAACCAAGCGGCAGCTACTCGGCAAGCGCATCGCCTATGTCGCGCAATCCGCCGCCGCCAGCTTCAACCCGGCTCACAAGATCATCGATCAACATACCGAGGCGCCCGTGCAGCACGGTGTCATGAGCCGGTCCGAGAGCGCCAAGGACGGAATGGAGCTCTATCGCAAGCTGCGCCTGCCCAATCCCGAGGAAATCGGCTTTCGCTATCCGCATCAGGTCTCCGGCGGACAGCTTCAGCGCGCCATGACCGCCATGGCGATGGCGTGCCGGCCGGATCTGATCATTTTTGACGAACCAACCACAGCGCTCGACGTGACCACCCAAATCGAGGTGCTTGCCTCGATCCGCCAGATCGTCGACGAATTCGACACTGCCGCGATCTACATCACCCACGACCTCGCCGTGGTTGCGCAGATGGCCGACCGGATCAAGGTTTTGCTCAAGGGCGACGAGGTCGAAGAGGCCGACACCCGCACGATGCTCGCGCACCCGACACAGGACTATACCAAGTCGCTCTGGGCCGTGCGGGAGTTCCAGCGGCCAGCCAAGCCGCCTGTGAACACCGGCGCGACCCCGGTCATCTCGGTCCAGAACGTGACGGCCGCCTATGGCAAGATTGACGTGCTGCATGATGTGAGCTTTGACATCCACGAAGGCCGCACCGTCGCGGTCGTGGGCGAATCCGGGTCCGGAAAATCCACCACGGCGCGCTGTATCACCGGGCTTTTGCCGCCACGGATCGGCGCGATCGAGCTCGATGGCGCAGCCCTGCCGCTCGATTACCGCAAACGCAACAAGGACCAGCTCAGGCAGGTCCAGATGATCTACCAGATGGCCGATACCGCGTTGAACCCGCGCAAGTCCATCGGCGAGATCATCGGCAGGCCCGTGCAGTTCTATATGGGGCTGACCGGCAAACAGAAACGCAAACGTGTCGAGGAGTTGCTCGACGAGATCGAGTTGCCCGCGGACCAGTATTTCGACCGACTGCCTTCCGAGCTCTCGGGCGGCCAGAAGCAGCGCATCGGCATCGCCCGCGCGCTGGCGGCTGAACCGAAATTCATCATCTGCGACGAGGTGACATCCGCGCTCGACCAGCTTGTGGCCGAGGGCATCCTGCGCTTGCTGGCGCGGCTTCAGGACGATCTGAAGCTGAGCTACATGTTCATCACCCATGATCTGGCCACCGTGCGCTCCATCGCCGACGAGGTGGTGGTGATGAAAAACGGTGAAGTGGTCGAACAAGGCCCGAAGCGCGACATGTTCAAGCCGCCACATCATGCCTATACCGACCTGTTGCTGTCCTCCGTGCCGGAAATGGACCCTGACTGGCTAACCAATCTGCTCAAGGAGCGCGGCGTGGACAATATCGGGGATGCGGCTGTCGAGAAAATGAGCTGACCGCCGTGACCCCGGAGGCGTCCATCCTGAAGCGTTTGCTGAAGAGAATGTGACGCATCCCTGTCATGCTGTCAGATATTATGTAAGCTATATCGGGAATCGAAGCGCTTTCAGGCGCGGCAATACAGCGGCAGCAAGCCGCGATACACTAGGGAGACGAAGACAATGACCAATATCAGTAGACGCGGACTGCTCAAGACCGGCGCCGCCGCCGGTGTGCTTGCGGCAACCGGCCTGCCGGTTCGCGCCCAACAGCGTGGCGGCACCCTCCGCCTCGGCCTTGCCGGCGCGAACACGTCGGACACCTGGGACAGCCGGACTCACTCCGACAGCTATATGATCATGGCCGGGCATGGCGCGGTTTTTGATACGCTGACCGAGGTGGCCGCAGATGGCGAACTGGTCGGCGAACTGGCTGAAAGCTGGGAAGCCTCCGCTGATGCGAAGACCTGGGTCTTCAAGCTTCGGACCGGCGTGACATTCCACAACGGCAAGCCGTTTGGTGCCGATGACGTAATCGCATCGCTGCAGATGCACACCGCCGAAGGCGCAAAATCCGCCGCCAAGCCGATCGTCGAGAACGTCGCCGAGATGACCAAGACCGGCGAGCATGAAGTGACCATGGTGTTGAAGGCCGGGAATGCGGATTTCCCGTTCCTGCTGTCGGACTATCACCTGTGTATTTTCCCCGACGGTCAGATCGAGGAAGCGATTGCCAACGGCATCGGCACGGGTCTTTACAAGGTCGAAAGCTTCGACCCCGGTGTGCGCACCTTGCTGAGCCGCGTCGATGGTCACTACAAGGACGGCCGCGCAGGCTGGTTCGACAGTGTCGAGATCATCGCGATCAACGACGCCTCCGCACGCATGAACGCCTTGATGACCGGCCAGGTCGATGCCGTGAACCGCGTGGATTTCAAGACCGAGCCGCTGATGCGCGCCAACCCCATGGTCAACATCTTCGAGGTGACCGGCAACCAGCACTACACCTTCCCGATGCTCACGGATCTCGATCCCTACAGCAACCTGAAGGTGCGCCAGGCGCTCAAGCACGCCATCAATCGTCAGGAAATGGTCGACAAGATCCTGCAAGGCCACGGCAAGGTCGGCAACGACCACCCCATCGGCCCGGCAAACACCTATTACGCCGCCGATCTCGAGCAGAACAGCTACGACCCTGATAAGGCCGCGGCCCTGCTCAAGGAAGCTGGTCTCGACGGGCTTCAGGTGGATCTGTCCGCCTCCGACGCAGCCTTCGCGGGTGCCGTCGACGCGGCACAGCTCTATCAGGCCTCCGCGAAAGCCGCCGGCATCGACATCAACGTCGTGCAGGAACCGGCCGACGGCTACTGGTCCAATGTCTGGCTCAAGAAAGCCTGGTGCGCCTGCTACTGGTCGGGCCGCGCCACTGAGGACTGGATGTTCTCCACCGCCTACGAAGCCGGTGTGCCGTGGAATGACACCCAGTGGGACGAGAAAGACAGCGCGCGCTTCCAGGAGCTTCTGCTCAGCGCCCGCGCAGAGCTCGACACCAATGTGCGTCGCGATCAATATACAGAGATGCAGATGATCATGTCGAAAGAGGGCGGCACGGTTGTTCCGATGTATGCCAACTACGTCGATGCGCATTCCACCAAGCTGACCAACTCCGGCACGATCGGCAACGTGTTCCAGATGGACAGCTCGCGCCTGATCGAGCGTTGGTGGTTCGCCTGAACGGGCTGACCGACCTCACCATGATGTGCAAACGCCCCGCAGTAATGCGGGGCGTTTCTTTTTGGCGGCCATATCCAGGTCGAAAAAGCCCCGTGGTCCCCGCCCGCTCCCGCGGCGGCAATGCCCATAACCCCGCCCCGCCTCCCGGCCTCACGCGCACAGGGCCCAAGCCGCCGCCCCGCCTCGCAAAGACACCCGGTCGCACCGATCCGATACCCGGCACCTCCGCGACGCCGCGCTGTGTTTCTTTGGGCTGAAAATATCCCGGGGGTCTGGGGGCAGCGCCCCCAGCCATCGACGCGGGATCCGTTTTCGGAGGGTCAGCCCCCGGTCTCAATCCCACGCAGGCAGGACATGCGCGCTCAGAGCCTGTCGTCGTAATCCGACACCAACAAGTGAAGCGGCGCTTCATCCTCTTCGATATTCGAAAACCGGCCGATCGGTTGCTCGAAGATGTTGTCGGTCAGATCGTCATTCACGGTTGAGACCTCCCCGATCAGCACATCGCCGCCTTCGCCCCAGAACGCATGCCAGGTGTCGGGATAGAGCGTCACCGATTCCCCCGGATCCAGCTTGAGCAGCCCTCCCGCTTCAAGCTGACGGGGCATGCCATCGCACATCACCGTGACGGGGGCGTCGCGGTCAATGCCACCGGTGGCGTCCGATTTGAACAGTTCCAGAACAAGCTTGCCGCCGCCCTTGTTGATGATGTCCTCGACCTTGAGATCATGTCGGTGCATCGGGCTTAGCTGATGCTCGCGCGAGATCATGATCTTCTCGGCATAAAGCATCGCGGATTTCTGCCCCAGGTCCGCACTGAGCCCGTTGCGTGTGGTGAACAGGAACAAGCCCATCTCGTCGAAGTTCTCCGCTCCGTAATCCGTGATATCCCACCCCATGCGGCGCGCCTTGATCTGCGCGTGATCCGACGCCTTCAGCGCCTCGGGCGAAAGATAGGCGAAGGGCGGCATGATATAGCCGAAAGACCGGATGAAGGCGTCGCCTTCTCTCAGGATCTCATTGATGCGGGAGCGTTTCATTTCGGGTCCCCTGTTGGATGGTGGCGCAAACACGTTCCGGGCTATACCGCGCCGATCCATCCTGCGCCAGCCATCACGGACAAGGGGCACGGCCCAATTTCGCCGCGACCCTTTCCGGCCGGTTCTGAAGCCAAGGCTTCCGGAACCGCGTCAGAGCACGTAGCGACTGAGATCCGTCGAACGCGTGAGCTCACCCAGATGGGCCTCGACAAAGGCCGCATCCACCGTGATTTCCGCGCCCGCCCGGTCCGGGGCCTCGAAGCTGAGCTCTTCGAAAACGCGTTCCATAACGGTATAAAGCCGCCGCGCGCCGATGTTCTCGACCGACTGGTTCACCTCAGCCGCAATCTTGGCAAGCGACGAAATCCCGCCCTCCGTAAAGGTCACCGTGACCTCCTCCGTTTTCATCAGGGCGATGTATTGGCGGGTCAGCGCGTTGTCCGTTTCCGTGAGGATACGCACGAAATCAGCCTCTGTCAGAGCACGGAGATTGACACGGATCGGCAGCCGCCCCTGCAATTCCGGCAACAGGTCGGACGGTTTGGCGATGTGAAACGCCCCCGATGCAATAAAGAGGATGTGGTCGGTTTTCACCGGCCCATGCTTGGTGGAGACCGTGGTGCCCTCGATCAGCGGGAGCAGGTCGCGCTGCACCCCTTCGCGGGATACGTCTCCGCCACGGGCATCCTGACGGGTCGCGACCTTGTCGATTTCATCCAGAAAGACGATGCCGTTCTGCTCCACCGCTTCAAGGGCCGCCAGCTTTATCTGCTCTTCGTCAAGAAGCTTGTCCGCCTCCTCGGCGATCAGGATGTCATAGCTGTCCGCGATGGTCATGCGCTTGCGAACGGTCCGGCCGGAGAACGCCTTGCCGAAGAGATCGCCGAGATTCATCATACCCATGCCACCCGCACCGGGTTGCCCCGGGATTTCCATCGCCGGGAAAGGCGAGGATGTATCCGCGATCTCGAGCTCGATCTCGGTGCCGTCCAGCTCTCCTGCATGCAGCTTGCGCCGGAACATGTCCCGCGTTCCCTCGCGGGCACCGTCGCCTGCGATGGCGTCGATCACCCGCTCTTCGGCGGCCTCGTGGGCGCGCGCCTTGACGTCGTCGCGCATCTGGTCGCGCACCATAATCATGGCGGCATCCACCAGATCGCGCACGATCTGTTCAACATCGCGCCCGACATAACCAACCTCGGTGAACTTCGTGGCTTCGACCTTGATGAAGGGCGCGCGCGCCAGCTTGGCAAGGCGTCGGCTGATCTCCGTCTTGCCGACGCCGGTCGGCCCGATCATCAGGATGTTCTTCGGGTAGACCTCGTCGCGCAGATCATCGGCGAGCTGTTTGCGCCGCCAGCGGTTGCGCAGTGCCACGGCCACCGCCCTCTTGGCATCCGCCTGCCCGATAATGAAGCGGTCGAGCTCTGAAACGATTTCGCGGGGAGTCAGGTCGGTCATGTCAACGCCTTCGTATATGTCTCGTCAGTCATCATATCGTCGAACCATTCCGGATAGCGCCGGGCCGGTGGCAGCGCCGCGTCAATCGCGGCAACCTCGCCCTCGCGCAGGTGGATCGCACCCGCGGCGAGGCTCTTTTCAAGCTGGCTCTCGCGGCTCGCCCCGAAGATCACCGTGTGGCTGCGCTGCTTGGCAAGGATCCAAGCCAGCGCCACCTGCGCGCATGTGGCCCCGTGGGCCTCGGCGGCGGTGGCCAGCGCGCCAAGAACGGCCCGTGCCTGCTCTGCGCCAATCTGGAGGAAATCGCCTTCTGAGAGGCGTCCGTCGACCTTTTCGAGATCGGACAGATCGTATTTCCCGGTCAGCAAGCCCCCGGCAAGCGGCGACCATGCCATCAGCCCAAGACCCAGCGCGGCACCCATACGCAGAACATCGTGCTCGATATCGCGGTTCGCGGCATTGTAAAGGTATTGCCCCGCCGTGAAGGAAGCCAACCCGTTGTCGCGCTGGAACTGCACCGCTTGCGCAACCTGCCATGCGGGCCAGTTGCTGACGCCGATATAGCGGAGCTTTCCGTGGTCGATCAGCGTTTGCAACGTGCCCAGCGTCTCTTCGAGCGGCGTCGTGAAATCCGTCTTGTGCAGCACCAGAAGATCAATCCAATCGGTGCCGAGCCGCTTGAGGCACCCTTCCACCGACGCGCGCAAATGGTGCCGGGAGAGGCCCGCATCGGTCATCCGGTCACTCTGACGAAAACCCACCTTGGTGCAGATGACCGCATCGGCACGCTTGCCCTTGAGAGCCGTGCCGAGCATCTCTTCGGCTTCGCCAGCGGAATAGCCGTCCGCGCTGTCGAAGAAATTCACGCCTGCGTCGAGCGCCATGTCGACCATACGCGACGCACCGGCCTGATCGACCTTGGCCACACCGGGGATCCAGTCCGCCCCCTTGGTGAAGGTCATCGTGCCAAGACAGAGCCGCGACACCACGAGGCCACTATTGCCAAGCCGTGTGTAGCCCATCCCGCTCATGCGGAGATGCTTTCCACGGTCAGGTTGCCATTGGTATAGACGCAGATGTCGGCGGCGATCTCCATGGCGCGGCGCGCCACCTCTTCCGCGCTCCGGTCGGTGTCCATCAGGCCGCGCGCGGCGGCAAGGGCGAAGTTGCCACCCGAACCGATGGCGGTCACATCGTGCTCGGGTTCAAGCACATCACCCGCCCCGGTGATCACCAAAAGGTCGGTGCCGTCGGTAACGATCAGCATCGCTTCGAGCTTTTGAAGGTATTTGTCCGTGCGCCAATCCTTTGCAAGTTCGACCGATGCGCGCTGCAACTGCCCCGGTGTCGCCTCCAGCTTGGCTTCGAGCCGTTCGAGCAGGGTAAAGGCATCGGCGGTCGACCCGGCAAAGCCACAGACCACGTCTTGCCCACCGGGAGAGAGCCGCCGCACCTTGCGCGCCGTTCCCTTGATCACCGTTTGCCCGAGGCTCACCTGACCGTCACCCGCAATCACAACCTGCCCGCCCTTGCGAACGCCAATGATCGTGGTGCCGTGCCAACCGGGAAATTCCTGCTCTGCCATGTGGTCTCTTCCTTCGCGTCTTTGGGGCCATATGGGGGCGGGCCCTTGCCTGAACAAGCCGATGGTCTGGGCATAGCGGCAATGCCTCTGAAAGAAAATGCGCTTGCGACACCGGTGATGGAACCCGGCGCGGCGCGTTTACGGCGGTATCTGGCCCTTTTTTCGCGTCAAAGCGGACCATTCGCCGCTCATGCCAGATCACGGCTCCGGTGGCGGCACCGCCAAGCGTCCAGACAGCGGAGTGGCCGTGGCCAAGGCCCGGTCCAAAGGACAGGCCGGAAACCCGCCACAGCACCGCTCCAACCCCACAGCGGTCTTGGAACAGACGGGGGGGATATCCCGCAGGATTTCCAATGCCAGGCGCGAGAGGGAGAAGACGTCTCCGCGCGTTTTTGGACTTTGCAGGGCGCGGATGACGCGCGCTTTTGGGGCGGTTTTCTTTTGCTCTCCGCGCGCCGCTCAGAATTGGGAAAAGCGGAGATTCCGGCCCAGATGACCCAAAAAAACGCCCCGACGCGAAGATCGGGACGTTTCGCTAGACGGATCGCTTTGAAACTGCGCTCAGAGCGACTCTTCAATCCAGCTTTGCAGCGCGGCCTTGGGAGCAGCGCCGGCGCGGTTGGAAACCGGCGCGCCATCCTTGAAGATAAAGAGCGCGGGAATGCCCCGCACGCCCATCTGGGCCGCCGTGTTGGGGTTGTTGTCAACATCCACCTTGGCGATCTTTACCTTGCCTTCATATTCGGCGGAAAGCTCTTCCAGAGCCGGACCGATCTGTTTGCAGGGACCGCACCATTCGGCCCAGAAATCCACCACAACGGGGATATCGGAATTCTTCACTTCGGCGTCGAAAGTTTCATCGGTAACGGCGACGGTGGGCATGGCGACCTCCAGGAATGTCGGCCAGCGCATGCGGGCCGTGTGTGTCTAGTGAGCTGTGCGTGGGCAGCGCGTTTCAGATGAGAAGACGTAAGGACGCGAAGCGCCGCCGTCAAGAGATGGCGGCCCGCTCCAGCGCTTGTGTCACGCGCTCGTGTGGCACCGGCATGTAGTGGCTGGTTGCGGTCCAGACCAGACCGGTCTCGATCCTGCGACCCGGATATAATTGCGTCAGCCCGACCGCGTAGGCACCCAGCTGGCGCAGCAGACCTTCCGGCACAAGAGCAGCTTCCGAGGGCACGGTGCGGTTGGATTTGAAATCCACGGCGGTCACGGTTTCGGGTGTGACGATCAATCTGTCGATCACCCCGTGTATCCGGCCGACCCCCGACAGCTCAGCCGATATGGGCACTTCCGACAGGCTGTCCGGGCCGAAAAGAAAGGCAAGATCCGGCGAGGCCAACACCGCAAGCGCCTCGTCACGGGTTTTCAGAAGATCATAGCTTGGCGCATGCGGGTCGGTGCTAAAGGGTGGCGCGGCGATCAGCCGGTCGGCAGCCTCCGCGCGGTTTTCAGCGTCAAGCGGCGCAAGCCATTCCAGCAAGAGATGCAGCGCGGTGCCACGGGCCATTGCCACCTCGGTCGTGTCGCCATCCGCACCCGCAAGCGCCTTTGCCCCGCCAAGATCGGAGGGCGCATGGGTCTTGCGGGCGGGTTCCGGCGGATCAGCCATCCGGGTGAACTGCGCCGGAAGCGCTGTGTCTGCGACCGGATCGGCGGTGTCCCCTTCCTGCGCAGGGGGCGTATCGCGGATGATCTCCTCGGCAGGTGGCAAGCCGGACCAGTCCGTCTCACCAAGTCCAAGCCCTTCGCCGGTCTCTCCCCGGCCCCAGTCAAAAGTCCGGGTGACCGCGCCCGAGGCCTGCATCCCGCGCTCGATCATATCATACCATGAGGTCCCGGACCTGCCGAGATCACCCGCGGCCGCCACGATCAACCATTTCTCCGCGCGGGTCATGCCGACATAAAGCAGCCGGTCTTCCTCGCGTGTATCGGCATCCTGCGCAGCATCGATGGCCGCGCGCTGGCGGGCCGGTTGATCGTCGGAGAGCGCCTTCCACATCGCGCCTTCGGCATCGCCAAGCAAGAGGTCGCGCTGACGATTGCCCCGTGGCGGCGCGCAATCCGGCAGGATGACAACGGGCGCCTCGAGCCCCTTGGCCCCGTGCATCGTCATCACACGCAACCGGTCACCAGCGCTGTCCGCGGCACGTTTGATCTCCAGCGTATCGGTTTCCGCCCATTGCAGAAAACCGGTCAGAGACGGGATATCCGACCGCTCATAGGCCAACGCCTGAGACAGGAGCGCGTCAATGCCATCCTGAGCCTGCGGACCAAGCCGCCCGGTGAGCCGGCGACGCCCATCGAACCGGGTCAGGATCCGTTCGATCAGGTCATAGGGCCGCAGAAAATCCACATGACCGCGCAGATCGCGCAGCATCGCCACCGTCTCCGGATACGCGGCCTCGGATTTGCGCAGCTGTTCCCAAAGGTAGGCGCGCGGCGCGCGGCCATGGGCAAGCGCGAAGAGATCCTGTTCGGACAGACCCAGAAGCGGCGAGCGCAGCGCTTCGGCCAGTGCGAGGTCGTCTTCAGGGGTCGCCAGAAATCGCAGGAGCGAGACGATATCGCGGACGGCGAGTTCTTCCATCACCTTGAGCCGGTCTGCCCCCGCAAAGGGCAGGCCCTCGGCCTTGCAGGCCCGGATGATCTCGTGAAACAACCGCCCGCGGGACCGCACGAGGATGAGCACATCGCCTGCGGTAACCGGGCGGCGGGCATAATCGCCGGTCTGGCCGATCTCTTCCGGCAAGGGGTGCCCATTCTCGATCAGCCCGCGCACATAGGCGGCGATCCGACGGGCAAGAACCACCGAATGATGCTGCGGGCTGATGCGATCGACGGGCTCGAACCACGCATTGTCCTCGCCCGTGGCCTCCTTGTCCGGTGCAACCACGGGCCACAGGTCGACGCGCCCGGGCATCGCGGACTTGAAGGCCCGGTGCTTTTCCTCCGGCGCAAAACCGGAAGCGCTGGCCCCATCAAACGTGGTGTCCACCAACCGCAGGATCGGTTCGGCAGAGCGGAAGGAATAACTCAGAACACTGTTCTGGAGCGGCGCGTCGCTGTCCGCGAGCCGGGCGGCAAACTCGGCACGCATCCGGTCGAATTCCGACGGGTCGGCGCCCTGAAAGCTGTAGATCGATTGCTTCTTGTCCCCAACGACAAAGATCGTGCGGCGCTTTTCGGCATTGGCGCCCTGCCCCGAAGTGAACTCCCGTGCGAGCCGTTCGATGACCTGCCATTGCACGGGCGAGGTGTCCTGCGCTTCGTCCACGAGGATATGATCAATCCCCCCATCGAGCCGAAAAAGCACCCATTCGGCCACGACCGGATCGGAAAGCAGATGCAACGCACGGGTGATGAGGTCGTCGAAATCCAGCCAGCCGCGCACCTGCTTGGCCTGCTCATAAGCCGGCAGGAACGCCCGCGCGAAGGCATGCAGCCGCATGTCCCGTTCGGCGGCGGCCAGCGCGAGACGGGTTTCCCGCGCGGCCGCGATGCGCTCCATCAATGCATCGATCCGCGGGCGCAAAACGGTCATATCGCTGATCTTGTCGAAACCCTTGGTGGGCACCTTGCCAATCTTCGGGGTGAACGGATCTTTTGTCTTGGCACCGGATACAAAGACCCCCTCTAGGGCGATCTGGGTTTCGAGGTCCGGTCCCGTGAGCGCATCAAAGACGGTCGCGAGCTTCTTGTCGTTCGCGCCGCTTTTCTGCAATGCCGGCACAAGCGCCTTGAGCTCCGGCACGATCGGGTCGACGAACACCTCGGCCAGCATTTGCGCCGCGTCCATATCCGGCGCCAGACCGTAGGCCGCCCGGATCTGCGCCGCATCGGGACGGGCGGCAAAGTCATCGCGCGCGGCAACGATCGCGCGGGTCAGCGGCTCGATGTCGTCCCCGTTGAGGAAGGGCGCGATGCCTGTGACAAGCGCCGCCTCCGGCCCGGCCGCCATCTGATCGGCAATCTCCGCGCGCAGGCGCTCGGCGGCGCGGTCTTCCATCTCGGTGAATTGCGGACTGACCCCCGCCTCCAGTGGAAAACGGCGCAAAAGCGAGGCGCAAAAGGCGTGGATTGTCTGGATGCGCAGGCCGCCTGGCGTTTCGATGGCACGGGCAAACAGCGTGCGCGCGCGATTGAGATACTCCCGGGTCAGCGCGTCCGTCACACCAAGCTTCGACAGCGCGCGCCTGAGGTCATCGGCATCAAGCATTGCCCATTCGCCAAGACGCTTGAAGAGCCGGTTCTGCATCTCCGTTGCCGCAGCCTTGGTGTATGTCAGGCACAGGATATGCTCCGGCAGCACCCCTCCCAGAAGCAGCCGCGCGACCCGGTCCGTGAGCACCCGCGTCTTGCCGGAACCCGCATTGGCCGACAGCCATGTGGAGAGGTCCGGCTCGGCGGCGCGGAGCTGTGCCAGCGTGGCCGCATCTGGTTGGGGCAGGGTATCGGTCATGGCGTTTCCCGATCCTCGGGCATGGTCAGCGGGATCGTGACGGCGGGCGCGGCAACGTCCCATTCACCGAACCGGGACAGGTGATCGTAATCGGCCCGGTCATTGTCAGACAGAAGCGCGGCGCGTGCGGTATAGCCCCGCGCAGGGTCCGCATAAGCGGTCATGAGCAAAACGAACTGCTCCCAGACCTCGCCGGGCGAAACCTCGTCAAGGGGCGCGGGCACCTCCGCGGCGTCGCCGGGCTTCATGCCGATGAACAGCGCCCGCGCGACATGGGACGGGGCCAGGTCGTTGAATCCGCCGCGCAGGAGCATGGCCGCTTCGAGCAGCAGCTGCTTGTCGAAGGACTTCTGCTGGGCCGATGTGGGCGGCTTGCCAGTTTTGTAGTCATACACATGCGCGCCGCCGCGGCTGTCGATATCGATCCGGTCAGCCTTGGCCGTCAGTGTGAAGCCCAGCGCGTCGATACGCGCCGCGCCCTTGGTTTCGAAATTGCGCGGATCGGGGCGGGCAATCTGCTGGCGTGCGGCCTCGGTGCGAGCAAACCAGTCGGCCACCCGTGCGATCCGCGAATGCCAAAGCGCGCGCACGGTGGGATAAGGCAGCTTGCGAGGATCCGACAGCGTCTCGCGTGCGGTGTTGATCAGCGCCTGCGCTGTCAATGCGGATGGGTCGTCGAGCGTGCGCCGCACATAGGTTTCGAGGATGTCGTGGGTCAGGATTCCGCGCAACAGCGCATCGGGCGCCCGCATCAACGGATCGAGCGGACGCAGCCGCAGGACGTAACGCACATAGGTGGCGTAGGGATCGCGGATCAATGTCTTGATCTGCGTGACTGGAAGCTCAAGCGGACGCGCGGCTTTGGGGGGTGCGGGCGACGGGCGCGGCTCCAGCGGAACCGGCACGGCCTGTTCACTGAGCCGCGCAAGACGCAGCCAATGATCGCCCCGCCCTATCATCTCGGCCAGCGCTTCCGGGCCACGATTGCCGGGCAGGCCGGTCATCAGGTTGGTCAGGCGATTGAGCCAGCGCGAGGGCACGGTTTCGGCATCGGTGGACCGCAGGGACCGCGTCAGCCAGACCCGGCGCGCGCCCATCGCCTGTTGAAAATCATGCGCCGATAACCCGACCCTGCGTTCCGGCAACAACAGGCCGGCCTGATGGCGCAGCGCGCGGTTCAGCCACGGATCGGCGGGCGGCGACTCCGGCCAGCTTCCTTCGTTCAGACCGGACAGGATCAGGAGCTCCGCGTCCATGACACGCGCTTCGAGCGTGCCCCAGATCAGGATATCGGGATGGCCTTCGTCCCGGTCGCGCACCTCCTCGCGGCTCAGGATCGCACCGAACAGGGCAGCGTAGTCGCGGGCGGTCATCTCAGGACCGGCATCGGCCTCGCGGGCAAGCCCGTCCAATGCAGCGCGTACCGTGCGCCCGGCATTCTCGTCCCAGAGCGGCGACGGATCGGCCGCAGCGGTGCCCGCAACCAGAGCCTCGGCCAGCGCGTGATGCCGCGCAACCCATGTCTCCAGAGGCAGCGTCTCGCCCTCTTCGCGGCCACAGACCGTCGCCGCCAGCCACCCGGCCCACGCCTCACGCTTGGCCATGGTTCCAAAGGCGCGCAGGTCGTCCACGGTGGGATAGGGCAAGCCTTTGCGTCGGAGATAAAGCTCAAGGTCAGCGGTGTTGAGCCCGTGCGGGTGATCGCGGTCCCCCGCGTGGGTCAGCGGATGCTTGAGCAGCGTCAGCAGCGCCTCGGCAGAAAGCGGCGCTTCGAACAGGGTGGCCACATGGCGCAGAAGCCGGCCCGGCGGCGTCAGCTGCGCGGGGATACCTGCGCTGTCATCCGGGATGATGCCCCACCGCGAGAGCGCGGCCGTCACCTGACGGGTCAGCATGCGGTCCGGTGTGATGAGCGCCGCGCGGGTGCCATCATGCGCCGCCTGCCGCAAACGCAGCGCAATCGCTTGCGCCTCGTCGCGCGGGCTTGGCGCCTGCACCAGCGTGACGTCCGCCATGGTGTCCACGAGGTCCGGCAAGGCCGGGCCTTCGGCCAGCCATTGATGCGTGACGGGCGCCGGGCGCAACGCGAGAGACAGCGCCTTGTTGCGCGCAGGCGCCGGAGCGGACGCCTCATCCCAGGGGACCACCTGCTGTGCCGAAAGGCCCAGGCTGTCCATCAGGCGGGCAAAGCGGAATTGCGGGTGATCCTCGCCGGTGAGCGCGGTGTCGAGCTGGTCCCAGACAGCTTGCGGCATGTCGAAATCGAACCCCGGCAGCACCACCGCGCCCTGCGGCAGGCGGGCGACCGCGCGCATGAAGGCGGCCGTCGTGCCTCGTGATCCGGTGGAGCCAGCGACGATAATGGGGTGCTTGGGCGGATCGGTCTCCCAGGCGGCCAGCCGCGCTTCCATGGCCGCGCGATTGAAGCCCTGCACATCGGGTGCCTGCCCCGGCCCCATGACGCTTTGCACAATCGAGAAAAACTGCTGCGCGCGTTGCCAATGACCGGATTGATCGGACACGTCGAGCGCGGCAATGGTCTCCGGCGCCACGCCTTCTCCCTGCATTTCCTCCATGAGCGCTGCAAGACTGTCGGACAGGTCATAGAGCGCCGAACGCGCCGCGAGGTCTGGCTGGTTGTCGAGCAGCTTCTGCACCAGCCGCGTGAGTTCCAACCGCCGGCGCAAACCGGATGCGGGTGCCGGCAGGCGCGCGCGGGTGAGCGGGTCGGCAAGGTCGGTGACGAGCCGGATCTGTGGCAGCAACGTCGGCGGCCCGGCGTCAAACACCTGCCGCAAGCGCCGGGCCATGCGGTCCGTGTTGACGTAAATCTCGATCCGGGCCATCGCGTCGGGCGCGGCATTTGTCTCCGACGCATCCGGTGGCGCCACCCGTGTCAACCGTGCGCGCAGCCCCGCGACCAACCGTTCGGCAAAATCCACGCCGGGCGGCAACGCAAAGAGCCTCGGACCGTCCCGCTCGAACATGACCGGATCAGCCATCGAGCATCGCCTCGGCCTGCTTGATCCCCTCCGGGTGACCAACATCGGCCCAATGGCCCGGATAGGCCAACCCCTTGAGACGCTGCGTCCGGGCCATCTCGGCCCAGAGCACGGTCAGCGAAAACGCCGTTTCGCAGACTTGCGCCAGCGTGTCGGTCTTGATGATCTGCGCCCCGGTATAGACAATGGGACCCGGCCGGGTCAGGTCGCCCTCTGGTCCGAGCGTAAAGTCCCCGCCCCCATGACGGCCCACCGCGCGTTCCAGCGGCACGCAGAGCATGAGCGCATCCATCCGTTCCGGTGCCCAGGCCGCCTCAAGGAGCTTTAGCGGGTTCGGCCCGCGCCACACCGCATCGGTGTTGAGCGTGTAGACCGGCCCCCCGCCAAGCCTGGGCAAGGCGTGACGCAGTCCGCCGCCGGTATCGAGGATCTGCGGTGCCTCGATGCTCACGTCCACGTCCGTGCCACCCAGATGGGCCGCAATCTGATCGGCGTGGTAATGCGCGTTGACGACCCGCGTCGGCACATGCGCTGCCAGCGCCAGCGCGTGATCAAGCAGCGCACGGCCCGCAACCGGGATCAACGGTTTGGGCCGCTCGCGGGTGAGCGTCCCCATGCGCGTGCCAAACCCCGCGGCGAAGAGCATAACCGCATCGGGGGTCACACGGTTCGGCATCGGGTCTCGCGCAGGCTATCGAGATGGTCTTGGGTCGGGTGCGGCAAAGCCGCGACCACGGGGCGCAACGGCGTGCAGGCCGGATGGTCGAGATCGGTTTGAATATGGCGCCAGACCCGCGGGATCAGCTGCAGGTATTTCGGTTTTCCCGACTGCGCCAGTCGCGCGAAGATCCCCAGAATGCGGAGGTTGCGCTGCACCGACAGAGCGGCCAGCGCAGCCCGGAACGGGGCCTCATCAAGCCCGGTGTGATCGAGGTAATGGGTCACCGCATCCTGCGCGATACCGGGGCGCAGATCGCGCCGTGCATCGCGGATCAGCGAAGCCAGATCATAGGCCCTGTGCCCTGTCATCGCGTCTTGAAAATCGAGCAGCCCGGCGCGTGCAGCGCCGCTCCGCTCCGGCAAATCGAGTATATTCTCCGCGTGATAGTCGCGCAGGATCATGACGTCGCACGGCATGGCATGCGCGGCCATGACATCATGCGTCACTCCGGTGGCCTCCTCCAGCCCCCGTAGACCGGGCGCTTCGGGAGCGTAATGTGTGAAAGCCGGTGCAATCATCGCAGCCAGCCTGTCCGGCGTCGCCGTGGCAAGCCCTGCCATTGGCGGGTGCCTGTGCAACTGCACCAAAGCATCGACCGCGGTGCGGTAGAGCGCTTTTTCCCGCCCCGCATCCGCGGCCAGCCGCGCCACAAGCCCGTCGCCGAGGTCTTCTATCAGCATCCGTCCCTGGGTCGCGTCCATCCCGTAAATCTGCGGCGCCGACAGCCCCAGGTCGCTCAGGTGGTTGGCAATGCGCGCAAAGAGCGCCAGGTCTCCGCCCGGGTCGACCATCAAGATCGCACTGCGCCCCGGTTCGGAAAGGCGCCAATAGCGCCGCGCGGAGGCATCGCCGGCAAGCGGCGTTTGGCGCGCATCGGCCCACCCAAGACGATCGAGAAAGCCCCTCATTGCGGAACCACCGTGGCCATCAACGCATCCCAGCGGGGCACATGCCACCGCAAGAGCAGCACGCGCGCGTCCGGTTCTGCGCCGTCCGACAACATCAGGTCGAGCGCCGTGTCCGGTGCAAGCTCGGCCAGCCGGTCAGGCCATTCGACAAGGCAAATCGCCTCTTGAAAGGCCTCCTCCAACCCCAGTTCGATCACCTCATCCGGGCCGCTGAGCCTGTAGAGGTCCGCGTGCCAAAGCGGCCCGCGCCGCGTCTCGTATTCCTGCACCAACGTGAAGGTTGGCGATGGCACATCCTCCGGACTGTCCTGCAAGGACTGGATCAAGGCACGGCAAAAATGGCTCTTGCCTGCCCCCACCCCGCCAGAGAGCAGAAGCGTATCGCCGGGATGGAGCGCCGCACCGATTGCCCGCGCGAGCGCGGCAGTGTCTTCCGGCGCGCCCAACGTCACCCGCACCGAGCGCAGCCGGTCGGACTCCGTGTTCTGCGGGGTATCGGGCGAAGCATTCACGACGGTCATGGCGCGAGGATAGCGGCGCGCCGCGCAGTCGCAAGAGCGAGATTGACGATGGCAGCCCAAAGCGCGAGGTCAGCCCCCCGGCAGCCCCCAAGCGCGCGGTTTGGCAACCCGACGGTCACCGGCCGCGCCCCCCGTTCAAGACCATTACACGGTCACAAGTGACTCATCTTGGGTCTGTGCGGCCTGCGTTACCGTCTCGCTGAACCGGACCATGGTGGCCCCTGCGGACACCGGTATCACCGAGACGGTCAGGTCCAGACCGTCACGGGTGCGCAGATGCGCATCCCAGGCCGCCCGATCCAGCAGCGTCAAGACGAATTCGCGGATCTCGGACCAGATCGGGGACGGATCACAACGACTTTGCCAATCGCGCGTCGCATCGACAATGGTCATTTCCGCAAAGGCACTGTCAGGATCACATTTCCAGAAATCGCGATATGCCGCATTGGAGAACGCAAGCACGCCCAGTTGCGAAAAGACCGCCACGCTGTCCGGGAAGCAATCAATCACCGATTGCGTAAGCTCAAGCTCCGACCGGAAGCGCCGCGTCAATGAAATCTCCGCCGAAATATCTTCCAGAAGAAACGCCACGGCGCCATCCGGGTGCGGACGTCCGGTGATCTTGTAGGTCAACCCGGAGGCAAGATTCCACGTTTCGCAATAGCGATCGTCATGCGCCGCAGAGATCACCTCCGACAGTTGCTCGCGCCAGTTCCCGTAGTTCTTGGGCTCCGGCATCGTCTGATTTTCCCGCATGTGATCGAAAAAGCTCATGAGGTTGGGGCGCGCGGTCAGGAAATCCGCCCGCAGGTTGGTGAGATCCACGAGCGCGGGGTTGAACAGGACAAGCCGCCTGTCCCGATCGAAAACCGCAAGCCCGATGGGCAAATGGGCAAAGGTCTTGGTCAGGGTCTGGACGAATTTGCGCTGCGCCATTTCGGCATCGACGAGGCTGTCGATATTGGTTGCGAAATGAATGGCCCCTCCGGCGCGGGCAAGGCTTGTCACCTCATACCAATGGTCACGGCCCTTGGCGTCGATCCGATGAACCCGCTCCGCCCGTGCCCCGGTGTCCGGCGGCGGCGCGAGGGTGAACACGGCGGCCTCACCTTGCGGCGCGGCATCCGCCGTCTCTCCTGCGCCATGTGCCGCCTCGGTATCGGCAATCAAAGCCCTGTATGCCCCGTTGCACCAGGACAGCGATCCGTCGGCGGCGGTTTCCCACATGGCAAAAGGCGCTTCTTCCGTTGCAGAAATCAGGCGGCTGTTGCGCGCTTCGTCCCATTGCATGCGGGTTTTCAATGAGTGCGACAATTCCGGTGCGTCGATGGAAATATGCACCACGCCGTCGCCACCGGGGCGAAAGTTCAGCGCCGCCTGCGCATCTTGCCCGGCCCAGAGCCTCAACGGCATATGTGGCAGGTCTTCGGGCGTTTCCTTGAACCGGTCGAGCAACAGCAGCCGCAAGGCCGCCCAATCCAATCCGATCAGGGACGACTCGCCCAAAAGGGAATCGGCATCGACGGTGCTGTCGACCACCGTGTCGCCTCGCACGAGGATCGCGATCGGATCAGCAGCCGGGCTTTGCGGCCGGGCGGGAGCCCCGATCTGAAAGGACTTCGAAACGATCAATATTGCCGCGAAACCAGTCAAAAGACCCAATCCAACAAACAACAAATCCTGCACAGGCACTTCCTCAAACAATCCTCACCAACAACGGTAACTCAACCGTGGGGTGAAATGGTTAACTGACGGTTAAAAGAGATTAAGCGCAACAATTCGTAATGCGTTGTGAAGCACTCAACCGCAGACCAGCGCCATCGGCCCGCATCCATTCTCGGAGGCGTTTCGGTGTCGCACGCCCGCTTTGCGACACGGGCACGGCCAGCTCGCCGACCGTCGTCCCGCCGCGGCGCACAGATCAGATTTCGAACGGCTGGTTTTCGCCAAGACCACTGCTGCGCTCCTCCTGGGAGGCGACAATCTTGCTGCGCGGCCAAACGACCTCGACAATGGCCCCGCGACGCGGGGTTCTGTCCTGTTCGCCGGAATAAGGGCCGACCCCGTTTGCAAAGCTGAGCTCGGCCCCGGTGCGTTCCAAAAGCGTCTTGGCAATAAACAACCCAAGCCCCATGCCCTCGTATTCGGGACGCACGCGCTTGTCCGTCTCCGTGCGTCGTTTGCGCACGAACGGGTCGCCAATGCGCCCGATGAGATGCGGCGGGAACCCCTGACCATCGTCAACAATGCGGATCGAGATCAGCTCATCGCTCCACATCACCTCGATCCAGATTGTCGCGCGGGCAAAATCCACCGCGTTCTGAACGAGGTTGCGCAGGCCGTGGATGATTTCGGGCTGACGATAGATATGCGGCTGCGCCATGCCGATACCGGGTCCGGCGGTTTCCTCGATCACGATTTCCTTGCCGCGATCCTCATGCGGTTCGGCCGCCTCCCGGATCACTTCTACCAAAGGCGCTTGCCGCATGTGCAGGTCATCCTTGCCTGCACGCCCCATGGACCGAAGGATATCGCGGCACCGGTCTGCCTGTTCGCGGATCAACTCCGCGTCTTCCCTGAGTTCAGGACGGTCTTCCAGTTCCTCGGCCAGTTCCGACGAGGTCAGCTTGATCGTGGCCAGAGGTGTGCCCAGTTCATGCGCCGCCGCCGCAACCACGCCGCCAAGATCGTTGAGCTTCTGGGCGCGGGCCAGCGCCATTTGCGTCGCGGCAAGCGCGTCCGACATGGAGTGCATTTCCCGCGACATGCGCCGGGCGTAGATCGAGATGAACACCACGGCGATGGTGATCGCCGCCCATTGTCCGAACACGAACACGTCCGGAATGCGCAGGATGAACCCCTGTTCGGTCCGCAGCGGCAAGTGGTAATTCACCATCAGCGTCACAAGCAGCACGGCAGTCGCGCCAAGAATGACCGTCGAGCGCAGCGTGAGAACCGCCGCCGACACCGTGACCGGCCCCAGCACAAGAAGCGAGAACGGGTTGTGCAAGCCGCCCGTCAGATACAACAGGAAACACAATTGCAGCAGGTCGAAGAGCACCATGGAGAGGTTCTCCGTCTCGCTCAACCGCTTGTTTTCGGGAAAGACGAAGATCGCCACGAGGTTGCCGACAACCGAGACGCCCACGGCAAGGTAACACAGGCCCAGTTCAAGCTGGAGACTGTACATCTGTTGCGCGACCGTAATGGCCGTGAGTTGCCCGATGATGGCAAACCACCGCAACAGGATCATGGTCCGCAGACGGATCCAGTTGCTGCGTTGGCGTTCGGAAAGAAGAGCACTCGGTGTTTCGGACATATGCGCTTTTTTGGTCTCTTGATGCGCCGCGCGCAATGGTTAGGTGTGTCCCGGACCAACAGCAACACCGGGAGCCCCCCATGCCGCGCCTTGCCCTGATCTCTGCCACCGTTACCGTTCTGGCCTTGATCGGCGGCGTTGCGTTCATCCTGTGGGGTCAGGACGCCGACGACCAGTTCGCACAATGCCGCGGCAGCACGGTTGCCGGCGGCGCCGGACAGATCGGCGGGCCGTTCGAGTTGCTCAACGGGGCCGGAGAGACGGTGACTGACGCAGATGTGATCACGGAGCCGAGCCTCGTCTATTTCGGCTATACCTTCTGCCCGGATGTCTGTCCGCTTGATGTGGCCCGCAATGCCGAGGCGGTCGATATCCTGACGGAACGCGGGGTCTCGGTCACGCCTGTCTTCATCTCGATCGACCCCAAGCGTGACACGCCGGACGTGGTGGATGACTTCGCCGCCAACATGCACGAGAAGATGATCGGGCTGACCGGCAGCGAAGACCAGGTCAAGGCTGCGAGCCAAGCCTACAGAACCTATTATCGCGCGGAAGACAGTGACGACGAATACTACCTCGTCGACCATTCCACCTTCACCTATCTCGTGTTGCCGGAACAGGGCTTTGTCGAGTTCTTTCGCAGAGAGGTCACCCCGGACGAAATGGCCGACCGCGTCGCCTGCTTCGCGAACGCGTCCTGAGTCCGGTGCCCACCCCGGTTTTGCCCGCCTGCGCCTGCTGAAACGCCCTGACGGTGTCTCTGAAACCGCATCATTCTGCGACGCAGCGTGATTGCCGGTTTGACCGAACCCATTTCGGCCCCTAGAACCTTTAAAGACCATTGGCATTGCAATGGGTTGCATCACGGGGGGAAAGACGTGGCAGAAAGAACGCTCGAAGATCTTGGAGAAGACCGCAGCCTGCTACTGGTAGACGACGATGAGCCATTCCTGCGCCGGCTGGCCAAGGCGATGGAGAAGCGCGGCTTCGAAGTTGAGACCGCCGAGTCGGTGTCTGCGGGATCTGCCATCGCCACGGCGCGTCCTCCGGCCTATGCGGTCGTCGATCTGCGGCTGGGTGACGGAAACGGGCTCGATGTGGTTGAAGTGCTGCGCGAGAAACGCCCTGACAGTCGCATCGTCGTTCTGACGGGCTACGGAGCGATTGCCACCGCCGTGGCCGCCGTCAAGATCGGTGCCACCGACTACCTGTCCAAACCCGCCGATGCGACCGATATCGTGAACGCTCTTCTGTCGAAGGGTGACGACCTGCCGCCGCCGCCGGAAAACCCGATGAGCGCCGATCGCGTCCGCTGGGAGCACATCCAACGGGTCTATGAGCTCTGCGACCGGAACGTGTCCGAAACGGCGCGTCGGCTCAACATGCATCGCCGCACGCTGCAACGGATCCTCGCCAAGCGCAGCCCTCGCTGACAGGCGGCGGCGCGCGCCCCGCGTCGCGATCCGTCATTCGTCACGATCCGTCATGTTTCGCGATCCGTCATGCGTCGCTTGGGGGCCATCGCTCGCGGCCCATCTGGCGCGCGGCAACACGGCCGATACGTGCAACCGGGCTGGCCATCGCAAACGGGCGGTCCATCGCAACCGGGCTGGCCATGGCAAACGGGCGGTCGATCGCAACCGGACTGGTCCATTGCCCTTGGGCTGGCGCGTCACCACCCGGCTGACACGGGCAACCGGGCGCGTGTGGCAACCGGACAGCCCTGTAACGCTCGGATCACAGCAGGAAGCGTTTCACGATGCGGTCGACCCTCGTGCCATCGGCCCGGGTATGGTCCTCGGGCCAGACCTGCCAGTCCTCGAAGCCAAGCGCGCTGTAATAAGCCAGACCACCGCTGTTGTCGGATGTGATCTTGGCAAGGATCACCGACCCGCCATGCGCCCGGCATCCTTCCAGCGTTGCCTCGAAAAGCGCGCGTCCCGCGCCGCGCACGGGCGCCTGCCGGTCGGTGAAGCTTCCGATGGAGTATTGCCCGTCCCCGATATCGAACGCTGCCTGGAAACCGACGACCCGCCCGTGTGACAAGGCGACCATGGTCACGGGCGGTTCGTCGAGGTAATGCGCCGCGAAATCGGCCTCGGTATAGGGTGTCTCGTAAGCGGTGCTGCCTCCGAGCGCGATGATGTGGTTCAAGATGGTCACGCAGGCTGGCACGTCTTCGGCGCGCATCGGGCGGGTTTCGATCATGGTATGTCTCTTTTGATGCACAATGGGGTCGATGGTCCGGCACGTGGCGCGCTCAGAGCGCCTTGAGCAACGCGTCAAAACGTGCCGTGAAATCTGCGCGTGTTTCCACCGGCGGGCGCAGCCGAATGCCAAGGCCCGCGATCAACGTGCTGTCCGGACGTCCAAAGAACCGGTCCGCCTCGGCTTCGGCAAACCCTGCGATCTGCGTCGCTTCCATCCAGGCAGAGATGCGGTCGGCCTTCTTGATCTGCTTCTTCAGCGGCGCTGGCACCGCCGCAGGCAGGCCGAACCGGATGTGGATCGCAGCCGCAAGCCGCTTGTCGAGCTCTTCATAGCCCGGCCCAACCGCGTTCTTGACCGGTGAAATCATGTCGCCGATCACGTATTCCGGCGCATCATGCAGCAGCGCCGTCAACCGATCCGCCACCGTCGCGCGTGGACAGAGACGCGAAAACAGCGTCTCAACAAGAAGCGAATGCTCCGCCACGGAATACGCATAATCTCCCCGCGTCTGCCCGTTCCAGCGCGCAACGAAGGCGAGCCCATGGGCGATGTCGGCGATTTCGATATCCACCGGCGTCGGGTCGAGCAGATCGAGCCTGCGTCCTGAAAGCATCCGCTGCCATGCGCGTGGGGCCTTGGCCATTTTCATCCTCTTGCGTCGCGACCGAAACACGGTTCTGGCCGATCCCGTCGCGCGGGGCAAGCCGCTTGACACCGGCATCGGCAGGCCACCTGCCGTCTTCATGGTGCAGCCCCCCGAAAGGTGCCGGGCCGGGCTGTCAATCCGGCTCTGAAGCCGTCGCGGAGGGCGGCTCGTAAAGCGGCAGGAATGCAGGCGGCATCGGCCCCTTGTTGCGCCCCCCCTGTTGCATCTGCTCCCAGCCATGCGCCAGCACGCCGACGGAGCGCGACAGACAAAACAACCCGCGCGACAGAGGTGGGGCAAACCCGAGTTCGCAAAACACGACCGCTGTCGCCCCGTCGATATTCATCGCGATCGGCGCGCCGCGCGCTGCCCCGACAGCGGCCTGCACCGCCTCCCCAATCTCGGCAAAACGGCCCGAGACCGTTCCCGCTGCTGCTGCATCGCGCACCAGGGCCATCAACCGGGGCGCGCGTGGGTCGACAGGCTTGTGAAACCGATGCCCGAAGCCGGATATGATCTTGCCATGCCGTGCGCGCCATGCATCCAACCCGGCCTCGGTCGCCCTGTCCATTGTTGCCCCGGCATCCAGGCGTTTGGCGATGTCGAGATACAGCATGGCGCATTGCTCGCCTGCGCCCCCGTGGACATCCCCCAGCATGTTCACGCCCGTGGCCATCACCGTGTTCAGCCCGACACCGCATGTGGCCGCCATGCGCGCCGCCGCGATCGAGGGAGCTTGCGGGCCGTGATCGACCCCGGCCACCAGCGCGCATTCCAGCAACGCGGCCTGCTCCGGTGTCGGCAGATCGCCCCGGGTCATGAGCCAGATCATCTGGCCGAAGGACACCGAACCAATCAACGACTCGATCGGGAAGCCGCGAAAGGCGATACGCCCGGGTTCCATGTCGATGATCGATGTGCGCCACCAGCGGCGTGCCGCCTCCGAATCCTCGCTCATGTGCTTTTCCTTTCCTGTTGGTCGCCCCCGCCGCCACGAACACGCGTCGGCTGGCCCGCTCGGGTCACCGCCAAGTAACCCGTCTCTCCGCGGGACGGAAACCCTGAATGACCGCGCCTGCACCCGCATGACCGAGTGTATCAAAGCGTTAATATTAAGAATTACTAACGGTATATGTAAGCAAATACTCTATTCATAAAGCAACGCTAACCGGTGTAAGATGCATCCGTGTCCAGACCTGCAAAAAACCGAGCCCGCGATGCCCTCTGATGTCCTGACCGTCACAATCGAACGCAGTGCCGGTGCGCAGGCGGCATTCGAGGTTCCCGCCTATGACAACCAGACCGTGCTCGACGTGGTCTCCTGGGTGCAGCAGAACGCCGACCCGACCCTGAGCTATCGCTTTGCCTGCCGCGTTGGCATGTGCGGAAGCTGTGCGATGATGGTCAACGGGGTGCCGCGCTGGACCTGCCGGACCCACATTTCCAAGGTGCTCAAAGACGGCGCGGTCCATATCGGACCGCTGCGAAACCTCCCGGTGATCAAGGATCTTGCCGTCGACATGGACCCGTTCTTTGACAAATGGGTGGCGGCAGAGGGCGTGCATCATGGCGACCGGACCCGCGACGATCCGATCGCGCCGGTCGACGAAACAAGCGCGGCGCGGGTCAATGCCAATGCCGGTATCGAGTGCATCAACTGTTCGGTCTGCTACGCGGCCTGCGATACCGTGGCCGGCAACCCCGAATATCTTGGACCGGCGGCACTGCAACGCGCCTGGACGCTTCTGAACGACACCAAGGATGAAGGCCGCGCGGCGATCCTCGACGCGGTGTCGGGTCGCGGTGGCTGCCATAATTGCCACTCGATGGGGTCTTGCACCGTCTATTGCCCCAACGAGCTGGACCCGATGTCCGCCATCGCCGGGTTGAAGCGGGAAACCGCGCGCTCCTTTTTCAGAAGGAAGAGCTGATGTTGTCGCTGCGCCTCTACATGCTGCAACGGATCACGGCGCTTTTGATGGCGCCGCTCGTGCTTGGGCATCTGGCGGTGATGATCTACGCCATTCAGGGTGGGCTGAGCGCCGCCGAAATCCTCGGACGCACGCAAGGGTCCGTGTTGTGGTTCCTGTTTTACGGCGTGTTCGTCGTCGCCGTGTCGGCGCACGGGGCGATTGGCCTGCGCACGATTGCCTCGGAATGGGGCGGGCTGCGCGGCCCGGTGCTGGACGCCCTGATGTGGATCGTGGGTCTCGGGCTCTTCGTTTTGGGCGCGCGCGCGGTTTGGGCCGTGACCTTTGCGCAGGGGTTGGGCGCATGAGCGCGGCGTCGGGTGTTACCTCACGGGCCCATCCGCTCTGGCTCGCCTATATCCTTCACCGCCTGTCCGGCCTGGCGCTGGCGCTTTTCCTGCCCTTGCATTTCTGGGTGCTGTCGCTTGCCGTGACCGACCCGGCGCGGCTCGACGGGTTCCTGGCCATGACCGAGGCCGGGGTCGTCAAGCTTGCGGAGTTTGCCCTGGTGTTCGGGCTGGCGGTGCACATGTTCGGCGGCCTGCGGCTGATGGCCATGGAATGGCTGCCCTGGACTCCTGCACAAAAGACGCTGGCCGCGCTCGCCGCCGCCATGTCCTTCCTGATCGCCTGCCTGTTCCTGATGAAAGCCCTCTGACATGCGCCTTGCCGACATCGAACGCCATGACACCGACATCCTGATCCTTGGCACCGGGGGCGCCGGGTTGTTTGCCGCGCTGCACGCCCGCCAGACCGCGCCGGAGGGTGCCCGGATCACCATTGCGGTGAAGGGCCTGATTGGCAAATGCGGCTGCACGCGGATGGTGCAGGGCGGATACAATGTCGCACTTGGCGGTGGCGATACGGTCGAGCGGCATTTCATGGACACGATCGAGGGCGGCAAGTGGTTGCCCGATCAGGATATGGCGTGGCGACTCTGTGAACAGGCCGTTGTGCGCATTCGCGAGCTTGAGAATGAAATCGGGTGTTTCTTTGATCGCAATCCCGACGGCTCTCTCCACCAAAAGGCTTTCGCGGGACAGACCGCCGATCGCACCGTTCACAAGGGCGATCTGACCGGGATCGAGATCATCAACCGCCTGATGGAGAAAGTGCTCGCGAGCGGGGTTGAAAAGCTGCAGG
Source organism: Cognatishimia sp. F0-27 (assembly GCF_020667845.1). GTDB lineage: Bacteria > Pseudomonadota > Alphaproteobacteria > Rhodobacterales > Rhodobacteraceae > JAFMPQ01. The sequence continues at coordinate 237,087 of NZ_JAFMPQ010000001.1, forward strand.
AGCATCGCGCCGTCGGGCTGATCCCGACGCGGGACGGTTCGGCACTGGCTGGCGTTCTGATGATTGACATGCGCACGGGTCGGTTCCGGTTCGTGCGCGCCAAATGTGTGCTGATGGCCACTGGCGGCGGGCCGACCATGTACAAGTATCACACCCCGTCAGGGGACAAGACGATGGACGGGCTTGCGATGGCTTTGCGTGCAGGCCTGCCGCTGCGTGACATGGAGATGGTCCAGTTTCACCCCACAGGGCTTCTGGCAGGCGATCACACGCGCATGACGGGCACGGTGCTCGAAGAGGGCCTGCGCGGCGCGGGCGGCCAGCTCATCAACCATGCCGGGCAACGCTTCATGTTCGATTACGACAGCAAGGGCGAGCGCGCCACGCGCGACCTGGTCAGCCGCGGGATATACGCGGAGATGCGCAAGAACAACAATCCCGAGCAGGAGGGCGTCTTCATTTCGATGGCGCATCTTGGGCCGGATGTGGTGCGCAAGAAATTCCCCGGCATGGTCAAGCGCTGCGCCGACAGCGGCTTCGATCTGGCCGGTGGCATGGTCGAGGTGGTGCCCACGGCGCATTATTTCATGGGTGGCGTTGTGGTCGATGTGGACACGCGCACCGCGATGGAGGGGCTTTACGTGGCAGGCGAGGATGCGGGCGGCGCGCATGGCTCCAACCGGCTCGGCGGCAATGGCGTGGCCAATTCCACCGTTTACGGTGGCATCGCGGGCGACACGATGGGCACCGAGATGCGCCGTATGACCCTGCGCGAACCGGATGAAACCGTGCTTGAGGCGGAGTTTGCCCGCGCGACCCACCCCTTGACCCGGAAGCCAGACCTTGTGCTGCCGCTTCGCAAGCAACTGCAGGAGGTGATGTGGGAAGAGGTCGGCGTGATCCGCACGGAGCACGGGATGAAACGTGGGCTTGCCGGCATATCGGCAGTGTCAGAGGCTCTGATGGATGTGGGGGTGGATGCCGGCAATCTGGCATTCAACCTGACCTGGCACGACTGGCTGAACCTGCGCTCGCTATGCGATATCTCCGAAGTCATCACGAAGGCGGGGCTCGCGCGCGAAAATTCGCGCGGGGCACATCACCGCGAGGATTTTCCCGAGCCCGGCGCAATGGAGGACAGCACCTTTACCGTGGCCCGGCAAGAAGGCGAAAGCGTCGAGGTCACCAACAGCCCGGTGGCCTTTACGATCGTCCGCCCTGGAGAAACCATTCTGCCCGACGGTGAGCCGGAAACGCTCGTTGCAGCGCAGTAAGTTGTGGAGGATATATGCGGATATCAGATCGGAAACAGCCAGTGCATGAGCGCAGGCTGTCCTGCGGCACCGGCTGCTGCACGTGCCGGCCTTTGGACCAGACAACGCCAGCCCGAGCGCCTGTAACCGAGCAGAGTCAGCGATATTCTGAGCAAATGGCGACAACGCGTCTGCCTCAACACCGTTTCAACCGGCGAAGCCATAGGCCACACGTCCGCCGCGGAGGGTCACGCCAAGCTGCAAGCCGGCTGGGGGGCCAGCCCCCCAGACCCCCCGGAGTATTTCTGGACAGAAGAAACAGACACATGGTGCTTGGGCCCGACGCGATGCTTTCCCGGTCTGCGAGCCAGCTCGAAACTCTTGGGAGACGCAGATGATCCCCCTCTCCCTGATCGAGTCCACGGCCGAAACGCTGATGGACAAAGCCGCAATCGAGATCCCGCAGGATTACCTCGATGGTCTCAAGCAAGCGGCAGAGACAGAGGATGGCGACTTGGCTTCCTTTGTCCTGAAGGCAATGCTTGATAACTACGAAGCTGCCAAGGAAGACCGGCGCGCCATGTGTGGCGATACGGGCGTGCCGCGCTGGTTTGTAAAGATGGGCAACGAGGCGCGGATCGAAGGCGGCATGTGCGCATTGGAAACGGTGCTCCGAAGGGCCACCGCCACCGCGACCAACAGCGTGCCGTTGCGGCCCAACCGGGTGCATCCGCTCTGGCGCACGGATCACAACAACAACGTCGGCATAGGGGCGCCCGAAATCGATTACGGCTTCGAACCGGAAGGCGACTGGGTAGACCTGATCACCGTCCACAAGGGCGGACTGTTCGGAACGGATTACCGCATGCTGTTCCCGTCTGATGGCATCCAGGGAATCAAGCGCTTCTATCTCGACAGCCTGATGGCATTTGGAAAACGTGGCCTCGCCTGCCAGCCAGCCATTATCGGAATCGGTCTTGGAGGATCAAAGGATACCTGTATGACACTGGGAAAACGCGCCTCTGTATTGCGCACTGTGGGAAGCCGTAATTCAGACCCGCGCATCGCCGAAATAGAAGACGAATTCAAGGAATTGGGAAATTCCATCGGCATGGGAGCAATGGGGTTTGTCGGAAAGAACATGGTGATCGACTGCAATATCGAGGTCGGATACTGCCACACCGGCGGCATGCCCATGTCGGTTCATGCGTTCTGCTTGTCGTCGCGCCGCGCGGTCGCCCGTATTCATGCCGATGGCCGGGTTCAGCATCGCACCGATCCCGATTGGTTTACACCTTACCAAAGGCGGGAGACCGTGGATTGGGAACCCACAAGGGAAGCCGCGGAATGATCCGCCTTGCCTGCACACAGAAAAACGCACCGCCCGTGTTTTCTTTGGGCCTGAAATATCCCGGGGGGTGCGGGGGGCTGGCCCCCCGTTTCCCACGCTTATCGACAGCGCCACTTAATGGTTCAGGAGCACGATCATGAGCATCCGGGAAGTTGTTCTCTCGACCACCCCCACGCCCGACGCCATCGCTGAACTTCGGCTTGGTGATGTCGTCTATCTCGACGGGTTGATGTACACCGCCCGAGAAGGCGTCTACATGCGTGCGCTGGAGGATCAGGCCAACATTCCCATGGAGTTACCATCAGAATCAGCGGCCAATTTCCACTGCTCGCCAGCCGCGCGGATCAATGCCGATGGCTCTTTTGACATGGGCGCTGTGACCGCGACCGCGTCATTTCGGTTTGCGAAATGGCTCCCGGAATGGATGGCCAAGACAGGCGCAAAGCTCATCGTGGGCAAGGGCGGGATGTTGTCACGGGACTACAAGGAATATTTCGTGCCAAATGGGGCGGTCTATCTTTCCACTGTCGGCTATGGCACCGGCGCGCTTCTCGGGCGCGGAGTGGAAAACGTCGAGGCCGTGCACTGGAACGAGGAGCTTGGCCTGGCACAGGCGATGTGGGTGCTCCGCTGCAGGAGGATGGGGCCGTTCATCGTGGCCTCGGACCTCAACGGCGACTGCCTTTTCGAGCGGGAAAACGCGCGTATCGCCGGGAATGTCGAGCGCATCTATGAAGGCACCAAGCCGGCCGTGCTCAAGCGGTATGGAGAGAGCGACGACCGAACGGATGAAGTGATCTGATCACCGCCCCGCAAAGTCGCGGTTCTCTTCGAAAAGCGGTCGTCGCGTGCGATACAGAGTATTCGCGGCTCTACACCTCACGCGCCGCGGCCGAAGCAGGGTGGGTCGCCGTCCGAAACACCCATTTTCGATGCGGGGACGTCAGGCGATCTCACTGACCATGATCCCGAGGCCGAGCACAAGCGTCATCAGGATGATCAGCCGGCGAAAGGCATTGTCGCTCAGCCGCCGGAACACAATGATACCGATCTGCGCACCCACAACCACCATCGGAGCCGTGACCGCCATGGCCGAAAAGGTCCGTGCATCATAGGCTCCGCGAAACAGGAGCAACATGACGGTCGTGGCCAGAACTGCGACGTTGAACGGCTGCAGCACCGCGCGGGTCTCCGCCTTCGACCACGGGCGCAGCGACACCCACATGGAGAGCACCGCGCCCGAGATCGCCGCCGCGCCACCCAGGACACCGCCAACAAACCCAACACAGACATCCGTTTTTGGCGTGCGCCGCGTGAAAACGGGCAGGGTTTTGCGAAAGGCGAAATAGCCGCCATAGAAGACAAGGATCACGGCGATCGTGACTCGCAGCGTCCCCGCCTCGATCACATCGAGCAAGGGAACGCCAAGCGGCACCCCCACCAACCCCGGGATCACGAAGCGCAACGCCCGTCCCGGCTGCGCGCGCAGCGCGCCACGCACCACCCATAGCCCTTGAATGCCAACGAGGATGGACATGAGCGCAACCACCGCAACGGCGCGCGCGGGATCCAGCACCGCAAGATAGAAGCCGATTGAAAACAGTGCCATTCCGGTGCCGGAAAGTCCGTTGATGAACCCGCCAGCCAACGCTCCCGCCACGAGAAAGAGGGCGGTTTCCGTATTCATGTGCCGGAAGAAACCGACGGATCCGACCGATGGCGCGCCGCGTCGATCACCGAGATCAACGCATCATACAACTCGTCCAGCGCACGCGTCTTGATCTGTCGCTCCTGATAGACCAGCCCGAGCGTTCGGCGTGGCGCGTCCGGCCCCAGTCCGATTGCCTTGACCGGCACCGCATCAGCGGGACGAACGGCCAGATGGGGCACGATGGACACGCCGAGATTGGCATGCACCATGCTGGTGATAGCCTCCGGGCTGTCGAGTTCCATGGTTTCGTTGACCGCGATCCGCTTTGAGAGAATCCAGCTGTCGATCATTGCCCCGACCACCGCACGCCGGTTGAAACGGATGAAGGGCCGGGTTGCCAGAAGCGTCAAGGGGTCTGCTTCTGCCTCCTCAAGCGACGCGATCAACTGCATGGGCTCTTCGGCCAGCTCCCTGAAGACGACGTCAACCGGCAGCTGGGTCGGCTTGGTGATGATCCCGGCATCGAGGTTCCCGCGTTCCACCTCCGCGAGGATCGTTCCCGTGAGGCCGGGCCGGATATGAAGACCGATCTGGGGATATTTGGTTTTCAACGCCGCCATCGCCTTTGGCGTCAGTCCGGTGAGCGTGGTGCGCAGCACACCCAGCGTGATCACACCGCCAAGCCCGCCGTCGCCCAGCACCGACGGCACGAGGTTGTCGTAATCCGCGATCAACTGGCGTGCCTTGGCAACGATCTGACGACCGACAGGGGTCAACTCCGGCGTGCGGGTGCTTCGATTGAACAGTGCAATGCCAAGATCGGATTCGAGCGCCTGCATCTGCTGGCTGACGGCGGCATGGGTCACATTCACCACCTTGCCCGCCTCGCTGAATGTTTTTGTATCGGCAATGGCCACCAAGGTCCGAAGCAGCCTGATCGTCATCGCGTCCCCTTCAATTTCGTAAGACAAGCTTTCAAAAGCTGTAAGCTGAAATAGCTATCGCTAAGTCACACTAACTCTTACGGTGATTGAAATCAAAGAGATGAAAAATCACAGGGAGGAAGACATGACACTCAAAGGCACCTCTGTCGCGTTTGCGATCGGCGCAGTTCTCACGGCCAGTGCGGCGGTGGCGGAATATCCCGAACGCCCCATCAACATGATCATTCCCTACGGCGCGGGCGGCGCAACGGACATCTCGGCCCGAACCATTGCCGAGCCGCTCGGGAATGCGGTTGGCAAGCCACTGGTGATGGCGAATGTCACCGGCGCTGGCGGGGCCACCGGTTCGGTCGCGGTCCAGAACGCCAAGCCTGACGGGTATACCATGCTGTTTGCCCGCGTCGGGTCCCACTCGGTGAACCCTGCGATGAAAGCCACCCTGCCGTATACGCTGGACGATTTCCGCTTCGTCACGGTCTACGAGATCAACCCGGCCGCCTGTGCGGTGTCGCCCTCCTCTGGCATCACGACGATGGACGCGTTGATCGCCAAGGTGAACGAAGGCGGCGTGAGCTACAGCTCTTCGGGTGTCGGCTCGTTCCCGCATCTCGCAAGCGCCATGGTAATGAGTGAATTCGGCGTTGCCGACGTGATGAACGACGTCACGCATATCCCGCAAAAAGGCGGCGGCGCCGCGATCACCGCGGTGCTGAACGGCACGGCAACCTTCGTGTGCACCAACTCCTCCTCGCTGGCGAGCTTTGTCGCCAACAAGCAGCTGATCCCGCTGCTGGTCACCACCTCGGAGCCGGTGGTCGGTTTTGACGCCCCAACCGCAAACGATCTGGGCAAGGACAGCCTGAACCAGCTGGTTGGCTGGACCGGCATCGCGGGTCCCGACGGGCTGCCCGATGACGTGGCCGAGAAATGGGGTGCCTGGATGGCCGAAGCCACTCAGGATCCACAGTTCACCGAATCCATGACGGCACGCGGCTCGGTGATCCGCCTGATGGACCCGGTTGAGGCAAACGAGTTCATCCAGGGCCAGTATAACGTCTTCCGCAAACTGGTGGACGATCTGGGCATGCGCATCGAGGGGTGATCCCCGGCGCCGCGCGGCCCCGCGGGCCGCGCCCATAGACGATCCCTGCGGCTGCCTTCAGGGGCGGCCGCATCTCTGCCAAAGGAGGGGAGACCGGTCGCGTGTCACCAAAAGCGATCCAATTTCGGCTGGGGCTTGGCGCGTGCTGCGTGGCTTTGCTGCTGGCGCTTGTCGGCATTCCGGGCTGGGTCTCCTCGCCAAGCAATGTTTCCAATATCGTGCTCTCGCCGACCTTCTGGCCATATACACTGGCGTTGATGACCGGCTTTGTGGGCATCGGGCTTTTGCTCGCGTCGCGTCATGAAAGCCCCGATCCCGACCCGACCCACATAGAGGGGACCGATCCCAAGGCGTGGTTGCGCCTCGCCGCGCTTGCGGTGATCATGATGCTGACAATGTTTGCCCTGCCCCGGCTTGGCATGGTCTGGACGGCGATGATCGTGTTTGCCGTCACCGCCTTCCTGTTTCGCACACGCCACCCGATCACCGCGCTGGTCTGCGCCGTGCTTGTGCCGCTGGCGCTTTACGCCTTCTTTGCCCATGTCGCCGGCGTGGCGATCCCACAAGGCAATTTCGTGAGGTTGCCATGAGTCTTGCCGACAGCCTGATGGCCGGTCTGAGCGTCGTTGCCTCGTTCGAGGCCTTCTTTGCCCTCTTTGCAGGGATCTGTATCGGGGTTGTGGGCGGGGCAATCCCCGGGCTTTCGGCAACCATGGCCGTGGCCTTGACCTTGCCCTTTACCTTCACGCTGCAACCCATCACCGGGATCCTGCTTCTGCTCGGGGTCTACAAGGGCGGTATCTTTGGCGGGTCGATTCCCGCGATCCTGATCAAGACGCCCGGCACACCGGCCTCTTCGGCGACGATCCTCGACGGTCATCCCATGGCCGAAAAGGGCGAGGCCGGCCGGGCGCTTGGCATGGCGCTCTGGGCATCCTGCACCGCCGATGTCGTCTCCAACCTCGCGCTGATCCTGTTTGCCGGATGGCTGGCCTCCTTTGCGCTGAGCTTCGGGCCGCCGGAGTTCTTCGCGCTGATCCTGTTCTCACTGACCATCATCGCCGGCGTGTCGGGCGAAAGCCTGTTGCGCGGAGCGCTCTCGGCAATTCTGGGGCTCTTGCTGGCGACGATCGGGCTGGACCTCGTCTACGGCACAAACCGCTTCACCTTCGGCGATCCGAACATGATGGGCGGCCTGAATTTCATCGCGGTGCTGATCGGGCTGTTCGCGATCCCCGAAATCATCGCCATGGCGTGGAACCCCACGGCGCATCTTGGCAAGGCGCGCAGCCTCGGACACACCAAGGTGAGCTTTGCCGATTACCGCCGCAGCTTCAGATCCATCATCAGGGGCAGTTTGATCGGGGTGTTCCTCGGCTCGATCCCGGGCATCGGTGCGGCCCCTTCGGCGTTCCTGAGTTATTCCGAGGCGCGGCGAAAATCGCCAAACCGGGAGAATTTCGGCAAGGGCGAAATCGAGGGTGTGGCCGCGTCCGAGGCCGGCAATAACGGCGTGGCCGGTGCGACCCTGATCCCCCTGCTCGCGCTTGGTGTGCCGGGCGACGTGATCACCGCGATCATCATCGGCGCGTTCATGATCCATGGGCTGCAACCCGGCCCGATGATGTTCATCCTGAATGTCGATATCATCTATGGCCTGTTCATCGGCCTGATCGTGAGCTCGGTCTTCCTGTTCATCGTGGGCAGCGTCGCGATCAAGGGGTTCCGCTTCGTGTCGGACGTGCCGAAACGGATCCTCATGCCCGCGGTGCTGGTGCTGTGCATCTACGGCGTCTTTGCGGTCAACAATAACATTTTCGACGTCGGAGTGATGTTCGCGATGGGCTGGGTCGGCTACCTGATGATGCGCATGCACATACCGGCGGCCCCCTTCCTGATCGCGTTTATCCTCGGCCCGCTTCTGGAGGACAATTTCCGTCAGTCGATGCTGATGTCCGGCAGCGATCCATCGATCCTGCTGCGCGGCCCGATCACATGGTTCTTCTGGGCGGTCACGATCATCACCATCGTCGCAATCGCCCGCAACATTCGCAAGATCCCCCGCGCTTGAAGCGCGCGGGGGAGGCGGTGCGCGGTGCCAGAGCCGCCAGGGGGCTTCCTCATCCGGCCTGCGGCCGGCCTCCGGAAAGCCGGGCCACACCGGCCCCGTGACGCGGTGCGGCTCACGCAGGAAAACGATCTCGTTCAAACAGGGAGGGGCCTTCATGTCCGATCCGAACGCTCTGATGACACCGCTGGAAATGCACAACGGCACGTTGCGCAGCCCGATCGACCCCGCGCTGCTCGGCACGGCGGTGTTGGACAAGACCGGCGCGTTCGAGGCCGGCAGCTATCAAAGCTTTACCCTCACCTATACGGCCGGGCGGTTTGGCATCGATGACAGCGGCAGCCTGCGCATCGTCTGGCGCTTTGCCACCGACCAGACCAACCCGCAATTCACCGATCCCGAAGCGCCCGGCTATACCGAGGTCACGGCCTCCAACAAGGCCGTTCTCGAAGCCCGGTTCGATCCCAAGGGCAATATCCGACCCTGGGACCGCACGCTTCAGATCAAGGTGGTCCGCGGCTTCATGAAAGAAGGCGACACGATCACCGTGCGCTTTGGCGTCACCGATCATGGCTCCCCCGGGATGCGGCTCCAGACCTTTTGCGAGCATCACTACCCGTTCCGCGTTCTGGTAGACCCGATCGCCACCTACAACTTCCAGACCCTGCCTGAACAGCCCGCCATTTCCATCGTGCCCGGCGCGCCAGACACATGGGTCGCGGTCATCCCGTCGACCATCGCCCGTGACGCGCCCTTTACCCTCAAGATCAAGGCAGAGGATCGCTGGGGCAATCCGACCGACAAGGCCGCAATAACGCTCACGCCGCGCGCCAATCGCACGGTGGCCGGTCTGCCCGAGATGATTGACATCCAACCGGGCGGTTTTGCCACGGAAATCGCGGGACTCCGCGTTGACGAAGACGGCCCGCTGGAGATCACGCTGCATGCACCCGATGGCACGACCCTGGCCACCTGCAACCCGGCAGAGGTCGCGCAGGCCCCAACGCTCCTGAGCTATTGGGGCGACCTGCACGGCCAGTCCGACGAAACGCTCGGCACCAACAGTGCCGCGGATTACTTCACCTTTGGCCGTGACCGGGCATTCCTCGATGCCTGTGCGCATCAGGGCAATGATTTCCAGATGACCGACACGTTCTGGAAGGATCTCAACAAAGTCACCGCCCATTTCAACGAGGATGGCCGCTTCGTCACCCTGCCCGGCTACGAATGGTCCGGCAACACCGCGCTCGGCGGCGATCGCAATGTCTTCTTCCCGCATGAGGGCCGCATGATGCGGCGCTCCTCTCACGCGCTGATCGAGGATCAGAGCGATGCAGGCACCGATTGCCATACCGCGGCGGCGCTGTTCGAAGCCTTCGCAGAAGCCGGTGAATGGGACGTGATCTGTTTTGCGCATTGCGGCGGGCGCTATGCGGATATCACCCAGGCCCATGACGGCCGGTTCGAGAAATCCGTCGAAGTGCATTCCGCCTGGGGCACCTTCGAATGGATCGTCCAGGATGCGTTCAAGGCCGGCTACCGTGTCGGGATCATCGGAAATTCGGATGGCCACAAGGGACGGCCCGGCGCCTCCTATCCGGGCGCGGGCTGGTTCGGCGCGGTCGGCGGCCTCACCTGTTTTCTGATGCCGGAGCTCACCCGCGAAGGCTTGATTGCCTGCATCAACCGCCGCCACCACTACGCCACGACAGGCGGGCCGAACGGGCGCCTGCGCATGGCGGTCACCATGCGCTTCGACGACGACGCAACGCTCTGCCTCAGCGACCCCGCCCTTGGCGACAGCTACGAAACCACGCCCTGCGACGGCGCGATGATGGGTGACATCGTGCATCTGCCTTCAGGGGCCGCGCATCTCGATCTGCAAGTGGACGCGGGCGCTCCGGTGCGGCGGATCGATATTTTCAACGGGCTCGATCACGTCGCGTGCCACCGGCCCTACGGTCCGGACGATCTTGGCGACCGGATTGGCGTCTGGTGGGAGGGGGCGGAATACCGAGGCCGGTTCCGCGCGGTGCCATGGGATGGGACAGCCCGGTTTGATGCCGCGCGCATCAAAGCCGCGCAGCCGGTGAACTTCTTCAATCGCGACAAGACCCTCGATCAGCCCAGCGCCTCCGAGCTGACCTGGAAATCGGTCACGACCGGCAACCTTGCCGGGTTTATCGCAACCCTGGAGGACAGCCGAGCGGGCAGTATCGCCCTGAACACCCCGCTGATCACCCAGAGCGTCGCGCTGGCCGATATCGGGTACGAAGACAGGCTGCTTGATGCGTCCGACGCATTGCCGCGCGGCATCTGCCTTTTCCGCCTGCCCGATGAGAATCCGCATCGCTCGGTGAGCCTGACCCACACGCTTGACCCGCAAGAGGGCCGGGACAACCCGTTCTATGTGCGCGTGACGCTAGAGGACGGAACGCAGGCCTGGTCCAGCCCGATCTACGTCTTGCGCAGTCTTTGAGCCACGGCGCTGGACCGGCCACGTCAGGGCGCGCGACGCCCTCGCCGGCATGCCAAGCCGGTCCGGCCCCGGACCGGTGGCAGCGGCTCCGCCAGACCAGTCTGGCCAACGGCGTGCCGGTCCGCCCCCGCGCTCAAACGGGTTTTGCGGGTCTGATTTTTCCGGGTCGCCAAGCCCGGGCGCTAGCGCATAGGCCACACAAGCGCGGCTTTTCTGGTCCGCATTTTTAAGTGTCGCCAAGCCCGGGCGTCAGCGCACAGGACACGCCAGCGCCATTTTGCGGGTCCGCTTTTTCAGGGGTGCCAAGCCGTTTGGCCGCTCCGGCTGCCGCGTCAAACGCAGTGGCGTCACGCGGGTCCGCCGCCGGGCCATGGCCAGCGCAGCCCCGGCATATGGGAAGGCGCGCCATATCGGGCGCCGCCTCACAAAACCATGGGTTCCGTCGCAAAAACCGTGTTGCCATGCAACGCACCGATACGCCGGTAGCCCAGCCCCCGGAACGTGCGTGTAATCCAGCCCTCCGCCTCGAAATGCTCCAGGATCAGGAGGGGCCGCCAGCGATGGATCAGGTGATAAGCCCCCTTGAGCGCGGGCTTCTCGTGCCCCTCCACGTCAAGCTGGATGATCCCGAGCGGCCTCTCTTGCGGCACGACAAAATCGAGCATAGCCGCCGGCACTGTCTCTACCCCGGGTCCCGGGGAGTCCACCACCTGCGACAACCCGCCCAACGGCCGCCCATCGCTGCGATGCGTGCGAAAATGCAGTGCGCCGGCCCGGTTCGACAAGGCCGCATGGGTCAGCGTCACATTGCGCAGCCCGTTCAGCGTGATGGTCTCATGCGCGGCGGCAACGCTCACCGGGTTTGGCTCGAACGCCCAGAGCCGCCGCGTTGGCGCAAGCGCGGATGCCAGCGCGGGGAGGAAATCGCCAAAGAACGTGCCCGCATGCACGATATCGCCCCGTCCCGCGTAGCGCCGCATGAAATCCAGCGTCTCCGGCTCATAGATCCCGCCCGACAGCACCGCCCGCGCCGCCGGCCGCGAAGCGCATCCCTCCGGGATCGCGTAACACCCGTAGGCATTCGACGCAGAGCGTATTGTCATCCCTGTCATGGCGCCCCTTTCCTGCCGCTGCGCCGATCCCGCGCTGTGAATTCACGTTGTCGGTTTGGGTCAGGAATGCTACCTGCCCATCCAACACTTCACACAGACAGATTACGAAGGGGCTAAAGGCATGGCCAAAGATTACGTCGTCAAGGATATCGCCCTGGCCGGGTATGGCCGCAAGGAGCTCGATATCGCCGAGACGGAAATGCCGGGGCTGATGGCTCTGCGCGCGGAATATGGCGAAAGCAAACCGTTGACGGGCGCGCGGATCGTCGGTTCGCTGCACATGACGATCCAGACCGCCGTCCTGATCGAAACGCTGACCGCGCTTGGGGCGGATGTCCGCTGGGCCTCGTGCAACATCTTCTCCACGCAGGACCATGCGGCCGCGGCGATCGCCGAAGGCGGCACGCCGGTCTTTGCCGTCAAGGGCCAGACGCTCGAAGAGCACTGGGATTACCTCGACCGGTCGTTCCAGTTTCCCGAGGGCGCCAACATGATCCTCGACGATGGCGGCGACGCGACGCTCTATGTGCTGCTCGGAGCGCGCGCGGAAGCGGGTGAAGAGATCATCCCCGTACCGCAATCCGAGGAAGAAGCGGTCATCAAGGCGCAGATCGCCAAACGCATGGCTGAAAGCCCCGGTTGGTTCACCAAGACACGCGACGCGATCAAGGGTGTCTCGGAAGAGACCACAACCGGCGTGCACCGTCTCTACGAACTGCACAAGAACGGCCAGCTCCCCTTCCCGGCGATCAACGTTAATGACAGCGTGACCAAGTCGAAATTCGACAACAAGTATGGCTGCAAGGAAAGCCTTGTCGACGGCATCCGCCGCGCCACCGACACCATGATGGCGGGCAAGGTCGCCGTGGTCTGCGGCTATGGCGATGTGGGCAAGGGCTCCGCGGCCTCGCTGCGCGGGGCGGGCGCGCGGGTGAAAGTCACCGAAGTGGACCCGATCTGCGCGCTGCAGGCCGCGATGGATGGTTTTGAAGTGGTGCTGCTCGAAGACGTGGTCGACAGCGCCGACATCTTCATCACCACCACCGGCAACAAGGACGTGATCCGCATCGACCACATGCGTGCGATGAAGGACATGGCCATCGTCGGCAATATCGGCCATTTCGACAACGAGATTCAGGTCGCCGCCCTCAAGAACCACAAATGGACCAACATCAAGGAGCAGGTGGACATGATCGAGATGCCGTCCGGCAATCGCATCATTCTTCTGTCCGAAGGACGCCTGCTCAACCTCGGCAATGCCACGGGCCACCCGTCTTTTGTGATGTCTGCCAGCTTCACCAACCAGGTTCTGGCCCAGATCGAGCTCTGGACCAATGGCGCGGCCTATGACAACGCCGTGCACATCCTGCCCAAGCGTCTCGATGAAAAGGTCGCGCGGCTGCATCTCGACAGAATCGGCGTGAAGCTGACGCCGCTCGACCCGGATCAGGCGGCCTATATCGGCGTCACGCCAGAAGGCCCGTTCAAGCCCGAGCATTACCGCTACTAGGCTGCGGCTTCGGTCGAAATCGATTGCAAAAGGGCAGGCCGACGGTCTGCCCTTTCTTGTGTGGCACGGGTCTCTCTTTCCGACCTTCCGACCCCTGACATATCGGCGTGCCAACCCGGTCCCCGAATGGGTGGCGGTATCCGCCTCCCTCCCGCATGACGCGCCTTGCTGCCCCTGCCCGGCTTCGCCAGATCCCACCGCGCGGCAACGGCGGCGCTTTCCATGCAAACCTTCCCAAAACACCGACGGTTCGACCATCCGGCGCGAACCGGTTGGCTCGTCGGCTCATCGTGCGACCGAGATGGCACGCAAGTGCCCTCTTGCACAGCACTCGACGCCCCGCCGCGAGCGACCCTGAACGCCGCGCGCGGGCGCATGTTGCATCAGCTGCGCGAATTCGCTCTGCTGCCAGACAGACCCACAACCGGGAAACCGCCATGCCCAATTGCGATCTGCGCGCAGAGATCACCGGCCTCTTTGCCGGCCAACCCGCCGACCTCTGGCCCGGGAAGCCCCCCTCCGCGATCCACAAGACGGCGCTGAGCGGCCCGCAGCAGGTGACACAGGCCGGGTTTGCCGCCGACCAACAGGCCGATCTCACCGTGCACGGCGACGCCGACAAGGCGCTGCATCACTATGCCACCGAGCACTACGTGCGATGGCAGGCTGACGGGATGCTGCCGCCAGACGCGGCCCCCGCCGCATTCGGCGAAAACATCGCGACCACGGGTGTGACGGAAACCGATCTGTGTATCGGAGATGTGCTGCATTTCGGGACGGCGCTTGTGCAGGTCAGCCAGGGGCGGCAGCCATGCTGGAAGCTCGACGCCTATCGCGAGACGCCGACCATGGCCTATCATTTTCGCAAATCAGGGCGCACGGGATGGTATTATCGCGTGCTCGAGCCGGGGGTCGTGCGGGTCGGTGATACGCTGCGCCTGACGGACAGGCCAAACCCCGGATGGACCGTGGCGGAGGTCACGCATGCTCTGTTGTTCAAGCGGATTGCCCCTGCGCACGCGGACGCTCTGGCGCGCATGCCTGAACTGGCACCGGGATGGCGCTCCACGTTTGCCGCCATGGCGGCGTCGGACTGAAGGCTCCGCTCCTGCGCCCCTGCAAGCGTCGGGGAGACGTCCGACTGACCAGACCGGTCAGCCACCCGTGGACCGGGACGCTGGCGGGCAGGAAAGCTGACGAACAGGGAGCCCGACAGGCACGCACCCCCATCCTTAGAAAGCCGCCCCATTCAGCAACCCGGTCACAAAGCAACCCACACGCCAGGCAGCCGGACGCGTCCGTCTCGCTACGTCGTTGATTGCATGGCTGTTTTCGGATCAGGCCGCGTTGCGCGCAAAAATCATCCAATCGGGCTTGGCCGGGTCATGGGATTCAAAAACAAAGCCCAGTTTGCCCACCACCCGCGCCGAGGCCGGGTTGTCGCGGTGGATCCGTGCGATAAGCCGCGTCTCGGACCCGTCATGCTCGTCGAGCAATTTGCGAAGCGCCCGCGTCGCGATCCCGCCGCCCCAATGCGCGCGACCGATCCAATAGCTGACCTCTACACTTCCGTCCGACAGCCGCTCAAGCCGGACCTGTCCTACCGGACGCCCTCGCACACAAATCGCCCGCACCACATGATGCGCCGCATCGTTGGACAAGGTGATCAGCGTCTCCGCAACACTGCGGTCAAGCGGCTCCGGCTTTGCGGTCGGCATATGCGCCCAGACGCTCGGGTCATCCAGCAGTCGGCGAAATTCCGGCGCATCAGACAGCGCCCAGCCCCGCAGGGTCAGGGACTCGGCCGCATCGCGCACCGACGGCCAGCCCGCTTTCGGCCCTTCCCCGGCGGGCGCGAGATCGTCAAACACGTCCTGCGGCACAGAACCGATCTGAACCGGATCGAACGCAAGACCCGTGTTGCGCGCCATCATCTGCCGACGCTCGTCCTGCGTCAGCGGACCATCAGAGCGCGGGCGCGAAGCGCCATGATCATGCATACGCTCGCTTTGCATCGTCGCACCTGCCATCACTTGAACCCTTGTCACCAACACCGACCAATTTATCTCAAATCGAAATATATATGTTAAAAACATATATCAAAACAAACAAATTGTTTCCATATTCCGCATGCCCAAAAGCGCGCCGCGCCGGGCCACCACCAAGGCGCGCGCAGAACGGTCGCAAAGCCGGTGATCCGAAAGACCTTGGTAAATCCTACCCGGAATCATTGGGTTTGCCAGCGGGGAAACGCCCGGTTCAATTATCATTGTCAGCCGCTGAATTCCCTGTAACCATGCCCGCCGAGAGGCCGAAAGGCCCAGATTCAAAACCGGTGGAGGGACCCAAATGGGAAAACGCGACGACCTGATTGAGAAATATGCCGATGATCTGCGCAAGAAATGCGGGATGGAGCCCGACATGGCGCTTCTGACCAAGGTGACGATCGGTTGTGGTCCGGCCATCTATGACGCCGATGCCAGCACCGTCGCGTCTTCACAGGAAGGCGAGCTTGAAACCGTCAAGAACAACTTCCTGATCAAGAAGCTGGGTCTCAAGGACGGCCCCGAATTGATGGAGGCGATCCAGTCTGTTGTGGCCACTTACGGACAGTCCGAGCGCAACAAGTATCGCGCAGTGGTGTACTACATGCTGACCAAGCACTTCAGCAAGGAATCCGTCTACGGCTGAGCGCAGGTGTGGTGGGCCGCTCCGGAACGGGCGCGGCCCCGATACACCCGACGATATGGACGCAACGCGGACATGCCGGGCGATGACGCATTCGCTCCGGCCTGTTTGGTTTGAGACAAATTGCGCCCACATGGCGATTGCACGGCCTGTGATCGGCGCATAATCTGGTTGTGCTGGCTAGGATGGCCGGGTCTTCAAGGTTTTTCACGTGTGGTGCGTAGGGAGCACGTGGGTGACGGGGGGTTCGGCGTATGGTGACGAACCCCCCAGTTTTTCGACCCGGTTCTCGGCCAGTGATTTGTCAGTCGGGAATTGCAGCCCGGGTTTTCAATCCCAGAACTTCGGCCCCAAGATCTTCGGCCCCAGATCTTCGGCCCCAAGATCTTCGGCACCAGATCTTCGGCCCGAGATTTCCAGCCACAGATCCTCGGCGCGAGACTTTCAGCCCCGGAATTGCGGTCCGGATCGCTTCCGGGCAAACCACGTCGCGCGCCCTCTCAGAACAGCGTCAGGACCGCCCCGATGATCGCACAGGCCACCGTTGCATAGCCGCCATCAATAAGCGTCAACCGCAGCGGACGCCCGCCATAGCTGTTGTTGAGCGCAATCCATGGCGTGATGAAAAACGCGCCCACCCCGGCACCGGACACAAGCCCCTTCGCCAGCGTGTCGATCCCCGACAGCTCGAACATATGGCGCATCATGCCTGCCACGAAGATCTGGCACACCAGACCAAAGATCAGCATCCCGGCAGACTGACCGCCCTCGGGCTTGCCGTCCGGACCTCGCGGGATCGCCGCGGCGTCCATCCATTGCTCCGCAAGCACCATGTACCAGACAGCGCCAGCCGCGAAGCCCGCAAAGGCCGCCACAAGCACGTTGATGATTTCCAGCATCGCCCTCCCCCTCCTCGTCTTGATGTCTTGCAACGCAAAACCGTCGCTTGATGCGGGTCGCGCGCGCCTAGAGGCTCTCAGGAAACCGCCCGCAAATCAAATGAGCCGCGCAATCGCGGCCCGATCCGGCAAAGCCCTTGCCACCCGGACCGCCCACGCCAGGGCTTAAAGGGGCAACCCCGCCATCTCGCAGACAATCCGCCATTCCGCCTCTGTGACCGGCTGAACAGAGAGTCGCGAATTGCGGATCAGCGCCATGTCTGACAGCCGCTCATCGGCCTTGATCGCGTCGAGCGTGACCGGGTTCGGGGCCGTGTCCAGCGCCTTGATGTCCACGCAGTCCCAGCGCGCGTCATCCGTGGTGCTGTCGGGATGCGCTTCAGCGATCACCTCGACGGTGCCGACAATCGCCTTCTCCTTTTGTGAATGGTAAAAGAAGCCGCGGTCGCCAAGCGCCATCTCGCGCATGAAATTGCGCGCCTGGTAGTTGCGCACGCCATCCCATTCTTCGCCCGCCTCCCCCTTGGCCTGCTGATCGGTCCAGGACCAGGTCGACGGCTCGGACTTGAACAGCCAGTATCTCATCCGCCAATCACCCGCTTCCACTCGGTCAGCGTCACGCTGTCGAAAAGTCCCGCTGCGGCATAGGGATCCGCGTCGGCCCAGGCGCGCGCCGCCGCAAGATCGGCCACGTCAAGCACGATCAGGGAGCCGATCATCTCGCCCGCCGCGTCCAGAAGGGGGCCGGCCTGTTCAACGACGCCCGTGCTTTGCAGGTAATCGAGATGCGCCGCGCGGGTGTCCTTGCGGATCTGGAGCGCGCCGGGTTTGTCATGGGCAACAAGGGCAACAAGCATGGGTCATTCCTTCTTGAGAGGTCGGTTCAAAAGCATGTCGATCAAGGTCGCGAGATCGGCCTCGCCCGAGGCCAGGCGAGCCACCGCCGCACAGACCGGCAGGTCAAGCGCCTCGCGCCGGGCGAGCGCATCGACGGCGCGGGCCGTGGCCGCGCCCTCGACGGTCACGGACGCGTCAAAGCTGTCGCCCCGTCCGATCGCCTGCCCATACCGGAAGTTGCGCGACAGCGGCGACCCGCAGGTCAACGCAAGATCTCCCAGTCCGGAAAGCCCCGTCAGCGTTTCCGGGCGCGCGCCAAGATGGGCCGCCAGCCGCGTCATCTCGGCAAAGCCGCGGGTCATCAAAGCCGCGCGGGCGCTGTCGCCAAGCCCCGCCCCCATGACGGCGCCACAGCCTATCGCGACGACGTTCTTGAGCGCCCCGCCAAGCTCGGCCCCCAGCGGGTCGGGGCTCGCATAGAGCCGCAAGGCGTGTGTCGACAATGCCGCCTGCAAGGCCGCGCCGCGCGCCTCGTCCGCACAGGCCAGCGTCAGCGCGGTCGGCAAGCCGCGCGCGATGTCATCGGCAAAGCTCGGCCCCGTCAGCACCGCGGCCACCGCGTCCGGGCAGGCTTGCCCGATCACCGCGGAAGGGCCGGTCAGCCGCTCAAGGTCCAGTCCCTTGCAACAGGCAACCAGAGCCTTGCCCGCCAGCGACAGCGGCAACCGGTCGAGGAACGGTCCCAATGCCTGCATCGGCACCGCCAGCATCACGATATCCGCTTCCGCCGCCCGCGCAAGATCGGCTGTTGGCAGAACCGCGTCCGGCAGGCGCACGCCCGGCAGGCGCGGCACGGCCCGGTCCCGCGCCATGTCCTCTGCGCCTGCCCGCGCCCAGAGCGTCACCGGCCCGCGCACGCAGAGCGCGGTGGCAAGCGCCGCGCCAAAAGCGCCCGCGCCAAGCACGGTAACGCTCACGCCTTGGCCCCCTTGCGTCCCGACCCGATCAACGGCGCCGCCTGCCGGTCGAGCGGCCAGCGCGGCCGCGCCGCCAGCGTCATGTCATCGGTTTTCCCGGCCGTCAGGCGTTCCCCCCCGGCCCAGGCGATCATCGCCGCGTTGTCGGTGCAGAGCGCCAGCGGTGGGGCGGTAAAGCGCACGGACTGCGCCGCACACAGCCTGGTCAGCGCCGCGCGCAGCCCCTCATTGGCCGCCACGCCCCCCGCCACGGCAAAGGCGGGTTCCGCGGGCTGCTCCCCGGCATACAACGCCAGCGCACGCCGGGTCTTTTCCACAAGCACATCACACAGCGCTGCCTGAAACCCTGCGCACAGGTCCGCGCGGTCCTGCCGGCGCAGCCCGCCCTGTTCCGCGATCAGCGCATCACGCTGGCGCAACAAGGCGGTTTTCAACCCGGAAAAACTCATATCGCATCCCGGCCGATCCAGAAGCGGCCGCGGAAACCGGAACCGGCCCGGATCCCCTTGCCGCGCCTCGGCCTGCACCGCTGGCCCTCCCGGTTGTGTCAGCCCCAGAAGCCGGGCCGTCTTGTCAAAGGCTTCTCCCGGCGCATCGTCAATCGTGCCGCCCAGCCGCGTGAAATCCTCCGCCCCGCGCACGATCAGAAACTGGCAATGCCCCCCTGACACAAGCAGCATCAGATAGGGAAACGCCAGCCCATCGGTCAGCCGCGGCGTCAGCGCATGACCCGCAAGATGGTTCACCCCGATCAACGGCTTGCCCAGCCCCGCCGCGAGCCCCTTGGCCAGCATCACGCCGGAGAGAACGCCCCCGATCAAGCCCGGCCCGGCGGTCACCGCGATGGCATCCACCGCGCCAAGCCGAACCTGCGCTTGCGCCAGGGCCTCCTCGACGCATAGATCGAGCCGTTCCGCATGGGCGCGGGCGGCGATCTCCGGCACCACGCCGCCAAAATCCGCATGCAGCGCCGCCTGCCCCTGCACCACCGAGGCAAGGACCTGCCGACCGCGCAGCAGCGCGGCCGCACTGTCGTCACAGCTGCTTTCGATCCCGAGAATCAGAGGCGGTTCAGAGGAGGGCATCGGCGCGATCCCGTTGCGTCAGTCGATGCGAGGGGCTACCACTCCCCTGCCCGCAGGACAATCCTGTGGCGCGCCGCCGCCTGTCGAGTGCCGATGACCCAACCCCGTCCCATTCTGCTGATGACACGCCCGCCTGATCAGGCCGCCGCGTTTGTTAGAACGGTGACATGCGACGCCGAAGCGCCCGACTGCGAGACGCTCTACGCGCCGCTTTTCGAGATCGTGCCAAAGGGCGATCTTCCGGAGCTTGGCCAGTTTGATCACCTGATCTTCACATCCGGCAATGGTGTGGCCGCCTTTGCCGACGCCCTCGGCGCCGTCGCGCCACCCGCCATCCCTGCGTGGTGCGTCGGGGATGCAACCGCGGCGGCGGCCCGCGCGCTCGGGCTGGAGGCCCGCTCCGCCAAGGGCGACGCGGATAGGCTCGTGAAGACGATGCGGGACGCAGGTGTCACCGGCCGTGGTCTGCATCTGCGTGGTCATCATGCGCGCGGCAATGTGGCCGGCCGGCTCACCGCCGCCGGTCTGCCCACCGACGATGTGGTGATCTATGACCAGCGCGCCCGGCCTCTCACCTCCGAGGCCTGCGCCGCTCTGGACGGCACGCGGCCCGTTGTTTTGCCTATTTTTTCACCACGCAGCGCACGGCTCTTGGCCGAACGGACGACGCGCGCGCCGCTATTGGTCGTCGCGATGAGTGATTCTGTGGCCAAAGCCGCCGCAGCGCTCCATATGACAGAAATATCCGTGGCCAGACGACCGAATGCTCAAGAGATGCGCGCCTTGACGGTGGAAATGCTGCAAAAGGCAACAGCGCTTGAGGGTCCAAGGCCTGAAGTGTAACACTTCGTGGACAGTTGCTCGCGCTCCGGGTGAGATTCGAAAGGGTAGAACGTGGCGAAACCGAGAAAATCCAGAAACAGCCGGAGCGCATCGTCGCGGACTCGCAAGACCGGGACGGATCAGACCGGAACGAGCACGGAGGCTCTTGAAGCCGACCAGAGCAAAGCGGCTCTTGAAGCCGACCAGAGCAAAGCGGCTCTTGAAGCCGACCAGAGCAAAGCGGCTCTTGAAGCCGACCAGAGCAAAGCGGCTCTCGAAGCCGACCAGAGCAAAGTGGAAGCGGACGCCGATGAAACCAAGGCGGCTCCGGAAACCGAGCAAGAGAACGCCACAGCCGAATCGGATACGGCACCAGACCAGCCGCAAGACGCCACACCCGAAACCGACGATGACAGCCTCACGCAGGCCGATGACACGCTGGCCAGCGCCGTTGCCGATGACACCACCGCCGCCGCCGATGTCACGGACGATAACGCCGCGACCGAGGCGGAGGCGGCTGGAACAGCCGATGACGCAACCGCCCGCACCGATGCCAGCGATGGCGACAGCGCGCTGAGCAGCGCCGAAGACAGCATAGCGGGCGCCGATGGTGCGCAAGGCTCAGACGACGCCGGGGACAGCGCCGCCTCCCCCGCTGACAAGGGCCTGTTCGACGACAGCCGCGCGTCGGAGAGCGCCGGTGCCGGGGTCGGCGCGGCTGCCGGGGCCACGGCCGCCGCAGCAGCACCCTCCCCCGCGACCACCAAAACCGTGGTCGAGCGCAAGGGTGGCTTCGTGCCCATGGTCATCGGCGGTGTGATTGCCGCGGGACTCGGCTTCGTTGCGGGCGATTCGAGCGGGTTCGACCTCTTCGGCTCCGATGCACCCGATCCGTTCCGCGAGGAAGTCACCGCCACGCTGGAAAGCCAGAGCGCCGAGATCTCCGATCTGACGACACAACTGGCCGAGGCGCGCAGCGCCATCGAAACCCTTGATCTGGCCCCTGTGGTCTCTGCCATCGGAACCGTCGAGGACCGCGTCAATGCGATGGACGGGACCCTGACCGATCTTGCCACCCAGGCCACCAATTTCGAGGCCCGTCTGACCGAGGTGGAAAAAGCCCCGCTCGAAGACGCGGTCTCCGACGCCGCCATCGCCGCCTATGAGCGCGAGCTTGCCAGTCTGAGCGCCTCCGTGCAGCAGCAGCGCGAAGCCGTCGAGGCCCAGCGCGCCGAGATCGAGGCGATGGCCGCCGAAGCCATGGCCGCAGAGAACAGCGCCGCCAATCAGGCCGTGCTTGCCGCCAACCGTGTCGCACTGGCCGAAGTCACAAGCCGCGTTCAGGCCGGACAGCCTTATGCCGAACCGCTCACCACGTTGCAGAACGGTGGTGTCGCATTGCCTGACGTGCTCACCGCCAATGCCGCAGAGGGCGTTCCGACACAGGCGCTCCTGGTCTCCGAATTTCCCGATCTCGCGCGCGATGCATTGCGCGAAGCCCGCGCCGCCGCGCCGGAAGAAACCAGCGGCCTTGGCGGCTTCCTGCAGGCACAGCTCGGCGCGCGCTCGGTCACCCCGCGCGAGGGCAATGACCCCGACGCCGTTTTGTCACGCGCCGAAGCGGCTTTGGCCGGTGGCGATCTGGACACGGCGCTGAGCGAAATCGGCATGTTGCCCGAGCCCGCTCAGGCGGTTCTGTCAGACTGGGTCGCCAAGGCCGAGACACGCCACGCGGCCATGAACGCGACGGCACAGCTCACCCAAGAGCTCAATCAACAATAAGGGTTACGGATCATGCTCTGGTCACTCCTCAAGATTATCGTATTCGTTGCCCTTGTTGCTGCGCTGTCGCTCGGAGCCGGATATCTCTCGGAAAGCTCCGGCGGTGTCCAACTGACCGTGGCGGGCACCGAATACACGCTCGGCCCGTTGCAATCGGTGATCGCCGCCGCTGCACTGGTCGTGATCCTCTATGTGTTCTTCAAGATCGCCGGTCTCACCGTCGCGGTCCTGCGCTGGATCAATGGCGACGAAACCGCGATTTCGCGCTATTTCGATCGCAACCGCGAACGGAAAGGCTATCAGGCGCTCTCCGAGGGGTTGATGGCGCTGGCTTCCGGCGAAGGGCGTCTGGCCATGGCGAAGGCAAACAAGGCAGAGAAATACCTGCACAAGCCCGAGCTCACCGACCTGATCAACGCGCAGGCCGCCGAGATGGTCGGCGACAAGCGCAAGGCCGAGGAGGTCTACAAGCGCCTCCTGCAGCGCGACGAAACCCGCTTCGTCGGCATTCGCGGCATCATGAAGCAAAAGCTCAACGCGGGCGACACCGATACCGCGCTGAAACTTGCCGAGCGGGCCTTTGCGATCAAGCCCCGCCACGAGGAGGTTCAGGACACGCTGCTGCGGCTGCAAGCCGAATCCTCGGATTATGAAGGCGCGCGCAAGACGCTGGCCGCCAAGCTCAAGCATGGCGCCCTGCCCCGCGACGTCTACAAGCGCCGCGATGCGGTGCTGGCGCTTTCGGAAATGCGCGATGCCAGCGACAGCGCGCCCGGCGCGATGACCACCCGCGCTGAAATCGCGATCAAGGCCAACAAGGCCGCGCCAGATCTCGTGCCCGCCGCGGCGCTGGCCGCGCGCAGCTTCGTTGCACAGGATCGCAAGCGCAACGCCGTGCGCGTGCTCAAGAAGGCCTGGCAGGAGCAGCCGCATCCCGATCTGGCCGCAGCCTTTGCCGATATCGAACCCAACGAGACGCCCGCGGACCGGGTCAAGCGTTTTACGGCGCTCACCACGATCCACCCGGAGCATCGCGAAACCCGCCTGCTTCTCGCGGAACTCAACATCGCGGCAGAGAACTTCCCCGAGGCGCGTCGCGCCGTGAGCGGCATGGTCGAGGATGACCCGGATGCCCGCCTTCTGGCCATCATGGCCGCGATCGAAAAAGGAGAAGGGGGATCTGACGAGGTCGTCCGTGGCTGGCTTGCCCGGGCCCTCACCGCGCCCCGTGGTCCGCAGTGGATCTGCGGCAACTGCAACGCGATCCATACCCAATGGGAGCCGCTTTGCGAGAATTGCGGTGCCTTCGACACGATGGAATGGAAGACGCCCTCGCAATCCGAATCCGTGCTTCAGAGCGGCGCAGACATGCTGCCCCTTCTGGTCGGCAGCCCCGCCGATCCCGCACTTTCGGACGCAAGGGATATCTCGAATGCCGACGCGGTGAACGCGGCCGAAGCCCGCGATATTGCTGGCATGTCCGAAGACAAGGACGCCAAGGCAAAACCCGTAGCGGAAGATGCGGTTGTCGTCGAGGATGCCGAACCGGCCGAGGCGCGCGCAAAATAGGGGTTTTCCTTGTCCCGAGGCGGTGCTAATAGGCCGCCCGTCTAGCAAGACATTCGGGCCGGTCATCGGTCCGGTAAGCCGCTGTAGCTCAGCTGGTAGAGCACGTCATTCGTAATGATGGGGTCGGGGGTTCGAGTCCCTTCAGCGGCACCAAAAAAAGTCAAACACTGACGCCGAATGGTGCCGGTCAGTGCGTTTGCAGGACGCATATCGGTATCACCGCAAGGGTCAGTCGAGGTGTCGTAACCTCGCCCGCGGACGCTTCACCTCCCTGACAAACGGTTTTGGATAGAGAGCGCATAATCGTGTTCTCTTCGCAGCGGCATAACCTTGCTTTCCTCGGAGCTACCGTCGCGCCCCTCACTCGCGCGGCGAAGAAGGGGCTGCGAGGGAAACCAGCGGGCTTTCCTTGGTAAGCATTTCCTTGGTAAGCAAGAGCGTTACGCGCGGCCAAACCCTTGATCGACGCAAATCTGGTCAAGATCCGGCACACCACCAGATCCCTGTCCCGACGTGATCGTTACCGTGTCGATCTCTCCGTCCTCGACGGGGCCATCCACACCGCGAGGGCCACAAAGCCCGCACAAGCGGCTTCTTCGCCTTCCATGCCCCTTGCTCCCCGGTCCGACCACACCCCCTATCGATCCTGCCCTCGCGACCGGACGTCACGCACAGGTCGCGCGCCAACTGGCCGTATCACCAAACAGCGGACGCACCAGGCTTGCTTGCGACATAGAACAGCGACAAGATACCGAGGATGGTATTCCACTTGGGGGATGTCGGTTTAAGGTGTATTTGTTTATTGCCGTTTTTTGCTCAACCCATTCATCGTCTTGCCGACAGTTCCAATCAGGTTATCGCCTACGCACTCTTTGAGGGTGGCGACATTGCTCTAGATGGCGACGCGCATGAACGGTTTGTCGGGATCATCAGCGGGTATGACCCGTTCGATACGAATTACGACGGCATCGTTGACGGAGCCGAGCGTCTTCCGGATCTACCTATCTTTGGCGGGTTCTTTGATATCTTCAGCGGTGTATCCGGGGCGGATCTGCAAGCGACGGCCTTTCGCGAACTGGCCTTCGTCACGGCAGACTCATGGTTTCAGACACAGGCCAATCTGCAGGTGGTCAGCCTCGCCGCGGATATCCTCGAAAACGGGTCCGTTGCGGTTCTGGACGCTATTGTCAGCAATGCAACCGGGCTTGTCGCGGGGTCCCTCGCCGCCAATCTGGCGAGCAGCACGCTTGGGCAAGTGATCATTCAGGCCGGAGCGGAACAGGCTTTTGCCCGCCTTGCCGATCTGACTTTTGATGATGAGACTTACCAAACGGGTCGCTGGATTATTTCCGAACCGGATGCGCCGACGGCCAATCCAACCGCTGACCGGGTCTATATCTCGAACGGAAGCTTCGTCTCAGGCAATCTTGGTGACGGGGATGACGTGTTTATTGGATCCGCCGCAAGCGAAAGCCTCTCCTTCGGGGGCGGTATCAATGTCGGGACGTTCGGCGATGGCAACGACACCATCACTGGCGACGATGACGGCAACGCCTTTGACGGCGGCGCGGGCAATGACAGCATCACCACCGGGTTCGGCAACGACACCCTCATCGGCGGAGACGGGGACGACACCCTGGCTGCGGGCGAGGGCGTGGACAGC
>NZ_JAFMPQ010000020.1 GCF_020667845.1 Cognatishimia sp. F0-27
TCGCCTCGCCATGCTCACCGCGGCTCTGCGCCCCGTCGGGGCCGCCTCGCCATGCCCGCCGCCGCTCTGCGCCCCTTCCCGGGTCGCCTCGCCATACCCACCGCGGCTCTGCGCCCCTTCCCGGGTCGCCTCGCCATACCCACCGCGGCTCTGCGCCCCGTCCGAGATCGCCTCGCCATGCCCACCGCCGCTCTGCGCCCCTTCCCGGATCGCCTCGCCATGCCCACCGTCGCTCTGCGCCCCGTCCGGGGCCGCGCCCGTCTCGCGCCATTGGGGCGAGATGCAAGCGCCCTGTCGCAGGGTCACAATGCATGCGCATGGCATGTGCATGCATTGTGCATCGACTGTGCATTGCGGAATTCGACTGCTATCGCGGCTTGAAAGAGTCTCCCTGACGCGCGATGTATCGCAGAGCAGAAAGGACACGCCATGGCCCTGCCCGTCCGGGATCAGCTGAAATACTGGGGACTCACCCTCACCGCGATGGTGGTCGTCCTGTGGTTTCTGGGGGACGTCCTTTTGCCCTTTGTCCTCGGATCGGCCATCGCCTATTTTCTCGACCCGGTGGCGGACCGGCTCGAATCCATGGGCCTGTCGCGCGCAGCGGCGACCGGTGTGATCACCATCACCGCCATCGTGCTGTTCATCGTGCTTGCGCTTGCGGTTATCCCCAACTTGATCGAACAGACGCTTCAGCTTTTCGAGGCCTTTCCACAGATCTTCCGGGATCTGTACACAGCACTCACCGAACGCTTCCCGCAGATCATGGACGATTCCGGACCGATCCGTGAAACGCTTGTTTCCATTGGAGAAACCATCCGGGAGCGGGGCGGCGAGCTGCTCAACACCGCGCTGAGCTCGGCGGCCTCACTGCTCAATATCGCGCTGCTTTTCGTGATCGTGCCGGTGGTGGCGGTCTACATGCTTCTCGATTGGGACAACATGGTTGCCAAGATCGACAGCCTGCTGCCGCTCGATCACCGCCCGACAATCCGCAAGCTTGCCTCGGATATCGACGCGGTGCTTGCCGGGTTCGTGCGTGGGATGGGGTCGGTTTGTCTGGTGCTCGGAATCTACTATGCCGGCGCGCTGTGGCTCGTCGGGTTGCAATTTGGCCTTGTTGTCGGG
Organism: Cognatishimia sp. F0-27; assembly: GCF_020667845.1. Lineage (GTDB taxonomy): Bacteria > Pseudomonadota > Alphaproteobacteria > Rhodobacterales > Rhodobacteraceae > JAFMPQ01. Next base: position 1,129 of record NZ_JAFMPQ010000020.1, read on the forward strand.
GTCGTGGCCGGGTTTCTGACCTTTATTCCCTATGTCGGCGCCATCGTCGGCGGTGCGCTCGCGATCGGGCTGGCGCTGTTCCAGTTCTGGGGCGAGTGGATCTGGATCATTGCCGTATGGGCCATCTTCCAGTCCGGCCAACTCATCGAAGGCAACTTCCTCACCCCGCGCTGGGTCGGCTCTTCGGTCGGGCTCCACCCGGTATGGCTGCTGCTGGCCCTGTCGGTCTTCGGCTCGCTTTTCGGCTTCGTCGGCATGCTTGTGGCCGTGCCACTGGCGGCGGCGCTCGGCGTCGTCGCGCGCTTTGCCGCCGATCAATACAAGCAAAGCCTGCTCTATCGCGGGCTCACGGGGCGGGAGAGACCCGACACCGACACCGATTCCGGGAACGACGACACCCCATGACCACGCCCGAACAGTTGCCCCTTCCCTTGCCGGTTCGGACCGCGCGAGGGCGCGAGGATTATTTCGTGAGCGACTCCAATGCGCTGGCCGTGTCGCAGATCGATCATTGGCAGACATGGCAACCGCGCAAATTCGTGCTGACCGGGCCCCCGGCGTCGGGAAAAACACATCTTGCCAATGTCTGGGCCACGGCGAGTGGCGCAAGGATCATCGACGCGGACACGCTGATCGAAGCCGACATTCCATCGCTGGCGCACCACAACCTGTGCGTCGAGGCCCCGGATGCACAATGCGGCGATGACGAATTCGAACGCGCGCTGTTCCACCTGCACAACCTGATCCTCGCCAATGGCCACGCCCTGTTGCTGACCGCGCGCATGCCGGTCCGGGATTGGCCCATTGCCCTGCCAGACCTGAAGAGCCGGATGATGGGCACGCTGAGTGCCCGGCTCGAGGATCCCGATGACACGTTATTGAGTGCTCTTTTGCTCAAGCTTTTTGCAGATCGCCAGATCACACCGGCCCCGGATGTGATCCCATACCTCGCGACCCATATGCCGCGCAGCTACGCCGCCGCGCATGAAATCGTGACGCGTTTGGACACGGCCGCGATGGCGCGCGCCAGCGGTGTGACGCGCCCGCTGGCGAAATCGGTGCTTACAAAGCTTGCGGATACGGACGATCCGGCCCATCTTTAGAGCATGCAATCACAAAATCTTTTCAATTCCAGATCCATAAGTGCGCCATGAGCACCGCTGACTTCCTGCAATCCGACCTGCCCGCGGCGACGGAGCTTCCGGAGATCGACATGAGCGGGCCGGGACGGTTTTATAACCGCGAACTGAGCTGGCTCGGCTTCAACTGGCGCGTGCTTGAAGAAGCCGAAAACCCGCGCGTGCCGCTGCTTGAACGCATGCGGTTCCTGTCGATCTCGGCAACCAATCTCGACGAGTTCTATACCGTGCGTGTCGCGGGTCTCCGGGAACTCAAGCGCGAAGGCCACACGACCCCCGCCTCCGACGGGCTGACCCCGGCCGAACAACTCGTGCTGATCGACGAGAACGCGCGCGCCCTTCTGGCCCGGCAACAAGCCGTTCTGGGAGACCTGCGCATGTTGATGGAAGCGGAGGGCATCTCCATCGTCGGGCGCGACCAGCTCGACGCGGGCGACCGCAAGGCGCTTGCGCAGGATTTCCTCGACCAGGTCTTTCCGGTGCTCTCGCCACTGGCCATCGACCCGGCGCACCCGTTTCCCTTTATCCCCAATCTGGGCTACTGCCTTGCGCTGCAATTGGAACGCACCCGCGACAAACGCACCTTGCAGGCGCTGCTTCCGATTCCGGCACAGATCGACCGCTTCATGCGCCTGCCAGCCCCGGAAGGCGCGCATCGCTTTATCATGCTCGAAGATGTGCTGTTGTTGCATATCGAGAGCCTCTTTCCGGGCTACAAGGAAAAGGCGCATTTCGGTTTCCGGGTGCTGCGCGACAGCGACCTTGAAGTCGAGGAAGAGGCCGAAGATCTGGTGCGCGAATTCGAGGTTGCGCTGAAGCGACGGCGGCGCGGAGAGGTCGTCCGCCTGACCATCTCGCCCGGATCGCCCAAGGGCCTGCGTGAGATCGTGATGCGTGAATTGCATGTGCGCGAGGAAGAGGTCATCGAACTCGATGGGCTTCTGGGCATGGCCGACACCAAGGAGCTGGTCATTGACGACCGGCCCGACCTGCTCTGGCCCAGCTTCACGCCACGGGTGCCGGAACGGGTGCAGGATCACGAGGGTGACATGTTCGCGGCCATCGCGCAAAAGGACATGCTGCTCCACCACCCGTATGAGACCTTCGACATGGTGGTGCGGTTCCTGGCGCAAGCCGCGCGCGACCCGGATGTGGTGGCGATCAAGCAGACGCTCTACCGCACCTCGCGCAACTCACCCATCGTCGAAGCGCTGTGCGAAGCGGCGGAGGACGGCAAGACCGTGACCGCGCTTGTGGAACTCAAGGCGCGGTTTGACGAAGCGGCCAACATCCGCCAGTCGCGGCGGCTCGAACGGGCGGGCGCGCATGTGGTGTATGGGTTTCTCGATTGGAAAACCCACGCCAAGATCAGCCAGGTTGTGCGCCGTGAAGGCAACCGGCTGGTGACCTACACCCATTGGGGCACCGGAAACTATCATCCGATCACGGCCAAGATCTACACGGACCTGAGCTTTTTCACCTGCGATGCGGCCCTTGGGCGCGACGCGGCGAAGCTGTTCAATTACCTCTCGGGATATGCCCAACCCGCGTCGCTGGAAAACCTGCTGATCTCGCCGCATACGTTGAAAACCGGCATGATCGACCTGATCGACGCCGAAGCGGAACACGCGCGACAGGGCCGCCCGGCGCGGATCTGGCTCAAGTTGAACTCGTTGATCGAACCCGACATGATCGATGCCCTCTATGAGGCCAGTCGCGCAGGGGTGCGCATCGATTGCGTGGTGCGCGGGATCTGTGGTCTGAGACCGGGTGTGAAAGGCCTGAGCGACAATATCCGCGTGAAATCGGTCGTTGGGCGCTTTCTGGAGCATTCGCGCATTCTGTGCTTTGGCAACGGGTACGGCTTGCCACACAAGAAGGCGCGCGTGTTCATGTCTTCGGCGGACTGGATGGGGCGCAACCTCAACCGACGGGTCGAGACCGGCGTGGAGATCCTCAACGCCACGGTCAAGGCACAGATCGTGAGCCAAATCATGGCCGCGAACCTTGCCGACATGGCGCAAAGCTGGGTCATGGCCCCCGATGGCAGTTTCAAGCGGCAGCCGCTTGAGGAAGGCGCCTTTGCGTTCAATTGCCACCGGTTCTTCATGGAAAACCCCTCCCTCTCGGGGCGCGGGTCCGCCGGTGCGGGCGATGTGCCCAAGCTGACGCATGGCGACTGAGCGGCACCGACGCGACTGATCCTTTCGTAATGGGCCTGTCCTGGGTGCATCCGGGCAAGCGCGGTTTCGACCGGCTGGCGCGGTGTCTTGGCCGACCGTGCGCCCCCGCCGATATCGCAATACAGGATTCACAACTATAAATAGTTAATACTTGGTGACTTATCTCTTTTTGCGTGCAAGATTCTACTTACGAAAAAGCTTTATAAAAGGAACACAACCATGAAGCGTATTATCGCCGCTGCCGTCATTGCATCTGCCGGATGGATAGCCCCCGACCGGGCCGACGCCCAAGAGGCCATGATCGGTCAAATCACCTATTTTGGCTTCAACTGGTGCCCGCGGTCATGGGCGAAGGCCGACGGACAGCTTCTTGCCATTGCCCAGAACCAAGCGCTGTTTTCGCTCATTGGCACAATCTATGGCGGCGATGGACGCACCACCTTCGCACTGCCCGATTTGCGCGGCCGATCGGCCGTCAACTATGGTCAGGGACCGGGTTTGAGCAACCTGCCCATCGGCGGCAAGGCCGGGGCCGAAACAGTGACCCTCAATGCGCAGCAGATGCCTGCCCATAACCACGCCTTCTTTGCCGACGAAGAAGACGCCACGACGGACGATCCAAACGGCGGTGTGCTGGCCATCACTGGTGAGAACGTCTTTGGCACCGCCCTGACCGCTCCGGTCCAGATGAATGGCTCCGTGATTGGCAATGCCGGCAACAATGCAAGCGTGCCGATACGCGACCCCTATCTCGCCGTGACGGCCTGCATTGCGCTTCAGGGGATCTATCCATCGCGATCCTGATCGCGTAGCGCACCCAGCGCGCCAAATCACACCGGCGCAAGCGCGCCGCACAGGGGTTTGTGCGCTGTTCGCGCGGATTTGGCAGGATCCCACAAGACGGGGCGCGCGCGGATGGCATCGACCAGCCCGCGCGCGTCCTCTTCGGCGCCAGCGGGCGCTCTGCGCGCGCGAGAACGGCGGCAGGCGCTTTGCCCGGCTCGGTCCGGCCCCGTGATGGAAGGCCGGTGCAGCGGTGTGGGTCCGTCGGGACATGCGCAACCGACATGAAAGCGCCGCGACCCAGGACGGGCCCCTACAGAGACGCGGGGCACCCGTGCCGATCCAGAGCCCGGGCGCAGGATCCGCCGCTGGACATGCCTTGAGGCCACCGCGCTGCTGCGGTCCCGGATGGCGCTGCACTCCCTGTCGTGGCGCGCCTCTCAAGGCAAAGCCGAGGCCGCTCCGACCCGCGTGACGCGGCAACCGTGGCATCGCGGACCAGCAGCGCGGCTGGCAAGGTTTCGGTAAGGTGCCTTATTTTCGCCTTAACAACACCGCCAACAGACCCGAATTCGTAAAGCCCGCGTTAAGAGATCAACGCCATTCTGGGCTCACTGAAAGCAGTGGCGGGAGGACCTGCCACATATTTCATGAGAGACCGCACCAGAACGGGCACGGCCTCTCGAAGGGCGACAAAAACCGCCATGCATCGCCGGGCTGCACCCCATTGATGCGTTGGCAAGCTGCCCGCAACAGCAAAGGCTCTCGCAGATGTCGAGCATCCTCACCAACAACGGTGCCATGGTGGCGCTGAAAACTCTCAGAACCATTAACAACGATCTGGACTCTGTCCGTTCGGAGATCTCAACGGGCAAGAAAGTCGGCAGCGCATCCGACAACGCCGCCGTGTTCGCCATTTCGAAAGCCATGGAATCCGATGTGCGCGGCTTCAAGGCCGTGTCCGACAGCCTGTCGCTCGGACAGGCCACCGTTTCGGTGGCGCGCCAGGGTGCCGAAACCGTCACGGACCTGCTCACAGAGATCAAGGGCAAGATCGTATCCGCACAAGGCGAAGGCGGGGGCGAACCGGAGAAGATCCAGGCCGATATCGACGCCTTGGTGAGCCAGATCGGTGACATTGTCGATACCGCCTCCTTCAACGGCGCGAACCTGCTCAAGAACACCAGCACGGAAGAAGGCTCCGGCACCACGTCGGTGATGTCCTCCATCGACCGGTCCGACAGCGGGGTCACCACCTCCGAGATCGACATCCGCAAGCGCGATCTGACGACCGGTGCGAGCGCCATCGCGGCGACCGGCGGCACCTTTACCGCTTCGGAGGCCACCGGCACCGTGAACGCGACCGAAGCCGATATCGACCTGTCCGGCGTGGATGTGGAGGCAGGCAAGGCCTTCTCGCTGCAGATTTTCGGCACCGACGCAGACGATTCCGCCTTCACCCAGGCTGATTTGCGCAACACCGCTGCCGCCGCGGGCACCCAAGGCGAGGCTGCCGGGGGAGACATCACCTACGTGGCACGCGACGGCGACACCATGGCCGATGTGGCCAAGGCGCTCAGCAAGGAATTTGCCGCCTACGCGAACGAGAATGGCATCGACAGCGATACCCTGTCCATCAGCGCTGCGGGCGAAAGCCTTGTCGCCACGTCGAATGTGACCGACGGCACCGATACGATCGCGGTCACCGTGATGTCTGTCGGCGCGGATGCGGGCAACACGATCGGTGGCGGCCTTGAAGGGTTGGAGAGCCTCTCTGTCTTGACCGAAGATGATGCGGCTGCGGCTCTGTCCAATATCGAAGGTTTGATCAGTGCCTCGATCGACGCTGCGGCGTCCTTTGGCTCCGATCAGGGTCGGCTCGAGACCCAGAAGGACTTCATCGCCGGTCTGACCGACGCCCTGAAATCCGGCATCGGAACCCTGACCGATGCGGACATGACCGAGGCCTCCGCGCGTCTGCAGGCGCTCGAAGTGCAGCAGCAGCTCGCGACCCAGTCGCTCTCCATCGCGAACCGGGCGCCGCAGTCGCTTCTGTCCCTGTTCCGCTAAGCCGAGGACAGAATTCGATAAACTACTGAAATATATTGACTTTGGGGGCGGCATTCCACCGCCCCCTTTTTCGTGGCCGGCGCTTGACCGCCCCGGCACGCTGCGCCATCTTGCGGCTGCCAGCGGAGGGAGAGCCATGGCCAGCATTGAGACCCCGATCGAAGACTGGGAGCCCTTCGGCGCGCCGCTGTTTCAGGACGCCTCGGTGCGCAAACTGTCAAAGGTGGGGGTCGTGGATATCGGCTCCAACTCCGTGCGACTGGTGGTGTTTGACGGCGCCGCGCGCAGCCCCGCCTATTTCTACAACGAAAAGGTCATGTGCGGTCTTGGCGCCGGGATGCCCGAAACCGGGCGGCTGAACCCTGAAGGCAAGAAGCGGGCTTTCTCCGCCCTTGCGCGGTTCAAGGCGCTTGCCGACGGCATGCAGCTCTTTTCGATGTCGATCTTTGCCACCGCCGCCATGCGCGAGGCCGAGGACGGCCCGGAGTTTTGCGAGACGGTGCAGCGCGAAACCGGGCTCTCCGTGCATGTGATAGACGGCGAGGAAGAGGCGCGGCTCTCTGCACAAGGTGTGTTGCTTGGCTGGCCCGGCAGCTTTGGTCTTGTCTGCGATATCGGAGGCTCGTCGATGGAATTGGCCGAGATCCATGACGGAACCGTCGGTCGCCGGATCACCTCGCCGCTTGGACCCCTGAAATTCAAGGACATGAGCGGCGGAAAGAAAGCGCGCGAGAAGTATATCCGAAAGGAAATGCAGAAGCTTGCCGATCACATGGGTGTGCAGCGTGACCGGCTGTTCCTTGTGGGCGGGTCGTGGCGCGCCATTGCGCGGATCGACATGGAGCGGCGCAACTATCCGCTGCATGTCCTGCACGAATACCGCATGGATTCCGATGCCGTCGAAGCCACGGCGCGCTTTATCGAAGAGGCCGATCTAGAAGAGTTGAGAACGGCCTGCGGAATTTCACCCTCGCGCATGGCGCTGGTGCCCTACGCGACCGAGGTTCTGACGCGCCTGGTGCGCAGTTTCGAGCCGCTGGACATTGCGATTTCGAGTTATGGCATTCGCGAGGGCATGCTCTATGAGCAGATGCCCGACGACCTGCGCGCGCGCGATCCGCTGATCGAGGCCTGCCGGTTTGCCGAGAGCAAGGACGCCCGCCTGCCCGGCTTTGGCAAGCGGCTCTATCGCTTTGTCGAGCCCTTGTTTCCCGACCTTCCCATGGCCCGGCTGCGGCTCGTTCGGGCGGCCTGCCTTCTGCACGATGTCAGCTGGCGCGCACATCCGGATTACCGTGCGGAAGTCTGCTTTGACTATGCCACCCGCGCCAATCTCGGTGGCTTGAAGCATTGGGAGCGGATCTATCTCGGGCTCGCGCTGTTGCACCGGTATCGCAACAAACAAACGGGCAGCCGGTTCGAAGCGCTCTACGATCTGGTCGACGCGCGCAGCACCGCGGAGGCCGAAGTGCTTGGCAAGGCGATGCGGCTTGGCGCGATGCTCTGGACGAAGGATGGCAAGGACGCGCGTCCACGGCTCAGCTGGGACCTGACCGAGCGGGTTCTGACGCTGCACCTGTCGAAGACCGCGCAGGACCTCTATGGTGAGGTCACGGAAGCCCGGTTCAAATCACTCGCGACCGCGCTTGATGCGGCCGAGTATCGTGTCGCCATCGATTGACGCCGCGCTCCCGGCTTTTATTCGGCTCAGAGCTCTATCTCGCTCTCCGGATCAGGCTCAATCGCACGCTCTTCATCGGTTTTCCGGCGCAGGATAATGTCGCCATTGGGCAGGATTTCCGGCGGATGATACGCCGTCCAGTCTTCCACCTGTCGGGCCAGGTCACGCAGATGCGGCCCCATGGTCTGCGCGAAATCGCGCAGCGCGGGCTCCATCTCTTCGGCAAGGCCCTGAAGCTCGTCAAGCGCGGGCTCCATTTCTTCCATCAACCCGCGCAGAAAGAGCTTCGCGCCCTCCTCCATCAGGTTGAACCCGCCATCCGTATCCTGCGCGGCACCCGGCGCTGCAATCGTCGCCGCGGCGACAAGGGGGATCACCATGTTTTTCATCATGGTCGCAATATAGGCGCGCTCCGGGCGCATTTGAAGCCTCAGAGGTCGAGATCGAGCGTCACCGGAAAATGGTCCGACGCCGTGAGCAAAGCATCCCGCAGCGCTTCGTCCTGCCAGCAGACAGGATCGTCGAACGGATGCCAGATGCGCCAGCGCGGGGCCCTTGCCCTGAGATCGGCCGAGATCATCAGGTAATCGAGCAGCGCCTGAAGATAGCGGTTTTCACCCTTGAGGAAGAACCGCGCCGTGGAGGGTTGTGCACCGATCCGCTGCGCAAGCGCCCGCGCGGCATGCGGATCGTAAAGCGCCTCGGCTCCCGCTCCCATGAGGATCTCAACCGAGCTGCGCCCGAACAGCGCCTCGAAACTGTCAAGCCCGGGACCGTCATTGAGGTCACCGGCAAGGATCACTGATTGACCATCGGCCAGCAGGCTGCTGACCCTCTTGCGCAGCCAGATCGCCTGCGCCAATTGCTTGCGGCGATTTGCAATTGCCAGACGCATGATCGCGTCCCGCCCCTTGGCGCCATGCGGGGCCTTGGACTTGAGATGCGCCCCGATCATGTGCAGCGCAACGCCCGAGGCGGTCTCGATGGCAAGCTCCAGCGGCGGTTTGGAAAAGGTCACCGTGTCGAGCGTGGCGTCGATATCGAGATCAATGTGGAACGCGTCATCAAAGCGCGGCGCGTCGGGCGTTCCGCCGGGTGCATGGCGCACGGAGATCACATCGGGATCAAAGAGCAGCGCGATTTCCTGCTGCGTATCATTGACAAACCCGGTCATGACCGACCGGGCCCGCAAACCCGCCGCCTCGGCAAAGCGGCTGAGCGCGCGCGTTGTGGAACGGCGCCGGTTCGTGTCGGGCGCCTCGATGATCATCACCGCATCCGCGTCGATTTCGCGAAACACCCGGATCAGCGCGTCGATCTGCATGGCGCGGGTCACGTTGTGACGTGCCGACCAGCCTCCGTTGTCGAGAAGCGTTCCGTCATTGTCGAAAAGCGCATCGAACCACTCGACGTTATAGGTTGCAAACCGCATCCCGCCGCCGACCCGCGTCACGCCGCCGAGGCGCGGTTGCGGATGTCTTCCCAGGCGCGGTTGATATCCTGCATGCGCCGCTCCGACAGGCGCACGGCCTCTTGCGGCACCCCGCGCGCAATCATCCGGTCGGGATGCGTTTCGCGCACCAGTTGCCGCCACGCCTTGCGGATCTCCTCGATGGGTGTCTCGGGCGTGACACCCAACACCGTGTAGGGATCCGGCAGGGCATCGGGGACAAACCGCGCCCGCATTGTCAAGAACCGGGTCTCGCCAAGTTCGAAGATCTCCGCCACCCGTTCAAGAAACGCATCCTCAGCCGGATGATAGGTGCCATCGGCCAGCGCGATATGGAACAGGCCCTCCATCAGGTCGCAAAGCGTGCTGCGATCCTCACCAAACATCGCCCGGATGCGGCGCGCATAATCTTCGAACCCCGCCACGTCCTGGCGCGCAAGATTGAAGACCCGCGCGGCGGCAGCCTCGTCCGCCTGTCCGATGTGAAACACTTCGCGGAATGCCGTGACCTCGTCACGGGTTACCAGCCCGTCCGCCTTGGCCATCTTTGCAGACAGGGCAATCACCGCGATGGTGAAGCCCACCGTCCGTTCAGGCGGAGCGCGCAGCCGGTCAAAGACCTCGGAGAGGCCCTCGCCACTGGCAAGCGCGGAAAGCGCGTCTGATATGCGCGACCAAATCGACATGCCCGGAGTGTAAGACAGCCGCCCGGCGCTGTCAGGCAGCTTATGGGGGCGATTTGTCGACAATGGCGGCCATGGCCTGCGGCCCAAGGCCGCGCCTCCGGCGGCCAAGGCCCGTTTCGTCTAGCGTAGCGTGACCGTCCGCCCCAACGATTGCAGCGTCGCCTCAAGGCCGGGGGCACCGGTTTCGAACGACACAAGGGGCGCATCCAGATACGGGTCCAGCAGCGCGCGCAGAGCCTCTGCTTCCGGGTGCCGGACCGTCAAGCCGCTCATTGACAGCGCGGGTTTGGCCAACGACAGGCCCGGCGGCGTGTCGGAATGCCATTGAATGAGCGCTGGAAACAGCCCGTCAAACGGCAACATGCCATCGCGCGGCACCGCCATCGACCAGCGCAGGTTTCCCCGTGACAACGCAACGGCCTCACCCGCCATCGGAAGCGCGTGGATCGCGGCGTCGAGATCGTCGGTGCGAAGGATCCACTTGTCGAGCCGGGGCGCGCCGCGAAACGCATCAAGCCCGAACCAGCGGGCATAGGGTGGACGGGGCACGGTCGGATCAATGGCAATCGCTTCGAGGTAGAGCGCAGGCTCCATCCCCAATAGCCGGTTATGGGTGGCAAAATGCGCGTGCTGACCGCCCGGCCCCATCGGTTGACCAAGGCAGTCTTCCACATGCGCCGTGGCCGCTCCGAGTGTCTCGCCCGCAACCGCGATGTGATCCAGTTCCAGCATTCCCGGCCTCCTCCTTTGCCAACGCCGCCACCCTAGAAGGCTCTGCCGAAACACACAAACGGGCAACCGGGCCACGGTTTCAAGCGGCGAATCATGAAATCGTTGACACAAAACATGAACATGAATAGAACAAAAGTTAACACTGACCCCAATCATAGGTCCCGCCACGGACCAGAGATCACATGAACGCCGGAGGCCCACGCATGCTCACGAAGAAACAACTGGACCTGCTGAATTTCATCCACACGCGCATGGCACGGGATGGGGTTCCGCCCAGCTTCGACGAGATGAAAGATGCGCTGGACCTGCGCTCCAAAAGCGGGATCCACCGCCTGATTACCGCGCTGGAAGAGCGCGGCTTCATCCGCCGCCTGCCCCACAAGGCGCGCGCGCTTGAAATCGTGAAACTGCCCGACAGCCTCGCCGGCCGCCAGTCCGGTTTTCATCCGCGCGTGATTGATGGCGACCGACCGGATACGCCGCAGGCCGCCCCCACTCCGATCATGGAGAGCGGCGGGCTTGCGCAACTGCCACTCATGGGCCGGATCGCGGCGGGTATTCCGATCGAGGCGATCAACGACCCGCCGCCCGGCATCGCCGTTCCCGGCCAGATGCTCAAGGGGCGTGGCCGCCATTACGCGCTTGAGGTCAAGGGCGACTCGATGATCGAAGCCGGGATCAATGACGGCGATGTCGTGGTGATCGAAGAGACCGCCTCCGCGCGGGACGGTGAGATCGTCGTGGCGCAGGTCGAAGGCTATGAAGCGACGCTGAAACGCTTCCGCCGCCGCGGCGACACGGTGATCCTTGAAGCAGCCAACCCGGCTTACGAGCCGCGCGTTCTGCCGGCCGGATCGGTCAGTGTGCAGGGCAAGCTGGTCGGATTGATCCGCACCTACTGAGATCGCGCCCCAATACGCGACGCGCGGCGCGAGATGCCGTGCGTCGCATGGTGGTCGGGCTGCTGCGAAGGGCGTCGCCCCAAACATCTCCACTCGGCCGACGTCTTCTCACGGCGCGCGACGCGCGATCAACAAACCCTGTTCCGGAAGTCCGGCGCTGTGTTTGTTCGGGTAGACACCCGCCCAGAGGCGCAAGCCGGTGCGATGCGCCGCCTGCACCATGCGATACCCCCTGTCCTCGGCAAACAGCGCAATCGCGCCGGTGTGCCGGAGGCGCGCAGGGTCCAACAGAACACAGTCCCCTTCCAACGCGGCCTCGCTGCTCGCGACGATGATTTGCCCCGCATCACACTCTGTCCACGCGCGGATGGCGCGTTTGCCTTGCAGATGCACAACCTCCGTTCCTGACAGAGTATAGCGCGCGGTGCGCGCGGCGTCCGGCTCCGGCCAAAGCGCCGCCGCTTCCTCCTGGGACATGCCGTGCCCGTCGTTCTCCAGCCAGATCTCCGCCACAAACCCTGCACCACGCGCTTTCGAGAGCGCCCGCCCATGCTCCGTCAAGACGCCGACCAACCCACCCGTATTGGCAATCAGCAGGGCCGGCCGCTGGGTCTGGGCCCACAAGAGCGTCGCCAGAAGCAACGGCCCGATCCCGACAAGGCGCCCCGCGCCGCGCCAGAGGCAAAGGATCAGCCCGCCCAGGGCAAGCAACGCGAGGACACCCGCCTGTGGCGCCTTGATCGCCCGCGTGGCCCCCTCCCACGCCGCCACCTGATCGGCCACGAAAAGGATCCAGTCCAGCCCGAGCCCCATCACCCAAAGCGGGATCCAGTCCAGCCCGAAGGGCATCGCCAGCGCCGCAACCACCGCCATCGGGACGACCAGAATGCCCATCACCGGGACAGAGACAAGATTTGCGATCAGCCCGTAATGGGCGATCTGGTTGAAATGGGCCATGCCGACCGGTGCGGTTGCAAACCCGGCCACCGCCGACGAGACAAACAGCGAAAATACCGGGATGGCCCATCGTGGCAAGGGGTGCTCCCGTTGCACATGCGTGAGCTGTTCGAACACCGCGACAAGCGCGGTTGTCGCGGCAAAGGACATCTGGAAACCCGGGCCGAGCAGCGCCTCTGGTTGCCAGACGAGCACAATCAACGCCGCCATCGCAACCGCCCGCAGGGAGATGGCCCGGCGATCGAGCATCAACGCGCAGAGCGCGGTTGCGGCCATGATGAAGGCGCGCTCGGTGGCCACGTTCCCGCCAGACAGCAAGAGGTAGCCAAACGCCGCGAGCAAGGCTCCGGCAGCGGCAATCTTCTTGACCGGCCATCGGTGCCGTGTGGCGGGTATGATGAGCAGCGCAAGGCGCAGCGCGGCAAACACAAATCCTGCCAGCAGCCCCATGTGCAGGCCGGAAATCGCGAGAAGATGCGCAAGATTGGTATCGCGCAAGGCCTGCAACGTGTCTTGCCCCATGCCCGACCTGTCGCCGGACATGACAGCCGCCGCAAAGGCCCCGCTGTCACCGGGCAAGGCGGTCTGCACGCGCGCGGACAGCCACATGCGCGCCTTGAACACGGACAAACCGTTGCCGGGCGGTTCAAGCAGAACGACCGGGTTGCGCGTGTATCCAACCGCGCCGAGCCGGAGGAACCAGGCGTGGCGGCGAAAATCGAACCCGCCGGGTTCGACAGCGCCGCCCGGTTGCGACAGGTGACCGGTTGTCAGGATCACCGCGCCGGGGCTGGGCTCGGCAAAGCCTTGCTGCCCGTGCAATGAGATGCGCACGCGCTGAGGTGTGTCGCGCGGGTCCATCCGTTCCAGCACCACGCGGTCGAGTGTCACGCGCACCGCGTCCGAAGCGGACCGGTCCACGCCAACAACCCGTCCCTCTATGCTGCCGTAATAGCGAAAATCGAGCACCGGTCCCGCCACGCTGTGTGCCCGCAATCCGGCCAGACCGATGCCAAGCAGAACCAGCGCCAGCCCCGCGATCAGAACGCCCCAGACCGCCCCTGCAACCCTCGGCCCCGTCACCCCGCCGAGCCCCAGCACGACCAGCCCCCAAAGCGCCCATAGAGGCGGCTCGAACCGCAGCGAGAAATAGAAACCGATGCCGCATGCCAAGGCCACCGGCGCCCACGGGAACAGGTGGCCCCTCTGGCCCAGCAGCATGTGTTCGAGTCTGGTCAGCACCGGCGCCATATCTTGCCCCTTGGCCACACGCCAAGTAGAGAACGCGACAAGCCTAGACCCCTCCCCGTTAGCAAAAGGTTAACCAAGATGACCCTTTCCGAGACCTCCTCCGGTCCCAAGACAGGCGACACGCCGGTTGTGACGCGCTTTGCACCTTCGCCCACGGGCTTCCTGCATATCGGCGGCGCGCGCACCGCGTTGTTCAACTGGCTTTTTGCGCGTGGGCGCGGCGGCCGATTCCTTCTGCGCATCGAGGATACCGACCGCGCCCGGTCGACCCCCGAAGCGACCCAAGCCATTCTCGACGGGATGGCCTGGCTCGGGCTGGATCATGACGGCGAGGTGATCAGCCAGGCCTCGCGCGCCGACCGGCATGCAGAGGTCGCCCACGAATTGTTGTCCAAAGGGGCCGCCTACAAGTGTTTCTCTTCCCAGGACGAGATCGAAGCATTTCGCGAGACCGCACGGGCCGAAGGGCGCTCGACCCTGTTCCAGAGCCCATGGCGCGACGCAGACCCGGCCACGCACCCCGCGGACACCCCCTTCGTGATCCGGCTGCGCACACCGCAGGAGGGCGCAACCGTCATCCGCGACGCGGTGCAGGGCGATGTGACGATCCGCAATGACCAGCTCGACGACATGATTCTGCTGCGGTCCGATGGCACGCCGGTCTATATGCTGGCCGTGGTTGTGGATGACCATGATATGGGCGTGACCCACGTGATCCGGGGCGACGATCATCTCAACAACGCCGCGCGCCAGATGGGGATCTACACCGCGATGGGGTGGGACGTGCCTGTATGGGCGCATATTCCACTGATCCATGGCCCGGACGGCAAGAAACTTTCCAAGCGGCACGGCGCGCTCGGGGTCGAGGAATACCAGAAGCTTGGCTACCCGGCGGCGGGCATGCGCAACTATCTCGCACGGCTCGGCTGGAGCCATGGTGACGCGGAGTTCTTCACCGATGCGCAGGCCAAGGCATGGTTCGATCTGACCGGAATCGGGAAAAGCCCCGCGCGGTTCGACTTCAAGAAACTCGAAAACCTCTCCGGTCAGCATATAGCCGCCTCTGACGATGCTGCACTGCTGCAAGAGATCCATGCGTTTTGCGCAGCGACCGGGGCCGATCCGCTGAGCGAAGCGCAATCGGACGGGCTTCTTCGTGCGATGTATTGCCTCAAGGATAGAGCCAAGACGATCCCGGAACTGCTTGAAAAAGCTCAGTTTGTCTTGGCAAGCCGTCCTTTGGTCCCAGATGAGAAAGCGGCAAAAAACCTTAATCCGGTATCCCGTGGTATACTGGCCGCGTTGACGCCGCAGTTGCAAAATGCTAGCTGGTCCCGTGACGACCTCGAAGCGTGTCTGGGCGAGTTTGCCGAGGCACAAGGGACCAAATTCGGCAAGCTGGCTGGCCCGATGCGGGCTGCGCTCGCGGGCCGGGCCGTCACACCGAGCGTCTTTGACATGTTGCTCGTCCTGGGCCGTGAGGAAAGCCTCGCGCGGCTTCAGGATGCGAGCGCGCCCATGGACGCCTGACAACAGGCGCCCTCCCCGAGGCGCGCGCAAGATCCACGGCAAGGGCGTGTTTGACACGTCCCTGTCTACCGCGCCCCGAACGGCCACCACTCCCGTGGATCCGCCGGGGTACAGGCGCCCCTGGCGGGGCTCGACTTCGCGCCCCACGCTCGGGCGCCAGACTACACAGGGGACGACGCCATGGCTGAAAGCAAGAAATCCGCCACACTCACTATTGACGGGCAATCCTACGAATTGCCGATCTACTCACCGACCGCAGGCCCGGATGTGCTCGACATCCGCAAGCTCTATGCGCAATCGGGTGTGTTTACCTATGATCCGGGCTTCACATCCACAGCGGCCTGCGACAGCACGATCACCTTTATCGACGGCGGCAAAGGCGAGCTTTTGCACCGCGGCTATCCCATCGACCAGCTGGCCAGCAAGTCGCATTATCTTGAGGTGTGCTACCTGCTGCTTTATGGTGAGCTGCCCTCCGCGACCGAGTTGGAGATCTTCGAAGCGACCATCACCCGCCACACGATGATCCACGAGCAGATGCACAACTTCTTCCGTGGGTTCCGGCGCGATGCGCACCCGATGGCGATCATGGTCGGCGCGGTTGGCGCAATGGCCGCGTTCTACCACGACAGCACCGACATCAACGATCCGCACCAGCGCGAGATTGCCTCGCACAGGCTCATCGCCAAGGTGCCGACCATCGCGGCGATGGCCTACAAGTATTCCATCGGTCAACCCTTCGTCTACCCGCGCAACGATCTCGACTACGCGGCCAACTTCCTGCACATGTGCTTTGCCGTGCCTGCTGAGGAATACGTGGTGGACCCGATCCTTGCCCGCGCCATGGACAGGATCTTCACTCTGCATGCGGATCACGAGCAGAACGCCTCGACCTCGACCGTGCGTCTGGCCTCCTCTTCCGGTGCCAACCCGTTTGCCTGCATCGCGGCCGGTATCGCCTGCCTCTGGGGTCCGGCCCATGGCGGCGCCAACCAGGCCTGCCTCGAGATGCTCAAGGAAATCGGCACCCCGGACCGGATCCCCGAGTTCATCGCCCGTGCAAAGGACAAGGATGATCCCTTCCGCCTGATGGGCTTCGGTCACCGGGTCTACAAGAATTTCGACCCGCGCGCGACGGTGATGAAGCAATCCGCCGATGAGGTTCTCGACCTGCTGGGTGTGGAGAACAACCCGATCCTTCAAGTGGCCAAGGAACTTGAGCAGGCGGCGTTGAACGACCCGTATTTCGCGGACAAGAAGCTGTTCCCGAATGTGGACTTCTACTCGGGCATCATCCTCGAAGCGATGGGCTTCCCCACTTCCATGTTTACACCGGTCTTTGCCCTGTCGCGGACCGTTGGCTGGATCAGCCAGTGGAAAGAACAGCTTGCGGACCCGCAAATGAAGATCGGTCGCCCGCGTCAGCTGTATCTCGGCACGGCGATGCGCGATTACGTGGATATCGAAAACCGCTGATCCGCGCGCTTTGCGCAGGATCACAACCGATTGGCTCAAGGCCCGGCATTCTCTCGATGGCGGGCCTTTGTTGTGCCCGCGCGCCTAAGCGCCACGCCCTCTGTCATGGCCATTGAGACAGCTCCGCTGCCCTGCCATGCGGTGAGTCGCATCATCCGAAAACAGGTTTCGGACAATTTTCACTCTTTTCGAAAGAGCATCGGTGTTTGCGAAGTGCTGCGATTGTTTCGAGTTGGGAAACTGGACCAATCCAAACCGGGCGAGACCGTGGCGGAAACCGATTGTTTCTACGGATAATGGCGAGAATTCGACCAGTTGATGGCAAGTCTTGTGTCAGTTTTGACCACGCGCCCTCGCTTTGCCGTCCGCGCCTTGCATGATCCGGAGTTCATTATGCCCGCCACCCCCGCTGCCGAGATTCTCCTAGGATGTTTCGATCAGGTCCGCCTTGTGGTGATCGAGGATGAAGGCAATCTCATCCTTCAAGTGTTCGCCACCGATCCCGCGGCCACCGATGTGGACGCCCTGTTTTTCAACCTCACCAACGACGCCGACGCGCCAGCGCTCACCGTGTTTCCCGCCTTTGACGAAAGCATCGGCTCGAACGGCGAAAACCTGACCGGCTTTGATGTCGCCACCGGCGCGCTCAATCAGCTGAACAACGGCGCACAGATCGCCGAAAGCTACGATGTGCGCGTCGAGTTCGGCGAGATCCCCTACAGCTCCGGCGGGGATGTCGATCAGGCCGCCTTCACGCTCTATGTCGATGGCAACGGGTCTACCCTCACCGCTGACAGCATCGACTTATCGAACCTGACGGTGGTGATCAACTCGGACAATGGCGGCGGGCTGGCCCTGACCAATGGCTCCGGCCCCGACAGCGGCGCGGAATACCAGACCGTGACTCTTTCCGAAGACCTCACCGGCGTGACCAGCGCCACGGGCTCCGATCTGATCGCGGACAGCGCCGGGTGGGCGTTCGAAAGCGGCGGGTTTCTGAGCACCAATGGTTCGAACGACGGCGCGCTGCTGTTGCAGACCGTCGAGACAGACGGACCGGTCAGCCTGAGTTTTGATGCCCGCGCGATCAATCTCGACCGGTTCGAGGCCAGTGGTCAATACGCTGACAGCCTGCGCGTCGAAGTGGCCATTGACGGCGGTGCCTTCATCCTGCTCGACGAGTTTCGTGTCGACGAGACCGGCACAGCCCTTGTCGGCTCCGAGACCGGCGCACTGATCACGTCGCTGAGCACCGCGCCCACCTATTCCGGTGGCGTGCTCGACAGTGCCACGCAGAGCGTGCAGTTCCGCATCACGTCGGATATCAGCGCCAATGACGAACAGATCCTGATCGACAACCTGGTGGTCACCACCACTCAGGATGTGTCCGCGCCAACAACCGTCGAAGCCGTCGGCCTGTCAGAGGATTTCGACACGGTCGCCGACCCCGATGACAGCGCTGCCGTCGAGGTCGATGGCGGGTGGGATGTGCGCTACGGCTCTGCCCGTACCGACGGGCGCAACGAGGGCGAGATGCGCTTCACCGAGGTCGCCACGGACGGGCCGGCGAGCATCTCCCTGGACATGCGCGCCTGCGAGACCTCCTATTTCGAAAACAGCGGCCAATACGCCGACAGTTTGCGCGTGGAGGTGCAGGTCGACGGCGGCGACTGGGTGCTGCTTGACGAGTTCCGCGTCAACGATGCCGGCACCGAGATGGTGGGATCGGTGACCGGGCAGAGCTTTGGCGAAACCTTCGAGACGCTCACCTACGAGGGCGGTGTGCTCGACGCGGCCACCAGCGGCGTGCAGATGCGCGTGGTGTCGGACATCTCCGCAGGGAACGAGGTGCTCTTTGTCGACAATGTCGAAATCACCGTGACCGAAGAGGTGGCCGAAGGCGAGGTCTGCGAAGACTTCAACGCGGGTCAGTCCGGCGACGTTGTCGCCGATCAATTCGATGGCTTCAGCGTGGTTGGGCAACGCGCTGGGGATGCCGCCGACAGTGAGAACGACGCCATGCTCTTTGATACGGCGAACCCCACCGGGGGCGATACCGACCTGGCCTACGCATCGCAGGGCAACGCGATCATCATCTCCGAGGACAACGACAGCAGCGATGCTGACGACAATGCCGGCGGGGGCACGTTACATTTCACCTTCGATGCGGTCTCCGATGTGCAATCCGTCACCCTGCTCGACATCGAGGAGCCCGGTGGCACGATCGACCTGTTCGACGCGGACGGCACGTTGATCTCGACCGTGGCGATCCCGGCGGAGGGCGACAATTCGGCCACCGAGGTGGCAATCGATGCAACCGGCGTGGCGACCATGGAAGTCACGCTTGTTGGATCGGGCGCCGTGGATGACCTGTGTTTTGCACCGTCCGGTGTGCACGAGGAATGCGTGGATTACGCCGTCACCTATGACGAGATGATGGTGCAGCAAACCGAGGAGCAAGTCCCGGATGAAGCGCTTGAGCAGACCGATGACCTTGCCGACATGATGGTCTGAGCCCGACGGGCTTGCTCATACAAGAAAGGCGCCGGATCCCGGCGCCTTTTGCTGTTTCGCTGAATGCCTGCGTCTGGTCCGGGGCGGCCATGCGCAGGGCCGGTCGCGGTCTACGCACCCCGAGCCTTGGCGGCGCGCCGCTTAACGCCCTTCGTATTGCGCCGGACGTTTCTCGAGGAACGCCACAACGCCTTCCTTGAAATCACGGGTCTTGCCGCATTCACCCTGCAATCGGGCTTCAAGCGCGAGTTGCGCGTCGAGATCGTTCTCAAAAGCACCGCGCATGACACGTTTGACCCGCTCATAAGCCGCAGTCGGCCCCGTGGCGAGATGCGCCGCCCGACCCCGCCAGTGGCTGTCAAATTCGGCATCCGGCACCGCTTCCCAGATCATGCCCCAGGCATCCGCCTGACGCGCGGTGATCTTGTCTGCAAAGAGCGCCGCCCCCATGGCCTTGGCCAAGCCCATCTGGCGCGGCAGCGCCCATGTGCCGCCAGCATCGGGGATCAGACCGATGCGGGTAAAGGCCTGGATGAAGGACGCGCTTTCGGCTGCAATGACAACGTCGGCCAGAAGGGCCAGGTTTGCCCCTGCCCCGGCTGCTGTTCCGTTGACCGCCGAGATGGTTGGGACCGGGCAATCGACCACTGCCCGCAGCATGGGCACGTATTCATCGCGCAGCGTGCGCTCGAGATCGAGATTGGCCGCATTCGCGCGGTCCCCGAGATCTTGCCCGGAACAGAACGCGCGCCCCGTTCCCGTGATGACCACCACCCGCGCCTCGCGGCCGCCGCGTTGCACGGCGTCGGTGATCTCGGCCCGCATCTGGGTGTTCAGCGCATTCATGACGTCAGGACGGTTCATTTCCACAACGGCAATGTCGTCTGTGATGTCAAAACGGATCGTGTCGTATTGCATGGGCCACGGCCTCCCTTTGGGATTTTGGCGCATCAAACACCGGCGCGCGGGGTTTGGCAAACCGCAACGCAACGTCAGAGACAAATGGCCGATCCGCAGCGGAACCGGTAGCCGCTGGATCAACTCCCGTTTGGCCGTCGCGGAGAGGACGGGCCGCGGCCCTGAGACGCGCAGGCGCTTCGGAGAACGATCACCCCTTTAGGATTTCTTCCAGGCGCTTGCGCTCTTCCTCGCTCAGGCCCGCTTCCGTCGTGGCGGGCGCGCTGGCCCGTCCGCGAATGTAGAGCACGCCCATGCCCAAAGCGGCGAAGAACAGGATGGGTCCGGACGCCCAGAGCAACCAGTTCCACCCACCCGTCGTGGGTCGCAGGAGAACGAATTCTCCATAGCGATCCACGATGTAATCAACCACCTCGGTATCGCTGTCGCCTTCCACGAGGCGTTCCCGCACAAGCAGGCGCAGATCACGCGCAAGGGCGGCATCGGACTCGTCAATGCTCTCGTTCTGGCACACCAGACACCGCAGCCCTTCGGAGATGTCGCGGGCACGCTCTTCGAGCACGGGATCCTCCAGCACCTCGTCCGGTTGAACCGCAAAGGCGGGCGCAAAGGGCGCCACGCCGATTGCGAGGGCGACGACAAGCGCGCAACGCATCCGTTTGAACACCGCCATCATTCCGCCGGCACCCCGGCCCGCGCGGCGTCAGCCTTGCGCGCACCTGCGGCTACGCGGAAGCGCCGATCCGTGAGGCTCAGCAGTCCGCCAAGCGCCATGAGGATACAGCCGGCCCAGAGCCAGTTGGCAAGCGGCTTGATGTAGGTCCGGACAACCCAGCCGCCATCCTGCTGCGGGTCGCCGATCACGACATAGACGTCGCGCATGAAGCGATAATCGATCGCCGCTTCCGTCGTCGGCATCTGCGCCACGGGGTAGTTGCGCTTCTCGGGGAAGAGATGCGCGACCTCCTCGCCGTTCTTGCGCACGCTGATCTCACCCATGGTCGAGATGTAGTTTGGCCCCTCGACACGCTCGACACCCTGGAGTTCCAGTTCGAACGCGCCGACCGTATAGGGCTCGCCAATCTGCGCCACGCGGATGTCTTCCTCCGTCCAGGCCATGAGGCCGGCCACGCCGAGCATGGTGATCCCAAGGCCCGTATGCGCCACCGCCTTGCCCCAGTCCGCGCGCGGCAGACGCAACAAGCGGCTGAGGTCCCGCGACTGGCCGGTGCGGTTGAGAAGGTCAATGACAGCGCCCGAGATGATCCACACGGCAAAGAACACGCCCGCCGGTCCAAGCAGGCTGCGGCCGGTCTGCATCGCCCAGAAAAGCCCCATCA
The DNA here is from genome assembly GCF_020667845.1 of Cognatishimia sp. F0-27. GTDB lineage: Bacteria > Pseudomonadota > Alphaproteobacteria > Rhodobacterales > Rhodobacteraceae > JAFMPQ01. Next base: position 22,741 of record NZ_JAFMPQ010000020.1, read on the forward strand.
GCGAAACGGCGAGGATGAACGCCGGTGCCAGCTGGCGCAGGGTGCGGCCCACCTTCGCGCGTTTCCAGCTCAGCATCGAGCCCACCGGAAGGATCAGCCCCAGGATCACCATGAACGGGGTGAATGCCATATTGAAGAACGGCGGCCCGACAGAGAGCACGCGGTCAAAGAACATCTCCGCAAACATCGGCCACATCGTGCCGACGAACACCACGAAAGACGACACGGCGAGGAGGATGTTATTTGCAACCAGCGCGGATTCCCGACTGACCACGCCGAACACGCCTTTCGCTTCCATGATATTGGCCCTCAGTGCGAAGAGCATCAGCGCGCCACCCGTGAAGAACACGAGGATCATCAGGATGAACATCCCGCGCTCCGGGTCGTTCGCAAAGGCATGCACCGATGTGAGCAGGCCGGACCGCACGATAAACGTGCCGATCAGGCTGAACCCGAACGCCAGAATCGCCAGCAGGATGGTCCAGCTTTTCAGCGCCTCGCGCTTTTCCACGACAATTGCGGAATGCAGAAGCGCCGCCGCAAACAGCCATGGCATGAAAGACGCGTTTTCCACCGGATCCCAGAACCAGAAACCGCCCCAGCCAAGCTCGTAATAGGCCCACCATGAGCCCAGAGCAATCCCGATGGTCAGGAACACCCAAGCTGCAAGCGTCCACGGGCGCACCCAACGGCCCCAGGCGGCATCGACGCGCCCCTCGATCAGAGCGGCCACCGCGAAAGAGAAGCAGATCGAGAGACCGACATAGCCGAGATAAAGGAAGGGCGGGTGAAACGCGAGGCCGGGGTCCTGAAGAAGCGGGTTCAGATCCTGCCCGTCAAACGGCGCCACTTCGAGGCGCAAGAACGGATTGGAGGTGAACAGGATGAACATGTAGAATGCGACAGAGACCGATGCCTGCACCGCCAGCACGCGCGCGCGCAAGGTCGGCGGCAAGCCTGCGCCAAACCACGCAGCCATCGCGCCAAACAGCGCCAGAATCAGCACCCAAAGCAGCATCGAGCCCTCGTGGTTGCCCCAGACGCCGGAGATCTTGTAGAGCATCGGCTTGGCCGAATGGCTGTTGAGGTAGACCAGCCTGAGCGAGAAGTCCGAAACGACAAAGGCATAGGTCAGGGCCGCAAAAGATGCGCCAACCAGCAGGAATTGCGCGGTGGCGGCCGGCTCTGCCAAGGCCATCCATCCAGACCAGCGTTTATGGGCGCCGACCAATGGGACCACCGTCTGAACGATGGCGACAAGGAAGGCGAGGATGAGGGCGAAATGTCCGAGCTCTGTAATCATGAGGCGGAGTATAGAGCCGGGTCTGGACAGGGCCAATGACATTTGGCCCCGTCCGGTGTTCACATTGTCGCGGCCCCGCTCCACACGAGATCCGGGATCACGTCAGGGGGCCGGCGCTCAGCCCGCATCCCGCCACGCCTGAAGCGCGGGGTTGGACGACGCCACGACCGGCACAGGCTCCGGTCTGCGGTCCGCCGGCGCCGGGCCCACTTCTTCCCGCGGCGCAGCCGCGTCGAGCGCCTCGACTTCCCGCACCGTGCTCACCACCTGCGGCACCGCCGCCATGGTCGCGGCTATCTCGCGTTGGAAATCCTGCCCCTTGGCCTGATGACGGGCACCGAAGTAGAAGCTGACAATCGCCGCAAGCAACCACCACAGAGGTTCGGGGACCAGCGCGATCCCGGCCATGCGCGCGGCAAACCAGATCGGATCGACCATCGCCGCCACAAAAAGCCCAAGCGTTCCCAGCGCCATGGCAGGGCGCGGGATCCGGTTGAGCGCATCCATCACCCGATCAAAGGCAGAGCGTTCCTGAAGCCTGAATTCCGCGCCGAATTGCTTGAGCGCCGCGCCTTGGAGCGTAGCGCTTCGACCGGCTTCGGCCTCGGCATTGACGCGGAAGACTTCCGCGGTTTCGGCAACTATGTTGCGGCCACCGCCGAACACGAGCCCCAGCAGTTTTTCGATCATCCCCATGGTGCCACCCGTGCCGCAAATTCGGCCTGCGTCATGTGATACCGGTCCGAGATGAACTCTTCGGCGCGCTTGATCCACCCGCCCTTGCCGCCACGCCGGGTACGGGCATATTTGCGAGACGCCGGGCGTTGGTCGGCGATCCGGAAATAGTAATTGCGCCGCTCGATTCCGCAAGCGTCAACCATATGGGACGGTGCACGCGCCATCGCCCGGGCCGTCGCCGCGAGTGTTTGTGGCCCGATCACCCCGTCTACTGCCACATCCTCTCCCATCTGCCGTAGCAACCGCTGCAGGATCTTCACGGCGTTTGCCCCGGCGTTGACATACATGTCGAATACCGTGGCATGGAGCGGTTCGGGCAACTCCGCGATGCGGGGCTTCTGGAAATAGTGCCGCAGAAAGATCTCGACGGCCTGATCGCGGCTCAAGAACCGCACATCGCGTGCATCGACATCTCCGTCACCGTCGAGGTCCAGTCCGAGGCGGCGCATGGTGTGAATCGTCACACCAAAATTCGTTGCACCACCGGGATCATCCGGATCATTGACATAGCCGCCCTCACGAACGACGATTTCTTCGGCCAATTGCCGAACGCGCGCTGTCTGCATCTGATGGGCCTCCTGCTCGATGCGCCTCAAACGAGCGCGGAGGTTCGGCAATTTCCGTTAATGAAAATATCCAGAGGCGCACGCCCCCCCATGACCCCTGCAACAGCTTCCCTGACGGTCGCCGAGATCATCGACCGGCTCGATCTCTCCCCGCACCCGGAGGGCGGGCATTATCGCCAGACCTGGATCGCGCCGGCCGAAGCGGGCGCCCGCCCGGTCGGCACGGCGATCTTTTTCCTGCTGGCCGAGGGTGAGCAAAGCCGCTGGCACCGGGTCGATGCCACGGAAATCTGGCACTACCACGCTGGCGCACCGCTGATCCTGTCGATGTCCGAAACCCTCTCGGGACCAGCCATGGACAGAGTTCTCGGTCCAGATCTCGCAGCGGGTGCCTTGCCGCAGTGGATCGTTCCCGAAGGACATTGGCAAGCCGCCCGCAGCACCGGTGCCTGGACCCTCGTAGGGTGCACCGTGTCGCCCGGGTTTCGCTTTGAAGGTTTCGAGCTTGCAGAGCCCGGGTTCGATATCCCACGGGATGCTTGATAATGCCTACCGGCTTGGCTAGCTGCACCGACATGCCCGTGCCTTATCACCTTCCCCTCGACGCGGACCACCAGCGCCGGTTCGGCATTCAGGAGCCGCAACCCTTCGCGCTGGCCGACAAGGTCCGTTTCAGCGAGCTCGACATGCTCGGCCATGTGAACAACGTGGAGTATCTGCGATGGTTTGAAACCGCGCGGGTCAAGAGTTTCATTGCGATGGGATTGACCGCTTACGGCGCGCCCGAACGCGAGCCGCGGATTGTCATCCGGCACGCGGAAACCGACTGGCTCGCCGAGATGCATCAAGATGAGCCCTATATCGTCACCGCGCGCGTGGCGAGCTTCCGCGCGTCGAGCTTTGTCGAATGGCAAGAGGTGTGGGTCCGGCGCGAAACCGCCACGATCAAGGCCGCGACCATGAACGCGGTGTTGGTGACGCTGGCCCCGGATGGAAGCGGACGCTTCCCCCTGCCGTCCGCGGTGCGCGCCGTCATGCAAGACGTGCACGGCGCGCAGGATGCGCGCTGACCCGCGACAAAGACTCAGTCGGATCGGGGCGATGATCGCTTCCCCCCAGACCCAAAACCGACTTCCTTGGCGCGGACACTTGCCACCGGCTTGACGCATGCCTCGTCACATTGTGGCGCCGCGCAGGCCCGGCGCATAATCATGACACCCGGTTCGGTTTCGACTGCGACCTCACAGCCGCCCGGCCCGGCGCGCGATCTTCATGGCTTGCAAGGCACGCCGGGTGCGTTTGCGTGCATCCCGCGCGGCATGCCGCTCTGCCTTGCTGTTCCGGTCCAACGGCATCGGAGGATCATCCTGCGGAAGCCTGCGCTCGACGCCTTGATCGCGGCTCTTGGCCACGAGACGGTTCACGATGCGCCGGGCCACCATGGTCATCAGACGGTTCGCGTTCATTGGCCTCTCCCTGTTCGGTCAGGCCACGGGATACTGCGACGGGGTTAAGGCAAGGTTAGTCGCCGATCCTGCGCTGTCGGATCAATCCTCGAACAATTCGCTCTGCCCTTCGGGCGTTGCTTCCTCGGCATCCGCATCGCCCTCGCCGACCTGAGGCGCACCATCCGGACGGATCCGGCTTTCGAGCAACCCCGCCGCGCGCAGTTCCGCAAGCCCCGGAAGGTCGCGTGCGGATTCCAGCCCGAAATGATCGAGGAACTCTTCGGTCACGACAAAAGTCACCGGCCGGCCGGGAGTCATCCGGCGACGCCCGAAACGGATCCACTCCATCTCGATCAGTTGATCAATCGTGCCGCGCGACACGGAAACGCCCCGGATTTCTTCAATCTCGGCACGCGTCACCGGTTGGTGATAGGCGATGATCGCCAGCGTCTCGACCGCCGCGCGGGACAATTTGCGCGTCTCGACCACATCGCGGCTCATCAAAAAGCCAAGATCGGGCGCCGTTCGGATCGCGTAGGCATCGCCGACCTTGACGACCCGCACGCCGCGGCCCTCATACCGCTTGCGCAGATGCGCCACCGCTTCGGCCGCATCACAGCCATGCGGCATGCGCGCAGCCATATCGCGTATGCTCAAAGGCTCGGCGGAGGCAAAGAGCATGGCCTCGACCATGCGCTCCTGTTCCGCCATCACGGGCGCGTCGAACAGGCTGTCCTCGATGCCCAAGGCGTCGGCATCCGCCGCGCGCTGCGCGTCAGGGTCCTCAGGGGTGTCGGCGTCACTCTGCTCCATCACTCTCGCTTTTCAAACCCGGTCATCTCAATCCTCGCGCCCGTCCCGTCGACGCAGCAGTATAGGCGCGAATACCTCAGACTGTTTCAACTCGGCCTTGCCCTCTTTGACCAGTTCGAGCGAGGCGGCGAAGGTCGCAGCCGTTGCAGAACGCCATTTGACGGGATCGTCAGACCACCCCTGCGGCAGGTAGGATTGAATATCCGTCCACTGACCGGCAAAGCCAATCATGCTGCGCATGCGGTCCAACGCTTCTTCCATGGTCCACACCTTGTCACGGTCCATGACAAAGGGGCGAAACTCGTCCTTTGTCCGAATGCGCGCATAGCCTTGCATCAGATCGAGCAGTGTCGCTGTCCACCGAACCTTTCGCGTGCGCTCAACCTGTTCCGGCAACCCGCGCGCAAAAAAATCGCGCCCCAGCCGGTCGCGCGCCATGAGTTGCGCCGAAACCGCGCGCATCGCTTCGAGCCGCTCGAGCTGAAAGGCCAAATGTGCAGCAAGGTCTTCTCCCGACGGCCCCTCCTCGGCCGGATCCGGCGGCAGCAACAAACGCGATTTCAGAAAGGCCAGCCAAGCCGCCATCACCAGATAATCGGCGGCAAGCTCGATTCTGAGGCTGCGCGCCTTCTCGACAAACACAAGGTATTGCTCGGCCAGTTGCAGGATGGAGATCCTGCGAAGATCGACCTTCTGGGTGCGTGCCATGCCAAGCAATAGGTCCAGCGGGCCTTCATACCCGTCCACATCGACGACAAGCGCCTCCTCCGCACGCCGCTGCGCGACGCTTTGAGCGTCCGTCGCAGCCGCCTGCGCGGAGCCTGGTTCGGGATGTGTCGGGTCGGTCATGTCAGGCGCTGTCCGAAGATCAAAGCGCCTCAAACTCCGCACGCATGGCCGCAATGTCAACCGTCTCGGGGCAAATGCGCTGCCCGTAGGCGGACATGACCCGCGCATGATCGCCTGCGTCAAGCCGACCGATCCGGTCCATCAGGCTCTGCATCTCGCACATGTCGCCGTTGCAATGCAGCACGAGATCACAGCCCGCGGCGCGCGCCGCCGCTCCGCGGTCGGCCACCGTGCCGCTTAGAGCCTCCATCGAGATATCGTCGGTCATCAGCACGCCGCCGAACCCGATCCGGTCGCGGATCACGGAGATCATGGTGCCCGAAACGGTGGCGGGCTCTTCTCCGTCGAATGCTTCGAACACGAGATGGGCGGACATGCCCAGCGGCACATCCGAAAGCGCCTTGAACGGCGCAAAATCAATCGCGTCCAGAACCTCGGCGCTGGCTGCGCTGCGTGGCAAATGAAGATGGCTGTCGGCGGTCCCGAGACCGTGACCCGGCATGTGCTTGATCACCGGAAGAACACCCTGTTCCAACTGCGCGTCGACAATCACGCGACCGAGCCGGGACACCACCTCGGGATCGTCGGACAGCAGCCTGTTGCGCAGGAAAGGATGCGTTTCATCTCGCGCCACATCAAGCGCCGGAGAGCAGTTTCCATCGATCCCAAGGCGATGCAGCTCCGCCGCGATGATCCCGTAACGCAGTGCCATGCCGCGGGCCGCCTTGCTCCCGAGCCGCGCAACATCGTCCAATGGGGGCAGGAAGTCGGTGACAAGCGGCGCCCACATGCGCTGCACCCGCCCGCCTTCCTGATCAATGAAGATCGGTGCGCCCCAGCCCACCGCATCGCGCAGGTCGGCGCACAGCGCCCGGATCTGCTCTGCCGTGTCCAGATTGCGCTGAAAGAGGATAAAGCCCGCGGGCCAGCATTGGGCAAAGAACCGCTTCTCCGCCGGTGTCAGCCGAAGGCCGGCACAACCAAGAATGGCAGCACCGAAAGACCGTGTCACCGCGTCACCACAGGGATGCAATCGACATTTGCCGCAACGAACTCGGCACAAAAGCGCCGCGCATCGCTGAGATCTGCAAAGCCTTCGGCCCGGAGCCGGTAAAACACCCGGCCGCCGGAACTTGCCCGCTGGATCACGCGGCTCTTGCCTTCGAGGAACGCGGAAAACCGTGTTTCAAGCCTGCGCCATTCCGCCCGTGCGGCGTCAGCATCCTTGAACGTGCCGATCTGAACCAGCCTCGTGCCTTCCGGCAAGCTCGCTGGATCGATCTCGCGCGTGCCGCCCTGCTGCGCAGCGGCAACCGCCGCGGCGATCTCGGGGGTTACCGCGGTCAGCGACGCGGTGCGCAATCCGGAGGGTCGGAGCTGCGGACGCAAAGAGCGTGACAGGCCAAGCGCCATCTCGGGCGGCACGATCTCGGTATCAGCCAAGGCGGTCACCGGTGGCGGTGTCTCACCCGGCGCCAGCTCTGAAAGTGGCGTGGCACCGGCGGCCATGCGCTCGACGAAAGCGGTGAGCGCGGCATCGTCCGTCAGATCGGGGATCACGTCGTCATCCAACGCGGCAGCGCTTTCCGCATCTTCGATCTCCGCCGTGACGCGCAGCGATGCTTCGATCGGTGATTGCCGGGAGGCTTCCGCCTGCACCAGAGGCGCGAGCACGCCCAGAGCCACGTCCTCTTCCGACAGCCCTGCCGGTCGCGGCGCAAGCACCAGCCGATCCGCGGGGGCGGCGGCAACGCCTTCCCCTGCAACCGCGTTGACCGCCAGCCCCTGATGATCCGCCAGCTGCCCGCCGGGATTTTCGGGTGCAACGCGCATGGGCCCTTCCAGCGCCATGACCACCGGCACGCCCGACACATCGCGTGAAACAAGCTTGTAGCCCCAGACGCCGACACCGGCGATGAGCGCCAGCGATACCGCGGCACCGGCCCAGTTTGTCACATTTGCGACCGAAGGCCTGGCGCGCATTTCGGCACCGGCCCCGCGCCCGGGCATCGCATGCGATGCCCTGCCATAGGAATGATCCGTCATCTCTGCCTCGTCTTCCCTGCCGGTCGTTGCCAGCAGGTCGGTTGCTCGAACGTTTGGGCGCACCTTCGTGCACCGCTGCCTGTGTCGACGCAGGACGAACCATCCGCTCCATGCCTCCCGTCTTGTGTGCGCGGGAGTCCTTGCCGGAGCGGACGGTGAAGAGAGGATGGGGCGTCTGGCGCGCCGCCTAGCGCATCTCCTCGACCGGCGTCACCCCTAGGATACCAAGACCGGCGGAAATAACAATGGCCGTGGCGCGCGCCAGCGCCAGTTTTGCCTGGGTGGTGGCCGCATCGTCTTGCACGAAGCGCAAGCCCGGCTCATCGTTTCCCCTGTTCCACAGACCATGAAGCGCCGCCGCGAGCTCCGAAAGATATGTCGCGATCCGGTGCGGCTCGTTGGTGCGCGCGGCAATTTCCACACAGCGCGGCCATTCGGCAAGCTTGCCCGCCAAGGCCTGTTCCGCCTCATGGGTCAGACCGGACAGGTCCGCTCCCGCCAGAGACGCATCGTCGGTCGCCACACCCGCATCCGCCGCCTTGCGCAGAACCGAGCATACCCGCGCATGCGCATATTGCACGTAGAACACCGGGTTCTCGCGGCTTTGCTCCACCACCTTGTCGAAATCGAAATCAAGCGCGGCGTCGTTGCGACGCGTCAGCATGGTAAAACGCGCCGCGTCTGGTCCGACCATATCGACCACGTCCCGCAAGGTCACGAAGGTGCCCGCGCGCTTCGACATCTTGAAAGGCTCACCGTTCTTGTAGAGCTTCACAAGTTGCAGCAGCTTGATATCAAGCGGGACCTTGCCATCCGACAGCGCCGAAACCGCCGCCTTCATGCGTTTGACATAGCCGCCATGATCCGCGCCGAAAATATCGATCAGCAGGTCGTAACCGCGGGTGATCTTGTCGTAATGATACGCGATGTCCGGCGCGAAATAGGTCCACGACCCGTCTGACTTCATGATCGGCCGGTCAACGTCATCGCCATGGGCCGTGGAACGGAACAAGGTCTGCTCCCGCGGCTCCCAGTCTTCGGGCTTCTTCCCTTTCGGCGGCTCCAGAGTGCCGCGATAGATCAGGTCCTTGCCACGCAGGTCCTCGATCGCCGCCTCGATCTGGCCCGTGCCATAGAGTGACTTCTCGGAGTAGAAGCGGTCCATCACGACGCCCAGCGCCTTGAGGTCTTCCCGGATCAGATCCATCATTGCCTCAGTGGCGAAATCGCGGATCTCTTCCAGCCAGAATTGCTCCCCCTTGTCGAGAAACGCATCGCCCACCTTGTCCTTCAGCGCATGGCCAACCGGCACGAGGTAGTCGCCGGGATAGGTGCCTTCGACAAACTCCACGTCCCGCCCGAATGCCTCGCAATAACGCAGGTATACGGACCGCGCGAGCACATCGACCTGCGCGCCGCCATCGTTGATGTAGTACTCGCGCGTCACCTCGTGGCCGGCATAATCCAGCAGGGCCGCGATGGCATCGCCGACAATCGCGCCACGCATATGGCCCACATGCATCGGACCGGTCGGGTTGGCGGAGACGAATTCCACATTCACCTTGCGCCCCTGCCCCATGGTCGAGCGCCCGTATGCGCGGCCAGCCTTGAGGATCATCGTGGGAAGCGCCTGCCATACGCCGGCATCAAGCCGCAGGTTGATAAAGCCCGGCCCGGCCACATCCACGCTGGCAATGCGCGGATCATCGGTCAGCTTCGCCGCGAGCGCGGAGGCGATGTCGCGCGGCTTTTGCTTGGCCGGTTTGGCCAGAACCATCGCCGCGTTGGTCGCCATATCGCCATGCGCCGGATCGCGCGGCGGCTCGACGGCAACATTTTCAAGCGCAAGACCGGCTGGCAGCGTCCCCTCGTCCTGCAAGGTTTCGATGGCGTTCAAAACGCTGGTCCGAATTTGCTCGAACAGGTTCATTTCGGTGGGCGTCGGATCAGATGACATTGAAAGACCGCTTTCGCATGGCAGAAAACACAAGCGCTTCCTCTATCACGCCAATCGGCCCAGTCAAACGCATCCCGCCGCGGACCGGTGCCCGCGCCCAGACCCGCGCGCAAGCGTGACCGGGCAGAGACCGCCGCCGGCGCGCCCGGTGGCGGGCCTTGGAGTTTTCCCGAACCGCGCCTCAGCGCTGTGGCGGCCCAGTCGGTCAGCTCCGGTCGCGCATCTGGGCGCCGCGCTGGCGCCACGTGACCGCGTCAGTAGCCCTTTTCGAGCACATCCACCCCGGTCAGCCGGGCATGTTCCTGAAGGGCGAACCGGTCGGTCATCCCGGCGATGTAATCGGCCACGAGCCGTGCAAGCGCGGCCTCGGGGGTGTCCGACATGCGGGCAGCGTGGATCTCGTCATGCCAGCGTGCCGGCAGCAAATCCGGATCCTCCATGTAGAGCGGAAACAGGGCCATCAACGCCTGTGTCACACGTGCCCTTTGCGCCATGACACGCGGCGCGCGATACATGTTCTCGAACAGAAAGCTGCGGATCTTGTTCAAGGCCTCCACCATGTCGGGCGAGAACGCCACAACCGGCGCGCCCGCATGGCGCACCGCCTCCACGCTGGCCAGTTCCGGGGCCGCAAGACGCGCGGCGGAGGTGTCGATCACATCGCTGACCATGTAGCCAAAAACCCGCCGCAACGCTTCGTGCCGCCGCCGGTAGGCATCGAGTGACGGATGGATCCGGTCAACCTCTGCATAGGCTTCGCGCACCAATGGAAGATCGGCAATCGCCTCTTCGTTGAAAAGTCCTGCGCGCAACCCGTCATGCAGGTCGTGATTGTTGTAGGCCACGTCATCCGAAAGCGCCGCCACCTGCGCTTCCGCGCTGGCATGGGTGGTCAATTCCAGATCGTGGCGCGCATTGTATTCGGACAACGCATAGGGCACCGCGCCGGTGACCGGCCCGTTGTGCTTTGCGATGCCTTCCAGCGTGTCCCATGTCAGGTTGAGACCGTCAAACCCTGCATAGTGCCGTTCCAGCTTGGTCACGATCCGGATCGTCTGGGCGTTATGGTCAAACCCGCCATACGGCTGCATCAAAGCATCAAGCGCGTCCTCGCCGGTATGTCCGAACGGCGTATGCCCAAGGTCATGCGCGAGTGCGACGGCCTCTGTCAGGTCCGTGTTCAATCCAAGCGCGTTGGCAATGGTGCGTGCCACCTGCGCCACCTCGATGGAGTGGGTCAGGCGGGTTCGATAGAAATCCCCCTCGTGCTCGACAAACACCTGTGTCTTGTGCTTGAGGCGCCGGAACGCGGACGCATGAATGATCCTGTCGCGGTCGCGCTGAAAACAGGAGCGAAACGCGCTTTCTTCTTCGGAGAAAAGCCGGCCGCGCGTCTTGCGCGGATCGCAGGCCGGCCCTGTGGTCCCTGTCGCCGTCATAACGCCCTTTCGCCGGTGCCATGCCGGTCTCTTGTGAGCTGTCCCGCCCTTGCCTATATTAAACGACGCAAGGCTTGGAAACCGTGTCACGGCTTCCCGGCACAGAATCCGTCACCAGCCTCAACCGCAACCACAGTAGAGCGTTACAGCGATGAACCTGCCCCCCAAAGTCACCGAACGCGCCTTCGACCGTCTTGCCGAGATCGGCGCAGGAGAAGAAGGCAAAGCCCTGCGCGTCGCGGTCGAAGGTGGCGGCTGCTCGGGCTTCCAATACGAGATCAAGCTCGATGAACCGTCCGAGGAGGACATCGTCCTCGAAGGCGCGGGCCAACGCGTCGTCGTTGATCCTGTATCCCTGCCCTTTCTGGCCGGCGCGGTAATCGACTTCTCCGAAGAACTGATCGGAGCCCGGTTCGTGATCGACAATCCGAACGCGACCAGTTCCTGCGGCTGTGGCACATCCTTTTCCATGTGATCGCTCCGGCCTGTCCCGCAGTGTTGGACGCGGGCGCGGAATGCCCGACGCTTCGCGCTTGCGGCCGCGGGTTTCACGGCACCATGGCTCTGCCCGCGGGATCGGGTCTTGGTCCCGGGGCGCAACACTGACGGGTGCCTGTAACCGATAGGCTTCGGTGCCGGGCGCAAGGCCCTAGCGTGCCGCGTGGCGGGGCTGCCGATCCGGGACACGGCTGACTCCATTTGACCTTTTTTCGATGACCCGCACGGAAACGAGCCCTGTTCCGCTGTCAGAAATCAACCTGCCGCCCTGCAATGGCCGGAGGTCAGCAGCCAGCGGTCGTCGGTCAAGCTGCGGTCACGGTCTTGTCGCCCTCTGGGCACATCACCCTTACGGAGCCGGCAGACAGGACAAGGCTGCGGATGGTCCCCCGACCCCGCAGCCTTGCTTTCGGATGGCGCGCCGCGGGGTCCCCACCGCCGAGTCACGCCTCCTTCCGAATGTCCTTCGACCTCAAGCCGCCTTTCGGCCCGCGCGCATGGCTTCGTCGAATATCAGCCAGGCGCCGGATGCGATCACAAGCGTGACGCCGAGCACGGTCCCGGCACTGGGCACCTCGCCGAAAGCAAAGAACCCGATCGCCACCATCCAGACAAACTGCAGGTTCATCAGCGGCGTGGCGACAAACGCGGGCAGCAAGCGCAAGGCTTCGGCGACGACGTATCGCGCCCCGAAGAGGAACCCGGCATAAGCCGCGATCCACCCCAGATCCCCCAGCCCCATGGGCATCCACACGAAAGGCAGCGCCGCGCCCATCACCAGCATCAGCGCCGCATTGGGCCAGAATACCTGCGCCAGCGGCACACGCTCCTGCTTGGCAATCACACGGGCCGCGAGCATCGACCCTGTTCCCGTGAGCGCGGCAAGCAATGCCCAGAGATGGCCCGCCTGCAAGGCCCCGACGCCGCCCGGCATCAGGAACAAGGCCCCGCACGCCCCCACGATGAGCGCGCCCCATGCAAGCGGCTGCGGCCGCTCGCCAAGCACCGGGCCTGACAGCACGGCGGCAATCAACGGGATCATCGCGATGAACAGGAACACATCGGCAAAGGGCAGATGGCGGAACGCCATGAAGAAGGCCAGTGACGCCACAACGGTCAGAACCGCCCGTATTGCCATGACACCCCTCGCCCGCACCCGGATCGCCGCGGTCAAATCCCCCGAAGCGCGGGCCGACAAGAGCGTCAACCCCATGACCAGCAATCCCGAGAGCGCAAAGAGTTGTGGCGCCGCGTAGCCACCCGCGATCAGCTTGGTGATCCCGTCGGCCCCGGCAATCATACCAGTGTAGAGCACCACGAGAGCGCCGCCGATGACGGCTCCCGAGGCAAGGCGTGGGCGAATGTTTTCATACAGGCTCATGCGCGACCTGCCCGGGCAAAGCCCTCGAAAAAGGCATCGAACTGGTCCGAGCTCTGCGCCGCCGCAAAGAGGACATCCTGCGCCTGTTCGGACAACAGGCTTGCCATGCGCGATTGCATCACGCCCCAGTCGCCGGAGCGCGCCTCTCCCTGCGCCAGAATGGCCTGGCTGATCTCGCCCAGGGCCGCGGGTCGGGCGCCACGATCAAACCGCGTGCGCGTAGCGCTGAGCGGGGCGCGGAACGGCTCCTGCGCGCAGGTTGCGGCGTGCCAGTTGCACACAAAGAATTCGTGATAGGCGTCACCGAGCCCCACCATTGGTCCGCTTTCAACGGCGAACGCGGCCGTCTCACGCGCGATCCACGCGGTCCAGACCTCCGGCGGTGTCTGGCCTGCATAGCGCAGCGCGATACAGATCTCTGCCAGAAGATCGGCATTCTGATCGAGAAACGCGGTCAGCCCCGCAAAATGCAGCGATTGCAGAGCAGCTTCCGGCAGATCCGGATCGCGACGCCCGTATTCCGAGAGGTAATAGGCGATATGGGTAAGCTCGTAGGCCGCCTTCTTGTTCGGCAGCGCGAAAGTGGCCGTTCGGCTTGCAAAAGCCCGCAGACGGTCATTGAGCCCCGGATCACGGATCGGATCCACGCCTCGTCGCGCCATTAACCGGCGCGCCTCGGCCCGCTGCAGATCGGAGAGCTCTGCCTCCGCAAGCCCCTGTTCGGCGGCAAAGGCGACCATGCGCTCCGCCTCCCGGCCCGGCATGCCGAGCGCTTCGAGATCCAGCGCCATGGACAGCAAGAACCGGTAATACTGCGGAAAGAAGCCGAGCCGCTCGCGCATCTTGGCATAAAAGCTGGCATGCACGGCCAAAGCCTGCGGCTCAAGAGGCAGGCCGGTGCATTCAAGGATGTTCAGGATTTCGGCGTTTTCCTTGAGCCAGAACACATCGTCGCCGGAGCGGCGGTGCTCTGCGAAAAGGGCAACCAGCTCGGAAAGCCGCTCGGGGAGCGGCGCGATCCGGTTGGAAAATTTGAGAGAAATGACATTGCTCATGGGGGGACCTCGCTTGTCATGTGGCGGAGGGCGGCGGCTGGCGCCGCCCTGCCGATGGGACTGTGTGGGTCGGTTCAGGCTTTGACCGGACCGCTCCAGGAGGTGAAGGCTTCGGTAGCGTCGCCCGCGTCGATCTTGTCACCCGCCGGGCCGGACCAGGAGGTGAACGCCTCGACATTGTCGCCCGCGTCGATCTTGTCACCCGCCGGACCGGACCAGGAGGTGAACGCCTCGACATTGTCGCCCGCGTCGATCTTGTCGCCCGCCGGACCGGACCAGGAGGTGAACGCCTCGACATTGTCGCCCGCGTCGATCTTGTCACCCGCGGGACCGGACCAGGACGTGAACGCCTCGACATTGTCGCCAGCGTCGATCTTGTCACCCGCGGGACCGGACCAGGACGTGAACGCCTCGACATTGTCGCCAGCGTCGATCTTGTCGCCCGCAGGACCGGACCAGGACGTGAACGCTTCCACCGCGTCCCCTGCGTCGATGCGATCCCCTGCCGGACCCGACCAAGATGTGTAAGCTTCGACTCCATCTCCTGCGTCGATGCGATCACCCGCCGGACCAGACCAGGATGTGAAAGCCTCGACCCCATGGCCCGTCATCATCTCACCGGCTTCGGGGCCCGACCAGGACGTCATCATCTCGACGCCTTCGCCGACAAGCGCGGAAGCGCCGATCGAGCTGCTGGCGGTCGTGGAAAGAATTTCTTTACGGGCTGTGTGCTTAGCTTGGACAGTCATCGGGGTAACTCCTCGTTTGAAGGTTTGAAAATCTCCCCTCAACGCTGCCCGCAAAACGTGTTTGCAAAAAAGTTAATTCTTGTTAAGGTTGTCTTAACCGAGAATTATCCACAGATTCGCCGGACCTGTCAGGGCCGCGATATCGGCTGTTGGCCGACCTATCCACAGATTTCAATTTCTTGTGGATAACTTTGGGATTTGCAACGCAACACCCAGTTTGCAAAGTCTTGACCTCGCCGAATCGGGGTAGGCGCTCTTGTGGAGGCGGCAAGCGAGTCGCATAACGTCGCCCGAAGACCGCGCAGAAACAGGGGCCCGGATATGAGAATCGCCACGTTCAACATCAACGGCGTGAAGGCCCGTATCGGCGCGCTGACCGCATGGCTCGACGACACGAAACCGGATATCGCCCTGCTGCAGGAGATCAAGTCGATCGACGAGGCCTTCCCGAGAGAGGTTTTCGAGGAGCGCGGTTATACCGTCGAGACCCACGGGCAGAAGGGCTTCAACGGGGTGGCCATCCTGTCCAGGCACCCGCTGGAAGATGTCACCAGAGGATTGCCCGGCGATGACAGCGACGAACAGGCCCGCTGGATCGAGGCGACCGTTGTCGGAGATACCCACGCTTGCCGGATCTGCGGTCTCTACCTTCCCAACGGGAACCCGGCGCCGGGGCCGAAATACGATTACAAGCTGGCATGGATGGAGCGGCTGGAGGCGCGGGCCCGTGCCCTGCTCGCCGATGAAATGCCGGCGCTGATGGCCGGTGACTACAATGTGATCCCGCAGGCCGAAGACGCCGCGCACCCGGAAAACTGGCGCGAAGATGCGCTCTTCCGCCCCGAGACCCGCGCCGCCTTCCGGCGTATCCTCAATCTGGGTTTCACAGAAGCGTTCCGCGCGCGGCAGGCCGGCCCCGGCCACTACAGCTTCTGGGATTATCAGGCCAACAGCTGGGAGCGCGACAACGGTATCCGGATCGACCATGTGCTGCTCAATCCTCAGGCCGCCGACCTGCTCAGCGACTGCTCGATCGAAAAACAGGTGCGCGGCGGCGAGAAACCGTCCGATCACGTGCCGGTTTGGGTCACTCTGGCGCTCTAATCCCATCGCGCCGCCCCGATCAGCAGAGGGGTATCACGGCGCGTGCCAAACCACGCGCGCTTTAAGATAGATTTCACAGGCACCTTTGCTCCGCAACGCCTTGCGTCCCTGCAGTGGCACCATTACCTTTAGTGAAAACGGGGTATTTTTGGAGAGTCCGCGCCCATGCCAATGCACGCACAGCAGATCGAAGAGCTTCTGCGCGAGAGTTTCCCGGAAGCCGAGATTCGGGTCGAGGGGGACGACGGGGTCCACATGTCGGCCATGGTTGTCGACGAGAGCTTCCGCGGCAAGAACAGGGTCCAGCAACAGCGCGCCGTCTACGCCGCGCTCAAGGGCAAGATGGACGGGCCGGCCGGAGAGTTGCACGCGCTTGCCCTGACCACACGAGCCCCTTCGTGAGCCAGTGCAGCAACCATAGCGCAGCGCATCCGCCCGGTCGCGGAAAACACAGCATGAGAGCGACCCGATGATCGGGCCCGGGATCGGATCTGCGGCGCTGATCGGGGTGCTTTGTGCCCTCATTGTCTGTGTGGCGGTATTCCGCGCCTGGGTCGCAATCCGAAATGACAAACACCAAGGGCGCGGTAGCCTTCCGGGCAAGGGATACCACACGATAGACGCCTCGTACCACTCGGGCGGCTCGGGCGGCGGGCATTCCGCCGAATTCCGTGTTCCGAAGGACCCGCAGGTTTATGCCCGTCTATTCATACCGAAGGACAAGACGAAATGAGCGACGCCACCAGCAAGATCGACGAAACCATCAAGACCAACGACGTTGTGCTTTTCATGAAAGGCACAAAGGCGATGCCGCAATGCGGGTTCTCCAGCCGCGTGGCGGGCGTGTTGAATTACATGGGTGTGGATTACACCGACGTGAATGTTCTGGCAGATGATGCCGTGCGTCAGGGGATCAAGGATTACTCCGACTGGCCCACGATCCCGCAGCTTTACGTGAAGGGCGAGTTTGTCGGCGGCTGTGACATCATCACCGAGATGACGCTTTCCGGCGAGCTCGACACGCTTCTGGAGCAAAGTGGCGTGAACTATGACAAGGAAGCTGCGGAAAAGATCCGCGAAGCCAACGCCTGACCGCACAACGCGCCTTGTGCGACGCGAGACCAAGCAACCCCGGGAGCCAGCAGGCGACCGGGGTTTTCATTTGGTCGATTTCAGTCTGCCGAGGTGAGCTTTTGCAGGCAGCCGCGTGACGGACCTCGAACCGTGTGTCAGCCGGGGTCGGGGCATGGACACGGAGCGCGCCCGCCCTCTCCGGCTGGAGAGATGCGGTCAAGACGTTTCGTCGGTGGGTGACCTTGGATATGCCATGATCAGGCTGACCGGCACGTCAGATGCAAAAGTGATCAGCGGTCTGCCATGGTCTTTTCTTCAACCGAGTCGGCCACGGATTCGGCGCGCGCGGCCAGTTCGGCCAGCGTATCGATCACGTTGGCCGGGATGACCGGCACCTCGACGCGTTCGGGCTCTGGCGGCGGCGTTTCCTCGATCGCGGTCAGCTCCGATTGCAGCGCGTCCACCTTGTCCTGCGCTTCGCGCAAGCGCTCCTCAAGCCCAGCGGTCTTGTCGGCAAGCATGAGCCCCGCCATCAGCAGCATGCGCCCTTCGGGCATGCGACCGATCTGGTCCACGAGCACCTGCGCCTCGCTGTCCAGCAGTGCCGCAGCGGAATGCAGGAATTGCTCCTCGCCTTCCTGACACGCCACTTCAAAACTGCGCCCACCGATGGAGATGGTGACTTCGGTCTGGGCCATCACGGCGCCTCCTGTGTTGCGGCCAGCGCATCGGGTGCCGGTGCGCCCGCCTCCGCCAGGATCGGCGCGAGCGTGGCGTAAAGCTGCGCCACTTCAGCCGCGTCTGCCGCGCGCAAGGCGCGCAGGGACTCAAGCTCGGCCTGCATCGCCCGATTGATGAGATCCGGCTCACCCACCCCTTGCGCATTGGCATGGCGCAACGATTCCGAGGTTTGAAGGAGCGTCTCGTTGGCCTCGCGCAGGCGCGCCATCTCTCCTTCAAGCACAGCGGAGGCGTCCCGTGCTGCGGCCACCTGCTCCTTGAGCGCGGCCGTGTCGTCCTTGGCAACTCTCTCTTTCAGCAGGCGAATGCGCTCTTCAAGCTGCGCGTTGGCGAGTTTTTCATCCTCAAGCGCTTCGCGCAAAGCGGCGACTTCCGCAGGATCGATCGCCGGCTCTGCCGGTTCCGGCGGACCGGCATCCCAGGTCTCGACGCCACGCGCGATCCGATCGAGCGCCGCTGCCATACGAATGTGCAATTCCTCGATATCGGCCATGCGGTCTGCCCCTCGTCCGTCCTGCCTGTTCGCCCACGCCACACAAACCCTGTCATTGCAGGCAATGCAGCGCACTGCGCGCGAATCGGATGCGCGCGGTGATGGCCAGAGTTTAACAATCCGTTCGGGGAATTGCGCCCCTTCAATTGCAAGGCCTTACGCGGCGCCGTTCAAGTCACGCGGACAAGAAGCGCGGGCCACCGCTTGAATCTCCCCCAAGGGCTGGTATTGAGCCTCAAACTGCCTGTTTTCATGCAGGCCAGCCACCCAACAGGAAGGAAGCCTGACCCGTGGATATTGACGCGCTTCGCAAGGATCACCCTGACCACTGGATGCGTGCAACGGCCATCAGAGCGCTTGCGCTCGATGCCGTGGCCGAAGCCAACTCGGGCCATTCCGGCATGCCCATCGGCATGGCCGATGTCGCCACCGTGCTCTACTCGAAGCACCTCAAGTTCGACGCCGCCAATCCGACATGGCCGGACCGTGACCGTTTCATCTTGTCCGCGGGGCACGGGTCCATGCTGCTTTACGCAGCGCTCTATCTGGCGGGCGACCCCGAGATCACCCTCGATCAGGTCAAGGCGTTCCGCCAGTGGGGGGCCAAGACTGCCGGCCATCCGGAGAATTTCCACGCCGACGCCATTGAGACCACAACCGGCCCGCTTGGACAGGGGATTGCCAATTCCGTCGGTTTTGCCATGGCCGAAGAGATCCTGCGCGCGCGGTTTGGTCCCAAGCTGGTCAACCACCGCACCTATGTGATCGCCGGC
Organism: Cognatishimia sp. F0-27; assembly: GCF_020667845.1. Lineage (GTDB taxonomy): Bacteria > Pseudomonadota > Alphaproteobacteria > Rhodobacterales > Rhodobacteraceae > JAFMPQ01. The sequence continues at coordinate 41,768 of NZ_JAFMPQ010000020.1, forward strand.
GACGGCTGTCTCATGGAAGGGGTGAGCCAGGAAGCCATCGGGCTCGCGGGGCGCTACGGGCTCGGCCATCTGATCGTGTTCTGGGACAACAATGACATCACGATCGACGGCAAGGTCTCGCTGTCGGATCGCACCGATCAGGTGGCGCGCTTCCGCGCCTCCGGGTGGCACGTGCAGGAAATCGACGGCCACGACCCCGAAGCCATCGACGCCGCAATCACCGCTGCCAAGGCGGTCAAGGATCAACCCTCGATGATTGCGTGCAAGACGCATATCGCGCTCGGTCACGCGGCACAGGACACTTCCAAGGGTCACGGTGCATTGACCAACGCGGAGCAGAACGCCGAAGCCAAGAAGATCTGGGGCTGGACCACCGGCCCGTTCGACGTGCCCGCAGAGATCAAGTCCTGGTGGGAAGAGGTTGGAGCCCGCGGCGCGAGCGAGCGCGAAGCGTGGGAGGGCCGCCTGTCCGCAGCCTCCGGCGCCAAGCAGCGCGAATTCGCCCGGATCATGGCCGGTGAGGCCCCCAAGAAGCTCTCCGCCACGATCAAGGCGCTCAAGAAGCAGATTTCCGAAACCGCGCCCAAGGTTGCGACCCGCAAAAGCTCCGAAATGGTGCTCGAAGTGGTCAATCCGATCATGCCCGAAACCGTTGGCGGCTCCGCCGATCTCACCGGTTCGAACAACACGCTGACCGGCGATCTGGGCGTTTTCGACATCGACAACCGCGCGGGCCGTTATGTTTATTGGGGTATCCGCGAGCATGGCATGGCCTCGGCCATGAATGGCATGGCGCTCCATGGCGGCGTGCGCCCGTATGGCGGCACGTTCATGGCCTTCACCGACTACGCACGCCCCGCAATGCGGCTTGCGGCATTGATGAAGGTGCCAACGGTTTTTGTCATGACCCATGACAGCATCGGCCTTGGCGAGGATGGTCCCACGCACCAGCCGATCGAACATCTCGCAATCAGCCGCGCGACGCCGAACACGCTGGTGTTCCGCCCCGCCGACACGGTGGAAACGGCGGAAGCCTGGGAAATCGCGCTGCGCCAGACGGCAACCCCCTCTGTGCTGTCGCTCACCCGGCAGGGCCTGCCCACCGTGCGCACGGAGCACAAGACCGCCAATCTCGTCGAGAAAGGCGCCTATGTGCTCGCCGATGCAGAAGGCAAGCGTCAGGTCATCTTGATGGCGACAGGGTCCGAAGTCGCCATTGCAATGGCCGCGCGGGATCAGCTTCAGGCCGCGGGCATTGGCACCCGTGTGGTTTCCATGCCCTGCTGGGAACTCTTTGAGATGCAGGACGAGAAATACCGTCGTCGCGTTCTGCCCGCGGGCCCGGTGCGCGTCGGCATCGAAGCCGCGATCCGCTTCGGATGGGATCGCTGGCTCTTTGGCGAGCGTGGCAAGCGGGAGAAGTCGGGCTTCGTCGGTATGCATGGTTTCGGAGCCTCGGCACCGGCCGATGTGCTTTACGAGCAGTTCGGCATCACCGCCGACGCGGTCGTTTCGAAGGCCAAAGCCCTTGTGGATGGAAAGTGGTCTCCCGATACCACGATCTGAGCCTGTTCGCCCGGACGACATCGAAACGCCCCGGTTTCACCGCCGGGGCGTTTTCACATGCGGCGCGGCACCATCCGCCTAGACCAGACCAGACCAGACCAGACCAGACCAGACCAGACCAGACCAGAGAACCGGCCCTCGGGGATGAACACAAGCCACGTCGGGCGTCACCGACGCGCCCGTGCCCTGCCCTCCTGCCTTGTCTGAGGCTCCGGGCACTGCCTGTGACGGGCGCCCTCGCTCCCTGCCCCTTTCAGGCGCAGTCAGGTTTCGCCCGCAGCGAACGGGCGCGGCATGGGCTTGAACCCAAAAGACAAACGGACCTGTCATGTGGACTCGCGCGTGGCTCTACTCGCGCTGCTGGTGCTGACCTTCGGCCAGGCAGCCGGCGCCGTGGTCATGTCAAACGATGGACGGATAAAATGGCGCGCACCCGCTTCATTCCGAGTGCGTCACGCTTTCAATCGACAAACAGCTTGGGCAACACCGCCGCTCGCCAGAGCCAACGCCTCTAGTGCGACGCTGCATCCCCGGACTTGCCCGAGAAACGGGCCGCCACGGGCGTGATCACCTTTGTCACAAGCGGGATAATCGCGAGACCCAGCAGGAAGCCCAGAACCCCGTCAATCACCGCTTTTGTCAGCCAGACCAAAAACCCGTTGTCGCCTCCCACCGATGCGCCGATGCCCTTGATAACATCCTCGGGCCAATGCAGCCCCATCTCGTGCAACGAATGGACAATGATTGACCCACCGACCCACAACATGGCCGCGGTCCCCACCACTGTCAGCGCCTTGAGCAACCATGGCATGAACCGCACAATGCCCCGTCCCAGAGCGCGGGTTGCGCCAAGGCGACCGACCTGCGTGAGCCAAAGGCCGAAATCATCCGCCTTCACGATCAGAGCAACCGCGCCGTAGACACCGCCGGTGACGACCAGCGCTACGACAAACAGAGTGGCGCCCTGCATCCAGATGGACGGGCTGTCGATGGTGGACAGCGCAAGGGTCATGATTTCGGCGGAGAGGATGAAATCGGTCTTGATGGCGCCTTTGACCCGTTCCTCTTCAAGGCGCGCGGGGTCCTTGATGTCGTGAGAGCCGTCTGGACCGGGCGAATGATCGTCATGCTTGGTCAGTGCGTGCACGATTTTCTCTGCGCCTTCGAAGCACAGATACGCGCCGCCAAGGATGAGAAGCGGCGGGATCAACCACGGTGCGAACTGCGACAGCAAGAGGGCCGCGGGCAGCAGGAAGACAAGCTTGTTGATGATGGAGCCACGCGCGATCCGCGCAATCATCGGCAGTTCGCGTGCCGGGGCGAACCCGGTGACATATTTCGGGGTCACGGCCGCATCGTCGATCAGCACACCCGCCGCCTTCGAACTCGCCTTTGCGGTATGGGCCGCAATATCGTCTACAGAGGCCGCCGCGATCTTTGCGATGCCCGCAACATCGTCCAGAAGTGCCAGAAGTCCGCTCATGCGCTCATTTCCTACCTTATCGCTCCGTCAGGCCCGTGCGCCTCACCGCCCATCCTTGCCGGCCCCTCTGGATAGGACGCCTTGCCGCGAAATCCAAGAGCGGACCGAGATGCCGCCCCGGTATCATCGCACTGAACCTACACAACGCAGCCGGATGCGGCCCGGTTCCGCTCCGGGCACCGCCGCTGTCGTCCTTGTGGAGGACGACCAGACGCCTGCCAACCAACGGCCCCTGGCCCCGAACGGTTCAACGCGGTGCCTGATCGCAAAAAGAGGCTGTGGATGATTCCCTTTCCACAGTCAGCACGGCGCGCACACGCCGCCTCGCAAGCCACCTGCCCGCTGCCGCCGCATCGCCGCCCGCGACATGTTTGCGCAAACCCGAAAAGCGTTAGCGCTCGCTTGTCGCCAATTCTGGCATTTATCGCTAACATACTGTCACATATTACCTTTTTTTCTTCCTAGAAGCGGCATGCCCCCGTATACGAAGCGCGAAAAAGAGAGTTCGCATGTGTAGGAGTACGGAGATGACCGTTACTGTCGGGATCAATGGATTTGGCCGGATCGGCCGTTGCACTTTGGCACATATCGCCGAATCCGCACGCAACGATGTTCAGGTGGTGCGCCTCAATGCGCCCGGTCCGATCGAGACACATGCCCATCTTCTCCGCTATGACAGCGTCCACGGCCGTTTTCCCGGCGATGTAAAGGTCAGCGGCAACGCGATCGACCTCGGGCGCGGGCCGATCGACGTGATGTCGAGCTACAACCCCGAAGAGCTTGACTGGTCTGGCTGTGACGTGGTTCTGGAATGCACCGGCCAGTTCAATGATGGTGAAAAGGCCAAGATCCACAAGGCGCGCGGCGCCAAGTCGGTTCTGATTTCTGCCCCGGCCAAGAATGTCGAGAAGACCATTGTCTATGGCGTCAATCACCGGGATCTCGCCACCGGCGATACGATGATCTCGAACGGCTCCTGCACCACCAACTGCCTCGCGCCGCTGGCAAAGGTGCTTGATGAGGGCATCGGGATCGAAAGCGGGATCATGACCACGATCCACTCCTACACGGGTGACCAACCAACAATGGACCGCCGCCACAAGGATCTTTACCGAGCGCGGGCTGCCGCGATGGCAATGATCCCGACCTCAACCGGCGCCGCAAAGGCACTTGGCGAGGTTCTGCCCAATCTCAAGGGCAAGCTCGACGGGTCCGCTGTGCGCGTCCCGACCCCGAATGTCTCCGCTGTGGATCTGACATTCTACGCCAAGAAATCGGTCACTGTGGACGACGTGAACGCCATCGTGCAGGAAGCCGCAAATGGCCGCATGGGCATGGTTCTGTCCTATGATCCCGAGCCCAAGGTCTCCGTCGATTTCAACCACACCACCGCAAGCTCCATCTTCGCCCCCGACCAGACCAAGGTTGTTGGCGGCCGCATGGTGCGGGTGCTGGCGTGGTATGACAACGAATGGGGCTTCTCGGCACGGATGGCCGACGTCGCCGGCGCAATGGGTCGCTTGCTGCACTGAGTCGAGGTGACAGGCCCGAAACCGGGGAATTCCGCCGATTTCTGGCCGAAACAGCGCGAAAGCATCGACACCGGGTCCAAATCCGTGCTGAATTGCAACGCATAAGGCGGCAAAACGCTCATTCAAACCCTCCCAGCGGAAATATTCGCTGGAACTTTGTCTTCCCGAGGCCTATTACCGAAGGTGGACGCAACGCAACGTTACAGGTGAGATTAACCATGAAGAAAGCACTCTTCGCATCGGTGGCTATCGCTGCCATGGCAACTTCCGCTCTCGCAGGCGGCAAAGGCGACGTTTACGTCGAGCCGGAGCCCGAGGATCCGTTCATCGCAGCGGTTCCCGTGAACTCCTCCGCTTCCCCGCTCCTGATCCCCCTGCTCGTCGCAGGTGGTGCAGTGGCAGTGGTCGCGGCAGCATCCTCCTCGGATGATGGCAGCGACGGCGGCGCTGGTGGCACCGGCGGGACTTCCGGCACCAACTAAGGGTCGGAAGCGACCCTGGTCGCAAGACATTGAGAAACGGCGGTCCTAACGGGCCGCCGTTTTTCGTTGCGGCGTCGTTCTGTTCTACTGCGTCACTGGACCGGTCCCGGCTTGGATGCAACGCCGAGACATGTCCTCTGGGCAATGCAACCCAGCTTCGACACCATATCGAACAGCACCGGGACATTCCCGCTCGACAGGATGGGCATGCGTGCGGCGGTGACCCACGTGCCCGCCCCCTTTTGATCGTCACGCGACACGCTCCTCAGCCCAAAAACAAAAGAACCGGGCGCGGGGCCCGGTTCCGGTTGCTGACACATGCCGTGGCGCGCGCGGTTACAAGTAATCGGAGCGCTGCAGCCCGTATTTGGCCATTTTCTCATTCAAGGTCCGGCGCGGCAGGCAAAGCTCTTCCATCACGTTGGCAATCGAGCCCTTGTGGCGCCGCATCGTGTTGTCGATCAGCATACGCTCGAACGCTTCGACATATTCCTTGAGCGGCTTGCCTTCGGTGGTCATCACCGGCTGCATCTGGTCGTGGTCGCTCATCAGAAGCGAAGCGATGGTCCCCTGCCCGCGTCGTGATTGCAGAACCGCGCGTTCCGCGAGATTGATCAGCTGGCGGATATTTCCGGGCCACGGTGCCTGCAGCAATTGCGCCGCTTCCTGCGCCGAGACCTTGGGCGCGTCACATCCATATTCATCGGCAAACTGCTCGGACAGACGCATAAACAGCGTCAGGATATCCTCCCCCCGCGCCCGCAGCGGCGGCACGGTGATCTTGAGCGCCGCCAGCCTGTAATAGAGATCGGACCGCAGGGCCTGTTCGCAGGTGCGCCCCTCTTCCTGGAGGTTCGAGATTGCAACGATCCGCGTCTCCGGCGGGTTGCCCTGATCGTTGATGGCCGACAACAGCCGCGCTTGCGCGGTGTCCGAGAGCGCCTCGATATCTTCAAGCACCAAGGTGCCGCCTCGGGCCTCCTCGACGGCCGGCAAACGGGTGTCCTCCGGCTGCATCGGGCCAAAGAGCCGCTTCATCAACGCGTCCTCGTCATAGGCCGCGCAAGAGATCAGCACGAATTTCTTGCCGGCCCGCGTTCCGACCGCGTGCAACGCGTGCGCCACAAGCGTCTTGCCGGTGCCGGTTTCACCCTCGATCAGCACATGCCCGTCTGCCTGACCAAGATCGAGAATATCCTCCCGCAAGCGCTCCATGGCCGGGCTGGCCCCGATGAGTTTCTTCATGATCTGGCCGCCTTCGGCCAGTTCACGACGCAGCGCACGGGTATCGAGCGTCAGACGGCGGGCATTGGTCGCCTTTTTTGCCAGTTCGGACATGCGATCCGGGTTGAACGGTTTTTCCAGAAAGTCGAACGCGCCCACCCGCATCGCCTCGACAGCGATGGGCACATCTCCGTGCCCAGTGATCATGATGACCGGAAGCGCACTGTCCGACCCCATCAGCTTCTTGAGAAACTGGATGCCATCCATGCCCGGCATCTTGATGTCGGAAATTACGATGCCGGGATAATCCGCCCCAAGCGCGTTGAGCGCTTCCTCTGCGGAGGCATAGGTTTCAGTGTCATAGCCCGACAGTGCGAGCCATTGGCTGATCGACTGCCGCATGTCCTTTTCGTCATCGACGATGGCGATCTTCATTGCATTGGCCAAAGGATTCACTCCGCTGCCTTGGTCGTCTCATTCAATACAGGCAACTGCATCTCGAACACAGCGCCCCCGTTTTCCCCGTTTCGCGCCGTCAGGCGGCCTCCGAGGTCGTTTACAATCCCCGAGGAAATCGCCAGCCCGAGGCCCACGCCGTCGCCGGGTTGCTTGGTCGTGTAGAACGGCTCGAACAGCGAATCGAGGTCCTCGATCCCGTGACCGTTGTCGCGCACCGACAACGTCGCCGTCTCACCCGCCGCGAGGATGATTTCCACCTGCGGGTCACTCACAGACTTGGTGGCGTCCAACGCGTTGCGCAAGAGGTTCACCAGAACCTGCTCGATCCGCATCCGGTCACCAAGGACGCGGACCGGGTCATCCGGCAGCAGCCGCGTGATCTTGACCCGGCGGGATTTGAGCTGCGGTTCCATCATCGACAAGGCAGACGCCAGCGCATCGGCCATGTCCACATCGCTGAGCTGATCCTGTCCCTTCCGGGCATAGCTTTTGAGCTGCTGGGTGATTGCGCCCATCCGCTCGATCAGATCGTCGATCCGGTGAAAGGCAGATGTTGCCTCTTCCGGACGATTGCGCCGGATCAGGAGTCGTGCGCCCGCAAGATAGGTCTTCATCGCCGCCAATGGTTGGTTCAACTCATGGCTCACCGCCGCCGACATTTCGCCCAACGCCGCCAGTTTGGAGCTCTGGGCTAGCGATTGCTCAGCCACGGCGAGGTTTTTCTGCACCCGCTCGCGCTCCGAAATCTCGCGGCGCAACCTGTCATTCAGCGCGCGCAGATCCGCCGACTCACGCGCAAAAAGGGCCATCCGCAACGCAGTGCGCCGCGACAGGGCATAAAACGCCAGCGCCGCAAGCAAGGCGAACCCCATGATCTCGAGCGCCAGCGCCGCGTTCACCTTTTCGCGCACAGACGCGTAGGTGGTGAATGTCGTGAGCGTCCAGCCCCGGAACGGGATACGCCCATCGATCCGCATGACCGCCTCGCCGCGCAGATAGGCGTCCGGCTCCTGCACCGTCCAATCCGCCGTGGCTTGGATCGCCCGCTCGATCGCGGTGTCGGCCGGTTGCTGGTTCAATGCATCTTCCGGCGTCAGACCGCGCCAGCGCGGCTCGGTGGCAAGAATGATGCGGCCGGTGCTGTCCGTCACCATCACCGCGTCGGATATGCCAGCCCAGGCGCGCTCAAACTTGGCCAGATCGACCTCGACCACAATCACGCCGACGGTTTGGTTCTGGCTTTCAACGCGGCGGGAATAGGAAAAGCTGAAGCCCCCCGCCTCCCGCTCGATGGTGGTAAAAACGGTGGTGTTGGTGCGCACGGCATCCACGAAATAGGCCGCTTGCCGGTGCGCTTCGCCAAGACGATTGCGATCCGTGGCCGCCACCGTGCGCCCGTCGCGGTCAAGCAACATCAAGGAGGCTGCACCGATCTCATCCACGTAGGAAATCAGGCGCTGTGAGCTTTGCGAATATTCTGCCGAATTCAGCGCGCCGATCAGGGATGGATCGCGCGCCAGCAATTGCGGCACAATGGCGTTGCGGCGCAGCTCGGACACCAGATTGCCGGAATAGAGCGCGAGGCGCAGTTCGGCCCTGTTGCGGGTCGTCTCTGTGAACCGGTCCGTCAGAAGCGCATTGGTGATCAGAACCGTGATGACCGCCACGATCAGAAGAACGCCCATGGCGACCCGCATCCGCCAGGACAGCGGCGCAAAGCGACCCGTGCGGCGGGCGATGGGATCTATTGCAGACATGCGCTCCAGAATAGGCGCGCCCGTCTGTTTTTCCAAGTCACGCCCGAAGGACGGCCTCGGTGAGGTGAGCGAAAAGGCGCGCACCGTCTTCGTTGCCATGGGCGGATTCCGCCGCGCGCTCGGGATGCGGCATCATGCCGAGGACGCGGGCGTTCTCCGACAGGATACCGGCAATGTCACGGGCCGATCCGTTTGGGTTGTCGGTGTACCGCATCGCCACACGGCCCTCGCCTTCCAGCCGGTCGAGCGTCGCCTCATCGGCAAAGTAATTGCCATCGTGATGCGCAATCGGCAGCGCAATACGCGCGTCCTGCTCATAGGCACTGGTGAAGACGCTGTTTGTCGTGCTTATCGAAAGTCCGACGGTGCGACAGATGTATTTCAAACCCGCGTTCCGTAGCAACGCGCCCGGCAGCAGACCTGCCTCGGTGAGCACCTGGAACCCGTTGCAGACGCCCAGCACGTAGCCGCCACGCTCTGCATGGGCCCGCAGCGGCGCAAGGATCGGCGCGTTGGCGGCAATCGCGCCGCAGCGCAGGTAATCTCCGAACGAGAAGCCGCCGGGCACTGCCACGAGATCCGTGCCTTCGGGCAACGCGGTATCCTTGTGCCAGACCATCGTCACCGAGCAGCCCGCGCGTTCCAGCGCCACCTTCATGTCGCGATCGCAGTTCGATCCGGGGAAAACAGTGACAACAGCTTTCATGGCAATGCTCTCCCGGGGCTCAGAGCCGCTCGATGCGGTAGCTTTCGATCACGGTATTGGCGAGCAGCGTCTCGCACATCCGCGCGATCTCGTCGTCGCTGGTGCCATCGGAAAGATCAAGCTCGATCACCTTGCCCTGCCGGACGCCATCGACCCCCGAAAACCCCAAGGCGCCAAGCGCGTGACGGATCGCCTCACCCTGTGGGTCGAGCACTCCATCCTTCAGCATCACATGAACCCGAGCCTTCATCATGCCATCCTTTTCGAGTTGATCCCGCGTGCCGGAGGGTGGACCCGATCAGGCCGCGAATTGCAAGCCCTATCCCGCATCGAATCGTCGGGTTTGGCGTGTCAGCTGATTGAATACCGGTGCTTGGCCCCCTTGGAAGACCGCGGCAACCGTTCGGGCGAAACCCGCTGCCCCATCGCACCGGCCTTCACAAGACGGCGGGCAACAGGGCCAAGGAGGCCAGGCCCGCCGTGCATCCCATGCTCAAGCCCGCGCCTCAGCGGTTGCCGGACCGGGTAAACGCGCCGGCATCGTCGTCAATGTCGAAATCGCCGGCAGCATTGGCCGAGAGGTCGTTGTTTTCATACACTCCGCGGCCGCCCTCATAGACGCGGAATGCATGCCAGACATTGCTCACGAAGCGGTTGTTGCGCACCGTCGGGTTGCCATCGGTTTTGACTTCCAGCCCGTAATAGGCGTTGCCTTCGATCACGTTGTCTTCGAACACCCCGAGCCCGCCTTCATAGATAAAGACGCCGGACTGCTTGCCGTTTCGGATGGTATTGCCGACCACCATCGGGTTGGACCCGCCCTTGACCGCCACACCGGCAAAGCCGCTTGTTTCGATCACGTTGCTCTCGATCCTTCCCTTGCCACCGTCATACACATAGACGCCGCTTTCCTTGCCGGCACGCATGGTGTTGTTGCGCACCACCGGATCGCCGCCGCTTGTGATCGACACCGCCGAAAGCGCATTGGCGTTGAAAGTGTTGTTTTCCACAAGGCCAAGCCCGTTGTCCTGAACATAGACGCCCGACGCTTTGCCATGATGGATGTCATTGCCGATGACGACCGGGTCCGACCGGCCCGAGATTTCCACCGCGGCAAGCGTGTTGCGGGTGATCTCGTTATTCTCGATCCGCCCTCGCCCCTCGGTGTGGACATAGACGCCGCTCGACTGGCCGTCGCGGATCAGGTTGTTGCGCACCACCGGGTCGGAGCCGGACTTGATCTCGATCCCGGCAAAGGTGTTCTCGTAGACCTCGTTGTTCTCGATCAGCGCGTCCGCCCCGTCATAGATGAACACACCGCCCTGTGCCGCATGGTGGATCCGATTGCGCCGCAGGATCGGGTTGCTGTCCTGCCGGATTCCCACCGCCGCGAGCCCCGTGGACGTCACGTCCGTGTCCTCCATGGTCGCAGTGCCGCTGTCAAAAAAGATCCCGAAATAGGAGCCGCCGTCCTGCACGACGGAGAGGTTCGAAATGCGCCCTGAATTGGCTGTCCAGTGGATCACGTGATCCTCTGCCACGCGCAGGACGATGTCGGATGCGTTGCCCACGCCAACCAGTTCCATCGGCTTGGAAATATCGAGCCCTTCCACGTAGGTGCCGGGGAAAATACGGATCTGGCTGCCCGCCGGAGACTGTGTCACCGCATCGGTGATGGAGCGGTAATCCCCACCACCATCGGTACGCACCGAAAAGACCGGGCCGTCATGCTCGGGCAGATCGGGCTTGGCATCGGTGATTACGGGTGGGCGATCGGGCACGGTGCATTCGCGCTTGATCAGCGCCTCGGCCATACCGGAAAAGGTGTGATTGCCGCATTCGGCCACGTAAGCCTCATACCCGCCGCAACCAAGCGCCTTGGCTTCCGTCCAAAGCGCATCGCAGGCGGAAACCTGCTGCGGCGCGCGCGGAGCCCCGACCGACGAGTTGCCGCCGCCAGCCGCCGCCTTCAAGACCTTGGACTGCGCCAGAATGCGGGTCATCGGGATCGCCATGTTGAACCCCGAGATGCTGTCCCCGGCATGGTGCAGGCCGATCACCCGTTTGTCCGAAATCCGGATCACCGGCGATCCGGAATTGCCGCCAAGCGTGTCGCAGGTATGCACAAGCTTGCCCTCGTCGGAGATCGACGGGCTCGCCGCGGCACATCCTTCCCGGCTGATATGCTGCGACTGGCCCTGTGGATGACCGATGATCCAGAGAAACTCCGCGTCCTCAGGATCGGCGGCCGCCAGTTCCAGAAAGCCGTATTTGCCAGACGGATTCCCGAAAACGCGCAAGACGGTGTAATCGAGCTCGCGGTTGGTCTCCACGATCTGTGGCGAGATGGTGTAGCGGTCCACACCGGCCGATCGACCCGGCTTGATGTAGCCGGCCACAAACTGCGCCGCCTGAATGCCGCTGTCCTTGCCGGACGGGTCGCCATCCATGCCGGGAATGCAGTGGTGGTTTGTGATGATATGGCTCTCATCGACGATGAACGCGGTGCAGAACCCGGTCTTGCCATTGTCAAAGAGCATGTCCAGCCGCCCGATGGGCCGGCCCAGTCGAACGGCAGGGCTGTTCTCGCCATATTGCACGATCGGTTCGTTCTGGTAATCGCCGATTGCCTGTTCAAACGTCAGACCGTTTGTCGATTGTCTCGGTTGCACGACAATCTTGCCGAAATCCGCCGGATCGAACTCTGCCGGGGCTTGCGCGGCGACCGATGTTGCCAGCGTCGCACCGATGAGTGCCGCGCATGTAGACGTCAGAATGTTACGCATGGTGTCTGTCCCCCGAAACAATGATTTTCGGTTAGGATAGACCCGTGGGCCGCTTTCCGCCAAGTAAAGGATTCCCGACCGCGCCGGATCCGGGACGCCCCGCAGGTGGCTTGAGGAAAGCCCGCAGCGGTCCCGGGCAGCCCGGTGGCGGCGCTACACAGAAGAACCCGTCTCGAAACCGTCCGCGCACGGGCGCATTTCACAAGCAGCCGGTGGGACGAGGCCGATTGCATCGCAAACAGCCTCTTGGTCTAGAATCAGTTGATCAGGGTCGGCTTTTGCATGTGCGTTGCCTGTTTCGGCATCACGCCAAACCGCCGCGCGACCTCTGTATAGGCATCGGAGAGCGATCCGAGGTCTTGCCGGAACACGTCCTTGTCGAGCTTTTGTCCGCTCTCGAGGTCCCACAGACGGCAGCTGTCGGGGCTGATCTCATCCGCCACGATCAGGCGCTGAAAATCACCCTCGTAGACGCGTCCGACCTCGATCTTGAAATCCACCAGACGGATGCCGACGCCATACATCAGGCCAGACATGTAGTCATTGACCCGCAAGGCCAGCGCCACGATGTCATCCATGTCGTGCTGGCTGGCCCATCCGAAGGCGGCGATATGCTCTTCCGAGACCAGCGGGTCGCCAAGCTTGTCGTCCTTGAGGCAATACTCGACGATCGGACGCGGCAGCGCCGTGCCTTCGGCGATCCCGAGGCGTTTGGACAAAGACCCGGCCGCGACATTGCGCACGATGATCTCAAGCGGCACGATTTCACAGGCGCGCACAAGTTGCTCGCGCATGTTCAGCCGCTTGATGAAGTGGTTCGGCACGCCGATAGTGTTCAAACCGGTCATGAAATACTCGGACAGACGGTTGTTGAGCACGCCCTTGCCTTCAATGACGTCTCTCTTCTCCGCATTGAAGGCGGTGGCGTCATCCTTGAAATACTGCACGAGGGTCCCGGGCTCGGGGCCTTCATACAGGATCTTTGCCTTGCCTTCGTAGATCTTCTTGCGACGGGCCATGTAAGGTTGTCTCCTTTGCGCGCGGTCGTCCCGCACATTTGCGGTCACACAACACGCCAACTGGCCGCGGGCTACGCAGCCTTTCTCGCGTGCCTCTTACTTGAAGGGGGGTGCCGTCGCAAGCGCCACGACGTTAAGGGTCGCTTCAAATCGCCTCAACGGCTGTCTGCCCTTGCAGTGCGCGCCCGCGCGCGTCATATCCAAGATAGACCACGAGTGATCCAAGGGGACAGCGCAATGAGCACGTTCGACGACCGCGAAAACGCCTTCGAAAACAAATTTGCCCATGATGAAGAAATGAAGTTCAAGGCGCAGGCGCGCTGCAACAAACTTCTGGGCTTGTGGGCGGCGGAAAAGCTCGGAAAGAGCGGGGATGACGCCGACGCCTACGCGCGTGAGGTGATCAAGGCCGATTTCGAGGAAGCCGGCCATGAAGACGTCGTGCGCAAGGTCGCGGCCGATCTCGGAGACCAGTCGAACCCGGATGAAATCCGCGCCAAAATGGCGGAACTCCTTGTGGAAGCCAAACATCAGGTGATGAACGAGGCCTGAGCCTCATCGCGACAGACGGACCGCAACAGGGGGCGCTGAGCGCGCCGTCTGCACCAATGTCCTTTTACGACACGTAGCGCCGGCTGCGCCTTGCCGTGGCCAGTGCCCATGGCGCGGAAAGCCAAAAGCCACACGAAACCCCGTCAAGCGGTGCCTGCTGCGCGGCCTGCGCCGTCTTCCCTGTCGGGCCGCGCCGTCTTGGCAAAACCGACCGCACGCCGCGACGCGGAGGGGGTCACGCGTCACCAACCGCAGGAAGGGCCCGGCCCCATGTCCGACACGATCAGAGCCTGCCTTTGGATGATCGGGGCCATCGTTTCCTTTACCGCGATGGCAATCGCCGGGCGCGCCGTCAGCGTCGATCTCGATACATTCGAAATCATGCTATACCGGTCACTGATCGGCGTAGTGATCGTTCTGACACTATCGAGCCTGTTCAAGACGCGCAGCCAGATCACGACCCGTTCCATGGGCGTGCATGGCATCCGCAATGTCTTTCACTTTGCCGGACAAAACCTGTGGTTCTACTCGATCACCGTGATTCCGCTGGCTCAGGTTTTCGCGTTGGAATTCACCTCGCCGCTCTGGGTGATGCTGATGTCGCCCTTCATTCTTGGAGAACGTCTGACAAAGACACGGGCGCTTGCGGCACTTGGGGGATTTATCGGCATCCTTATCGTTGCCCGGCCGACTGCCTCTACCCTAGAGTTCGGGATGCTGACCGCCCTGCTTGCCGCCATCGGATTTGCGGGGTCTGCGGTCTTTACCCGCAAGCTCACGCGGACCGAAACGATCACCTGTATCCTGTTCTGGCTTACGGTCATGCAGGCCGTTTTCGGGCTGATTTGCGCCGGGCTTGATGGCGATATCGCGTTGCCGGCAGCAGAATCCTGGCCCTGGGTTGGCCTGATCGCCTGTGCGGGGTTGGTTGCGCATTTCTGCCTGACCACGGCGCTGTCGCTGGCGCCGGCGCCGGTCGTCATGCCGATCGATTTCGCACGTCTTCCGGTCATCGCGCTTGTGGGCGTCTTGCTCTATGCGGAACCGCTCGACCCGCTGGTCCTGCTGGGGGCGCTGATCATTTTCGGCGCGAACTACGCCAACATCCTGTATGAAACCCGCGCCACTCGGGCGGCCTGAAGGACGAGTGTTACCGCAATGTTACGTTGCGGCGCGACACGGCAAACTGACGCTCCGTCAAAATTGACCGTTTTCTGTGCACGTTCATAACAGATCCCGAGGAGTTGGGCGTTTTATGCGCGCCCGGAAAACCCAAGGGATGAGGGACATCACATGAAAGCGACTTTTGCAGGGGCAGCCGCTCTGGCGCTGACGGCGACCACGGCCATGGCTGGGGGCATCGAGCGCGGCGTCAACAATTACGGGCTCCTGTTCGAACCCGGCGACAAGATCGAGTTCGGCGCGACCTTTGTCCGACCCAACGTTGTCGGGAAATACGAAGCGGCACTGGGCGGCGGCGACACCGGCAACATGGCCAACAGCTACACGGTGCTGTCGGCGACCTACAAAAACCAGCTTTCCGAAAAGCTGGATTTCGGAATCTTTCTGAATCAACCCTATGGGGCTGGCGCCGAATATACCCGAGGCGTCTACAGCGGTCTGACAGCGCAGTGGGAGAGTGACGAGATCGCCGCGATCCTGAAATACAACCTTACCGACCGGATCTCTGTCTTTGGTGGCGCGCGCTACGTGAAATCGGAATCGAATATCAAGATCCCCGAATTGCTGATCCGTAGCTCCGTGGGCAACCATGCGCAAAGGCTCGGCGCAGAAGCGCAAGATCTTGGCGCTCAGGCCGCCGCTGCGGCACAAAACGGCGATCTTGCTGCCGCGGCCGAACTGGGTGCGCGCGCTCAGGCGCTCGGTGCGGAGGCACAAAGGCTTGGCGCCGCCGTCAATCCCGCCAGCAATCCTTTCGGTGATCCCGGGCTCAACTTCTCCGCTGAAAGCGGCTCCCAAGGCGATTGGGGCTACGTTGTCGGCGCGGCTTACTCGATCCCCGATATCGCGCTGCGCGTCGCCCTCACCTATCAGAGCGCGATCACCCATAACTTCGATGCCGACGAAAACCTCGGCACGCTGGGCATCAACGACACGGGCGAGCTCGAGATCGAAATGCCGCAATCGCTTGCGCTTGATTTCCAGACCGGTGTTGCCCCCGGCACGCTTGTGTTCGGCAGCGTGAAATGGACGGAATGGTCCGCATGGGAAGTGCGCACGCCGGCTTACGAATCCGTGACCGGCAACCGGATCACCGGCATCGACGATGACGTAGTGACGTGGAAGCTCGGTGTTGGACGTCAGTTCAACGAAAAGCTCTCCGGTTTTGCCCAGGTCACCTATGAAGCGCCCAACGGGCGCGAGGCTTCCCGGCTCAACCCGGTCGATGGCAACCTTGCCTTTGGTCTTGGCGGCCAGTGGACGGACGGCAACAGCAAGCTGCGCGCGGGTGTGCAATATGTGAGCCTTGGTGAGGCCGAGGACAGCACCGGGACGAAGTTCGAAGGCAACTCCGCCATCGGAGTCGGGGTCAACTTCACGATGAACTTCTGAACAGATCAACTTTTGATTGATCGGGAATGTGGCCGGTCCGCATTCCGTTTTCCGGAAAACACGGCAAACCCGGGCCGAAATGGCTCGGGTTTTCATTTGCCTTTTGCACGGAAGACGTGTGTTGGGCATACTCACCGCATGCAAGACATCGCGATTCTCATTCCCGCTGCCGGGTCGAGCCGCCGTATGCGCGGCGCCGACAAACTGATGGAACCGGTCGAGGGCGAGCCCTTGCTGCGCCGACAAGCCAAGGCCGCGCTCGCAGTCGGTGCGCATGTCAGCGTCACTCTGCCCGACCCGGAGCATCCGCGCATGGAGGCGTTGCGCGGCCTGTCGGTGATGCCCGTCTTTGTGCCCGACGCCGACGAAGGCATGGCGGCGTCTTTGCGGCGCGGCGTGCGGCTTCTTCCGGATGGCATCCGGGCGGTGATGATCCTGCCCGCGGATATGCCCGACCTGGGACAGGCCGAACTGCAAATCATGCTCGACGCTTTCCGAAACGCATCGCGCCCAATGTTGGTGCAGGGATGTGCGGACGACGGGACACCCGGCCATCCGGTTCTGTTTCCCGCCGATTGTTTCCCGGCCTTGGAACGGGTCATTGGAGACACCGGCGCCAGGTCTGTTTTGAAAAGCAATATCAACCGCTTGGCTTACGTTCCTCTTCCTGGGCGCGCGGCATTGACCGATCTGGATACCCCGGAAGCTTGGCAAGACTGGCGCGCAGGGGCGCTGACGTGACGCCGCCGCCATAAAACTTCAAAAACATACCGTAATATACTGGTAAAAAACCGAAATTCAGCCTAACCAATCCCAAGGTGCGCGTCAGGCCGCCTTCCGGCCATGTCGCAAATGGACAAGGATTTGGACTTTTTTCCCGCGCGGTTTCAGGCAGCTTGATCAGCAAACCTGATCACGTGAGGACAACAATCATGAAAATCGGCTTTATCGGCTTGGGCAATGTTGGCGCCAAGCTCGCGGGGAGCCTTGTGCGCAACGGCAACGCGGTTGTCGTGCACGATCTCGACAAATCCGCTGCCACGCCCTTGCTCGAAGCAGGCGCCCAGTGGGGCGACAGCGGGCGCGCCGTGGCCGAAGCATGCGATGTCATCATGACGTGCCTGCCTTCCCCCGCGGCGTCCGCTCGCGTTCTGGAAGGTCCCGGCGGCGTGTTGGAGGGGCTGTCGGAAGGGAAGTTCTGGCTCGAGATCTCGACGACCGATGCAGAGGACTTCAAGCGCCTCGCCGGTCTCGTTGCCGACAAGGGGGCGATTGCGCTCGACACGCCCGTCTCCGGCGGATGCCACCGGGCTGCCACCGGAAATATCGCCATATTCGCCGGCGGTCCGCGCGATGCGTTCGAAACGGTGCTGCCCCTGTTGACCACGATCGGGCGCAAGGTGGTCCATACCGGTCCGCTCGGGTCGGCCTCCGTGCTCAAGGTCATCACCAATTACCTTGCCGGCGTTCAGCTTCTGTCCACCGGAGAGGCGCTCATGGTTGCCAGAAAAGCCGGGATCGATCTGGCGGTCGCCTATAACGCGATCCGCGTCAGTTCGGGCAATTCCTTTGTGCACGAGACCGAAGGACAGGTGATCCTGAACGGCAGCTACGACGTCGAGTTCACCATGGATCTTGAATACAAGGATCTCAGTCTTTTCGACAATCTGGGCACATCGCTCGGCGTGCCTCTGGAACTGTCGCCGGTCTGTGTGGACATCATCCGGGACGGGCTCGACCGCTACGGTCCACGCGCCTTGTCGACCTCGATCGTCCGACGGCTCGAAGAGGCCTGCGACGCGGACCTGCGCGCACCGGGATTTCCGGCGACGCTGGTGGATTCCGAACCCGAGGAAGCCGGAGCCGAAGTGGTGGTCCACAACCGGCGCGGTTACCTGTGACCGCGTTCGCCGAGGTCACCGCGCATCCTGCATGGCGATCAAAAACCGCGCCATGGAGGAATTCCCCCACTGGCGCGGGCTGCCATCGCGTCGCATGATCAGGCTGCCGGAGCGGCATCGCGCCCCGACACGAAGGCTTGGCTCGCTTCGGCCCCGACGCGTGGAAAAACAGGAGACCGACGACCCCAAACAGAGTCCATTGCGCCGGCGGCGGCCTCTAGGGCTGCGTTGCCCGGCATGGCCATGCAAACACGAAATGGCGGTGCAGGTGCATCACCTTTTCTTCGTGCAGTTCCTTGATCCAATGACTTGATTCAACGGCTCGATTACTCGCACTGTGATTTACAAACTGCCCCCCGCGCGGTGTGGGCGGCATCAACCAGACCAAGCTTTTCAAGGAGAGCAGGATGCTTCCCGACCTTCCAGACACCATCAACTTCGACGATTTTACCGCGTGGACATCGCTTTTATCTTCGGCGTCTGCCTTCCTTGGAAACGCAGAGTTCAACGCCTTTTTGACAGCTGATCCGACGGTGACCACGGTTGCTGATTATCTGGCTTTGCTCGATCTGGCGGAGACCTCGCTGCAAAACACTGATTTCAGCTTCTATGCCAACATCCTGCCACAGCTCGAAACCCAGATCCGCGCAGCGCTTGCAAGCGCCCCGCTCCCGGACGGGGCCACGATCGACACCATCGTGGATCAGGCGCTCGGTTTCATCGGCGAGTTGGCGGCAGGCAATGCGCAATTCCTCACACTGAATTTCGATGCAATCCGCGCCGCCCTCGAAAACGTTCCGGCAACCACCATCCTCTCTCAGGCTTTCGACACAGAGACCGTGCCACCGACGGTCATCGAATTGCTTCTCCCTGCCCTGCCCGACCTGTTCACCTTTGGGTGGGTTACGGGTGACCCACATCTGCAAACGCTCGACGGTGTCGGGTATGACTTTCAGGCCGCCGGTGAATTTGTTCTGCTGCAATCGGCCGGCGACGGCGATTTCATGCTGCAGGCCCGCATGGTCGAAGCCGGCACCAATGTCAGCGCCAACGAGGCCATCGCCACCAATGTGGACGGGCTGGCTGTCATGGTCGACGCGGCGGATGCCAACCCGCTTTACATCGATGGCGTGAACACCCCACTTGACGACGGTGCGTCCGTCGCGGTCGGTAATGGCGCCGTGTTCCGCGATGGCGACACCTATGCAATCGTCTATCCGGGCGATGATGACATGGTCTCGGATGGCGACAGCCAGGTGCTGGTGCGCGCGATCAATGGCCGCGTCGACCTGGATGTGCGCCTCAATGCGGCGCTGCTCGGTACGCTCGAAGGCCTGCTGGGCGACGGGGACGGTGATCCGGCCAACGACATTGCACGTGCCGATGGCACGGTTCTGGCGATGCCGCTGACCTTCGAAGAGCTGTATGGCGGATACCGCGATGACTGGCGCGTGGACAGCCTTGCGGAGAGCCTGTTCACCTATGACACCGGCGAATCTCTGGAAGGGTTCTATGATGCCTCCTTCCCCGCGGCGCTCGTCTCGCTCGATACCCTCGATCCGGCCGCACGCGCCACGGCAGAGACCGCTGCTCAGAATGCCGGGCTGACACCCGGAACCGATGCCTATGAGCGCGCTGTGCTCGACTTCGCGCTGACAGGCGACACAAGCTTCATCGACTCCGCGTTGCTGACACCGCTTGGCCTGCGCGGCACGATCTTCTCGGACGATCTCGACGGTGGCGCGGGATCTGACGTTGTTGATGCCCGCGGCGGCTTCGACACGGTGGATGGCAATGGTGGCGACGACGTGATCAGCGGCGCCGGTGGCAATGACGTGCTGAACGGCAATGATGGCAACGACCAGATCAATGGCGGCTTTGGCTTCGACACCATGGATGGCGGCGCGGGCAACGACACGCTCGACGGCTCGAACGGGTTCGACATGCTGTTGGGCGGCGATGGCGACGACATGCTGGAGGGCGATTTCGGCAACGACATGCTCGATGGCGGCGCGGGCAATGATACCGCCTTTGGCGGTCTTGGAGCCGATACGCTCATGGGCGGTGATGGCGATGACTTCCTGCAGGCGCGTGACGGGTTCGATTCGCTCGAAGGCGGCGCGGGCAACGATACCATGGAAGGCAACAACGGCAGCGACGTCCTCGATGGTGGCGCAGGCGATGATGTCATGGCCGGCGGCTTCGGCTTCGATACCATGACCGGTGGCGACGGCAACGATACGATGCTCGGCTCCGACGGGTTCGACTCCGTCAGCGGCGGCGCGGGTGACGATAGCCTGCAAGGCAATTCCGGCAATGACACGCTTGATGGTGGTCTCGGCAATGACACGATGCAGGGCGGCCTTGGCGCCGATACCTTCATCTACACCGCTGGCGCTGACCTGATCATCGGAATCGCGCCCGTCGACAGTCTGCAGATCGATGCTGACCTGCTGACAGAGGCGACCCCTGTTGCCGACGACTTGCAGAACTACGCAAGCATCGACGGTTCCGGTCGGCTCGTGCTTGATTTCGGGGGCGGCAACACGCTGACCTTTGCCAATGTCGGTGCGCTCGACGCGATTGTCGACGACATCTCCTTCATCTGAGCCGACGCAGATTCGACGACCAGAACCCTCTCCGGCAAGGCTGGAGGGGGTTCTTTTTTGCCGATTTAGCTGGCGATTGCGCCTCGTTTGTCAGACAAGCGATCACATGCTTGAACTGCCCGCAGCAAACGCGGAATCGGCACATCTGCACCCCGCGGCCAAGCCACCTTGTCGGGCGTCGAACAGCCTCAAAGGGATCATCGCAGTCACAAGCCGGACAGGATCCTGATCCGGAGCGTCGACCATCTGTGTGATTCAACGATCACCGAAGGCGCGCACCACGCGTTCCTCTTGGTACCCAAGGCCGGACTCGAACCGGCACGCCCGCAAAGGCGGGGGATTTTGAATCCCCTGCGTCTACCATTCCGCCACTTGGGCCGCCGAAGAGGCCAGCGCGGCCTTGCGAGGCTCCGACCGATCGGGCGAAGCGCGCCGCGCTGGGTCTGTTGTTAGGCAAGCCAGACGGGCATTGCAAGGGCCGATGCGCCGGTTTCTCACGCCCCCTTCTCACCGAAACCGCAAGCCCGCTTGGTGACCGGTCTCGATCAGCGCCCAGATGCATCACCGCGCAAGCCGATGGCACAAAAACCCGGTTTCCCAGCTCCCGCGAAGGGTATCAGGGATTGCGCCGCAGCGCGGAGCATGGTCTGAACCGGCCGGGAGCGAATGCCGAGGATGCCGCATGATCAGACGCCTTTACGACTGGACCATGAGCCAAGCTCAATCGCCCTATGCGCTCTGGGTGCTCGCCGGCGTGGCCTTCGTGGAAAGCTCGGTATTCCCGATTCCGCCCGATGTGCTGATGATTCCCATGATCCTCGCTGCGCCGCATCGCGCATTCCTCATCGCCTTCATCGCGACCCTGGCCTCCGTGGCCGGAGGGATGCTGGGCTATGCCATCGGGGCGTTCTTCTTCGATACGGTCGGCCAGCCAATCCTCGAAGCGCTCGGCAAGGAAGACGCCATGGCCGAGTTCAACACCCGCTTCAACGGCGTTGGCTTCTGGGCCGTGCTGATCGCGGGGATCACGCCCTTTCCCTATAAGGTCATCACCATCATGTCGGGCTGGACGGCAATGCCGCTGGCCACCTTTGTGGTGACCTCCATCATCGCGCGCGCCCTGCGCTTTTTCATCGTGGCAGCCCTGTTGCGCCACTTCGGCGCACCAATTCGTGATTTCATCGAACGTCGACTGGGGCTTGTCTTCACGGCCTTTGTCGTGCTCCTCATCGGAGGATTTCTGGTGGTTCGGTATCTATGACACGACGCGCACTCATTCTTCTCGCATCTGCCGGCTCCGCCGCCCTGATCCTTGCAGCGTTGGGTTTCCAGTATCTGGGCGAGATGCCACCCTGCAAGCTGTGCTACTGGCAGCGCTACGGGCATTTTGTGGCCATCGCCGCGGCAATCGGTGTTGCGATCCCGATGACCGGCCTCGTGCTGGTCGGGTTTGCCGGCGCGCTGTCATCGGCGGTGATCGGCGGGTATCACACGGGGGTGGAGCGCGGCTGGTGGGAAGGCCCGACAAGCTGTTCGTCACAATCCATCGACGGGCTGTCGGCTGCGGAACTGCTGGAGCAGATCATGAACGCGCCGTTGGTCCGCTGCGACGAGGTGCCTTGGGCCATGGCCGGACTGAGCATGGCAAGCTGGAACGCCATTGCCTCCGCCGGGCTCGCCCTGATCTGGCTTCTCGCGCTGCGCGCCCGCAGCTGATTGCTTGACCGCCTGACCGGGGAGGCCAAATGGCGCTGGCCGTCCGCTAACGGGATGCCTTCTTCACCGACAGAAGAAGCGACGTCTCGGATGTGGCAATCCCGTCAAAGCGCCGGATTCGCGACAATACCGAGTCCAGGTCCTCCAGCGACGACGCGCCGAGTTCCGCAATCAGATCCCAACGCCCGTTCGTCGAATGCAGCGCACGCACCTCGCTCAATCCGTTGAGCTGTCGCGCGATCCGATCCGTTCCCCGCCCCTCGATCCCGATCATCATCAGGGCGCGCACCGGGTCCCGCGCCACATCGGAGCGCGTCACCACGCTGAACCCCACGATTTCGCCGCGCGCCACAAGCCGCTCGATCCGGCTGCGCACCGTCGCGCGCGCAATACCGAGCCGATGCGCAAGATCGGAGTGGGAGGCCCGGGCATCATGGCGCAACGCCGCAATCAGCCGCCGGTCTGTATCGTCCAAAATGTCAGAGTAGCTATCCAATTTGCGCAGTCTTTTCTCTTATCGGTCAATTTGATGGGTTCTGTATAACACGTTTTGGCGCGAAATCATCCCATGACCAGACAGAGATCAAGGACTCTCCGCATGACAAAGACCATCCTCCTTGTGGGCGCACCCGTGGATTGCGGAAAGGCCCGCGCCGGCTGCCTGATGGGGCCGGATGCCTATCGCTCCGCGCGCCTCGAAGGCGCGTTGCGCGACCTCGGCCATCACGTGCGTGACCGTGGCAACGTGGTTCCGGATCAGACAGCGGCCATCGACCGCGACGGGCTTCATGCCCTGCCCGACACGCTCGGCTGGACCGCTTCACTGTCCCGCGCGGCCGAAACGGCGATGCAGGAGGGTCTTCCGGTGTTCCTTGGTGGCGATCACGCGCTGTCGCTTGGCACGGTGCATGGAGTCGCCGCGCACGCCGCACAGACGGGACGGCCGCAATTCGTGCTTTGGCTCGATGCGCATGCGGATTTCCACACGCTGGAGACGACCACCTCCGGGAACCTGCACGGCACCCCGCTTGCCTATGTCACGGGGCGCAAGGGGTTTGACGGCTTCCCACCGGTGCCGCACCCGGTTCCACAGGACAATGTCTGTATCATTGGCCTGCGCTCGGTCGATGCCGCGGAACGGGCCGCGCTGGAAGGGTCCGCAATTCACCACCACGACATGCGGGCGATCGACGAATACGGCATCAAGGCGCTGCTCGCGCCTTTCCTCGACCGCGTCGTTTCGGTGGGCGGCGCGCTGCATGTCTCGCTCGACGTGGATTTCCTCGATCCCGCTGTTGCGCCGGCCGTTGGCACCACCGTGCCGGGCGGCGCCACGATCCGCGAGGCGCATCTGGCAATGGAGATGATCCACGACAGCGGCGTGATGACATCCATGGATCTGGTCGAACTCAACCCGATGCTCGACGAACGCGGGCGCACCGCTCAGACCATGGTTGACCTGTGCGCTTCGGCCCTTGGCCGGAAGGTCTTTGACCGCCCCACCCCGCGCCTTCTCTGATCCGATTTCAGCCCCGAGGTTTCCTCCATGACGACCCCGCTTCTCCCCTCCGACAAGGCGCTTGTCCCCTTCGTGTCCGTCGATCTGATGATGCAGCTGATCCACAGGGTCGGCCTCGCTTCCGCGCTCAAGGGCATTGCGGACACCATCGAGGAGGACTTTGCCCGATGGGAGGATTTCGACAAGACACCGCGTGTCGCAGCCCATTCACCGGTTGGCGTGATCGAACTCATGCCCACGGCGAACCGCACGCATTACGCCTTCAAATATGTCAACGGGCACCCCAAGAACACTGGCGAAGGGCTGCAAACGGTCACGGCCTTTGGCCTGCTGGCGGACATGGACACCGGCTATCCGGTTCTGCTGTCGGAAATGACGATCCTGACCGCCCTGCGCACCGCGGCCATGTCCGCCGTTGCTGCACGCCACCTTGCGCCGAAAGGGGCGCATTGTATGGCCATGATCGGAAACGGCGCACAGGCGGAGTTTCAAAGCCTTGCGATGCAGAACCTGCTCGGGATCACCCATGTGCGTCTCTATGACACCGATCGCGCAGCAACCGAGAAATGTGCGGCCAATCTCGCGGCCTCGGGCCTTCACATCACGCAATGCGCGTCGCCGGAGGACGCCGTGCAAGGCGCGCAGATCATCACCACCTGCACCGCCGACAAACGCAACGCGCGCGTTCTGACCGACAACATGGTCGGCGCCGGGGTGCATCTCAACGCCATCGGCGGCGACTGCCCCGGCAAAACGGAGCTGGCCGAGGCGATCCTGCACCGCTCGGAGATCTTCGTCGAATACCCGCCGCAAACCCGGATCGAAGGCGAAATCCAGCAACTCGCGCCCGACCACCCGGTCACGGAGCTTTGGCAGGTCATCACCGGTGCGCAGCCCGGCAGACGTGACGCGCGGCAAATCACCTTGTTTGACAGTGTGGGCTTTGCAATCGAGGATTTCTCGGCGTTGCGCTGGGTGCGGGAAGCCGCCAAGCGCACCGGGCTTTACATGCCGCTCGACCTTCTGGCCGATCCGGACGATCCGCGTGACCTGTTTGGCATGGTGATGCGGGCGCAGGGCTGACCCCTGCCCCCTCTGGAGGCGTTGGGCGTTGCCGGATGACCCGCGCTGCGCTGAAATCGACCGGTCGGCTGGCACGCAGACGTGACAGGCATGCCGTGACCTGTCAGACCTTGGCGGGCAACAGCCAGAGTGCCGTCAATGACGAACCGACTTGCGATCATCCTCGGTCTTTTGATCCTCGGCGCCCTCGCGCTGGATTATGCCCTGTTCGAAATGCGCAACACGATGTTCCTCGCGCGCAAGTTTTTCGTCTTGCTCGATTGGCTCGCTTTCTGGCGCTAGCAACCCGGGATTTCTCCTTGTCTGTCTGGAGTTTCGAAACAATTCTGGCACTCCTTGGTTGGTCCGACGGGTGACAGTGTCCACCGGCGGCACACCAACGGGTGCTTGACAGCGCCGTCGTGGCGTGTTCAACGCCTCGTGACACACCCGTTAGCGATAACATCGGTCCTGAGCGGCCGTGCGCAATAGCAGGAGAACGATATGACCGTGAAGGTAGCCATCAACGGATTTGGACGCATCGGACGCAATGTGCTCCGCGCGATCATCGAGTCAGGCCGCACCGACATCGACGTGGTGGCAATCAATGACCTCGGCCCGGTCGAGACAAACGCCCATCTGCTTCAATTCGACAGCGTGCATGGCCGCTTCCCCGCGACCGTCACAACCACCGACAGCACCATCGACGTGGGCCGTGGCCCGATCCAGGTCACCGCGGAGCGCAACCCCGCAGACCTGCCTTGGTCGGATGTGGATGTGGTTCTCGAATGTACGGGGATCTTCACCTCCAAGGAAGCCTGCCAGGCGCATCTCGAGAATGGCGCCAAGCGGGTTTTGATCTCCGCCCCGGGCAAGGATGCCGACAAGACCATCGTTTACGGGGTGAACGACAAGACGTTGACCAGTGACGACCTCGTTGTGTCGAACGCATCCTGCACGACCAATTGCCTTGCACCCGTGGCCAAGGTGCTCAATGACACCATCGGGATCACTCGCGGCCTGATGACGACCGTGCACAGCTATACCGGCGATCAGCCGACGCTCGATACAATGCACAAGGATCTCTACCGCGCGCGCGCCGCCGCAATGTCCATGATCCCGACGTCCACCGGCGCCGCCAAGGCGGTGGGACTCGTGCTGCCGGAACTGGCCGGCAAGCTCGACGGCGTTGCGATCCGCGTGCCGACACCAAACGTGTCCGTGGTCGACCTCACCTTTGAAGCGGCGCGGGACACGTCAATCGACGAAATCAACGATGCAATTCGTGCCGCCGCCAATGAAGGCCCGCTCAAGGGCATTCTCGGATATACCGACCGCAAGCTGGTCAGCGTGGATTTCAACCACGACCCGCACTCGTCGATCTTTGCGACGGATCAGACAAAGGTCATGGATGGCACCATGGTCCGGATCCTGACGTGGTATGACAACGAATGGGGCTTCTCCAACCGGATGTCGGACACCGCCGTGGCGATGGGTAAACTGATCTGATCCCGACCGCCCCCGAGGCCCAGAATGCACCGCCCGGTCCTCGTGACCGGGCGTTTTGCGTTGGACCTCGCGATGGACTCATCCCCGCCCCCTCGGCTTGAGTTCGCGCCTATCGGCGCAGCGACGTGCCCACGGGCACCGCGCGCCTGGCATCGATTGCGGCGCGGCCCTCGCGGAAACCGCGCTCGGCATGCACCACAAGCGGGTTCCCCGAACCTGTGCCGGGCGCGTCGTCCTTCTTCAGCGCGGTCATGGCCGGAGCCAGCACCGCCGATTCCACTTCTACCGGGCGCAACGCGGCGAGCAGAGCGGCGCGGTCGCTTTCCTGCGCAGCACTTGCGGAGAGGCGGGCCTGCGCCTCGCTAAAGGTTTGCGGCGTTGGCTCGCTACCAGCGCGCTGCACGGTCTGTGTCGGCGCGGTGTCTACGCCAGCGCGGGGATCCCTCGAAGGGTGCCGCGCCACCCCATGGATCGTCCCACCATTTGCAATATCCATCGTTTCGGTCTCCTGTTCTGGAACGGTGGCAAGCACATTAACCTTAATGGATTACCAAAGCCTTTCGCCGCGTCGCAGCGCTGCGAGAGCGCCGATTGCATCCCGGTCCGATCACCGAAAAGTGTAGCCAGCCAACGGCAGACACGAAGAATTTTGATCAAATTCAAGCCGTTGGAGCCATGCACGCCACGCAAGACCGAACTGTGTTTTCGGGGATTGCGCTGCACCGCAGCAAGCATATGTTTCCGCTAACACGGCCACCCGAAGCCCATGGACGGGCTTCAAATCAAAGGAGCTTTATCGTGTTGAACACCGTATCGACGCTACAGCAGCGCCTTTCTCAGCGCCTGCATTATCACAGGACGGTCCGCGCGTTACGCGCCATGCCGCTCGAGGTCGCACTGGATCTCGATATTGACCCAAGCGATGCCGAACGCATCGCCAGACAGGCGGTTTACCGTCGCTGAGCGACACACCGCTTCCTTCCCCCATTCGCAGACTGACTGCACAAGGAGACCGATATGTCTTTCCAAACCATTCGCAAAACCTTCGCCCAACGCACCGCATATCGCAGCACACTCGAAGAGCTGCGTTCCCTGCCCATGAGCACCCGTATTGACCTCGACATCGCGGGCAGAGAAGAACAGGTGGCGCGTCGCGCTGTCTACGGCTAAGCGAGCCCCGCGCCAAGCGGCGTGACATGCACCGCATCAAAAACCCAATCACAGGCGCTTTGTTTGGCGCCTGTGACATGCCTCCTCGGCACTAGCGCTTTGCGAAACGGTCGATCAATGCGTCGCGAACCGGCGGCGTGACAAATTTCGACACATCTCCGTTGAGGCGCGCGATTTCCTTGACCAGCTTCGACGCAATCGCCTGATGCCGTGCCTCGGCCATGAGGAATACGGTCTCGACCGTATCGTCGAGAGCCCGGTTCATGCCGACCATCTGAAATTCATACTCGAAATCGGCGACAGCGCGCAAACCGCGCACGATGATGCTGGCTCCGACCTCCTTGGCGAAGTCGATCAGAAGTCTTTCGAACGGTTGCACCACGATTTCCGTGCCGGTCTGCTCTGACAGGGACACCGCTTCGGCTTCGATCATGGCCACACGCTCTTCGAGCGAAAACAACGGCCCCTTGTCCCGGTTGATCGCCACGCCGATGACGAGGCGGTCAACGAGAAGCGCAGCACGACGGATGATGTCGATATGGCCGTGTGTGATCGGGTCAAAAGTGCCGGGATAAAGGCCAACGCGCATGAGGTTCATCCGTCTCGTGTCTATGCTTTCGTCCGTACGCAGCATCCGCACGGCGCGCGCACGCAACGATATTGCGTGCAGGATTGCAACCGCTTTTCCTCTGTTGCGGCGCCTTTATACATCACCCCAAGATGATCACGTTGCGGGAGGGCTTACCATTGATTGGCGATCATGCCTTCCAGCGCGTCCTTTTCTGCCGCGACCTCGTTCAACCGCGCCTTGACCACATCACCCAAGGTGATCAACCCGACCAGCTCGCCGTCTTCGACAACCGGCATGTGGCGAAACCGCCCCTCGGTCATTTTCTCAAGCGCGGTCTTGGCGCGGTCCGCGCGGGTGCAGGTCACCAGATCGGACGTCATGTATTTGTCCACAGTCTCCGTAAGGCAAGCTCCGCCGTTGCGCGCCAACTCCCGCACGATGTCACGCTCAGACAAGATGCCTTCGGGCTTCTTGCCATCCGAGGAAACGATCACGGTTCCGATCCGCTTCTCTGCAAGGATCTTGGCCGCCTCGGAAACCGACACCGTCGGCGCGACGGTAACGACCCCTGTGGTTTCCTTGCTGTTGAGGATGCGCTGCACTGTCATCGAAGTCCCTCCACTGTAACGAGAACGTGACAACACCAGCGTCACCGTCCCTTGCGCGACTGTCAAGCCTCACGCGCAACCACCTGCGCTTCAAGCCGCGTCAGTTCGGCGCGCATCTCGGACACAAGCGCGTCCCCGAACCGCGAAATCCGGTCCCTCCGACGGGATGCCCCCTGACGCAACAGGTAGAAACTCCGGCGCAGGCTCACGGTTTCGGGCAGGACGCGCTGCAACCCGTCCACGGAGGCAAGCGCAAAATCATGCACCACCCCCAATCCGGCACCCTGCCGCAACCACTGCATCTGGACCGGCACGGAGTTCGAGCCGAAATGCACGGTGTTGAGCCCCAGATCCGTCAGGTAATCCAGCTCGCGATCAAAGATCATGTCCGGGATATAGCCGACGATCCGGTGTTT
Source organism: Cognatishimia sp. F0-27 (assembly GCF_020667845.1). Lineage (GTDB taxonomy): Bacteria > Pseudomonadota > Alphaproteobacteria > Rhodobacterales > Rhodobacteraceae > JAFMPQ01. Next base: position 70,989 of record NZ_JAFMPQ010000020.1, read on the forward strand.
GCGCAGATCCTCAAGGCTGCGTATCGGGGCATGCGCCGCAAGATAGTCCCGTGCCGCCGCGAGATGCAGCCGGTATTCGGCGATCTCCGTCACTTCCAGTTGCCCTGATGCGGGGGGCGAAACCGCCACCGCAAGATCCGCTTCGCGTCGCGACAGGTTCACGACCCGCGGCAAGGCCACGATCTGCAGTTCGAGATCGGGGTTGTCTCGGGACAGCGCGGCACAGACCTGTGGCAACAGGAAATTGGCACAGCCATCGGGCGCGCCGATGCGGATCTGTCCCGACAGTCCCTCGCCCGCGCTCCGGAGCGCCAGTGCCGCCTGGTTCATCGCCTCTTCGGCGGTTTCCGCATGTTTGACGAGTCGCACGCCGGCTTCGGTGAGCGTGTAGCCTTGCGGGCTTTTGACAAAGAGCGTGGTTTCAACGCCGCGCTCAAGCCGCGCGATCCGCCGCCCGACGGTTGCCGGATCCATGCGCAATCTGCGCCCCGCGGCCGACAGGCCCTCGCTGCGCGCCACCGCAAGAAACACCCGCATGTCGTCCCATCCGTCGCGCATCGCAACGCTCCCCGGATACAGATCAATCCGTTCGATCTTTGCAAAAACGCAAAATTTCTTTGCTCCATTTTCTCTTTTTAATGCGTTTGCGCAAGACTAGACTGCGCGCGATTGCCAAGCGGGAGGAACCGAGATGCAAGAACTGACTCACTGGATCAACGGCGAACACGTCAAGGGCACGTCTGGGCGCTTTGCCGACATCTATAACCCGGCCACTGGCGAAATTCAGGCTCGGGTGCCGCTCGCAACGCCTGATGAGATGGCCGCCGCCGTCGCCAAGGCTGCCGAGGCACAGGTCGGCTGGGCCAACACCAACCCGCAGCGCCGCGCACGGGTGATGATGAAATTCGGCGCGCTGATCAACGACCATATGGACGAGCTGGCCGAACTGGTGAGCCGCGAGCACGGCAAGACCCTGCCCGATGGCAAGGGCGACGTGCAGCGCGGGCTCGAAGTGGTCGAGGTCTGCATGGGCGCTCCGTCGCTGCTCAAGGGCGAGTTCACCGACGATGGCGGGCCGGGCATCGACCTCTATTCCATGCGCCAGCCGCTTGGCGTTGTGGCCGGTATCACGCCGTTCAACTTCCCTGCAATGATCCCGCTGTGGAAGATGGCACCGGCACTCTCCTGCGGCAACGCGATGATCCTCAAGCCCTCCGAGCGCGTGCCCTCCACCGCGCTGCGCCTTGCCGAACTGCTCAAGGAAGCGGGGCTTCCCGATGGCGTGCTGCAGGTCGTCAACGGCGACAAGGAAGCCGTGGACTCGATCCTCGACAATGACACGATCCAGGCGGTGGGCTTTGTCGGCTCGACCCCGATTGCGCAGTATATTTATGGGCGAGCCGCCAGCAACGGCAAGCGCGCGCAGTGCTTTGGCGGCGCCAAGAACCACATGATCATCATGCCCGACGCGGATCTCGACAAGGCCGCCGACGCGCTTGTTGGTGCGGGTTTCGGGGCTGCGGGCGAGCGGTGCATGGCGATCTCCGTGGCTGTGCCCGTCGGGGCAGAGACCGCCGACGCGCTGGTCGAGCGCCTCGTGCCACGCATCGAGAAGCTCAAGGTTGGCCCCTACACCTCTGAAAACGAGGTCGATTACGGCCCGGTCATCACCGCTGCCGCCAAGCAGCGTATCGAAGGGCTTATCGACAGCGGTGTCCAGCAGGGCGCCAAGCTTGTTGTCGACGGCCGCGGCTTCTCGCTTCAGGGCTATGAAGACGGCTTCTTTGTCGGCCCGTCCTTCTTCGACAATGTCACGCCCGACATGGACATCTACAAGGAGGAAATCTTTGGTCCGGTCCTGAGCCAGGTCCGTGCGGAGACCTACGAGGACGCGCTCAAGCTGACCATGGACAACCCCTATGGCAATGGCACGGCGATCTTCACCGCCGATGGCGACACCGCCCGCGACTTTGCCCACCGGGTGAATGTCGGCATGGTCGGCATCAATTTCCCGATCCCCGTTCCGCTGAGCTACCACACCTTTGGCGGCTGGAAGAAGTCGGCCTTTGGCGACCTCAATCAGTACGGGCCGGACGCTTTCCGTTTCTACACACGCACCAAGACCGTCACATCGCGCTGGTTCTCCGGCATCAAGGAAGGCGGAGAATTCAACTTCAAGGCAATGGACTGACCCTAGGGCAGGCTGGCCCTGCGACATGCAGGGTCAGCCGTTTCACCGCCGCGCAAGCTGACGCCGTGAGGCAACCGAACCACAAGATTATCACGGTTTTTTCAGTGCTTGCCTCCCAGGCTATGGGCTTGATGACAGATTTTTGCTAGGATCCACTGCAACCGTAACGAGCAGAGATCCAGACTTGAGCGTTTCTTATCGCATTAACAGCGACATGCAACTCGTGATTGTAGAGGTGACAGGGCGGTTCACACTGCATCAGGGCGTAGCAGCCACCGAACGGTTCGCAAATGACGCACGCGCCGATTACAGCTACGACTTTCTCGTCGATTGCGGTGCCAATCCCCATTTCGATCTCGATTTCGCACGCATGCTCACCATGATTTCGCGATTTGCCCCCTTCCACCGCAAGCGGAGCGCCAACAGCTTGTCGGTGTGCTATGCGCCGGGGGATGTCGCCTTTGGCATGGCGCGGATGTATCACACGCTGGTGGCCGACAAGGTCACATACAGGATGGCCCTTGCGCGCACACGGCTTGAGACGGCGCAATTGCTCGACCGACCGGTGGAGCAGCTCTTTCGGGTCTGGCCGGAAGCGGGCTGACCGACGGTCTCGCCGAATCGTGGCCCGGCCGCCTCTGATACCGCTCATATCGGCGTAGAAGACCCCGAAGGGATACCGGGCTTGGCGCTGCTTTCTGCACAAGGCTCTCCAGACGATCCGCTGCAATTGTGCCGCCGGGGCTTGCGGCCATACCGCGATTGACGCTCAATGGGCATCCGAGCGCGACCCACGGAGACCCCGCCATGCAAAAAGACAGCCAGGAACCCCCCTTTAGCATTGGCATCGAGGAGGAATACCTCCTCGTGGACAAGGACAGCGGTGCATTGGTCGACGCGCCCGAAGACCTGATGACCGAGTGCGCCGACATGCTCAAAGGTCAGGTCAGTCCCGAGTTTCTCGCCTGCCAGATCGAAATCGGCACCAAGCCTCATAACACCGTGGCCAGCGCGCGCGAGGACCTCAAGCGGCTGCGCGCGACCGTTGCGTCCTGTTCTGCAAAATACGGCCTGTCGCCCATCGCCGCCTCCTGCCACCCGTTTTCCGACTGGAAGAACCAGCCGCACACGGACAAGGAGCGCTACAACGCCCTGAGCCGGGCCCTCGGCGGCGTGGCCCGGCGCATGCTGATCTGCGGGATGCATGTTCACGTGGGCCTGAACGATGACAATCTGCGCACCGATCTGATGCGTCAGATGAGCTATTTTCTCCCGCACTTGCTGGCGCTTTCAACCTCATCCCCCTTCTGGCAGGGGCAGGACACAAAACTCGCAAGCTACCGGATCTCGATCTTTGACAACCTGCCCCGCACCGGGCTGCCGCCGCAGGTCACAAATTGGGAAGACTACCAACGTTCGGTTCAGATCCTTGTCGATGTCGGTGTCATCGAGGACAGTTCGAAAATCTGGTGGGACATCCGGCCTTCGCACAGCTTTCCGACGCTGGAAGCCCGCATCATGGATGTGCAACCGCGCATGGAAGATGCGCTGACCCTGGCCGCGATCACGCAATGCCTCATGCGCATGCTCTGGCGGCTGCGGCGCAACAACCAGCGCTGGCGCATCTACGACCCCTTCCTGATCGGGGAAAACCGGTGGCGTGCACAGCGCTATGGCGTCGATGAAGGGCTGATCGATTTCGGACGCGGAGAGATCGTCTCCATGCCCGACCTGATCGACGAGCTTGTGACATTGCTCGAAGAAGATGCCGGCGTTCTGCAATGCGGGGCGGAGCTCGAAGCGGCAAAGCGCATCGCACGCACCGGCACCTCCGCCACCCGGCAGCGCGCCGCGGCGGCTGCGGCGGAACAGCAAGGCGCCGATCACGATGGCCAGATGCGCGCGGTCGTGCACCACCTGATCGAAGAGTTCCACGAGGGGCTCTAGCGTGCGAACCCGCCCCGCACCGCTGTGCCGCCTTCACGCAGCGCCGCACGCGGTATCCTGATCACGCGCGCCCAACGGGCCGATCCGGAGCGCGCGCACGCGCCCATCGCCCCGAAAAGCGCTCGTGCGGCTCCGTCAGGGAAAGCAGGGGGCCAGCATCAACCCTGCGGTTTCCGTCTCGCCCAGCATCAGGTTGGCGTTCTGAATGGCCTGGCCCGAACTGCCCTTGGTGAGGTTGTCGAGCGCCGCAACCACGATGCTGCGCCCGGCAATCCGGTCCGCGACAACGCCGATATGACAGAAGTTCGAGCCGCGCACGTGATGGGTCGAGGGCGTTTCCCCCATCGGCAACACGGTCACGAACGGCTCCTGCGCATAGCAATCCGCCAAAGCGTCATGGATCGCCCCTGCGTCTCCATCCACGTACGCCGTCGCCAGAATACCGCGGTTGAACGGCCCGAGATGCGGTGTGAACTGGATCGTGACCGGCCGTCCTGCAATCTCCGAAAATTCCTGGTCGAATTCCCCGAGATGACGATGGGTGCCGCCGACCGCGTAGGCATTTGTGCCTTCGGACAACTCCGCATGCAGCAGGGTCTCCTTGAGTGCCCGCCCGGCGCCACTGACCCCGCATTGCAGATCCAGCACGATGCGATCCAGATCGATCACCCCGGCAGCAATCAGCGGGCGCAGGATATATTGCCCCGTGGCCGCATTGCATCCGGTGCCGGCCACAAGCCGGGCTTCGGCAATCGCAGAACGATAGAACTCGGTCAAGCCGTATACCGCCTCCGCCTGCTGCTCTGGCGCGGTATGCGGATTGCCATACCACCGCACGTAGTCTTCCGGGTCACGCAGCCGGAAATCCGCCGAGAGATCGACGATCTTCAACGTTGACGGAAGCCGCGCAATCACGTCCTGGCTGGTCTTGTGCGGCAGCGCGCAGAAACACAGGTCGATCGCATCGAAATCGATCTCTTCCCATGTGACGAGGTCCGGCAGATCAAGGTGGCGCAGATGGGGAAACACCTGCGCAATCGATTGGCCGGCCTTCGAGTTGGCGGCCAGCGCCTTGATCTCGAAAGACGGGTGCGTGGCAATCAGCCGGATCAGTTCGGCACCGGTGTAACCGGACGCACCGATGATGGCGATGGAATGGGTCATGAGGATACCTCGGGGAAACATGTTGGAAAGACAGAAGCGGAGGCCCGCGCGCGATGCGGGGCCGGTTATCGTCGTGGCGTGCTGAGCGTCTGTCGTCGGGTCACGGGGAGGCATCCTTGTCTTCGTGATCGGCTATAGCGAAGCGGCCCGCCCGGATCAATGCCCAATGCCCCCGCGTTGGCGCGGCGCTGTCTCCCCAAAACCGGGCCGATCTGCTAGGCTGTCCCGGCAAAGCCCTTTTCGAACCGCGCATCGAGGGTCCGATCCATGCCACGCCGTGCCGTCGATCATCGCCCGCCTGTCGCGATCTGGCGTCTGTTCTGGCGGCTCGGCGGGTGGGCCGCCACGATCCCCGCCGCCTTGTGTGTCTTCATCACCATGGGTGCCGCGACGCTCAAGGTGCAGGCCGACCGCTTCGATGCCAGCGCAATCGAGACCACGGCGGAGGTCACGGACCGCCACAGGACGGAGGTCGCCGACGAGGATGGCGGCACCGAAATCACCTATGAGCTTGCGCTGGTCTTTCCGATGCAGGGCGGCCACGAGATGCACGTCCTCCATCCGGTGGATGCCGCCGTGTTCGAGGCGCAGACCGTCGGCACCACCCTGCCCGTCTGGTATCTCCCGGATGCGCCCGAAACCATCGAGATCACCCGTGGCGAGACTCGCTTCGGCGCGCGGCTGGCGCAAGCCGTGGCGCTTGTGCTCGGGCTTGCGACGCTGATCACGGGTTGGTTGCCGGCGCGACGCGCGGTCGATGCGGTCCGCGCCCGGCGTTATGCGGAGCGCCAGACGGCCCGCATCACCTCACATGACCGCACCGCCTGGGAAGAAAACGGCAAACCACGCTACCGCATCTCGTGGCAATCCGAAGAGGGCCGCATCGGGCAAAGCATGCTGAGAAGCGCAGCCGATCTGCGCGATTTTCCCATTGGCACGCCGATCACCGTGTTCAAGGGTTTGCGGCGCGACTGGTGGATCAACGATGTTGGCGACAGGGACCTGAAATAGATTATATTGCAGACAGTTACAGATAATTCTTTATCCAGAGAACCCGCCCTTCAGGCCGCTTCGAAATCGATCTTCCGACGCAGGAATTGCGTCGCGTGATGCGAGACTTTCTGCGGTTTTCCAGTGGTCAGAAATCCGCTCTCGGTGCCGGAGCCCATCATGTCCGGATGCCGCTTGAGATAGTCCTTCAGCGCTGCGGCCACGAGGTTGGCCTGCGAATAGACCGCGACATTCGGGCCAAGCGCATCCTGAAAGATGTCCTGCATCAGCGGGTAGTGGGTGCAGCCGAGAATGGCAGCCTGCGGGTCCGGCATCTTGCGCTTGAGCGCGTCCACATGGCTGCGCACCAGTGCTTCGGCAAGGATCATGTCGCCTTCTTCGATGGCATCGACCAACCCGCCGCAGGCCTGCGCCTCCACATCGACGCCGATGGCGCGAAATGCCAGCTCGCGCTGGAACGCACGGCTGCGGACCGTCGCGGGTGTTGCAAACAGCGCCACATGCTGCACCGCGACTTCGCGCGGCGGCGAGTTGTCGCCCCATTGCCGCTCCGTCAGGGCCTCGATCAGCGGCACAAACACGCCCAAGACGCGCTTGTCGCGCGGCACCCAGCTCTCCTGCATCCGGCGCAGCGCCGCCGCCGACGCCGTGTTGCAGGCGAGGATCACGAGATCGCAGCCCGCATCGAACAGCCGTTGCGTCGCGCGGGTTGTCAGATCGTAGACATCATCGGCATCGCGCACCCCGTAAGGCGCATGCGCGCTGTCGGCGAAATAGACAAACGGCACTTCCGGCAACGCCTGCGTCACCGCGTCCAGAACCGTCAACCCGCCAAGACCACTATCGAATACGCCCACTGCCATGGCTTCGCCCTTCTCGTTACGCACCCCGCTTCTGCGGGTGTGACCGGTGCCGCATGGGCCCGGGTTCGCGGGCTAGTAACGGCGGACCGGCGCGTTGCCACGCCGGTATCTGTCCTCGAATTCCAACCCGTAGTCGAACCGTTCGGGGTGGTCAGGGCCAAGCTCATACGTCTTGTGTCTTAAAAAATCCATGAGCTTGTTGGGCTCTTTGGCATGTGCGGCAATCTCGCCCGGATCAACCGGCGCGCCGACCGTGATCTCGACGGGCGTGTCCACCCGTTTGTCGAACTCGCGGATCAGCAAGCCGAGCCGCAGCGTGCTGTGCAGATGCGAGGCGACCTGAAACAGCCGCGACGTGTGCCCGGCGAAATAGAGCGGGACAACCGTGGCCCCCGATCTGGCGATCATCTTGGCGGTAAAGGCGCGCCAGCCCGGGTCCATGGGGCGCGCAAAGGGGCGCGCGGCGGTCGATACCGTGCCGCCGGGAAAAATTCCGATTGCCCCGCCCTGCCCGTCTTGCCCACCCCGTGCAAGGTAATCGAGCGCCGCCTTTCGGGTGGCGAGATTGCGCGCCACCGACTCGCGGCCCCCGTCAAAACAGATCGGCAGAACGATGCCGTCCATGGCGGGAGCCTGACCGAAAACCGAATTGGCGACGATGCGAAAGTCGCCACGGGTCTGCGACAGCACCTGCCCCATCACCAGCCCGTCGAGGATGCCATACGGGTGGTTGGCGATGAGCACCAACGGCCCGGTGCGCGGGATCGCGGCGAGGCGTTCCCCGAACACACGGATTTCCAGCCCGTAACGCGCCACCATCACATCCCAGAAATCGCGTCCCTCGGCCACCTCCCGCTCGTACCCTTCGGCGCGGCGGATCAGTCGGATACGCCCCGTGGCGTTCTCCATCAGACGCACCACCGCACGCCCGCCACGGGTCTGGGCGGACCCGGCATAGGTGATCTTGCGGGCCAGAAGCCGGGATGACCGGCGGGACAATTCTAGCATGGCAAACCCTGATCGGTGACAAATGATTGGCCCGCTGCCTATCAGGCACGGCGCCCCCTGTCAGTGTGCGATACGACCATGACGCCCGTGTGACGCGCCAGCACGATTGTCAGCGCGCGGAGGACGGCGGCAGGGTCGCCGCGCGCGGCAGATCACAAGACCGTGGCCCGCTCATCGCAGGGTGATCGCGGCAATGACCTTCGACACCTTCGCCAGACCGGGCCAACCACGCCTCAGCCGCTTTCCGCCTTCTTTTCCCAGCGCCCGGATTCCTCGCTCCAATAAACCGCCTTGCAGCCCGCCGCGGTGAGCGTCTTCCACTGGCCACGCGCATGGTCCACCGCTGCCGGGTCATGCCCGTCAAAAAGGATGCACACCCGTTCAAGCCCCGCGACATCCTCTGCCGCGACCTCGGCACCGTCCACGCTCATCACGCAGTGCGGCGCGTTGCCGGCCTCGCCTTCTGTCAGCAGGATCGGCTGATCCGCGTCATGCGCGCCCCCGGCAAGCCCGTGCGGCAAAAAGGAGTCGTCCGGCCCGGTCCACAAGGCCCGGTCCAGCGCTTCCAGCCGCGCCCGGACCGGCGCGCGCACTGCCACGCGCCAGCCCTGCGCCAAAGACCGCTCAAGCAGGGTTGCGAGCGTCTGCTCAACCGGGTTGCGCGTCAGATGATAGAAGAACACGTGTCCCATGGACCGCCCCTGCTGCGTGATTGCCCAGCCGCCTGTGCCGGCCCCGGAGCGGGGCCCGTCTGTCGGCTCAGCCCTCCGACTGCTTGGTGTAATTGTCGCGGATCATCCGCGTCAGCGCCATCACACCCCAGCCGGTTGCCCCCTTGGGTCCGAGGGCGCTTTCCTTGGTCATTTGCGCGACACCCGCAATATCGAGGTGAATCCACGGCATATCCGGCTCGATGAACCGCTGCAGGAACTGTGCCGCGGTGATGGACCCCGCCGCGCGCCCGCCGACATTCTTCATATCCGCCTTTTGCGACTTCAGCAGATCGTCGTAGCTTTGTCCAAGCGGCAGGCGCCACGCTCCCTCGCCCTCGGCCGTCGCGGCCTTCAGGAAGGATTGCGCAAATCCGTCATCGTTGGAGAACACCGCCGCGTTGTCATGGCCCAGCGCGATGATGCAGGCCCCGGTCAGCGTCGCGAGATCGATCACACCGGAGGGTTTTTCGGATTGCTGCGCGTGCCAGAGCACATCGGCCAGCACCAGACGACCCTCGGCATCGGTGTTGATCACCTCGATCGTATCGCCCTTCATGGAGGTCACGATATCACCCGGACGCGTCGCGGTGCCCGAAGGCATGTTTTCAACCAGCCCGACGAGGCCCACCACATGGGCGGGGATCTTGGCACCCGCGACCGCCTTCATCACGCCGGAGACAACGCCCGCGCCGCCCATATCCATGGTCATGTCTTCCATGCCCGCGGCCGGTTTCAGGCTGATCCCGCCGGTGTCGAACACGACGCCCTTGCCCACAAGCGCCAGCGGCGCGCCTTCGGCCCCCTTCCAGCGCATCACGACCACCTTGGACGGGCTGGCAGACCCCTGCCCGACACAGAGCAGCGCCCCCATGCCAAGCTCCGCGAGCCGGTCTTCCTCCAGAACCTCAACCTCGACGCCCAGCGCTTCGAGCGCCACGAGACGGTCCGCGAACTCGGTTGTTGTCAGAACATTGGCCGGCTCCGAGACGAGGTCCCGGGTGAAGGCAACGCCCTCGGCAATCGCACGCAGGCCTGCGTGAGCCTCCGCCGCAGCCTCGGCATTCTTCGCCATGATCACGGCCGCGCCCGGTGTGTCCTTCGGCGCGCTCTTGCGGGCGGTGAACGCATAACCCTTGAGCGCCAGACCCAAGGCGAGCTCTTCCGGCCGGGTGGTGTTTTCAACCAACACCAGCGCGCTTTTGGGTCCGGCGGCCTTGGCGATGGCAGCACCGGCCTTGCGCGCCTCAAGCGCCTGCGGACGGCGCGGCAGTTTGACAAGCACCAGGTGACCCGCCGCAAGCCCCGTGGGCCAGGACAGCGTCATCGTGTCCGCTTCTGCAAGATCGGACCACGCCTCGCTGTCGAGCGCACGCGCCACAGCGCCCTTGGTCAGGCGATTGAGACGGCGCGCCGCCGGCGACAGGGTGCCATCGGGCGCAATGAGGATCGCAACCACGCCCTCCGCCTCGGTCAACACGTCAAGATCCACATCCGCAAAGCTGATTTCTCTCAAGTCGGTCACGTCGCGCTCTTCCTCTCGCCTGGTCTGTTGCTTGGTCATTCGGTCCGCGCCGCACGGGGCGCCTTGTGCAAAGAGGTAATCCGCGCACCCACCAAAGGCCAGAGCCGTGACAGGCTTCACGGCTGATTGTGCATCGGCTCGCCCGTGGTTTGTGCTGCGATGCCCCCGGTATGCCCCCGGGATGCCATGTGATTCAGGTGCCTGCCGCGCCGCGTGGCGCCCGATTTGATCCCACGCTGTGCGGGTCACGCACGTTCTGTGCCAAAGCCCGCCTTCGGGGCGCTCTGCGCTCCGGCCCGCGCCCGGACGCAGGAAAGGACTGCGCGGCAGGGTCAGACTCCCACGCAAAATCCGCCAACCCCGCCGCTCCGATACGCGGCGCCACCGGTTCCGCCTCCACGCCCGACCGGTGCGCCAAACTCCGCTTCATTCCCCGTGATGGCGGCTTTTCCCTTCCGGAGCGATCCGATAGGGTCCGGGTGTCTGTTCTTGGGGGAACGCAAAAGGTGCAGCGATTCGACCGCTATATGCTGTCGCAACTCCTGGTGCTGTTCGGCTTCTTTGCGCTTGTGCTTGTTGCCGTCTACTGGGTGAATCGCGCCGTGGTGCTGTTCGACCGTCTGATTGCGGATGGCCATTCCGCAGGCATATTCCTCGAATTCACCGTTCTGTCACTGCCTGCCGTGATCGCGCTGGTCCTACCGATCTCGGCTTTTGCCGCGGCGGTCTATGTGACCAACAGGCTCTCCAATGACAGCGAACTGGTGATCGTGCGCGCCACCGGGTATTCGCCGTGGCGTCTGGCCCGGCCGGTCCTGGCCTTTGGTCTCATGATCACGCTGATGGGCTCGGTTCTGGCGCATGTGCTTGTGCCCGCCTCCATCGAACAGCTGCGCCTGCGCGAACAGGAAATCGCCGGTTCGGTCTCGGCCCGATTGCTGCGCGAAGGGGCGTTCCTGCACCCCGCGGACGGCGTAACCTTCTATATCCGCGACATCACCGATGAGGGAGAGCTGCGCGATGTGCTGCTCTCCGACCGGCGGCAGGACGGGCGCGAAGTGACCTATTCGGCGGAGCGCGCGTATCTGTTGCGTGACGAGGAAGGCCCCAAGCTGGTGATGCTTGCCGGCTTGGCCCAGACCCTCGACACCCGGACACAGCGGCTCTCCACGACCAATTTCGCCGATCTTGTCTATGACATCTCCGCACTGATCGAACCGGGCAAGCCCAAGCGCCGCAAGCTGGACTACATCCCCACGCTTGAGTTGCTTACCAAGACGGACGCCGTGGCCGAAGAGGCCAACGATACGCCCGGCGAAGTGCTGGAGGAGGCGCATATGCGCTTTCAGGGGCCGCTCCTGAGCCTCGTGGCGGCTCTCGTGGGCTTTGCGGCCATGGTGTCGGGCGGTTACTCGCGCTTTGGCGTGACGCGTCAGATCGTCTTTGCCGTCTTCCTGCTCGTGCTGATCAAACTGGTGGAAAGCGTTGTCGCCGATCCCGTGCGCGCCGACGCGCGGCTCTGGCCGCTGATCTACTTGCCGTCCGTGACCGGCCTCGCCATGGCCGCCGGGCTGCTCTGGCGCGCCGCGCGCCCCTTCCGGCCCCGGCGCCGGGCACCAGAGGACGCCGCCACCACATGACGCTGCATCTGTATTTTGCCCGACGCTTCTTCTGGACCTTTCTGTCGCTTACGGCGGGGTTTGCGCTGTTCCAGGCGCTGCTTGACCTCGTCGACGAGCTGCGGCGTCTGGATGACAGCGTCGGCTTCGGGCAGGTTTTGAAATTGGTCGCCCTGAAACTGCCGGAAGGACTGTATCAGATCTTGCCGCTGGTGATGATCCTGTCGGCGATCGCGCTGTTTCTCAACCTGTCGCGGACGTCCGAATTGGTCGTCGTGCGCGCGGCTGGCCGATCCGGACTTGCCGTGCTCGCCGCGCCGGTGATCGTTGCCGTAGCGATCGGAGCGCTGACCGTGGCGATGCTCAACCCGATCGTCGCGGTCACCTCAAAGCGCTACGCCGACCTGCGCGAACTCTATACCGCGGGCGGCACCTCCGCGCTGTCAATCGGCGCCGAAGGGCTGTGGCTGCGCCAGGGCGGGCCGGAAGGCCAGGCGGTGATCCATGCCGACCGGACCAACCCGGAGGCGACGGTTCTCTATGACGTGAGCATCGTGGCCTACGCCCCCGACGGTGGGCCCGTGCGCCGCATCACCGCCGCAGAGGCCGCCCTCCGGGAGGGGGAATGGGTGCTGAGCGATGCCAAGGCCTGGTCTCTGGCCGCCGGTCTCAACCCTGAGGCCAGCGCGCGCAGCCATGACACGCTCATCGTGCCATCGACGCTGACTCAGGACAGCATCCGTGACCGGTTCGGCAAACCCTCCTCGATTGCCATCTGGGACCTTCCCGCCTTTATCGCTGATCTCGAGGAAGCCGGGTTTTCCGCGCGGCGTCACATCGTGTGGCTCCAGATGGAGCTGGCACGGCCGCTGTTCCTGGTGGCCATGGTGTTGATCGGTGCGGGGTTCACCATGCAACCCTCGCGCCTCAATCGAACCGGGCTCGCGGTGCTCTCGGCGGTGCTTTTGGGCTTCGGGCTCTATTACGTGCGCAACTTTGCGCAGATCATGGGCGAAAACGGACAGCTCACACCGGAACTCGCCGCCTGGGTGCCGCCAGCCGCCTCCGTGCTGCTGGCCGCCGGGCTGGTGCTGCAACGGGAGGATGGCTGATGAGGGTCGCTCTGCGCTTGCACGGCCGACGCGAGGCTGGCCCGGTTCGGGCCGGACGAGCGCATCGCCACAGCACGCGCCCGGTGCGGTTCTGCGCTTTGCGCGCATCCCTCGCCCGCATGTTTGCGCCGCTGGCCGCGTGGCTCGTCGCTGCGCTCACCAACCCGACGCGGACCTGCGGTCCGCTGGGGGCATGGCTCGTCGCTGCGCTCCTCGCGCTCTCCGGTCCCGCCGCAGCCCAGACATCGTCGACCCAGGCCGCCCTGCTCGTGGCCGACACGGTCTTTGTGGAGAACGGGGACCGCCTTGTCGCGCAGGGCAATGTCGAGGCGTTGCAAGACGGGGTACGACTGCGCGCAAACCGCATTCTCTATGACCGTGCCAGCGACACGCTTGTGATCGATGGGCCAATCCGCATCACGGACGCCTCCGGCACCGTGCTGACAGCAACCCAGGCGACGCTCTCGCAAGACCTGCGCGAGGGGCTCCTGACCGGGGCGCGGCTTGTGCTCGATCAGCAACTGCAACTCGCCGCGGTCGAAGCCCGTCGGGTCGGCGGGCGCTATACGCAACTCAGCCGCGTGGCGGTGACCTCCTGCCAGGTATGCAAGAACCGCCCCACCCCGCTCTGGCAGATCCGCGCCGCGCGGGTCATCCACGACGAAGAAGCCCGCCAGCTCTATTTCGACCAGGCCCAGCTGCGCGTGCTCGATGTGCCGATCTTCTATGTGCCGCGCCTGCGCCTGCCCGACCCGACCCTGTCGCGCGCCCGCGGTTTCATGATCCCCGAACTGCGCAGTTCCTCTCTGCTCGGCTTCGGGATCAAGATCCCCTATTTCATTCCTCTCGGACGGCATCAGGACATCACGCTCACACCCTATCTCTCTCCGGAAACCCGCACGGTCGAACTGCGCTACAGGCGGGCCTTCGTAAACGGCGATCTCCAGGTCACCGGTGCGGTGTCGCGCGACACGCTGAAATCCGACAGGATGCGCGGCTACCTTTTTGCCGAGGGTCAGTTCGACCTCGGGCAAGACTACACGCTGGATTTCGACCTCAAAACAACATCCGACGAGGCCTATCTCAACGATTACGGCATCACCTCCACCGACCGCCTGGACAGCACGCTGCGCGTCACACGGGTCCGGCGCGACAGCTTCACCCGTTTCCAGCTGGTGCATTACCAGTCCCTGCGCGAAGAGGAGGACAACGATACGCAACCCACGATCATCGGCGACATACGCCATGAGCGGCGCCTGTTTCCGGCTTTCGGCGGGGAGCTGCGTCTGGGGGCAGAGGCGCATTCGCATTACCGCTACAGCTCGATCGACGTCGATACGACCGACGAGGACAGCGTGGTGGACGGACGCGACGTCACCCGCGTCAACGCCGCGATCAGCTGGCGCGACCGCTGGACCCTGCGCGGCGGCCTGCGCGCCGCGGTGACTGCCAATCTCTGGCTCGATCACTACGTCACCCGGCAGGACGCCACCAGCGACGACACGGTCTCCAGCGCCGTGCCGGGTGTCGCGCTGGCGCTGCGCTACCCGCTTGCGCGCACCGGGTCCGCCGGCGGGCGCACGCTGATCGAACCGGTCCTGCAATATGGCTGGGTTGGTGGCGCGCGGATGAACAACCCCAATGACGAGAGCACGCGGGTTGAATTCGACGAGGCCAACCTTCTGTCGCTGTCCCGCTTTCCCGCCGCCGACCGCCGCGAGCATGGCCAGACCCTCGCCGCGGGCCTGCGCTGGATGCATTGGGCGCCGGCGGGCTGGCAGGCCGCGCTCACGATCGGACGCATCTGGCGCGAGGAGGAAGACCCCGATTTCACCCGCTCCTCCGGGCTCGAGGGCGGGGTCTCGGACTGGCTGCTTGCGGGCCGCTTCTCACATCCCGTGGGACTGACCCTCACCGCGCGCGGCCTGCTCGACGACGAGGCACGGTTTTCCAAGGCCGAAGCGCGCGCCGGCTGGTCAAACTCCCGCATGGATCTTGGCGCGTCTTACGTGCTTCTGGTCACCGATCCGGAAGAAGACCGCGACGCGGCGCTCTCGGAATGGACCTTTGACGGGCGCTACCGTTTCGACACCCACTGGACGGGGTCTACCGAATGGCGCTACGACCTTGCGGATGAACGGCTCGACCGAGCGGGGTTCGGGTTGCAATATCGCAATGAATGCGTTGAGGTTGAAGTCTCGGCGTCACGGCGGTTTGCATCCTCGAGCAACCTCGAACCGTCCACAGAATTTGGCCTGACCGTAGCGCTGAACGGCTTCTCGACGGGCCGGAGCGCAAAGGAGTATCGACGCACATGCGACCATTGATGGCAACCCTGCTGCGCCCGCTGGTGCGCCCCTGCATCCACAGCCTGTCCCGGTTCGGCATCGCGGCAGGCCGCCCCGCCGCGACCCTGCCCGCCCGAACGCGCGTGCCCCGTGCCGAAGACGGTGCCGAAAACTGCGCCGGAGCGGTGTCCGGCGGCATCCCGCGGCGCGCCCGCACCCCGTGGCAGAGCGGCGGCACGGTGTTTTCTGCGCTGCTTGTGGCGGCGATCGGGCTCACGGCGCCGGAGCAAAGCCACGCGCAGGGGCTCTTTGCCCCCGCGATCATCGTGAACGATCAGGTGATCACCGGCTATGAAATCGAACAACGCGACCGCATGCTGCAATTGCTGCGCGCGCCCGGCAACACCAGGGAACTGGCCCGCGAACAGCTGATCGACGACCGTCTCCGCAGGCAAGCCGCCGTCGATGCAGGCATCCGCCCGACCACCGAGGAAATCCTTGACGGCATGGAGGAATTTGCCGGGCGTGCCAATCTTGGCCGTGAGGAATTCACCGCAGCGCTGGAACAGCAAGGCGTGGCCGAGGAAACGTTCCGCGATTTCGTGATCGCAGGGCTGGCCTGGCGTCAGCTTGTGCGGCAGCGGTTTGCGGGCCGCGCGGCCATCTCCGAAGCAGAGGTTGATCGCGCGCTCAACAGCAACCGTGGCGACGGCTCCAATGTGCGGGTCCTGCTCTCCGAGATCATCATTCCCATTCCCCCCGGACAGGAAGAGACGATCCGTGCGCGCGCCGAACGGATCGCGCAGATCACGTCGCCCTCCGAGTTCTCCGCGCAGGCGCGGCGGTACTCCGCCACCGCCACGCGCGGCAATGGCGGACGCCTGCCATGGCAATCCCTGACCGAGCTGCCCCCGGCCCTGCAGCCGCTCATGTTGCGTCTGCGCCCCGGCGAGGTCACCGAGCCGCTCCCGATCCCCAACGCCATCGCCCTGTTTCAGCTGCGCGACATCGAGGAAACCGGCTACGTGGCCCCCGAGGTGACGGCCGTGGAATACGCGGCCTATTACATGCCGGGTGGGCGCTCCGCCGAGACGCTGGCCAAGGCCCGTGTGCTGGCCGGGCGCGTGGATCGCTGTGACGATCTCTATGGCGTGGCCCAGGGCCAACCCGAAGAGGTGCTGGAACGCGGCACCAAACCGGTTGCGGAGATCCCCACCGATATTGCCTTTGAGCTGTCCAAGCTGGACCCCGGAGAGGTTTCGACCGCGCTGACGCGGGCCGGTGGGCAGACCCTGGTGTTTCTCATGCTCTGCGGTCGGACAAACGCGGTGAACGAAGCGATCGACCGCGACCAGCTGTCTCTGGGTCTGCGCAACCAGCGCCTTGGTCAGCTGGCCGAGAGCTATCTGGCGCAGCTGCGGGCGGACGCGCGGATCATCGAGAAGTGAGCGCGCCGCAGGACGGGCCTGCCGACGGCATGGCCCCTGTCGCCTTGAGCTGCGGTGAACCGGCAGGCGTGGGCCCGGAGCTTGCCGAGGCCTGTTGGCACGCGCTTGGCGGGGCGCTCCCGTTTGTCTTTATCGGAGATCCCGCACATCTGCCCGGAACCGTGCCGCACAGGGTCATCGCGGAGGCCTCGGAGGCTGTCGCCGTGGCGCCAGAGGCCCTGCCGGTGCTCGCCATGGGCTTTCCCGGCCCGCGCGTGCCGGGCGCGCCCCAGCCGGACCATGCCGCCGGAGTGATCGCCGCGATCGAACGCGGCGTCGCCCTTGTCCGCTCAGGCGCGTGTTCGGCGCTTTGTACGATGCCGATCCACAAGCAGGCCCTGCAGGACGGCGCGGGGTTTGCCCATCCCGGCCACACGGAGTTTCTCGCCGCCCTTGCCGGGGCGGACGAGGTCGTGATGATGCTGGCCTCCGAGGCGTTGCGGGTCGTGCCCGCCACGATCCACATTCCCTTGTCCGAGGTTCCCGCCGCGCTGACGCCGGAACTGCTCGAGACGCGGATCCGGATCACCCACGCGGCCTTGATCGGGCAGTTCGGCATTCCCGTGCCGCGTCTTGCGGTGGCCGGGCTGAATCCGCATGCGGGCGAAGGGGGCAAGATGGGTCATGAGGAGATCTCGCTCATCGCGCCGGTCCTGGATCGGCTGCGCGCGGAAGGTATGACGATCGCCGGGCCGCTCTCGGCGGACACGATGTTCCACGCGGCGGCGCGCGCGCGCTATGACGCCGCCATCGCGATGTATCACGATCAGGCTCTGATCCCGATCAAGACGCTGGATTTTGACCGTGGCGTGAACGTGACCCTCGGGTTGCCCTTTGTGCGCACCTCGCCCGATCACGGCACGGCGCTGGATATTGCCGGCAGCGGGCGCGCCAATCCACAGTCTGCGCTTGAGGCGCTCCGCCTTGCCTGGCGCTTGGCGCGGGGCGCGCGGTGAGCGTGAGCCGGCACGAAACGTTCCTGACACGGGGGCTCTGCCCCCGCACCCCCGGAGTATTTCGGGACAGAAGAAGCAGCGTCCTCACACGTCATGCCCGGTTCGCCTCGACGGGAGAGAGACGGTCATGAGCCAGATCGACGGGTTGCCACCGCTGCGCGATGTGATTGCGACGCACGGCTTACGCGCCAAGAAAGCCTTGGGGCAGAATTTCCTTCTGGATCTGAACCTGACCGCCCGCATAGCCCGGGTTGCCGGCGATCTCAGCGCATGTGATGTGCTCGAAGTGGGCCCCGGCCCCGGCGGTCTGACACGCGGGCTGCTTGCCGAAGGGGCGCGGCGCGTTCTTGCGGTGGAAAAAGACGCCCGGTGCCTGCCGGCGCTGGCGGAAATTGCAGAGGCCTATCCCGGCCGACTGACGGTGATCGAGGGCGACGCCCTTCAGGTGGACGTGGCGGGGCAGTTGACACCGCCGATCGCGATTTGCGCCAACCTGCCTTACAATGTCGGCACCGCCTTGCTGGTGGATTGGCTGACGCCGCCGGATTGGCCACCCTTCTGGAAGAGCCTGACGCTAATGTTCCAGCGCGAGGTGGCCGAGCGCATCGTCGCGCAGCCGGGCGGCAAGGCTTATGGCCGCCTCGCCGTGCTCAGCCAGTGGCGCACCGAGTGTCACATCGCGTTGACGCTCCCGCCCGAAGCCTTTGCGCCGCCGCCCAAGGTGAGTTCCGCCGTCGTTCATCTCGCGGCATTGCCGGCGCCGCGGTTCGAGGCCGACGCGGCGGTTCTGGAACGGGTTGTTGCCGCCGGCTTCAACCAGCGCCGGAAGATGCTGCGGCAAGCGCTCAAGGGGCTGGCGCCGGATATCGAGGATCGCTTGCGGGCTGCGGGCATTGCGCCCACGGAGCGTGCCGAACGGGTAAGCCTTGAGGCGTTCTGTGCGCTTGCCCGCGTCCTAGCGCAGAACTGAGATCGCACATCATAGATGTGTGGCGTTCAATCGAGACCGCTGCACAAGGCGCACGCGCTATGGGGCGCAAGCGCCGGCTTTCAGCGCGCGGTCAGTGCCCGCCCCATACGTGGCGACACGCCCTGCATGGCGCGAGGACCATTGCAGCATGGCGGAATGTCGATCGCTCAGTCAAAGAGACCACCGCCACCGAGGCTCCCGGCGCCCGCCGCTCTATGCTCCCGGCGGCTGAGCCTCCGGCAGCATACCCGCCGCCATGCGCCGCTTCTCCAGAAGTGATGCGCGCCCTGCCGGGCGGCATCGGAGCGCGGGGGATTATTCCGCGGCGGTATCCGGTGCGTTATCGGCGGCGGTGTCTTGGGCCGGTGTATCCTCTGCCGGTGTGTCTTTGGGAGACTTGGCCCTGGCGCGGGAGGGTTTCGCCGGTTTCGCCGCCGCCTCGGGGCCGTCCGCGGCCTCGGGCTTTTTGCGGGGCTTGCGCGGGGCGCGCGGTTTCTTGGGTTTGTCGATCTCGGGCTGATCCGCCTGCTCGGGCTGGGACGCAGCTGCGCCTGCGGCGACAGGCTGGTCGTCTGCACGCGATTCGGGCGTCTCCACGAGACCGGGGCCATCGTCGTCAGACCCGCCAAGATCCACGACATCGCTTTGCGCTGTCTCGGTCGGGGCGCGGCGCTGGCGCCGCTGACGCGGCTGGCGCTGTTGACCGCCCTGCGCTTGATCTTCGCCCCCGTCGCCCGCGCCGTCCTGCTGAGCGTCGCCACCATTCGCCGTCTGGTTCTGGCTCTGTTGGTTTTGCTGATGCTGGGCATCGCGCTCTGCGCGCTCGCGGTCGCGCTGCGCCTGACGTTCGCGATTCTCGCGCTCCTGCTGCTCGCGCTTGGCATCCTGCTCGCGCTGGGCCTCGGCCAGCATGCGCAGGTAATGCTCCGCGTGCTGCTGGAAGTTTTCGGCGGCCACGCGGTCATTCGACAGGGCCGCATCGCGCGCAAGCTGGTTATACTTGTCGATGATCTGCTGCGGCGTGCCGCGCACCTTCCCCTCGGGTCCATTGCTGTCGAACACACGGTTGACGACATTGCCAAGGGAATTGCGGTTGCGGTTGTTCTTGGGCCGCGAACGGGATTTGGAAGAACGCATGCGTAAATCAGTCCAGTCTGGTTTTGACTGTGTGTGCCGGTCTGGCGCGGTCATCGCGCCTGGATGCATCCGGTCACATCGTTGTCTGGCAGGACACCCTGAGCGGGTCTGGCTTGGGCCCTGAAGTGAAGGCTAGGTGTCGAGCAGGATGGCCTTTCCAGGCCGTGCCACCGCTCCGACACGCTCTGAATAACCATAGCGGCCTGTCCCTGACAAGTGGTAAACCCCCTTTTTGGCGCCAGCGGTGTCATTTCCCTGCAAATATCGGTGCATTTCCGCCGCTTGCCCCGCGCTTTTCGGGTTTGCTGACGCCCGCGTCGGTCGTGGCCAACCGTGGTGCCGGTGCGCGGCGCTCAGCGACGTGTCCCGATCACGACCCGGTCACGCCCATCCAGATCACCGATCACGCGCACGCCGGACAAGCCCGCGGCCTCGAACAGACCGTGGACCGCCCCGCCCTGCCGCGCCCCGATCTCCACGATCAGCCGCCCGCCCGGTGCCAGATGCCGCGCGGCGCTCGACAGGATCGCACGATAGCTGCTGAGCCCGTCCCCTTCATCGGTCAGCGCCACGCGCGGCTCATGCGCGCGCACCTCCGGCGCGAGGAAGGCCATTTCCCCCAGCGCAATGTAGGGCGGGTTGGAAACGATGAGATCCACCGGATCGAGTGCGTCGGGCAAGGCTTCGTACCACGAGCCGAGGCTCAGAATCGCGCGATCCTCAAGGCCCATGGAAGCGCGGTTGCGCCCGGCCACCTCGAGCGCGTCTGCGCTCACATCGGTGCCCACACCAACCACCCCTTCGCGCTCGCCCAACAGGGTCAAGAGGATACATCCCGATCCCGTGCCCAGATCGAGCACCGAGCCGAAGGGCTCAGACAGGGCCACCTCGATCAGCGTCTCGGTCTCGGGGCGCGGGTCGAGCACCGCCGGGGTCACGATGAACTCGCGCCCATAGAACTGCCGCGAGCCTGTCAGATGGCTCACCGGGCGACGTTCTGCGCGGGCGTCAATCAGACGCTCGAACGCGGCAGCGTGACCCGGCGCCACCTCCTCTGGAAGCACAAGGGTGAGCCGATGCGGCGCCACATCGAGCGCAAAGGCCATGAGCTTGCGCGCATCGCGCCCTGGATCGGGAATGCCCGCGGCGCTCAGCCGTGCCGTTGCCTTGGCCAGAAGAGGCGCACCGCGCATCGCCTACTGTCCCAGATCCGCAAGCTGGGCGGATTGATGCTCTGCGGTCAGCGCGTCGATGATCTCATCGAGATCGCCTGCAAGCACCTGATCGAGCCGGTAGAGCGTCAGACCGATACGATGGTCGGTCAGCCGCCCCTGCGGAAAATTATAGGTCCGGATGCGTTCCGACCGGTCTCCAGAGCCAACCTGCGCCTTGCGGTCCGAGGCACGGTCCTGATCCGCCTTGGAACGCTCCAGGTCATAAAGCCGCGCGCGCAGCACCTGCATGGCGATATCACGGTTGCGGTGCTGGGATTTTTCCGACGAGGTCACCACGAGCCCGGTGGGCACATGGGTGATCCGAACCGCGCTGTCGGTGGTGTTGACATGCTGGCCACCGGCACCGCTGGCGCGCATCGTGTCGATGCGGATATCCTGCGGGTCGATGCGGATATCAACCTCTTCGGCCTCGGGCAGCACGGCGACGGTTGCGGCGGAGGTGTGAATGCGCCCGCCGCTCTCGGTCTCGGGCACGCGCTGCACCCGGTGCACCCCGCTTTCGAACTTGAGCCGGGCAAAGACCCCCTCGCCCGCGACGCGCACCACAAGCTCCTTCAGGCCGCCAAGGTCCGACCCCTGCTCCTCGATCACCTCCCAGCGCCAGCCACGCGCTTCGGCGTAGCGCTGATACATTCGTGCCAGATCGCCGGCAAAGAGCGCAGCCTCGTCACCGCCGGTGCCCGGCCGGATTTCCAGCACCGCCGGGCGCGCATCGGCAGCGTCCTTGGGCAGCAGCGACAGCTGCACCGCGTGTTCCAGCGCGGGCAGCCGCGCTTCCAGCAGGGGCAATTCCTCTTCGGCGAGGGCCGCCATGTCCGGGTCGTCCAGCATGGCGCGCGCGTCCTCGATATCCTGCCGCACCCGTTCCCATTCGGCGATTCGCTCCACCACCGGCTTGAGTTCTGCGTATTCGCGGCCCAGCGCGGCGATGTCACCGCTTCCGGCGGCCATGGAGGCCTCGACGAATTCGAGCCTCTCGCGAATCTGTGCAAGCCGTTCCGTTGGGATCATCGGGCGGACATCCGGTCGCTTTCACGGTCACGCATCGGCCACGTCATCCGTCCTGCGCCAGCTCTTCGAGCCAGCGATCAACCCGCGCCTTGTTCACGCCCATATCGCTCTGACCAAAGCGCAACCGCGCAAAAAGCTCAAGGTGATCGTCCGCCGCAAGGACGGTCGTGTAGTCCGGAAAGCCCATCCATTGCGAGCGGGTGATGTAGGTGACCTTGCCCTCGCCCGGCGTGCCCGCAAGCACTTCGGTGCGCGGCGTCTGGAGGATGATCGTGTGCAACCGGTCAAACCGATCCGCGACCGGCGTCTCCTCGGACGGGATCCAGCGCCGCACCCCGGTGGCAAGGTCCTGGTCGGTCGAAACCATCGGATCCACATGCCAGACCGCCGGATCGGATGGCGCCAGCCTGATCCAGGCCAGCCCTGCAATCGCAAGCAGAACGATGAGGTAGAAGAACATGCGCACGGAATCCCCCGGCCAATTATGTGAGATCAGGCACCGGACATGGCATGCCCGCCGCCGTTTTTGAAGAGGGCGCGGCGCAATGACTTGCATCGGCCCCCAGTTTTTTCCCCGCACCGGCGCTGGAGTCGCGGCGCGAATGGGCGTGCCATCGGGTCAGGCGCAGTCCGCCCGTCTCGGTGCCGGCGCTGATGCCCGCCGGGATCGGACCGGGCCTCGTAGCCGTCAGGCCAAGCCGACACCGGTGGCGCCGGCGGGGATGCACCACACCCCCGACCGTCTGGCGGGATCAACCGGACGATGGGTTGACGCCGTGGCGGACAGTGCCCGGCCAGGTGTCTCCGAAGACCGCAACCCCTGCGTCCCGTCCAAACATCAATCGCACCGATCCCGTCGCGCCCGCGCCTGCACCCGCGACACTCATGGGCGGAACGCAGGACAGCAAAATCGCCCGTCTCCCTCTTAAGGCATACACCCTCCCACGGCACGCACGTTCTCACGACACAGCCCCTCTCACGCCGCACACCCGCTCACGACACAAACCCGCTCATGACACCCGCGCGCCGCTCACCCGCGCCGCGTCCAGCCCCACAGGCACAAGAGCGCCGTGGCCACATGCGCCCCCGCCACGGCCGTGATCCCCGCCTGATCGAAAGGCGGGCTGACCTCGACCACATCGCCCCCCTTGAGATCGATGCCCGCAAGGCTGCGCAGCAGCAGCTCCGCCTGCGCAGAACTCAAGCCACCCCAGACCGGCGTGCCCGTGCCCGGTGCAAAGGCCGGGTCCAGCCCGTCAATATCAAACGTGATGTAGCACGGCGCGTCCCCCACGATCTCGCGCACCCGCGCCGCGATCGCAACCGGTCCCTCCGCATGCACCTGCGGCGCATCGAGGATATGAAAGCCGCGCGGATCGGGATTGTCCGTGCGGATGCCGATCTGCACCGACCTTTCCGGTGCAACGATGCCTTCCTCCACAGCCTTGTACATGAAAGTGCCATGATCGATACGGCCCGGATCGTCATCGGCCCAGGTATCGGTATGCGCGTCGATCTGGATCACCGAAAGCGGTCCGTGCACCCGCGCATGCGTCCGGAGGCACCCATGGGTCACGGAGTGATCGCCACCAAGCGCGATGCACCCTGCCCCGGCCGCCAGTATCGCGCCCACATGCGCCTCGATCTGCGCGAGCACCTCCGCCGGACGGGCATAATCAAACGCCATGTCCCCGTAATCGGCGATGGCAAATTCCGAAAGCACGTCAAAGCCCCAGCCATAAGGCGCGTCACACGGCTGCAGCAGGGACGCCTCTCGGATGGCGCGCGGTCCCAGCCGCGTTCCCGGCCTGTTGGTCACCGCCTGGTCAAACGGCAACCCCGTGACCGCGATGTCGACACCGCTCAGATCCTTGGTGTAACGACGCCGCAAGAACGAGGGCGCCCCGGCAAAGACATTCTCGAAAGACGACCCCTTGAGGTCGTCCCGGGTGAAGGCGTGATCGATCTGGGACTTGGCATCTTCAAGGCTCATGGCGGGGCTCCTGCACTGACATCCGCCCGCTTTAGCCCGCCGCACCGGAAACGAAAAGCGTCTCGCAGCCCCCTGTCCGCCCCCGACGCGCGCGCCACCCGCCTGTGCCTGCCCCGGGCCGCAACGACCCTCGCTGCTGCCTGACTGGACCCTGCGGCGGCCCCTGCCGCTCCAAATCCGCGCCCCGCGCAAGCCACCTTTCCTCCAGCAAGCTCCCTTGGCAAAGAGCCCGACCCCAGCCCCATGAGAGCCACGCGCGATCCTCCCGCGCCCGCGCGCCCCTCAGCATCCCGCCCGGTTTCTTTGGGCCGGAAATATCCCGGAGGCGTGGGGGCTGGCCCCCACCACCACACATCCGCCCTGCGTGCGACACCGGACCGCCCTGCGCTGCGGTCAGTTTTGCTCGGCACCCGGCCCCCATGAAAGCCACGCGCGATCCTCCTGCGCCCCCGCCCCCCTCGGCATCCCACCCGGTTTCTTTGGGCCGGAAATATCCCGGGGGTGTGGGGGCTGGCCCC
>NZ_JAFMPQ010000021.1 GCF_020667845.1 Cognatishimia sp. F0-27
CAAAACCCACAAGTCATGCGCATGCAATGTGCATGTCATGTGCATGGATTATGCATGCACCAAAGGCGCGGGCGTCCCGCCCCGCGCGCCGCTATTCCGCTGCCTTGGCGAGACCGGTCTTTCCTGCACGTAAGACGGAGAGGATCTCTTCGCGCCGCTTGGCGGCCTTGGCCTCATTTGCAGCCTTGACGGGCCCAAATCCGCGGATTTCGAGCGGCAATGCCGCCAGCGCCACAAGGGCATCCGCATCCACCGTGTCCGCGCGGGGCAGCCACGCCGCCATATCCGCTTCGTATTGGCGGATCAAAGCGCGTTCCATCCGCCGTTCCTCGGTGCGCCCGAACGGGTCAAACCACGTTCCCCGAAGCGCCTTGAGCCGAGCCAGGATCTTGAAATTCCTCACCATTCCCTCACCGAACCCCTTCTTGGCCGGGCGACCATCCGGGCCGGGCCTGGACAGGATCGGTGGCGCAAGGTGAAAGGTCATCTTGAAATCGCCCTCGAACGCCGCTGACGCCTTGGCCCGCGTTTCAAGATGCAGCCGGGCAACCTCGTATTCGTCCTTGTAGGCCAGCAGCTTGTGATATCCCTTCGCAACGGCGGCGCGAAGCCTCGGGTCGGAGACGCTGTCCACAAGCGCGCGGTAGCGCCTGGCGAGCCGGCGGGACTGGTACTTCACCAGGTGCTCCGCCCGGTATGCAATTGACTCCTCGAGACTTTTTGGCATGGCGATGACGTTCGGCGCGACCAGTGCCGCGGCGTCTTGCGGATAAAGCACCGCCCAGCGGCCGATCTCGAAGGCGCGCTGGTTTTTCTCCACCGCCGCTCCGTTCAGCGCAATCGCGGACTGGATCGCCTCGAGGGTCAGCGGCAACGCACCGCGCTGCCATGTCGCCCCGAGGATCATCATGTTGGAAAAGATCGAGTCGCCCAGCGTCACCCGCGCCAGCTCGGAGGCATCGAACAGATCCAACCGATCCTGCAGCCGTGCCTCAAGCGCGAGCCGCAAACGATCGGTTGGCAGGGCAAACTCGGTATCGCGGGTAAAGGCGCCGGTGATGATTTCATGGCTGTTGACCACGGCCTTCGTCCGTCCGGTGGTCATCAGGCCCAGCGTCTTGGCACCGGCAGACACCACGAGATCCCCGCCGATCAGCGCGTCCGCCTCACCGGTCGCCACGCGTACCGCGCTGATATCAGATGGCTTTTCAGCCAGCCGCAGGTGGATATGCACCGCGCCGCCCTTCTGGGCGAGCCCGGCCATTTCCATCATCGCGGCCCCTTTGCCGTCGATCTGGGCGGCCTGTGCCAGCACCGCGCCGATCGTCACCACACCGGTGCCGCCAACGCCGGTAATGACCACGTTATGTGTCCCCGCGATCGCCGGCAGCGCGGGCATCGGCAGGTCCGGCAGTTCAAGGGAGGCCGTCGCGGCCTTTTTCGGCACGGCACCTTCCAATGTCACGAAAGACGGGCAGAACCCCTTGAGGCAGGAAAAATCCTTGTTGCAACTGGATTGGTCGATCGCACGTTTGCGGCCAAGTTCGGTCTCGACCGGCACGATGGACACGCAATTGGACTGCACACCGCAATCGCCACAGCCTTCACAGACATCCGTGTTGATGAACACCCGCTTGTCCGGGTCCGGAAACTGGCCCCGCTTGCGGCGACGCCGCTTCTCCGCCGCGCAGGTCTGGACATAGACAATGACCGAGACCCCGTCGATCTGCGTGCAGCGCTTTTGAACCGCATCAAGCTCGGCGCGCTCGAAGGTTTCGACCTCTTTCGGGATGGCCGCAAAATCCACGTCTTCCTTCTCGTCATAGACGAGGAAGACATGCGCCGCCCCCATCGCGCGCATCTCCGCCACGATGCGCTGCGGTGTCAGGCCGCCCTCGTTCTTCTGGCCGCCCGTCATGGCCACGGCATCATTGAAGAGGATCTTGTAGGTCATCTTCGTGCCCGCCGCGATGGCCGCACGGATCGCCTGCACCCCGGAGTGGTTATAGGTGCCATCGCCGATATTCTGGAACACGTGGTCCCGCGTCGAAAAAAGCGACTCCCCGATCCAGTTCGCGCCTTCGCCGCCCATATGTGTAAAGCCGGTCGTCTCGCGGTCCATCCATTGCGCCATGTAGTGACAGCCGATCCCGGCATAGGCCCGGCTGCCCTCCGGCACCTTGGTGGATGTGTTGTGCGGACAACCGGAGCAGAAATACGGCGTGCGCGCGGCAATCTCCTCGGCATTGTCGGCACGGGTCGCTTCGGCAATCTGCGCCAGACCGGCCTTGAGCCGATCCGTGCCGCAGCCCTCTTCAATGAGGATCCCGCCCAGTTTTTCAGCAATCAGGATTGGGTCCAGCGCACCGCGCGTCGGGAAAAGCTCTTCGCGGTGCAGGCCGCCCGATCCGCCCTTGTACCAGCCATAGACGCGCCGACCGTGCCGATCGTCAAAGATCGCCTCCTTGATCTGCACTTCGATCAGCTTGCGCTTTTCCTCCACCACCACGATGAGGTCGAGCCCTTCGGCCCATGCGGTGAATCCTTTCATGTCGAGCGGGAAGGTCTGGCCAACCTTGTAGGTCGTAACCCCGACCCGCTCGCACGTCTCCGCGTCGAGCCCCAGCAATGACATCGCATGCAGCAGGTCGAGCCAGTTCTTGCCCGCCGCCACAAAACCGATGCGCGCACCGGGCTTGCCATGCATCCGCTTGTCCATCCGGTTGGCGTGGCTGAAGGCTTCGGCGGCATAACGCTTGTGGTCGATCATGCGCGTTTCCTGCGCATGCGGCGTATCGATCAGGCGAATGTTCAGCCCTCCCTCGGGCATCTCGAACTCGGGCGTGACAAGCGTCATGCGGTCCGGACGCCCGTCGACCACGGCGGTCGCCTCGACCGTGTCCTTCATCGTCTTCAATCCGACCCAAAGCCCGGAAAACCGAGACAAACCATAGGCATACACGCCGTAATCCAGGATCTCCTGCACCCCGGCCGGAGAGACGACAGGTATGTAGGCATCGACCATCGCCCATTCGGATTGGTGCAGAACGGTCGAACTTTCGCCGGTATGGTCGTCGCCCATTGCCATGATGACACCGCCATGCGGCGACGTGCCGGCCATATTGGCATGGCGCATCACGTCACCGGAGCGATCCACGCCCGGCCCCTTGCCATACCAGAGCCCGAAAACCCCGTCGAACCGTCCTTCGCCGCGCAGCTCGGCTTGCTGGGCACCCCAGAGCGCCGTGGCGGCGAGATCCTCGTTCAGCCCCTCTCGGAACGTGACGTCAGACGCACGCAGGAACTTTTCCGCCCGCGCCATCTGCAAGTCGACAGCCCCCAACGGAGAGCCGCGATAGCCGGTGACAAAACCCGCTGTGTTGCGCCCTTCGACAGTGTCACGCGCTTTCTGGATCAGCATCAGCCGCACCAGCGCCTGCGTCCCGTTGAGCAGCACCGTGTCTTTCGACAGGTCGAACCGGTCGTTCAGTGAAATCTGCGGCTTGCTCATGGACGCCCTCCCCGCGCAAATGATCCTTGCAGTCTAGCAGAATAGTAGGTCATAATTGTTGACCTTGATAGTGTTTTTTGCGGAACATTCACACAGTTGTGCAAACTGGATGTAACGCCGAAAAGATATGTCGTTTAAGATGTTGCGTGAGACAGGACCGGATGAGCATGGACTGGGACAAGCTAAGAATATTTCACGCCGTTGCCGATGCAGGCAGTCTCACCCATGCCGGTGATGCGCTGCACCTGTCGCAATCAGCGGTATCGCGACAGATCCGTGGCCTTGAGGAGAGCCTCAACACGATCCTGTTCCACCGCCATGCGCGTGGGCTGATTCTCACCGAGCAGGGGGAACT
Source organism: Cognatishimia sp. F0-27 (assembly GCF_020667845.1). Taxonomy (GTDB): domain Bacteria; phylum Pseudomonadota; class Alphaproteobacteria; order Rhodobacterales; family Rhodobacteraceae; genus JAFMPQ01. Next base: position 3,867 of record NZ_JAFMPQ010000021.1, read on the forward strand.
GCTCTTCGATGCGACAAAGTCGATGATCAAGCGCATCGACGCCGCCACCGCGCGCATCCGGGACAGCGAAGAGGAAGTGTTTGGCGAGTTGCGCGTCACCACCACTTACGGGTTTGGCGCCTTGTGGCTGGCTCCGCGCCTGACGAAGCTCTACGAGATCTATCCCGATCTCAACATCGACCTGATGCTCGAGGAACGGCTGCTGGACCTGCCGATGCGAGAGGCCGATGTGGCCATCCGCATGAAAGAGCCAAGCCAGGCCGATCTGATCCGCAAGCGGCTGATGTCGATCCGCATGCGCCTCTATGCCTCCCCGGCCTATCTAGCCGAACGGGGCGAGCCCAAGGATGTCGCGGATATCCGCAATCATCGGTTGATCTCCCAGAATCCTCGCTCGGCGCAGGTCACGGCCGGTATGCAACTGGTCCAGGAACTGATGACCTTCGACATCGATCAGACACTGACCGTGAACAATTATTTCGGCGTGCTTCAGGCGGTGATCTCCAATCTTGGGATCGGGGTGCTGCCGGATTACATCCTTGAGGATTTTCCAAACGTGCAGCGTGTTCTCCCGGATGTTGAGTCAAACGAAGTGCCTGTTTTCCTTGCCTATCCCGAAGAATTGCGCCACTCTAAAAGGATCGCGGCCTTTCGCGATTTCGTCGAACAGGAGATCATTGCCCACCGTCGCCAACGCCGCGCCATGGGTGCTGACTGAAGCTTCCCTCCCCCGTCCCAACCTTTGGATTTCGAGCCTGTCACCAGCGGTGCAGCCCTGTGGTATGCATATCACGCATACCGGGAATGCTGCGGGCGCGGTATGATTTGTCTTGAACGACTCAATCTTGATGACATATTTGGCATATGTCGCTGACGTGCCTAACGGTGCATCACTGGCATACCTCCCTGTTGGACTTCGGCCGAGCTTTTGCTCGGCCTTTTTTTTGCGCTGTGACGTGGACTTAACCCGTGCCTGCGGCGCGGGCCGTCTGACACGTCGTTTTGCCGGGCGCCTTGCCACGCACTCTGCCCTGCTGCCGCAACAGGGTCGGCGGCACACGCTGCATTGCAGCACGTTACAGGGAATCACAACCGTGAGGTGAAACCTCCGCGCCGAGACCATACCTCGTCCAGAGCGCCCCGAGATCGCTCCGCCGCTCTGCTATCCCGGCGGTTTCGAACATATGCCAGATCAGAACCTGATTGGAGGAGAGCACGGGCAGTCCGAGTTCTGCTTCAAGCGGGGCGATCACGTCAAACGTGCGCAGATTGGTGCAGGACAAGAAGACCGCGTCGACACCGCCTTGCCCGGCCACATGGCGCACCGCGCCGGCCAGAGATGGCGCGTCAATCCGCGCGACGCGGGTTTCCTCCGCCTCCTCGAAGCTGGCCAGAACCGGGGTCGCGATGCCCTGCCCTTTCAATGCCCCCCGCAGCCCTTCGGACACCGTGGCCACATAGGGCGTCACCAGCCCGAGGCGGCGCAGGCCCAATGCCCGACACGCCGCGACCAGCGCGGAAAGCGGGTCGGTCACTGCGCGGGTCATCCGGCCGGTGCGCACAAGCGTGGCCACCTGCTCGGTGCCGATCAGGGCCGACGCGGAGGTGCAGCCATACCCGATGCAGTCAAAGGCCACCCGCGGCGGCAAGAGCCCCGCGGCCCCGGAGATATGCTGTTCCATGGCAGCGAGGGTCTCGCTGCTGACCTCCGTGGAAGACGGAATGCGGGTCACATAAAGCGCGACGCCCTCGGCGGGCAGCACGCGGCGGAAATCGGCTTCGAGGGTCTCATCGGAGCGCAACACCACCAGCCCGAGATTGGCCCTGTGCCCCAAGGGCGGAGCGAGGGTGTAAGACAGCGCCCCCATCAGAGCCTCGGCAAGTCGCGCGAGGCGGCCGGAGACAGCAGCCGTGCGCCGGTTTCCGTGATCACGATGTTTTCCTCATGAACGAGCGAGGCGCCCTCCGCAACAGCGACCGCAGGCTCAAGCGTCAGCACCATGCCCGGCTCCAGAACGGTCTCGTCGGCGGCAATCAGTGAAAGCCCCTCCGTCAATTGCATGCCAAGCCCGTGACCAAGCCGTCCGCCGGTCGTCCCGCAGATGGCATTCATCGCAGACCAAAGATCACAGGCCCGCGCACCCGGTCGCGCCGCCGCAAGTCCGGCGTCGGAGGCCTCGATCAGTCGATGCCAGGCGCTTTGGACACGCCGGTCCGGCCTGCCCATGGCAAAGTTGCGGTCATAATCACAGAAATACCCGCCGTGGGTCAGCCCGGTGTCGAGCATCAGCACGTCCCCGTCCACAAGCGGAGCGTCGGTCGCCGGTGATATCACGTCGTCATAGCCCAGAGGCCCGGCGCCTCCCGCGAGATAGCGCACGTCATCCGCCCCTTCCTCAAGGCAGAGCCGCTGGAAATCCCGGAACACCGCGGCAAGGCTGCGCCCGGGCCGCGCGATCTCGCCAACACGGGCAAAGGCGCGCCCGCCGATGGCACAGGCGGTTTCGATACGGGCTATCTCCGCCGCTGACTTGACCGCGCGCAGCCCTGCCATGATGCCCGCATCGGGGACCACGGTTGCGGGCGCGATCGCGGCTTCCACCCGGCGGAAATCGACCAATGGCATGCGCAGCTGCGACTCCGGGCCCATGGGCATCCCGATCCGCCCGCCCCCGGCCACCGACCGCAGCGTCTCCACCAATAACGAGACCCCGTCATCTCCGGGCTGCGGGGCGTCCCATGCGCGGATGTCGCTGATCCAGCCGCGCGCCATCAGCGGCGCGCCAATGGCCGGAATCACCGCAATCGGATCGCCAGCCGCGGGGATCACAACGAACCACGGGCGCGACGGGCTTTCCCAGAACCGGGTGAGGAACCCGGTGACATAGCGGATCTCGGGCTCCGTGGTGAGCAGGATCGCAGCCAGCCCGTGCTCGGCCATGCGCCTCTGTGCGCGCGCCACACGCGCCCGGAACTCTTCGGGTGCGAAATCCCCGGCCATCACGCCCGCCCGCCGTGTATCGCGGGCGAGCCGCTGTGGCGGCGCGTCACGAAGCGGCCTCTTCGCTGAGGATCACCAGCACGCGCGCGTCTTCGGAAAGACCAAGCGCGCCCGGATTGTAGAGCGCGGCAGCAAAGCCCGCCGCACCCGACGGGGTGGAGCCAAGCCCCGCCGCCGCCAGCACAGGCAACGCCGCGGCGGCCTCGTCCTCCGTGATCAACGCGAACGCATCGGCATCCCGAGCCAGCCCCGCCAGCGCGATCTGAGACGCCGTCTTGCAATCGAGCCGGCCCATCTCCGACACCGGACCTTCCGTGTCCACCAAGGCGCCCGCATCGATGGCGGCAAAGAGCGCCGGCGCGGCGGTCGGCTCCACAACGATGATCCGCACTGCGTCCCCCCAAACCGCGCGCAGATGCGTGGCCACCGCTGCCGCCATGCCGCCCACCCCGGCCTGCAACAGCACATGGGTCGGTGCCGACATGGCATCGGTCACCTCGGCGGCAAGCTGAAGATAGCCCTCCATCAGCCGATGCGGCAGCGCGTGGTAGCCCTCCCACGAGCTATCGGACAGCAATGTCCAACCATGGGTTTGCGCGGCGCGCTCAGCGGCCTGCATGCTGGCCTCGTACTGCGCGCCCTCCCGCACGACTTGCGCGCCCTTGGCGCGGAGCCGCGCCGCAAAGCTCTCCGGCACGGTCTGTGACAGGTAAACCACGGCGCGCGCCCCGAAAATCTGCGCCCCGGCGGCAACCGAAAGGCCGTGATTGCCCGCGCTCGCGGTGACATAGGTGCGCCCGGCAAGCGCGGTATCATGGGCACCGCCCGCCTGTTCGGCTTCATGGGCAATGACATAGGCCGCGCCAAGCGCCTTGAAGCTGCCAAGCCCCATGCGCGCGCGCTCATCCTTGACATGCACCGTGCTCACCCCGATGCGCGCCGCAAGGTCCGGCCTGTCATGCAAAACCGTGACCGCATGTGCCGGGCATCGTGCCAGAAGGGCTGCCGGCGCGGCGGCGTCCCGGCTCGGGAGCGGCACGTCCGGCATCGACAGGCCCGTTCCCCGCCACGGGTTTTCCATGATCTGCATCCGCGCCCCTATTGTCGAATTGCCCATCTGCCTCACGCAGGGGAACCGCTTTCGGCGGGCCGGTCAATGCATTTTTCCCTCCGCCGCGCGCCGCGCCGTTGCTCCCCGTCACAGGCTACAGTAAAGACCGTCGCAATCGCCCCGAGGGAGCCAAGACATGACCGAGCCCGCCATCACCGAAGACCTGATCGAGGCCCATGGCATCAAGCCCGATGAATACGCCGAGATCCTCAACATCCTCGGGCGGGAGCCGAGTTTCACGGAACTGGGCATCTTTTCGGCCATGTGGAACGAGCATTGCTCCTACAAATCCTCCAAGAAATGGCTGCGCACCCTGCCGACCGACGGTCCGCAGGTGATTTGCGGTCCCGGTGAGAATGCCGGCGTGGTCGATATCGGCGACGGTCAGGCCGTGGTGTTCAAGATGGAGAGCCACAACCACCCGTCCTATATCGAGCCCTATCAGGGGGCTGCCACGGGCGTGGGCGGCATCCTGCGCGACGTGTTCACCATGGGCGCGCGCCCGGTGGCCGCGATGAACGCGCTGAGCTTCGGGCGCCCCGATCATCCGCGGACCCGCGCGTTGGTGCATGGCGTTGTCGAAGGCGTCGGCGGTTACGGCAACGCCTTTGGCGTGCCGACCGTGGGCGGCGAATTGCGGTTCCATACCGCCTATGACGGCAATTGCCTCGTGAATGCCTTTGCCGCTGGCCTCGCTGATGCGGACAAGATCTTTTACTCAGCGGCGTCGGGCGTCGGGCGCCCTGTCGTCTATCTGGGGGCCAAGACCGGGCGCGACGGAGTCGGCGGCGCGACCATGGCCAGCGCGGAGTTCGACGAAACCATCGAGGAGAAGCGTCCGACCGTTCAGGTCGGCGACCCCTTCACCGAAAAGCGGCTCATGGAGGCCTGCCTCGAACTGATGCAGACCGGCGCGGTGATCTCCATTCAGGACATGGGGGCCGCCGGCCTGACATGTTCGGCGGTGGAGATGGGCGACAAGGGCGGTCTTGGCGTGCGGCTGGACCTTGAAAAGGTTCCCACGCGCGAAGAGAACATGACCGCCTACGAGATGATGCTGTCCGAAAGCCAGGAGCGCATGCTCATGGTGCTCGACCCCGCCAAGGAGGCCGAAGCCAAGGCGGTCTTTGACAAATGGGACCTCGATTTTGCCATTGTCGGCGAGACCATCGCGGAGGACCGGTTCCTCATCATGCATCACGGCGAGGTCAAGGCCGACATGCCGCTGACAAAGCTGTCCGGCAGCGCGCCGGAATATGACCGCCCGTGGGAGCCGACCCCGCCCGCAGAACCGCTTGGGGACGTGCCCGAGATCGACCCGGTGGACGGTCTCAAGGCGCTGCTGTCGAGTGTGAATTATGGCGCGCGCACGTGGGTTTACGAGCAATATGACAGCCAGGTCATGGCCGACACGGTGGCCACGCCCGGATTTGGCGCCGGCGTGATCCGGGTGCATGGCACCGACAAGATGCTTGCCTTCACCTCCGACGTGACGCCGCGCTACGTGCGCGCCAACCCGGTGGAAGGCGGCAAGCAGGCGGTCGCGGAAGCGTATCGCAACCTCTCCGCCGTCGGGGCCTTGCCGCTGGCGACCACGGACAATCTCAATTTCGGCAACCCGGAAAAACCCGCAATCATGGGACAGTTCGTCGGCGCGATCCAGGGCATCGGAGCGGCCTGTTCGGCGCTCGACATGCCGATCGTCTCCGGCAACGTGTCGCTTTACAACGAGACCGACGGCACCGGAATTCTGCCCACGCCGACAATTGGCGCCGTCGGGCTGATCGCCGCCGATGAAACCCCGATCCTCGGACGCGCCCGCGAGGGCGATCTGCTGCTTCTGGTGGGGGAGACCACCGGGCATCTGGGGCAATCCGCCTTGCTTGCGGAAGTGTTCAACCGCGAGGACGGCGACGCCCCCGCCGTCGATCTTGAAGCCGAGCGCCGGAACGGCACGTTCATCCGCGAGAACCGTGACTGGATCGCTGCATGCAGTGACCTGGCGGATGGCGGTTTGGCGCTTGCGGCCTTCGAGATGGCCCACGCCTCCGGGATCGGGGTGCAGATCGACGCCGGCGATACGCCCACGCTCTTCGGCGAGGATCAGGCACGCTATATCATCGCGGCCGGCTTCGATGCGGCCGAGGCGCTGATGATCGCCGCCGGTCAGGCGGGTGTCCGGCTCCAGACCATCGGCCGGTTCGGCGGCACGGCGGTGCAGCTTGGTCATTCCCAGGCATCGCTTGGTGAGCTTCGCCTTGCCTATGAAGGCGCGCTTGCCGAGGCTTTCGCCTGAACGCCGGATACGACCGGCCCCCGGTCGTGCCCGCAAACGTCACGCATGCCTTAATTCCCATTAATTCCTGTGGCGACGGGACCGCGCGGGACGCCATCATTCGCAAGCGCCGGTATCCGGCGCCTTTCGATGATCCATTCGGTGCGCGTTTCGCGCGTAATTGCGTGGGCTTTGCTGCACAGGATTTCGGACTCAATTCCCACATGCAGAATAAGCGATTCGCTAATTCAACTTTAAGATGTGCGAAAATCATACGACTCCTTTCTTCGTTGAGGGTCTAATCCCTGACCTAGCGATTTCTGTAATTTCTAATTGTCTGAAATCTTTATCGAAACGAATTGTTCGCAATTTTATTCGAGTTTTCCAGTTGCGCGACGCTGTGCGAATGCCGAACACTCGTTCACGCGTCGTTACCGGTTTCGGGGGGAATTGGAATCCGAGCGGAATAACAGACCAGATAAGTGATGCGTTGATCGCGGCTGATTTTGACAGCTCGTTCGACGTGTTTGACGTGACAATGCGCGCGTATTTTTCGTGCGCAGATAACGGGTAACAATGGAAGTCATCATGAAATCAACTATCACACTGATTGCAACAACAGCCTTAACCTTGTCGTTGGCGAGCATGGCTGCTGCCAACAACAATGCGTCCTACCTGTCCCAGAGCGGAAACGACAACGACGCGCTGATCACACAGTCAGGCGACGTCAACCAGGCCGGTTCCACAACGCATGACATGGAGCAGACAGGCGACAACAACGATCTCGACATCGTCCAGAGCGGCAATGACAACTTCATTGGCGTCAAGAACGGCGGAAACCAGAACGAGATCGACCAGATCGGCGACAACAACGTCATGGACGTGACGCAAAGCTCCGACACCAACATCCTGAACACGGTCCAGCAGACCAGCGTGAGCGGCGGCGTCAACAGCCTTACCGTCGTGCAGACCAGCAGCGATGCGGGCTATTCTGCCAGCTTGTATTCCGGCAGCGGACCGCTCGACGGGTTCGGCAACATCCTCAGCGCCGTGCGCCAGACAAACACGGGCGTTGACGCAAACACGATCATGGTGGATCAGGACGTCTCCGATAAAACCTCCGGCTATAGCCGCAACCGGATCGGGGGAACCATCAGGCGTAACGCCGGGACGATCTTCCTGAATTCGAACCTGAACATGGTGCAGAACGGCCTTGCCCAGAACGGCGAAGGCAACGCCATGACCGTCGACCAGAGCGGCGAAAAGCAGGTCCTCGTCGGCGTATCGCAGCTGGGCGACGATAACTCCGCAACCGCCACACAGGCCGGGTCGGGAAATACCATCAACGTGATTTCCCAGGATTCTACTGGCGCCGTGCTCGGTGGCAACACGGCGGTCGTCTCGCAAAACGGCATCGCCAACGGGACCAACGTAAACAATCCCAACGGTACTCCACCGGACTACATCGACTACATCGACTTCACCGCCGGAACCTTTGCCGCCGGCGTTGGCGCACAGGTTGCCAGCGTGATCCAGGTCGGCGACAGCAACGCCGCCGAGTATGACGCGCAGGGGAACAACAACCTCTTCGGCATCGACCAGACCGGCACCAGCAACACCACCGGTATCGTTGCGATTATCGGCAATGACAATGAGACCGCGATCAAGCAGGACGGCACGTTGAACATGGTGAACATGGTCACCATCGCCGGCGACCGCAACGATGTGGGCATCAACCAGCTTGGCACCATGAACGTCGCGGATGTCGACATCACCGCCGGGTCGAATGACAACGCGCTCGGCATCACCCAGGACGGCACCAACCTTGCGGATGTGTTGATCGATGGTCAGGCCAACTATGCCGACATCCAGCAGACCGGCAACAATTCCGGTGTCTATGGCGTGCTGCTCGACATCGTCGGTGACAACAATGGCGATGGCATGAGCGCCTTCACCGGTGATGCGTTGACGATCTCGCTCAATGCGGGTCAGATCATCCAGACCGGCGACAACAACCTGTTCGACGCGTCCTTCACTGGCAACGGCAACCTCTTTGCGACAAGCCAGCTCGGAAACGGCAACGCCATCGATGCCGCTGTAACAGGCGACACCAACCAGATGGCCGCGCTCCAGAACGGCAACAACAACGTTCTGAGCGCCACCCAGCTCGGCAACGGCAACAACCTCGGCGTGACCCAGTAAACGCAGAGCGCGCTCCGGTTCGGAGCGTCTCACTCGAAACACCGCGCGCGGCCTTCAGGGTCGCGCGCGATTTTTTGTGATAACCCCATACCCACCCTTCCATCGCTTTTGGAAAAGCCCATATTCAGGGCATGTTGAAATTTCTGCCGATCCTTCTTGCGCTGCTCTACGGGCTTGCGATGTATCGCGTCTCTGCCTGGCGCACTGCGCGTGAACTCGACATGCGCTCGACAGAGCTGGCCGATGCAAGGCTCAAGGCGCTGACAGACAAGATGGCCAAGGCGCTCGATCTGGAGCGCATCAAGGTGCATCTCTATGAAATCGAGCCGGTCAACGGGCTGGCCGCCCCGGATGGGCGCATCTTCATCACGCGCGGGTTCTATTCCAAATACCGCGCAGGCGAAGTCAGCGCCGAGGAAATGGCGAGCGTGATCGCGCATGAGCTTGGCCATGTGGCCTTGGGACATTCGCGGCGCCGGATGATCGACTTCTCCGGTCAGAATGCGGTGCGCACCGCGCTTGCGATGGTCCTGTCACGCTTCTTGCCGGGGGTGGGCCCCCTCATCGCCAACGCGGCGATGACGCTGCTGTCTGCGCGGCTGTCTCGCCAGGATGAATACGAGGCCGACGAATACGCAGCCGCTCTCATGGTCAAGATGGGCCTCGGGATCGAACCGCAGAAATCGCTCTTTCGCAAGCTTGAGGCCCTCACGCAGTCGCGCGCCGGCGCCGCCCCTGCGTGGCTCTTGTCGCATCCAAAGACAGAGGAACGCATCGCCGCGCTCGAAAAGCTCGAAGCGCGCTGGTCCTGATCGGTCGCAGAGCCGCGCTGGCCTAGTCTGGCCGGCTGATCTGCCCTCCCGACACCGGGGCGGCCACCCCGGTTGTCCCCGGCGCAGAGGTCGGGAGCCCGCGCGCCACGCGCACCGCGAGATAGCCGAAGGCTTGCGCTTCCAGCATGTCTCCATCGAGTCCCACGCTCTCCACCGGCGCGACCGGGCAATCGATGGCCGCGGCGAGCATGTTCATCATGACCGGGTTGTGCCGCCCGCCGCCCGTGACCAGAAGCCGTTCGGGCATGGACGGACAATGCTCCATCCCGCGCATCACGGCGGCGGCGGCCATCGCGGTCATGGTGGCGGCAGCATCGGCATCGTTCAATTCCCGCACAAGATCGAACATCAGCGAAAAGTCATCGCGATCAAGGGATTTGGGTGGGATCTTCGCGAAATACCCTTCCTCCAGGAACAGCTCCAGCGCGCCGTCCTCCACACGCCCCTCGGCCGCAAGCGCACCACCGTCATCAAACCGCAACCCCCGCCGTTCGAACACGAGATCGTCCAGCGGCGCGTTGGCCGGCCCGGTGTCAAACGCCAGCAAAGCCCCGTCCGCTTCCGGAGCCGCGCATCGGGGATCCACCCATGTCAGGTTGCCCACTCCGCCGAGATTGAGGAACGCGATCGGCGCCCGAGCGTCGATCCACTTGGCGCAGGCAAAATGGTAGAATGGCGCAAGTGGGGCGCCCTGCCCGCCCAGCGCGACATCGGCGGATCTGAAATCCCAAACCACCGGTCGCCCGAGCGCCGCAGCCAGCGCTTCGCCCGCGCCAAGCTGATGCGTGCCGCGCCCGTGCGGTTCGTGGGCGAGGGTCTGGCCATGAAACCCCACGAGGTCTGCCGCGCCAAACGGTGCGAGCGCCTCGCAATGGGCGCGCGTCACAACCTCCAGCGCCGCGTCGAGATCGTCTCCCGGCCAGCGGCCCAGCGCCGCGCGCAACGTCCTGCGTTCCGCATCCGAATAGGCGCGGTATCCGCTTTCGCCGAACCCGAGAATACGATGCCCGTCGGTCTGGATCATCGCAACGTCCACGCCGTCCAAGGACGTCCCGGACATGGTGCCGGCCACCCAAAGCGGGCTGCCTTTGTCCCTGAGCCTGTCTTTCACCGCCAAACCCTCTTTGTCACCGTCATGCGGGCCTTTTCCTTTCGCCCGCTTCGGTCTATGCCGTTGCCCGCACTATAGGAAGGCAAAGCGATGACCTACCATCCCAAATCGGACTTCATGCGCGTGATGATCGAACGTGGCTTTCTGGCCGATTGCACCGATTATCAGGGCCTTGACGAGGCTTTGACCAAAGGGGTGGTGCCCGCCTATATCGGCTTTGACGCCACGGCGAAGTCGTTGCATGTCGGATCGCTGATCCAGATCATGATGCTGCGCTGGTTGCAGAAAACCGGCCACAAGCCGATCACCCTGATGGGCGGCGGCACCACCAAGGTGGGCGATCCCAGCTTTCGCGCCGATGAACGCCCGCTTCTGACGCCCGCACAGATCGACGACAACATCGCCGGCATCAAACAGGTTTTCGCGAAATACATCCGCTACGACGACAGCGCGGATGGCGCCTTGATGCTCAACAATGCCGAATGGCTGGACGGTCTGAACTACCTCGACTTCCTGCGCGATGTCGGGCGGCATTTCTCCGTGAACCGCATGCTCAGCTTTGAGTCGGTGAAATCGCGACTGGACCGTGAGCAATCCCTGAGCTTTCTCGAATTCAACTACATGATCCTGCAAGCCTACGATTTCCTTGAGCTCAATCGCCGCTACGGTTGCCTCTTGCAGATGGGTGGCTCGGATCAATGGGGCAATATTGTCAACGGGATCGACCTCACACGCCGCATTGCCGATCAGGAAATCTTCGGGCTGACCTCGCCGCTACTGACCACCTCGGACGGCAAGAAGATGGGCAAGTCGGCCGATGGTGCGGTCTGGCTGAATGCCGAGATGCGCGCGCCCTACGAGTTCTGGCAATTCTGGCGCAACACCACGGATGCGGATGTCGGTCGGTTCCTCAAGCTTTATACCGAGATCGACGTTGCGGAATGCGATCGGCTCGGGGCGTTGTCCGGCTCGGAGATCAACGAAGCCAAGGTCACCCTGGCCAATGCGGTCACGACACTGTGCCACGGGGCGGATGCGGCCGCCGCGGCAGAGGCGACAGCGCGCGAAGTCTTCGAACGCGGTGGCGTGGGCGACGACCTCCCGACGCTCTCCCTGAGCGCGGACGAGATCGCCGGGGGTATTTCCATCGTCCAGGTGATCGTGCGCTCGGGGCTTGCCAAATCCGGCAAGGAGGCCAAGCGCCTTATTGCGGAGAACGGCGCACGCCTGAACGACACGCCGCTCACGGATGCCGGGCTGATGCTCGACGCAGCTGCACTCGCGGAACCGGTCAAGCTGTCTGCGGGCAAGAAGCGCCACGCGCTGGTCCGGCTGGACGGCTGAGCGCACGGCATCTCACGCAAACGGCCGGGACCCCGATTGGGACCCCGGCCGCTTCGAAGCATGCGATCCGCGCGGCCGCCTGCGTCGGCTGAACCTAGCGTCCGATCATCCAGGTGCCGTCCGGCCAGAAGGCGTGGAAGGCAAAGGCGAACATCACGTCATGCGGCACGTCGCGCCCCTGCGCGTTCCGCACGCGCACCGAACCGACATCCCGTCCGCGCGCAATGGTGCCATCGTCCAGCGCAGAGGCCTGACCGGGCCGCCAGGAGACGGTCACGCCGGCTTCGCTGATCGTGCCCTCCCGGGCCAGCCGGTCCATCGGCCAGGCGCGATCCTCGACCCGCACGACGCGCATCAGCGCGGGGATGTCATGTGGCGGCAACTCCCCGGAATAGAGGAATGGCCGTTGGGAACTGTCGTAATTGCGATAGGGATTGCGACCATAAGATCGGTTCCACGGCGGCTCTGCCATCACGAGCCCGTCCGGGTGCGCCGCCTTGAACTGATCCCAGCTTTCCATCCAGCTCGCCATCAGCGTCAGCTCGGTTCCGGTCAACTCGCCCACGATGGCTTCTCCGATGGCTTGCTGCCACCAGCTTTGGGTTTCGCGGTCATACATGATCATGTCCGAATTGCGCAGCTTGCCCGAGACACCGAAACTCAGCACCCGACCGGCTGCCCGCCGGTCGAAGGTGAGCGCCGAATTGCACAGCGGGCAGAACGTGACCGCAACCGGCACACCGCCCACGGTGTCGTTCACGATCTCATGCCACGTGAGATAGCGGATGGGATAGGCGCGCGCACGGGCGTCCCCGATCTTGACGGTGATGACCGGTTCCATCCCGCCGATCCCGCTCTTTTGGTCGATCTCCACGAATTGCGGATCGTCAATGGCCGGGATGCCATCCTTGGGCGGCCCGCCCGAAAGGATCTCCACCCAGTTCTTGATCGAGGTTTTTTCGAAATTCGTCTCTGGCCATTCCCGGCTCCAGAATTCCGGGCTCGCGCTCGCCATGCTCGCCAGACCCAGTGTGATGGCCATGATGGCCGCCTTGATGCGCATGATCGGATCCTCCTTGCGCCTGATCATGCCCGAGAAGCACACGTCTGCACAGGGGGGCCACGCGCTCGTGATGGCTTGTCAACGCCGGCGACGGATCTGCACCGGCAGCTTGCCGGGGCCGCATTGGCGCCATTGCCGCTCCGTGCCTGTGGCGTCATTCCTGCGTCACAAGAAGCGCCAGCGCTCCGGTCTTGCACCGACGGCCTCTACGCCCGCAGCACCGCTCAAATCTTGTAGGCCAGCCGGACGCCACCCCAATGCCGCCCTTGCATGTGTATCCCTGTCGCGTCATTCCTCCGTCACAAGAAGAACCAACGCTCCGGTCTTGCACCGCCGGCCTCTGCGCCCGCAGCACCGCTCAAATCTTGTAGGCCAGCCGGACGCCACCCCAATGCCGCCCTTGAACATGGATGGGTGCGGAGAGATCCTTCATCATCACAAAGGCCCCGCCGCCCATATCGCGACGATAAACCTGAAGCAGGAAGGGACGTTGGTTGCGCCCGGCCTTGAGCCCGACACGATCATCGAAAATTCGCCGGTTTCGGCAGTTGGCTGCGTTCCACACCGGATCGTCCGATTGCGGTTGCGAGAACTTCCGGTTGTGCGTTGGAAGATAGCCGTTCCTGTCTACGGCGGCACAGAAAACCACGCCGCGATCGCTCGCAGCCGCTGGCTCCTGGATCGCCGGCAACAGCGCGTCGGTGAGATCGGTAAAGGCCGTGCGAACCTGCACCGGATCGGTGCCGGGGATGGGCACGTAGCGGGTGTCAAAAAGGGCGTTCAATGTGATCCGGCCCGACGCCACAGCCGACTCGAACGCCTCCGCGATCTGGCCGGCGATATCCTGAACGCGTGTGATCATCGGCGCATCCGCTCCGTTGCCACCAAGCGCCACCGCCTGTTGCAGCAGCCCTTCGGAGGTGTCTACCAGCCTCTCGCAACGACGATTGGCCTGTTCGACCCCGACGGCAACCCCGCTGACGGATGTGGCGATGGACTGCACCGCCGGACGCACCTGCTCCATGCAAGCGGTCGCACGGGATGTTTCCGCCTCGACCCGGGTCGCCTCCTCGCTCAGCGCCTCGACCTGCGTCTCGATCCGGCGCAGCGCCGCGTCGGTTTGCGCCGCGCCGTCAAGCACCGCCTGTGCGCCCCGCACATTGGCCTCTGCGCCGCGGTGCAAGCCGCGCATCCAGTCGGTCAACTGCTTGACTGTCTCGGTGATTTGCCCGGCGGCCTGTGCCGTCTTCATGCTCAGTTCATTAACCGAATCGGCGACGATGCCAAAACCCTTGCCCGCCTGCCCGGCCCGCGCGGCCTCGATCTTGGCATTTACGGCAAGGATCGTGACCTGTGACGCGATATCGGCGATCTGGGCGTTCGATTGCTGCACCGCACGCAGAAACCCTTCCACCGCTTCGCCATCGCCATGCACGGACCGCACCCATTGCGCGATATCCTGCGACGCTCCCGCAGACCGGGCGATCACCTCCGAGGAATGCTGCACCCCGCCAAGCGCCTCTTCCGCGTGGGTCCGCATTTGGGCCATGGCCTGCCCCATGCCGCTTGTTGCATGCCCAAGCGCGTCAACAGCGGTCTGGACGGCCTCGAGATCCGTGGTCTGAGCGCGGCATTGCTGGTCGAGATCGGCGAGGAAAGCGCCGATTTCCACGGTTGCCCGCCCCAAACCGGTTGCGCCATCCGTCAGCTCGGCCAGAATGCCAGAACTGTTCCCTTCAGGCAGGCCACGTTCGTGACGCATGCGTTCTCCTTTCGTCAAACCTGACGAAAGCGTAGCCGAACAGCACAAATAACCGGTTAAGGCTGACCGGGCAGAATGGTCGCATGAGGATTGCGAGGATGGTTCTGGCCCGTGCTAGGCGCTCTGCGATTGCTGGACCTGTTCCATTGCCTCGCAAGCGGCGTCGAGCGACAGCAGGATCGACGCATGACGGTTCTTGTAGGCTGCTGCCGGGCGCAGCACCTCGAGCCCGTCAAACGGCGCCGCAGGCGTCGGGCCATCGGCTTTCAACATTGCCTTGAGCGCATCGCGGGCGGCAACGATTTCCGGCTGAGTCCGCCCGATGATCGCCGACCCCACCACGGACGCCGCCGCCTGCCCCAGCGCGCAGGCCTTCACGTCCTGTCCGTAGCCAGTCACCACCCCGTCCGACACCGCGATATCGACCGTGACCGTGGACCCACAAAGCGGCGAGCGCTTCTTGACCGTTGCGTCGGGGGCCTCCAGACGCTCTGTGTGGGGCAAATCCGCCGCGAGTTCGAGAATCCGGCCGGAATAGAGCTTGATGAGATCGGTATCGGTCGACATGGGCCCTCCGGAGCGGACGGTTTGATTTATCACTTCCGCTCTGTACATAGGGGGCGTTCGGCCCACGAAAAAGGTTTTTTCTCCCATGCCCTTCGATCCTGCGACTTTGGTCTATGATGACCGCGGCCTGATCCCCTGTATTGCGCAGGATTCCGAGAGCGGCGAGGTGCTCATGATGGCGTGGATGAACGCCGAAGCGGTGGCCCGCACACTCGAGACCGGGCGGGTCACCTACTGGTCCCGATCCCAGCAGGCCTTCTGGATCAAGGGGGAAAGCTCCGGCCACACCCAGAAACTGGTGGATCTTCGCGTCGATTGCGACCGCGACTGCCTCTTGGCGCGGGTCTCGCAAACCGGTCCGGCCTGTCACACCAACCGGCGCAGTTGCTTTTACACCAGCGTCACCGGCCCCGAGGAGCGGGTGCTCATGGACCCGATGACCCGCTGATCGCAAACGGTGCGGCGCACTTGGTCCGGGTGAAGGATAGACCCGGAGCGGATCCGCCGGTCAGCGCACCGGTTCGGCAAGCTCATCCGCGCCAACAAGCCGCGTCTCGATCAGCGCGCCTTGCTCCAGCGTTTTGTGGACCGGACACTTGTCCGCAATCTCAAGCAAACGGCTGCGCTGCGCCTCTGATAGCCTGCCCTCAAGGATGATCCGGCGCACGAAACGATCGACCCGCGTGTCATGGGCGGTCTGTGCATCCTGCGCATGCACCTTGTCATGGGTGACGTCCACGGAAACATGAGCCAGCGGCCATCCCTTCTGGCGGGCATACATGCGCAGGGTCATCGAGGTGCAGGCCCCCAGACCGGCGGCGACAAAGCCATAGGGCGACATGCCGCGATTGGTCCCGCCATAGGCTTCCGGCTCGTCCGCAAGGGCATGGTGATACGGGCCGTTCTGGACATCCTGAAGAAAGCCGGACGGGTCAGCCTCGCTCACGCGCGTCACGCCTTCGGGCGCCCCGATGGGCGGTGCGGGCGGCGTCAACGTGAGGTAGCGGCCGGCCCATGCTGCGATCACTTCGGCGGCATATTCGGCGTCTTCGGGACGGGTGATCAGGTGATCCGCCTCATCGAGCGTCACAAAGCTCTTGGGGTGTTTCGCCGCCGAGAAAATGCCGGTTGCGTTAGAGATATCGACCACCGCGTCGCGCGGCGCATGCAGGACAAGAAGCGCTTTGCGCATGGTGGCAATGGATTGTGCCAGCGAGGCGCCCTCCACATCCTCCACGAAAGCGCGTGTGATCGTGAAGGGCCGCCCGCCAAGATCGACCGTCGCCTTGCCTTCCGCGCGAATCGTCTCCAGCGCCCCGGCAAAATTGTGGGTGACGTGACCGGGATCAAAGGGCGCCCCCAGCGTGACCACCGCCTTGGCGGACGCAACCTGCGGCGCAACCTTGAGAACCGCCGCCCCGCCAAGCGAATGCCCGATCAGCAGGTCCGGGGCCATGCCGCGCGCTTCGAGATAGGCGGACGCGGCCGCAAGATCAGCCACGTTGGAGGTGAAGGTGGTGTTGCAGAACTCGCCCTTGGAGTGACCCAGACCGGTGAAATCAAAGCGCAATACCGCGATGCCCATCGCCGCGAGCCGCGCGGCGATCCGACGGGCGGCAGGGATATCCTTGGAACAGGTGAAGCAATGCGCAAAGAGCGCCGTGGCCAGATGCGGGCCTTCGGGCATATCGAGCCGCGCAGCCAGCGGCACGCCGGTCGATCCGGTAAAGCTCAGTCTTTCAGTCGGCATGGCGTCGGTCTCCTGAGGGGCAAGCGCGGGCCGGAGGGGCGGTCAGTCCGTTCGGAGGGCGCGAGTGTGTTCGTGTCTGGGCTAAACAGTGCGCAGCCGACAGCCATCCTGCAAGCTATGTGACCGAAACGTCACGGATTGGTGAGAGCGCGCTATCGTCCGGGTGATCGGTGTTACAACCGCGCGCTCACGGCCGGAGCTGGCAGCATAGGCGGCACGGAACGGGTCGCGCGCCACACAACAGTCTGAATGTGTTGCGATCTTCAACGCCCGCCGTCTTGGCAAATCACCCGACCACCCTACGCTCGGACCATGCAGCCATACGCCCCCGCCCGTTGGCGGACCTTTCGGAGATTGTGCGCTGCGCCTTACACCTCGCCCATCAGACGCGAATCGTAAGGATAGTGGGTCAGCAATTCGAACCCGTCCTCGGTGATCACGACCTGATCCTCCAGCTTGATGGAAAAATCCCCGCCAACGGTGCCCACCAGCGCCTCGACGCACAGGGTCATGCCCGGTTCGAGCGGATAGTCAAACGCCCCTTCGACGGCCTTGTCGGGATAGGCCACCAGCGGCCATTCATCACAAAGCCCGACCCCGTGCATGAGGCAGCCGTATTTCTGTGCCTGAAATTCCGGGCGCAGAACATGGGTCCCTGCCGTCAGTTCCGGGATCATCACACCCGGTTTGAGCATCGCCATATTGGTCATGATGTGTTCATGGCCGTGACGCATCGCGTCGATCATGTCGTCGCGCGCCGGTGCATCGCCAATCCACCACGTTCGCGAAATATCGACGCAAATGCCGTAACTGCCGACCAGATCCGTGTCAAAAGCCACGATTTCGTTGTTCTGAACAATGCGCGGGCCGCATTCCTGAAACCATGGGTTGGTCCGCGGCCCCGATGTCAGAAGCCGCGTCTCGATCCATTCACCGCCGCGGCGGATGTTCTCCGCATGCAGAACCGCCCAGATGTCGTCCTCGCTGACCTCTCCGCCCGGCACTTCATCACGGGCAAAGCGCTCCATCTCTGACATGGCGGTTTCGCAGGCATGCACCGCACAGCGCATCGCCTTGATCTCGTCGGGGCCTTTCACCGCGCGGGCCTTCTCGGTCAATTCCTCGCCGGGCATCACGGTCAGGCCCTGCGCTTCAAGCGCGCGCAGACCGTGGATCATGACCTTGTCTACCGCGAGGCGGGAAAGCCCGGGCGCATGCTCGGCCAGCGCCAGCCGCACCTCGTTGGCAAACACATCCGCCGCCTTGCCGATCTGGTCCCCACGATCGAAGTAGAACAGGTCGGCACCGGAGCGCACCTCGCGCACCAAGGGGTTGAAGCTGCTCAGGAAAGGCGCGTTCTTGTAATCCCACAGGATCATGTGCCCGTCCGCGCAGACCAGCAGCGCCCGGAACGGGTTATGCGTGTTCCAAAGCTGCATGTTGGTGCTGTCCGTGGCGTAGCGGATGTTCAGCGGATCGAACACCAGAAGCCCGCCATAGTCGCGGGCATTGATATGATCGACCAACCTGCGCCAGCGATACTGCCGCATCGCCTGAAGATCGGGCAGATCCAACCCTGCCTCGGCCCATTCCGCGAGGGCGAGCCGGGTCGGTCCGATCTCGATGCGATTGGCATCGTTCGGCGTGTTGTCCCCTGTCATGGCACCGCGGGTCGGATCGATCTTGCGATTGTCTCGATGATGGAGGTTCATGCGTCGGTGTCCTTTCCGCAAGAGTGGAGTGCATGCCCAGCCTGCGCGCCCGATAAATGGGCGGCGCGCCGGTTTGCGACACCGAAACCGCAAGCGCATGGTCGTTTTCAACGCGCGCCGCCAAATCGCCGACGACCGCCCTTGCCAGAACGCAGACCCGGAGGCTACCACCGTGGCACTGCACTGTTCCACAAGGCCCACGGATGATCCTGCAAGAATCCCTGCCCTATGATGCGCTGACCGAGCGCGCCCTGCCCGGCATCCAGCCGATGGATCCGCAGCACTGGTTGCAGGTCGATGACGCCTATGGCGCGCAGATGCAGGAACGCGCACGTCTCATCGCGGAACGCCCACGCGATGTGCTCTATCTCGACGAGGCCGTGCGGCCCGCGGCCGAGGAGCTTTTTGACACCGTGATCGGGGCATTGCCCCAAGGGTTTCTGCGTGAGGGCGATGCGGTCATTCGGCCAGACGGGATCAGGCTGACCCCTGACAGGAGCGACCCGATGCGCGCGCTTGGCCTGCTTGTGCAGGAGGACCTCGTGCTGATGATCCGCGAAGCGGGTGAGACGGAGCACCGGCTGCGCGCGGCAGTGCTGTGTTTTCCCTCACGCTGGAGATTGCGGGAAAAAGCCGGACGCGCGCTTGTGTCGATCCATGACCCGGTCGCAAGATATGGCGCGGATGTGGCCAAGCGGGTGCAACGGCTGTTTGACGGGGTGCAACCGGGCAGACCGCTTTGGCGCTACAACGGTCTCTGGCACGACGATGCAAGCCTGTATCAACCGCAGCCCGAGCAAGCTCAGATCGGCACGGCGGAAGATCCGGACAGGGCGCCGTTCTTTCGGACAGAACGTCAGGGGATTGTCCGCCTGCCTGTCACACGCGCGGTGGTGTTCTCCATCCATACCTATGTGCTGACACGCGCGCGGATAGAGGCGCTACAGTCGACACGGATCACGGCATAACAGGCCTTCGGCCGGTCCGGAGATCACAGCGCGCTCCGGACACCCCGGGCAGGATCCTCAAGGAAAAAGCAGCGCCGTTATGTCCTGCGCGTTGCTCGACATCGACAGCGCAACGGTCAAGGCGATCACCGGCGCCGTGGCGACCAGCGGCGCACGTCCACGCGACAGCGCCGCGACAAGCCGTCTGCCAAACCCACCAAGCGTCCGCAGTCCGGAAACCATGCGGCGGACCAGACCGGGATGAGCCCGGGTCTCGATGGTCCCATCGCCAAGAGCAGCAGCCGGCCCGGTGCTGGCAATACCCTCAGAGGCACACCATGTCGCGAAATCTCTGGCTGAAAGAAGATTGCCCGCGCTTTCCCATTCGACAAGGTCACAACGCGTCATCTCCATGACGGTGCCAACCACCTCTGCCAGCAGCGCCTGCGCGGGACCGCCCGGGGCCAACAAAGATGCATCGGGATGTCGACACAGGATTTCGACGTGCATGGAGGGGCCATAAAGGCCGTGAGGTTCAGGTCGGAACCGAACGCCCATCGACCGGCCCAGAACGGCCGCCTTGCTGGCAAGCCTGTGCGGGACAACCGGGTGCGATACGCGCGCTATGACCGCTTCGGCACCATCGAGACAGGGGTCCAGCATCAGGGGGTCGCCATCCGGGAAGATCAATCGGGCAAAGGGCATTTCACTCTGTTGCATCACTTCACACTCCAACAAACAGACACGGGGGCAAACGAAGGACGGTCCCCATGGCATATCTGTAAAATGTGATCGAATTCAGACCGCCACGTGCCGGGATCGGGACGGTTTGCGCGCGATTGCGCGGCAGGAACGGCATTCCCGGCCCGCCCGCAGCAGGCTGCACGGCGCAGAAAGAGGGCACCTGTGACGGTTGAACCGGCATGGATTGCAGCGCGCCAGACATGGAAACCGGCGCGCTGACACGGATCACCGCGCCCGGTAAAGGCTCTGGTCCGGTGTGTTCGGAACGACCGCAGGGCCCGCAGACCCCGATCACCGCGCCCGGAAGCGGTGATTTCAACCGCTGGGATCAGTTGTCGATGCGCTGTGCCGCCCAAACGATTGCGCGCAGGTAGTTGCCACTGTCGTTCCAGGACTGAAGCGCGCGATAATTCGCGGTGCCTTCGCCGTAGGGCTGCCCGGCGCGCCACCCGGCCTGCCGCAGCATGTTCGCCGCAGAGGCCAGCGCGTCCACCGCGTTATAAGGATCCGCCCGGCCGTCGCCTGTCGCATCCACGCCGTAGCGCACCCAGTTGCCGGCAAGGAATTGCATATGGCCAAGCTCACCGGAGGGGCCGCCCTGTGTCGACCCCGAAATCACACCGCGATCCACAAGCTGCAAGGCGGCGATGGCATCGCGTTCGAAACGCGGGTGGCGGCGGCAATAGGAAGCCAGCGTCACCGCGCCGTCGACGATCCGAGTCTTGCCAAGATAGCCCCCCCAACTTGTCTCCAGACCCCAGATCGTGGCGAGGATTCCCGCGGGCACCCCGTAGGAACGCTCTAGCGAGGCGAACAGATTACCGTTGCGCGAAACGCGGTTCTTGGCGGTCGAGATGAAAGACGACGCGCTGCCTGCGCGCTTGGCGATGAATTCCTCCGGATTGCGATAGAGCGTTCCTGTCTGGCTCGACGGGTTGCTCTCGAACCGCCAAGTGATGCCGGAAAGCTGGGCGTTCTGGAGCGCCTGCATCCCTCTTTGTCCGACGCCCGCCGATTGCGCATCCCGGGCGAAGTTTTGCTTGTAACCGTTGAAGGCCCCCTTGCTGGTGATGCATTGCGCGGCAAAGGCCGGCGCGGCAAGGCCCAGGGAAATGACAAGGGCTGTACAGAGGCGACGCATGAAGAAACTCCGATGAGATGGCTGAATGTTGCCGAAACCGTAGCGTTGATTTGTAAACCATGCCAAGCGCTTTGCCCGCCGGTGGCGGGGATACGCCCATAAAGCGGGCCTGCAGGTCACAGCCGCCGGTCAAAAATTGCCGAGAGTGTCCGCGCAGCCTCGTCCAACCCGTAAGGCGGGTTCACGATGGCCATGCCGGAGCCCACCATGCGATGCCCCGGCCGCACCGGGGGAAACCGGACCTCATGCACCATCAAGCCGTCGCATTGCGCGTGCAGATCGGCGATCATCGGGACGTGATCGCCCGATTTGAGAATGGGATACCACAGCGCAATGATGCCAACCGGCCATTTGCGGGCGACCTGCGCAATGAAGCGCGGGATGCGCGTGTAATCCGTCTTGATTTCCCAGCTGGGGTCGATGAGCAAAAGGCCACGCCGGGGATCGGGCGGGCAGAGGCTTTGTGCCAGATCGAACCCGTCGCGGTGATAGACCCTGGCTCCCTGCCCCTTCATCGCGGCGCGCAACGCGTCGTATTCCTGTGGATGCAGCTCCGCGAGATGGAGCCTGTCACCGGCGCGCAGCAGCGCCCGTGCTATGGCGGGCGAGCCTGGATAGCTCGTTTCGCCATGGGCGGCCCGGACAGTTGCCAGCGCCGCAAGATAGGGATGATCCGGCGCGAAGCGCTCTTGCAGGCGGGTGATCCCGGCCACGGCTTCGCCGGTCTTGCGCGCCTGCGCGCCGCTCAGGTCATAAAGCGCGCGACCGGCATGCGTTTCGATATAGCTCAACGGCTTGTCCTTGCGCGTGAGGTATTCGAGCATCGCCGCCAGCAGGGCATGTTTGTGCACGTCCGCCGGATTGCCGGCGTGATAGCCATGTTGATAAGACAGCATCGCCTGCTCCGTAATGCGGATCGCCGTTCCAAAGCGAAAACGGCGGCCTTGCAGCCGCCGCGTCCGGGTCTTGATGTGCCGCGCGCGGGCTTACTCCGTCACACTGACCGACACCATGCGGTCCGGCTCGCCCATCACGGCGCCGTTGCGACCGGCTCCGCGCTTGATCGCGTCGACCACGTCCATTCCGGCGGTGACCTCACCGATCACGGTGTATTGGCCGTTCAGGTGCGGCGCAGGAGCAAACATGATGAAGAATTGCGAATTGGCGGAATTCGGGCTTTGTGAACGCGCCATGCCAAGCACGCCGCGATCAAAGCTGCGGTCGGAGAACTCCGCTTCGATATTGCCAAGCTCCGACCCGCCGCGTCCGGCCATGCGCATGTCGAACCCGTCGGCACTGCTGTCGCCGAACTGCACGTCCCCGGTCTGGGCCATGAAGCCCTCGATCACGCGGTGGAACACAACACCGTCATAAGCGCCGGCCTCTGCGAGCGCGGTGATCTGCGCGACGTGCTTGGGCGCCACATCCTCGAAGAGATCGACAACGATCGTGCCATTGGCCTCAGGGCCACCGACCTCGATTTCCAGCCCGGTCGCCCAGGCCGGCGCCGAAGCCACGCAAAGTGCAAGCGCCAGCTTATGCATCGGAGGCCACCTTCACAGAGATCATCTGGTCGGGGCTCGCAGGTGGCTCGCCGCGGGTGATCGCGTCCACATGCTCCATGCCGGAAATCACGCGGCCATAAACGGTATACTGGCCGTTCAGGAAATTGTTGTCGCTGAAATTGATGAAGAACTGGCTGTTTGCCGAATTGGGGTTCTGCGACCGCGCTGCCCCCAGGGTGCCGCGGTCATGCGGCAGCTTGGAGAATTCCGCCGGGAGGTCCGGCATGTCGGAACCACCGGTGCCCGCACGGCGCAGGTTGAACCCATCTGCGTTTGCGTTGCCGTGCTCGACATCGCCGGTCTGGGCCATGAAGCCGTCGATCACGCGGTGAAACACGACGCCGTCATAGGCCCCGGCGCGCGCGAGGGTTTTCATGCGCTCGGCATGTTGCGGTGCCACGTCAGGCAAAAGCTCGATTGCGACCGTGCCGCCCTTGAGCTCCATGAGAATGGTGTTTTCCGGATCTTTATAGTCAGACATGTCTGCCTCCATAGTCGTTCGCGACAGACCTAACGCGCGGGGCGGGCCGCCACAAGTCGGCGTGCACGCGACCGGGAAAACGCGGCTTGCACGAATGCGGGAAGGCTTGGGTCGCGCATGGCGGCGATTTGCGTGACACGTCTGGCTCCTTGGGGCGCGTGAGAGCTTGGGACAGGATCGCGGCGGGCTTTGGCGGCGCGCATGACGCGCCGGCCGGGGAACCGCCGCGCGCCGCGTCGGTTCCGATGCGCCGCCCCTGCCCCGTCAACGCAAATTGGCGGTGCGCTGTCTTCATGCCGAGGCAGTGCGTCTTTCTCCACAATGAAGCGGTGTGCCTGTCTCACCCCCGACGCGACGCGCTTATGCGTTGACGCGCGGCGGCGCGCTTATTCGTTGACGCGCGGCGGCGCGCTTATTCGTTGACGCGCGGCGGCGCGCTTATTCGTTGACGCGCGGCGGCGCGCGATGCACACAACGCGCCAAAGCAAGGAATTGAAAGCCGACCGGAACGGGAGACACTGGCGATGACCTGGAAGACGCTCGACGACATGGACCTCAAGGGCAAGCGCGTGCTCACCCGCGTCGACATCAACGTGCCGATCAAGGATGGCGAGGTGACCGACACCACCCGCATCGAACGGATCGCCGCCACGGTGCAGGACATCCTCTCACGCGGCGGCAAACCGGTCTTGCTTGCACATTTCGGCCGTCCGAAAGGCGAACGGCTCGAGGACATGAGTCTTCAACCGCTGATCCCCGCGATCGAAACGGTCATCGGCACACCGGTGGTTTTCGCCGCCGACTGCATTGGAGAGGCCGCCGCAACCGTTGTTGACGGGCTTGCAGACGGCTCCGTGGCTTTGCTGGAGAACACCCGCTTCCACCCCGGCGAAGAAAAGAACGACGCCGCGCTCGCTGCCGAAATGGCCAAGCTTGGTGATATCTATTGCAACGATGCGTTTTCTGCGGCGCACCGCGCTCATGCGTCCACCGAGGCGCTGGCGCGTTTGTTGCCTGCCTGCGCAGGTCGCTTGATGCAAGCGGAACTCAGCGCGCTCGAAGCCGCACTCGGCAGCCCCGAGCGCCCGGTTGTCGCCGTGGTCGGTGGCGCCAAGGTCTCCACCAAGCTCGACCTGCTGGGCAACCTCGTCGCCAAGGTCGATACGCTCGTGATCGGCGGCGGGATGGCAAACACTTTCCTAGCCGCGCAGGGGCTCGACGTCGGCAAGTCGCTCTGCGAGCATGAAATGACCGGCACAGCCGCCGAAATCGTGGTCAAGGCGCGGGAGGCCGGCTGCACGATCCTGTTGCCCAAGGACGTGGTCGTGGCCCGCGAATTCGCCGCCAACGCGGAAAACCAGACGGTCGCGGCAGAGGCCTGCCCCGCCGATGCAATGATCCTCGACGCCGGACCCGAGGCGGTCGAGGCGATCACCGAGGCGATCCGCGCGGCAAAGACCTTGATCTGGAACGGGCCTCTCGGCGCCTTCGAGATCGAACCTTTCGACCGCGCGACAAACGCCGCCGCCCGGTTTGCCGCCGAACGCAGCGCAAATGGTCTGCTTGTCTCCGTCGCCGGTGGTGGCGATACGGTCGCGGCTCTGAACAAGGCCGGCGCGGCAAACGATTTCTCCTATATCTCCACCGCCGGCGGCGCGTTCCTCGAATGGATGGAAGGCAAGACCCTGCCGGGTGTTGCAGCGCTCGGTTAAGCCCGCCCCTTCTTCCCGGCGGGCGGCGATGTCCAGCAAGGCAATCGCCAATCAGAGCGCGGCTTTGCGCAGCCGTGCCTGCGTGCGCGGCACACAAAGCGATGCAAAAATGATTCGCTGAACAGAGCGCGAGTGCGCAGGGGGGATTCCCTTTGCGCACAGCCCGTGCCATGATGCGCCAAACAGGACGGGTCCGACAGAGAGCCGCCAAACCCCATTGAGCAATCGCAGGCAACGAGGCCACCACCATGACCGCATTCAAAGCGCGCCCCGCGTTGGGCGTTCTCGTGTTTTTCGCGATCAGCCTGACCCTCGCTGCGTATTTCATATTCGCGGCCGTTCAGGGCGACTATGGTCTCTTCCGCCGCGCGGAAATCGTCGTCGAGGGGGATCGGCTCGCGCTTGAGCTGGCTGCGCTCAATGCCGAAGTGGTGCGGTTGGAAAACCTCACCAAGCGACTTTCCGACGGGTTTCTTGACCTCGATTTGCTGGATCAGCAAGCGCGGGACGTGCTGGGCCTCATCCGCAGCGACGAGCTTGTTCTGAAACCCTGACATCGACAGGCTGCGCGCCAGTATCAAGCGTAAGACCCTGTTTTTACGAAAGACCATCGCAAAGGTCCCTTCCCCTGTAAACGCCTCTTCGCGGCGCGAAAGCGCGTCAGGACCCCGTTTGATGCACCGCACCCGGCGCGTTGCGGATCGGTCAACCCACCTCCTCTGCAGCGCGGCGAAAGCATCCCCTTGCCCGGTGCTCCCCCAGTCGCTACTGTCCGGTGATATAGTAGTTTAATACTCAACTACCTCTCCCATCCCGCAAGGAGGGTCGCCCATGGCCGCGCGCAAAACTGCTGCGAAAACGTCCGAAAAATCCGCTGCCAAACCAAATATGGCACCGGAAACGCTCACGTCGTGGTATCGCGACATGCTGTTGATCCGCCGCTTCGAAGAAAAGGCCGGGCAACTCTACGGGATGGGGCTGATCGGTGGTTTTTGCCACCTTTACATTGGTCAGGAAGCCGTGGTTGTCGGGCTCGAAGCCGCCGCAGAAGAAGGTGACAAGCGCATCACCTCCTATCGCGACCACGGCCACATGCTCGCCTGTGGCATGAACCCCGATGGCGTCATGGCCGAACTCACCGGGCGAAGTGGCGGCTATTCCAAGGGCAAGGGCGGTTCGATGCATATGTTCAGCCGCGAAAAGCATTTCTACGGCGGGCATGGCATCGTCGCGGCCCAGGTGCCGCTTGGCGCGGGGCTCGCCTTTGCGGACAAGTATCGCGACAATGGCCGCGTGACATTCACCTATTTCGGGGACGGCGCGGCCAATCAGGGACAGGTTTACGAAACCTTCAACATGGCCGCGCTCTGGAAACTCCCGGTGATTTTCGTGATTGAAAACAACCAATACGCCATGGGAACCGCGCAGCAGCGTTCGACCTCGACGCCCGATCTCTATACCCGGGGACAGGCCTTCGGTATTCCCGGCGAGGTCGTGGACGGGATGGACGTGCTCGCCGTCAAGGAGGCGGGCGACAAGGCCGTGGCCCATGCCCGCAAGGACGGCCCCTATATCCTGGAGGTCAAGACGTACCGCTATCGCGGGCACTCCATGTCGGATCCCGCGAAATACCGCACGCGCGAGGAGGTTCAGAAAATGCGTTCAGAGCGCGACCCCATCGACCATGTGCGCGAATTGCTGCTTCAGGGCGGGCATGCCAGCGAGGACGACCTCAAGGCCATCGACCGCGAGATCAAGGAGATTGTCTCCAGATCCGCCGATTTTGCCCGCGAAAGCCCCGAGCCCGCGCTCGAAGAGCTCTGGACGGATATCTATGCACCGGCGTGACCGGGAGCGCGCTGCCACCCCCCCGGCGCACGCCATCGCACTGCCCATCAACCAAACGCGGAGGCACCACGCATGGCCACCGAAATCCTGATGCCCGCTCTGTCACCGACGATGGAGGAAGGCACGCTTGCCAAATGGCTGGTCAAGGAAGGCGACACCGTGTCTTCCGGTGACATCCTTGCCGAAATCGAAACAGACAAGGCCACGATGGAATTCGAAGCGGTCGATGACGGCATCATGGGACCAATCCTTGTGCCCGAAGGAGCGGCCTCCGTTGCGGTGAACACACCAATCGCCCTCCTCCTCGCCGAAGGCGAAAGCGCTGCAGACGCGGCCCCGCTGCCGCCTGCGCAAGCGGCCGCCCCCGCGCCGCCGGTTGAGGAACCACGTCCCGAGACATCCGACGACCTGTCTGCTGCGACGGTAGAGGCCGCGGGTGGTCCGGGCTGGGCACCGGACGCGACGCTCAAGAGCCAGACCGTGCGCGAGGCGCTCAAGGATGCCATGGCCGAGGAAATGCGCAGAGATGCGGATGTGTTCCTGATGGGCGAAGAAGTGGGCGAATACCAAGGCGCCTACAAGATCAGCCAGGGCCTGCTCGACGAATTTGGCGCCAAACGGGTGATCGACACCCCGATCACGGAACACGGTTTTGCCGGGATCGGGGTCGGCGCGGCCTTTGGTGGCCTGAAACCCATCGTGGAGTTCATGACCTTCAATTTCGCGATGCAGGCCATTGACCAGATCATCAATTCAGCAGCCAAGACGCTGTATATGTCCGGTGGGCAGATGGGGTGCCCGATCGTCTTTCGCGGCCCCAACGGCGCCGCTGCGCGCGTGGCCGCCCAGCACAGCCAGGATTACGCCGCCTGGTACAGCCATATCCCCGGGCTGAAAGTCGCCATGCCCTATTCGGCGTCCGACGCCAAAGGCTTGCTGAAGACCGCGATCCGCGACCCCAATCCGGTGATCTTTCTCGAAAACGAGATCCTGTACGGGCAAAGCTTCGACGTGCCGGATGACCCGGATTATTCTGTTCCCTTCGGCAAGGCCCGCCTGTGGCGCGAAGGCACGGATGTGACTCTGGTGAGCTTTGGCATTGGCATGACCCATACGCTCAAGGCGGCGGACATGCTGGCCGAGCAGGGTATCGAGGCCGAGGTGCTGGACCTGCGGACGCTGCGCCCCATGGACACCGGCGCGATCCTTGCCTCGGTGCGAAAGACCAATCGCTGCGTCACGGTCGAAGAAGGCTGGCCCGTTGCGAGCATCGGCAATCACATCTCGTCCGTGATCATGCAAAACGCCTTCGACTGGCTCGATGCACCGGTGATCACCCTCACCGGCAAGGACGTGCCAATGCCCTATGCCGCCAATCTCGAAAAACACGCGCTTGTCACCGCCGACCAAGTGGCCGATGCGGCCCGCGCGATCTGTTACCGCTGATGACACGGGTCGAGGTGCAGGGCCGCGACAGCGCCATGGAAGCCTACCGCGTCCAGACCGACCATGGGCGCGCATGGGTGCCGGAATGCCTTATGGGTGGGCTGCGACCGGGCGAACGCCCCTCGCATCAGGAGGCCTATGAATGGGTTGCCGCGCACCGCAAGGCGCTCATCCGCGCCGTCGCAACCCTGTCCGAAGGGCGCACTCCGCCCGCCCCTTATGATATCATCAGCCTGATCGAACCAAGACCTGGCCCTTCTTTGGGCTGAAAATATCCCGGGGGTGCGGGGGCTGGCCCCCGCGTTCCTCCTTTCCAGACGCGAAGACGCAAAACGGAGCTGCTCCGATGCCGACAGAAATTCTCATGCCCGCGCTTTCTCCGACGATGGAAGATGGGACGCTTGCCAAATGGTTGGTCAAGGAGGGCGACACGGTCACCTCCGGTGACGTGCTTGCGGAAATCGAAACCGACAAGGCAACGATGGAGTTCGAAGCCGTCGATGACGGGGTTGTCGGCAGGCTTCTGATCGCCGAAGGCACCGCCGGTGTCACGGTCAACACCCCGATAGCCCTCCTGCTGGATGAGGGCGAAGACACGTCCGCGCTCGAAACCGCCGCCTCGCCTCAGTCCGAGGCCCCGCCACGCGCCATACCGGCAGATACCCCCGCAGTTCCCGCCCCCCCACAGGCGGCCGGTCTTGCAGCGGTCACATCCCAGGACGGAACGCGCGTTTTTGCCTCTCCGCTTGCGCGACGCCTCGCCGCCGAGACGGGGCTGGACCTCGCGGGCCTGGCTGGAAGCGGTCCACGCGGACGGATCGTGAAGTCAGATGTAGAGGCCGCCCTCGATGGCGGCGCTCAGATCGATGCAAGCAAAAACCGTGTCGAGACTGCGGCGCCCTCCCCGGCGGCCGCCGCTCCGCCCCCGGCTCCGGCCAAATCGAGCCAATCCGGTGCGGTCGCACGGGCCTATGCTGACCGTCCTCATCAGGAAATCGCCCTCGACGGGATGCGCCGGACCATCGCCGCACGCCTGAGCGAGGCCAAGCAGACCATCCCGCATTTCTACCTGCGCCGCAGCGTCAAACTGGACGCACTGCTGGCGTTGCGTGCAGAGATCAACAGCCAACTGGCCCCGCGCGGTCTCAAACTCAGCGTCAATGACTTTGTGATCAAGGCCTGCGCCAGCGCATTACAAAGAGTTCCCGCGGCCAACGCGGTCTGGGCAGAAGATCGCATCCTGCAACTGGCCCAGTCCGACGTCGCAGTGGCCGTCGCGGTAGAAGGCGGGCTTTTTACGCCGGTGATCAAGGATGCCGAAACGAAATCGCTCTCCGCGCTCTCCGCAGAGATGAAGGATCTCGCCGCGCGTGCGCGGGATCGCAAGCTCATGCCCGAGGAATACCAGGGGGGCAGTTTTGCCATTTCCAACCTCGGTATGTTCGGGATCGAAAGTTTCGATGCGGTGATCAACCCGCCCCACGGGGCCATCCTGGCTGTCGGCGCCGGCGTAAAAAAGCCGGTTGTTTCCGAGGATGGCGCGGTTGCCACGGCAACCGTCATGACCCTGTCGCTTTCCGTCGATCACCGCGTCATCGACGGCGCTTTGGGTGCGGAGTTGCTCGGTGCCATTGTTGACGGGCTGGAGGCGCCGCTGGCGCTGATGGCGTGACCCGACGCCCAGCAGATCCCTGCCCACGAATAAAAACAGCGCGCCCGGTCACGGACACGCTGTGATCTTTTGGCGAAAGCCGGATCGATCGCTGGTCGAGGCGCCGTCAGAACCGGTGTTGGTTGCCCGGCCCCGGTGTCAGATCTGTTCGCTCAGCAACTGATCCATGGAAACCGACGGCTGCGAGCATCCTGCTTCGCCCACAATGCGGGCCGGCACGCCGGCCACCGTCTTGCACGGGGGCACAGGCTGCAGCACGACGGATCCTGCCGCGATCCGCGAGCAGTGTCCCACCTCGATATTTCCAAGAACCTTCGCACCGGCTCCGATCAGAACCCCGTCTCCAATCTTGGGGTGGCGATCTTCCTCTTCCTTGCCGGTGCCGCCCAGCGTCACGGAATGCAGCATCGAGACATTGTCGCCCACCACCGCCGTTTCCCCGATCACGATGGAATGCGCGTGGTCAATCATGATCCCGCGTCCGATGCGCGCTGCCGGATGAATGTCGATCCCGAAGGCTTCGGAGCAGCGCATCTGGAAGAAATACGCCATGTCCTTGCGCCCTTCGCGCCACAGCCAATTCGCGACCCTGTAGGCCTGGACCGCCTGGAAGCCTTTGAAAAACAACAGAGGTTGGAGGAACCGATGACAGGCAGGATCGCGCTCGAAGGTGGCCATGATATCGGCACGCGCCGCTTGCGCCAGCCCTTGGTCGGCCGCGTATGCCTCATCGCAGATTTCGCGCAGGATCTGGTCCGACATTTCGCCGTTGCTGAGCTTGAGCGCAATGCGATACGCCAGAGCCTGCTCAAGGGTTGGATAGTGCAAAACGGAATAATGCACCATGCCTCCCAACAGGGGCTCGTCCCGGACAGCGGCCTCCGCTTCGACCACGATCCGTTTCCAGACCGGATCCACCTCGGCCAGTTTTGCGCGTCTCTCTGCCATATCCGGTCTCCTTTGAAAGGCCCTGCATAGCAGATAAGCCGTTCGGACTGAAACGCAATTCCGTGATGAGGGGAATAAGCAAATTGGATGGCCACGCTCGGGGGACAAAACGCGGCGCTGGTTCAAGACAAGCCGCATACCGAATGCGATAGCGACATGCGGCAATACAGGTTGTGCGCCCGGTATTGCGGCCAGCACTCCATCGGGCGCGAGCGCCCCTCGGAAGCGCGAGCCACGTCGATCGCCGCTGCATCCACGCGCGGGTTGCGGTGCAAATCCCTCTGCTTTGCTCGCCCATGACGCGACCGTATCGCAGCGGCGTATCGAGACAGTTCTGCCGCCAGTAAACTGTTGAAATGTTTGAAAGGCGCGGCAAGGTTCCCGTTCAAGCGTGCGTCAAGCCGGAGGGCTGATTGGCCTGATCGGCGCATGTCGCGCTGATTGTCCCTGCCCGCACCGGCCAACGGGCCCTTCAGAGTCCGGTCTCTGTCCCTCGCCGCTGCGCAAGGCCGCGACAACACGCGACATCCGCACAGGGATGGCCCGGCTCGAAGACGGCATCCCCCCTGTCAATTTCGTCGCGAGGCGCTGCGTTCATCGCTCGCAACATCGACAGCACGATCATCAGGCAATCGATAAAAGCCACATCATCCCAACAGGGTTCATCGACCACAGGATGAGCAAGCGTTGCGGCCATCAAGGTGCCGCAGCCCCATTCCGGATGCGCCTTGCCGGTTGTGCGCCGATAGGCATCGGCGCAAATCGCATCCGTCAGGATCTTCGCGGCAAGGGGCCGCCGCGCGCTTTCCGGAGCGGCCAGAAGCGCGCGCGCAAGCATTGCGACATCGTCCGGAAGAACCCGCCTCATGAAGAAAGCGTCGCAACCGCTTGTGGTCCCGGCCCGAATTTTCCGGAAATCTGCGCGACGCGGATATCGAAAGATCCGTTGATGGCGTCCTCGGCGCGTTGCGCTGCGGAATAACGCCACACGGGTTCCTGAACCGCGATCTCGCGGATGATCGTATCCCCTTGCGCCACTTGAACGAGGTAGCTTTCACGGTCTTCGCCCAAGGGGACTTCGTACCCGCTCCAATCATCTCCGTCTATTCGCGTCCGCCGCACCCAGCGCACCAGAAGGTCGCCTGCATCATCGGCAACGCGCAGATGCGCCGGACGATAGGGCCGCAAGCCGTTGCCCGCAAAGTTGCGCACGAGATAACGGTAACTCTCGTCATCGATCGGTCGCTGCGCCGGACCAATGCGAAAATGCCGATCCACACGCCGCTGCGTCGCGGCAAGGTCGATCTGCTCGGCTGTCCCGTCCATAAGGACCACATAAGACCCTGCTGGCCAGCTCTCGGGCATCACGGCATCGCTGCCTGCCTGACCGCGCAGGCGGTGGCTCAAACGCCAGTAGCCCTCCGAAATGAGCTCGGCATCCCGGAACTGGAAGAGCTCCCAATTGTCGGGCGATCCATCGCCAATTGCCATGAGGTTCGCTCCGCCTAGAAGCTGCGCATCCGTGACAGAGTGCAGCAATCCCGACGAAAGACGAATATCGAGCGCAGGACCGCGATCAACCACCCCGATTGGTCCGGCTGGCAAGGCCGATTGCGTGACGCCCATGACGGAACGGGCCGGCTGAACAAAATCGAGCGCGTAATCTGCATCCTGCGCGGAGGCATAGACCGCGACGCTGCCGGGCCACGGGTTCGCATCCAATGCCAGATGAGGCGCATGCTCGACCTCGTCACCGCGCATCAGCGGCAAGTCCATGAACATCGGCGTCACTGGAACCGCGGGTGTGAAAGGCCGTAGAGGGGGCGCTTCCTCCGGATAGGGCGCGGGCTCAAAAAGCTCCGGCTCAATCCGCACGGCGTCGATGATCTGCCGGTCTGTAACCTCGACCCGGTCGATACGCGCCAAAGTCTCTCCCGTTCCCGAGCCGGACGGCACACGCACGATATCGCCGGCCCCGAGCGACAGGCGCGACAGCGGCAATGAGAAGCGCACGGAATCCCGCGCGATCCGAGCTTCGGCCAGCCACCGCTCCGCGGTTTGGCGGCCTTCCGCACGTGTCATCAGAAGACTGAGATCGGTCTCTGCAACCGCATGTGTGGC
Organism: Cognatishimia sp. F0-27; assembly: GCF_020667845.1. GTDB lineage: Bacteria > Pseudomonadota > Alphaproteobacteria > Rhodobacterales > Rhodobacteraceae > JAFMPQ01. The sequence goes on from NZ_JAFMPQ010000021.1 coordinate 37,223, forward strand.
ATCGTCCGGCAAGACGGTCTCCTCGGCGGCCACCTGGTGATCGGCATCTGCCAGCGCAAAGCTCACGCGCACCCGGCCAGCCATCTCGGCCTCGCCCGCGCGTGTTTCCATCACCGACCCGTCGAATTCCTCGCTTCTGGCGAGCGTATCGATGTCCAAGGTCGTCGCTTGCTGTCCCTTGCGCATCCGGAACACCAGTTGCCCGTCCCGCTCGATGGCGTCGAAGGCGTAGGCAAGCATCAACGGTTGCAACGCGCGCCGTGCGTCGGAAACGGTTGGCACGACATAGCCTCGCACGATTCCGTGCAGCGCGCGCGTGTCGATTTCGGTCAACCCCACACGGTGGCAGATCTCTGTCACCACGGAAGCCAGCGTCCGCGCTGAGGCGCGACCGTTCAGCCAATGCCCACGCCGGTAATTCGGCCCATCGGACCAAAGCCCTTCATTGCCCGGGAACCACGGATAGGGGCGGGCATCCCATGCCCAGACGAATGCCCGATCCATATCGATCATCGCGCCATCATAAACATCCGAAGCGGGGTTGTTCTCTGGCTCGTTCCAGAAGCCATACATCGCACGCAAATACTGCCGCTGTATAAGTTCGTCTCGCAGCCCATTCGAGTAATGCGGCTCTGTCGACTCTGAAGATTTCGGATCGAGAAACTTGTTGGGCTGGTTGGTGCCCTTGTCGATCGCGGCACATCCCAGCTCGGTAAACCACACCGGCTTCGAGCGCGGGAGCCAAGCGGTCGGCTGGCTCTGGCGCACCCCACCAATCCGCTCATGATGCGGGTTTTCCCACCAGTTGCGGATATCCTTGTAGCGATAAACCCATGGCTCACCATAGGCCCCATCGGTAATGGGCGTCCGGTTTTGTGCGTCACGATCGGCTTGGCTGGCATAATACCAATCATAGCCTTCACCGCCCGCCACGTTCTGGGTCAGGTAATCGAGATCGTAAATCGACCCGGCCGATGCATCGAGATGTGCATCGCCGTCGCGCCAGTCCGACAGGGGCATGTAATTGTCGATGCCGATAAAATCGATGTTGTCGTCGGCCCAGAGCGGATCGAGATGGAAAAAGAGATCACCGGAGCCATCCTGAGGCTGATAACCGAAATACTCCGACCAATCCGCCGCATAACCGATCTTCACCGCTGGCCCGAGCAAAGCCCGGCACTCCGCTGCGAGAGCGCGCAACGCATCCACCGCCGGGAACCCGATATCGCCCCGGATCTGTGTCAAACCACGCATCTCCGATCCGATGCAAAAAGAGTCCACCCCGCCCGCAACAGCGCAGAGTGCCGCCTGATGCAGGATGAACCGTGAATAACTCCACTCATCCGGCCCGCTATAGGTCACCGCAGCGTCGCCGATGGCAAAATCGTCCGCCGACGCGGTTCCGAAGAATGCCGCAACCTCCACGTCAGCCGCCGCGGTGCCGTCCGTGGATCCGGGGACACCGGGGGCCAGACTGGTTATAATGCGCCCGCGCCAAGGCAAGGCCGGTTGACCGATCTGCCCGGTAAACGGGTCGATCAGATCATTGCCAGCCATCTGATCCATGAGGATGAACGGGTAGTAGAGAACCGCCAGTCCATCATCGGACATCCGCCGGATTGCCTGGATCACCGATTGATCGGTCGGCGTGCCGCCATAGACCGGACGGTCATTCTCCTTGGGCACCGTCAATGCCTCTGCACGTTCCAACCCGCAGACGGTCCAGGGCATTTTGGGCGCATCATAATCAGACTGCTCCACCATTGGGCGGATCTCGCACTGTCCGGCACGCAGATCATTTCCGAACCAGCTGACTATCAGCGATGCCGCGCCGCAATTGGGCAGCTCGTCTTCGAGCTGGCCGAGCGAAGTCAGGAAATCGGGCTGCTCTGAGGGAGAGTTTACATTGGCAACAGCCTTGCCCCCCTCGCCGATCCCGAACAGATCATCCGCAGCGGCCATATATTTCATGTAGACCGGCTTGGTCGCGAGCGCGTATTCCCCTGTTCCTGGGATCATCGCCACACCACCGACGGCATTCGGCACGTCCGCGTCATCCTGCGTCTCCGGACGTGTCACCTCAAAGCTGAATTGCGGTACGCGATTACCAAAGCGGGACAATTGCAGGTCCTCGATGACCACATAGGCTGTCCCACGATACGCAGGCACGGTTCCGGGTCCTTCAACCGCCTCGATCTTGGGATCGGGGAGTTGGTCCTGCGTGCCGCGATAGACGCGCATGGTCAGATCGGATACCGGCAATTCCGCTCCATCGGCCCAGATCCGGTTGACGCCCGTGATCTCGCCTTCGCAAAGCGCAAGGGCAAGGCTCACGGAATAGCTGTATTTCTTAACGTCCGGCTGCTGCGGCGCACCCTTGCCGCCGCCACTCTTGGTCTTCACCTTTTCGCGGAACTCGGTCGCCCAGATGACGTGACCGCCGACCCGCATGCGTCCGTATACCTGAGCGATGGCAACTCCTTCGCCGACACCGGTGAGCCGGAATCGGTCCATTTTGCCAATCTCGATCGCATCCGATCCCTGTCCCATCAGACGTTGATCAAGTGATCGCCCCAGCGACGCGCCGATAAAGCGCCCGACGGCCGTCATGGACAATCCCATCACGGAGCCCCCAATGGAGCCGCCAATGGCCGCGCCCGCAGCTGAAAGAAGGATAGTAGCCATCACTTGTTCTCCAATGGGAGGGAAAAGCGCGCCACTATACGCCGCGCCCATGGCCCGCTGAGCGGGCTTTCGACAACACCGTGGCCGCTGTAGGCATGGATGAACGCCGGGCTGCGCCCCGTTCGGGACTGGATGCCAACATGCTTGGCCACCGATCCTTCGCGCATCCGGAACAGCAAGACGTCGCCCGCTTCGGAACTGCGCACGGCTTTCGGCGACAGATGCATCAGTGCTGCGCGCCACAGGCGTTCGTCGCCTTGTGGCTCGGACCAGTCCATCGTGTAGGCTGGCACCGGTTCAGGCTCCTGCCCGATCATGTCCCGCCAAACACCGCGCAACAAGCCGAGGCAATCGCAACCAGCGCCGCGCACCGAAGCCTGGTGCACATATGGGGTGCCAATCCAGGATCGCGCTACATTCACGACACGGCTCATCGCCGGCTCCCTCCGTCCTTGCGCTTTGCCTCGGTGGGATGCGTCGCGAGCCAGTCCTCCTCCGGAATGTCCGGAAAGCCCTGAAACTGCAAAACATTGTCAAATTTCTCGCGGCACGTTGTGAAGCGTTTGTCACAACCCGCGGTCAACCGAACAATGTCGCCGGGTAACGGGACAAGCCGGAGCGGTTCCCAAACCTCGATCACGCGTGCACCTGTGGGCCCCGCCCGGTCATGCTTGATCGCGGCAGAGAGCCCAGCAGCATTCCCGCTCATGACCTCGATCCGCCCGCGTTCGAACCATCCCGCGCCAAAACCCTCCAACGGGCCCGGATCGAACACACGCCCGTCAACTTGCGACACAAGTTCGGCCTCGTGACGAAAACCCGAAGTCTCCAAATCAAAGCCGCAATTCCGATCACCGAGCACGGCGCTACAAGGCTTCTGAAACACGCGGCCCACGGGCCGGTTCAGCTTCTCGGTTAGCCCGCGCAGTTCAGCATTGAAAGCCCCGGCCCCCCGGCGGATCTCGCCGATCGTGCCGCGAAACAGGATCTTGCGTGCTCCGACATTCTGCCAGTTCACCAGCCAGGCGACGACGTCGGCGCCATCGAAGCGGCCAGCAGCAATGTCATCCTCCCGGATCGCGGCATCGCTGAGCGCGCCCATGGCCTCGCTGTTGTCCACCGACAGCCCGGTCGCTTGCTGCAAGGCCTTTGCCGTCATGCCTGTTTCCGCCCGAAAGACGATCCCGTCGAATGCCAGATCACAATCATGATCGGTGAATCCAAACCGCACCCCATCGCGGCGCGTGACCGACCAGCAGCGTGCCACCGTCCCGGTTCCGCTTTCCAGATGGGCGTGAAGCGCCTCTGCACCAACCATCAGACCCGCACCTCCAGAACCGGAACATCAGGCACCTGCCCTCCATTGAACGTGGCAACCGAAACCGTGATCCGGTCGGTGTCAAACCGCACAGGCACGTCAAATTCGAAACCGGCTGTGACGATGGCACCCGCTTCCGGCGCGGAGACAAAACCGACGACGCCGCTGGTCGTATCGACATTGAAATTGACATCATGGGTTTGCGTCACGCCGTCCACGGCAACTATCACCCGGCCCGCCACCGGTTTGGCGATAGTGCGCGTGTAGCTGCCCTCTCCGGACGCGTAGGTCTTCGACAACGCGAAATGCGTGGCAACCCCATCTCCGATGCCGATTTCTTGGTCGAGCGGTCCAATCTCCTGCGAGGGCGCACAGGACTTGTAGTCGGCCCAGTCTTTCCAGCGAAACCCATGCAGCTGTGCCCGGCGGGCTTCGAAAAACGCGATGACCGCCGCCACATCGTCGAGCGAACGCAACCCCAGCCCCGCGTCATAGCGGCGACGGGAATGCGACCATGGCGTGTTGCGCTCCTCATATCCGCTTGTCAGCTCGACCACATCCGTCCGCCGTTCCGGCCCGCCCAGCGCGCCAAAACTCAGATCAGTGGGAAATCTCACTTCGTGGAACGCCATGGCGCTATCCTCCTCGTATTCCGAAAAACCGGGCCTTACCGGTTGCGACTTCCAATGCTGAGTGCACGGCTCATCTGCGCCGCGATCTGGCTCTGCGAGCGCTCAAAGCTGCGCGCATCAGGTGTCTGAATATTCATGACAATGGAGACGCCAGAGCCGCTGCCGCCTTGAGCCCGGACACCAAGCTTGCCATCCGCTCCGCGGGTCAAAGGCATGATCGCCTCCGGTCCCGCCTCGCCCATCAGCCCAGTGCCGCCCCGCATCGGGAACGTGACCGGCCCGGTCACAACGCCGCCATTGGCAAAGGGCATCACCCGCCCCTGGCTGAACGAGCCGCCATCCGCAAACGGCGAAAGGCCGCCGAACACAGAGCCGATACTCCCGGCAATCAGCCCTCCAACGTGGTCGGTCACGGGTTTGACGGCGGCGCGATAGGCCGCGTTGATCATCGATTTGGCAACCTCGCCCAGCGCGTCCGAAAGCTTCATGCCGTCCAGCACAACACCGTCGATAGCGCGCCCGAGGCCCGACGACAGCGTGGTCTGCAATCGTGCAGCCCCCTGCCCGGCCGCGGAAAAACTCTGATGGATGCGCTTGAGTTCCGCGTCGAACTGCGCCGCCATGCCAACGGCGCCCCCCATCGCCGTTTCCAGCGCTTCGATCTGCACTTCGAGATCGTCAATTCCGTCGAGATCACTCATGGATCTGCTCCTTCACATGTGTCTGGAAAGGCCGCCATCAGCGCGTCAAGCCGGCTGCGCGCCATTGGGGCCGCGCCGCTGTCCTGACCGAGCATCAACTGCAATTCCGCGGGCGTCAGAGCCCAGAATTCCGCCGGGCGCAGACCGAGGCCGCGGAGCCCCGCGCGCATCAGAACCGGCCAGTCAAACCCCTGCGCCATCTGTCACCTCCGGCAGCATGAACGCCCGTGCGATCAACTCCGCCGCCGCTTTTGCGGCGGTCAGCGGGCCACCCTCGATCTCTGCCGAAAGCAGGTCCTTCGCCGTGCCCTGCCAGCCACCGCCCCGCAGACCCGCCACGATCAGCGCCAGCACATCCCGGGTGGTAAATCCACCGGTTTCGAACCGCTGGACGAGATCGACAAGCGAGCCACTCTCAAGCTGCGCTTCCAGTTCCGCCAGCGCGCCGAGCGTGAGCCGCATGCGATGCGGCTCGCCGTCGAGCACAAGCGCCACCTCTCCCCGCCACGGATTGGTCATCAGCTTGCCGGGGCCGCGGTGAATTGCAGCGGTCCGGCACTTGCCAGAGCAATCTCATAGGTCGCCTCGCCATTATGCGAACCCGCGTATTCGATCGAGCTGACCTGAAATGCGCCCTCGATGGTGCCGAAATCGGGCACAATCACCTGGAAACCGGGCGTGTCGCCGTCAAAGAAGATCTGCCGCGCCCGCTCGTCGGTGCTGCTGTCCTTGAACACGCCCGAGCCAGAGATATTCGCGGATTTGACGCCTGCGCCAACCAGCAACTCGCGCCAGCCGCCGTGGCTTTCAAGCGAGGTCACATCGACCTGTTCGGCATTGAAGCTCACCCGCGTCGCCCGCAGGCCCGCCATGGTTTCGAACTGGCCAGTGCCATCGAGGTCGACCTTGATCAGAAGATCCTTGCCATTCTGTGCAGTCATGGTCTTTCTCCGTTTTCCTAGGTGTTTCAGATGTCGTCGATGCGCGCGCGAAAGGTGAGATCGATCCGCCGGGCGCCATTTGCTGCGCGCCGCGCCCGCGCCTTCCGAAACCACAACCCCACAAGACGGCCGCGCCCCAGGGTCAGGTCGGCGTGATCCAGCGCGTCGCTGACTGCCCCCGCCGCGGCCTTGACCGCCTTGAAACTCGCCGTTTCGGTCACCACCGAGACGGTGAAATCATGCCAGGAGCCATCCCCGGCAACTTCGCCCGCATCGCGGACCGTCTCCGGCCCAAGCGCGATATAAATCGTCGGCATACGGCCTGTCGGCAGCGCGTCGAATATGTTGGTGCCCACGAGATCGGTTACGGCCGCATCAGCCAGCAGACGCTCGAACACGGCAGTCTGGAGCGGCGCGGAAAGAGCATAGCTCATGCGAACATCTCCTCTTCACACTGGCATTGCAGGTAGAGGCCGGTCGGCTCATGCTCTGTCACCGCTTCAATGCGGAAATACCGGCTTCCCATGCGGAACCGCTGTCCGGGTTCGGGACGGTTGGTCTGGCCGACCGGGGCCGCACGGACGGTGATGCGAAATCCGGTCACGGACAGGGCACCATCGGTCGCGTTTGCATAGCGCCCGGATCGCGGCTTCACCTGTGCCCACAACTCCCCAAGCTGCGACCACGTCTCTTCGAAACCGCCGGCGCCATCGGAACTGCGCAAACGGGTTTCCAGCGCCAGACGCCGGTTGAGAACCACCCGCGTCATGACGTCATCCCGAGCCGCACCGGACGATAGCGCGCGATCAGGCTGGTGACGCCAAATGGCATGCATCCCTGGCTCAGCGCGGTCTCGTCACGATATTCGTAGTAATGTGCCGCAAGCATCAGAACCGCCTGAGCAAGGTCCGACGGCAGTTCCTGAAAGTCCTGGGCATAGCCCGCCTCGAACCGCACTTCCGCAGACCCGAGCTCCGGCACCGGCGGCAGGAACGACCCGGTTGGCACCAGCCGGGGCGACTGGGCATCGACACGCAGCGCAAAACCGGACGGGTCGACATTCTGGGCGGCACCAAACTTGTCGATGAGCGTAATCCCGGTGATGCCCGTGACCGGCGCAATGGGCAGCACCATGCCGCTTGCGTCCCGCCATTGCGTCAGCGTCAGCAGGAACGCCCGTCGGATCAGGGATTTGCTGGTGCGCGCTTCAATCGCGGCGAGAGCTGCGCGCAGGAAAGAGCTCAGGACGGCATCCTGAACATCGTCCTCGGCAAACCCCGTGCCAAGACGAAGATGGGTGCGTAATTGGACGACCGGGAGCACCACATCGGGCACTTGCGTTTCTTCAACGAGGATCATGTTCTTACTCCGAATTCCTACCCAAAGCGTTCCGTCTCGGGCAAAGGTGGGCGCGCGCTTGTCCCGTCGCTGTAGCGGAGGGGTGAGTGCTGGCCGACGGGCCAAATCTGTCCCTCACGAAAAGCGCGCGCCCCGATGGGATGGCACCCGCGAGGGCGCCACCCGATCGTTTCAGGTCGGTCAGACCGCGCAGCGCAGCAGCTTGATGGCCGCAAAATCGCTCACGTCACCGCCCACGCGCTTGGTGGCATAGAACAGCACGTTCGGCTTGGCGCTGAACGGGTCGCGCAGCACCCGCAGGTCCGGACGCTCGGCGATGGTGTAGCCGGCGCGGAAGTCGCCAAAGGCAACCGGGAAGGTGTCCGCCGCGATGTCGGGCATGTCCTCTGCGATCACCACCGGATACCCGAGCAGCCGTGCAGGCTCCGCCGCGGCAAACCCGTCAGACCAAAGATGGCGACCATCGGCGTCCTTGAGGCGGCGAAGCGCGCCCGCGGTGCGCGAGTTCATCACGAAACTCGCGTTCTGGCGGTATTGCGCGTCAAGCGAATAGACCAGCGTCATCAGCTCATCGCCATTGCCGATATCATCGGCCACGCCGGTGGAGACATAACCGAGATTGCCCCAGCTCCAGACCTGGTTCTCGACCATCGGCTTGTTGAGAAAGCCCGTCGGCTTGTCATTGCCATCGCCGGAGACAAACGCCATGGCCTCAGCGCGGGCGAACTTGTCGGCAATGCGACCGGCGAGCCAGCCTTCGACGTCGAATGCGCTGTCGTCGAGCAGGCGCTGGGACACCTTCGGCATCGCATTCAACTCAAAGAGCGGAATGGAAATGCGGTCGAGCGTCGGCGTGCCGGATTCGGCGGTGGGCGAGCTTTCATTGGCCCAGCCGGCGCCGGTGTCGTTCTGATCGACCAGCACATCGAAGCTGCCGGCTTCGACGTTGACCACGGTTGCAATGGAGCGGATCGTGGCGGTCGAGTCGAGCGTCGACTTGATGTATTCGGCTGTCTGCGGATCGACCAGATAGCCACCGTCGGAATTCACCGCCGTGGACATGGCCTTGCCTTCCAGCTCCAGGCCGCGCAGCGCGTCGTCATCGCCGTTGCGCAGGTAGGCGTCAAACGCCTTCTGATGGGGTGCGTCAACCTCGGCATGGGTCGAAAGCGCAGGGCGGCCCGCGAGGGCGGTCTTGTGATCAAGCATGGTCAGTCGCTCTTCCTGTTTTGAAAGCTTATCTTGAAGGTCGGCCTGCAAGGCCTTGAAATCCCCGATCAGTCCCGCCATCGCGGCACTCACTCGGGTGGCCGGAGACACGTCTTCCCCGGCCCGAGACTTGATCTCGGCATCGTTCATCATCGATGGTCCTTGAGTTTGAGTGGCGCGCGTCAGCCGCCCGCCAGGTTATGACGCGCGTCCTCAAGGACTTGCGCCAACTCGCACAGAGGATCGGCCGCAGGCTCTTCACCCTTCGCCGACACCCGTGCACTGGGAAGCATCGGGAAGGTCACAAGCGACACCTCCCAAAGCTCCAGTTCCGCCAAGAGCCGCTGGCCCTTGTCATTCTTCGTGGCCTTCACCGTCCGGTAACCGATGGAAAGCCCATCGATCGCGCCCGCCTCGATCAGGGCAGCGGCCTCGCGGCCCCGCGCCACGCTTTCGAGAAGCCGGCCCTTCACATAGAGGCCACGCTCATCCTCGCGCACCTCGTCCCAGATGCCGATCGGTTGGGCCGGGTCGTGCTGCCAGAGCATCTTGACCGCACGACCATCGGCGATCAGCGCCTTGAGCGAGCGCGCATAGGCGCCCGGTGCCACCACGTCGCCACCCTGATCGCAGGCGCCGAAAAGGCTGGCATAGCCTTCGATCCGCGTGCCCTCGACAACCGTCACGTCGCTGTCGAACCGGCAAAATTTGTGTTCCAGGTCCATGGCCTCTTCCTTCGTGTTGATCTTTCCCGGCCGCGCGCGATGCCGCGCCCGTCCATTCACCCGCCGCGCCGCCGTCCCGGCGACCGGCTCAAGGCAAGGGCACCGCGCCCATGATGCTCTGGAAGGCCTGCGCAAGGATGACGCCCGCCACCCCGTAAAGCGTCAGCCACAACCGCCGCTCGAGCCGTTCCACCAGCATTTCCAGCCGCTCGAAACGCTCGTGAAGCGCCTCGATCTGAAGCTTGCTGACCCGCTCATGTGCTTCCAGCTTCAGCGCGGGCGCACAGGCAAAGGCCTCCGTCAATCGGCGTGGACTATTCACCGTCCTGCACCTCCAGGGCGGGCAGGCCCAGCATCTGCCGCTTTTCGGCCTGCGTGAGGAAATCCGCGCCCGCAACCCGGGCCCATTGCTGGTCACGCTCGGAGGCGAGGGCCGGGATCTTGTCGAGATCCGGCGACAATGCGACGGTCTCGCCGGTATAGCCCGCAAGCCACCGCCCAACCGCTGCACAGACCTTGCTGGCCAGGGGCAAAACCGTGAGCCGGTAAAACGCCCGGTGCGCCTCGGCATAATTGGCATAGGTCGCCTCGCCCGTGATCCCGAGCAGCATCGGCGGCACCCCGAAGGCCACCGCGATCTCCCGCGCCGCCGCTTCCTTGGTCTGCTGGAACTCCATGTCCGAGGGCGAGAAGCCCATCGGCTTCCAGTCGAGCCCGCCTTCGAGCAACATCGGCCGGCCCGCATTGCGCGCGCCCTGGTGCTGCGACGCCATTTCCGCGACGAGGCGGTCATATTGCTCCGGGCTCAGATTGCCCTGCCCCTCGACCCCTTTCCAGACGATCGAGCCTGACGGGCGCGCCGCATTGTCGAGCAACCCCTTGGACCAATGCGAGGCGCTGTTATGCACGTCCACCGCCTGCGCGGCCGCCTGCAAGGGCGACAGCCCGTAATGGTCGTCCTGCGGATGAAACGCGCGGATGTGACAGATCGGAGACACCGGGCCCGTCACGGCAAAGCGGTGCTTCTTGCCACCCACCGCGTATTCATACGCCACCGGCCAGCCATCCGCGCCGGGCACAACCCGCATGCGGTCCGACCGCAAAACATGCAGCTCGAAAGGCACACCGGCCTCGCCCGCAACCGCTTCAAGATAGCCGTCCCCGGACAGAAGCATCTGCCCGATCAGCGCCTCGAAAAGCTCCGCCCGGCCCTGGCCCGGGTTGGGCGCGGTGAGCAGCGACAGCAGCGGATGCTCGCTGTAGCGCGTGGTGCTGTCCTGAAGCACGATCGGCAGCGCCGCCGCGGATTCGGCAATCAGCTTGACCGCCCGAAACCCCACCGGATTGCCGGTAAATGCCTGCTTGGTCAGCGTCACCGTATCGCGCGGAGACCACGCCACGCGGCCTGCGGACATATGCGCGATCACCGGTCCCGTGGCCGACGCCTTGGCCTCGGGAGCGCTCGCGCCTTCCGTCTCGGTCCGCCGCAGAAAATCGAAAACCATCGCGCATGCTCCTATCTGCCCGTCCGGTGTTGCCGCTTCGCCGGCCCGTCCGGGATCTGTCTGTGTTCAGGATTGTGAGGGGCTGCCCCTCATCCGTGAAAACAATCTATAATTGAGGTATTAACGTCGCTTCACACCAGCGTTCGCAGTTTAGGCAACTGCCAGCCGCTCATCGGTTCGAGCATGGAATCGGTCAGCGCCCAGACAAGCGCGTCGACGCGGTCGGGGCTGTCCGCACCCGCAAAGCCGCCCTGCGTCATCAGGCACATCTGCGCTTCGAGCGCGTCAAGCCCTGCGCTGTGCGAAACCCGCCCCTGCTCGTAAAGCGCCGCAACCGGCTCGGCCCGCGCGGCCTTCCCGCGCGTTGCATGGACCTTGCGCACCGGCAAAAGCGGATCGACCTGGCGCAGAACGCTCTCCACCATGTCGCCGCCCTGGTTCACCTCCGCCACGACCCGGTCCGCCTCCCAGCGGTGATAGGCATCCGCCGCCGCTTCCGCCCAACCGGTGGGCGACACGCCTTGCACCGTGGCGTCTTCCAGCACGATGGCGCGCCATTCCTGCGGCGGGCCGTTCTGCACCACACCCACGACCACGATCCCGCATTCGTCCGAGCTCGACTTGCCGCCCGCCGGCGGGTCCACCGCCACCACGATCCGCGTCAGGTCCGGCACCCGGCCCGCCCGGCACCCGTCCAGCATGTCGCGCGTCCAGAGCGCGCCATCCACATCCTCTAGCAGGATACCGTCAAGCTCCTGCATCCCGAGCTTGGTGCCGGCATAGCGCGCCCGCACCTCCGTGAGGAAATTGGCCGCGAGATAGGCGGCATTCGCCTCCGTCGCCGCGCGGGTGACCACCGTCGAGGGCAGCTCGAGCAATTCCTTGAGCACATCGATATTCTTGGGGGTGGTTGTGACACAGACCCGCGGATGGTCGCCCAGACGCAAGCCAAATTGCAGCATGTCCCAGGTCGCGCGCGCCTTCGGCCACTTTGCCAGCTCGTCGACCCATGCCGCATCGAATTGCGGGCCACGCAGGCTTTCGGGGTCATGGGCGGAAAACGCCATCGCCTCCGCGCCGTTGGGCCAGATCAGACAACGCCGTGACTGGTTCCATTTCGGGCGGCGGTCGGGCGGCGAACAGGCCAGGATGCCGCTGTCGCCATAGATCATCACCTCGCGCACCTGGTCAAAGGTTTCGCCGATCAGCGCGAGCCGCTTGCACGGTCCCGGATCGAGCGGCCGCGCCCCTTCGACCATGCTTCGCACCCATTCGGAGCCCGCGCGCGTCTTGCCCGCGCCGCGTCCCCCGAGGATGACCCATGAGCGCCAGTCGCCTTCGGGCGGAAGCTGGTGGTCATGGGCCCAGAATTCAAAAAGGTAGGGGAGCGCAAGGCGCTCCCCGTTGGACAGGTCATTCAGAAAGCTCTCCTGCACCGCAACAGGGGCGGAGGCGAGCCATGCGGCACCCGATCGCATGGCGTGCCGCGTCGAGGTCCAATCCGTAGAGATCGCTGATCCCGCAGTCCTGGCGTCTGAGCTCATCAAGGTCTTTCTCCGCATCGCGCGCCGCCTTGATCCAATAGCGGATCTCCGCGGCCAATTTGCCCCCTCCGGCTGGCGTGTCGGTCTCCCCTGTCTCGAGCCGTTCGCGCAAATCCACGAGAAACCGTCGCAGATAAGCAAGCTCTTCCGCGATTTCCTCGCGGTTTTGCGTCATGCGGTCCGCCTCGGTCTTCGCCGTGATCAGAACCGTGTCTTCATGTGTCTGGGCAGTGGGCAGTGGTCATTGCTCGATACCTTTCTTGCCTCGTTGGTCTTCACCCCTCCGAGACAGCGAACGAAATCGACGATCGAGGAAGGTTGCCTGTTCCCGTCACGTCAAAAGCCCAGTTCGTCCAGCACGTCAGAAAATACCCACCTGGCGTCTTTCAGTCAAAGGGGGCTCCGCGCGCAAGCATCTGAAACCCTTAGTAAATCCTAACGATTGCTTACCCCGACCGCGCGTTGCGCTTGCCGCACGCGGCGGGCTCTGGCAAGACAGTCCGACCGGCGTCCTGCCGGGGTACTTGGCACATTCTGAGGGGAATCAACGCGATGCCCGGTCTCTCTTCCCGCCTCACAGGCATGAATGACGGCGGCTCCGACGGGTGGGAGGTGTTCTACCGCGCCCGCGCCTTGGTCGCTTCCGGCCAACCCGTGACCGAGCTGACCATCGGCGAGCATGACATCAGCACCGATGCGCGTATCCTCGACGCGCTCGATGCCGCCGCGCGCGGCGGCCATACCGGGTATGCCATGGTGCCGGGCGTCGATGCGCTGCGCGACGCCATCGCCGCGCGCGTCCAGGACCGCACCGGCGTCGCCACCGGTCGCGACAACGTGCTCGTGACACCGGGCGGGCAGTCGGCGCTCTTTTCCGCCCATATGGCGGCCTGCGCACCGGGCGACACCGCGCTGTTCATCGACCCGTTCTACGCCACCTACCCCGGCACCATCCGCGCCGCCTCCGCCATCGCCCGTCCGGTCTCGACCCGCGCCGCCACCGGCTTCCTGCCCGACCCGGCGACGGTGGCCCGCCTCGCCCGCGAAACCGGCGCAAAGAGCCTGCTCATCAACACCCCCAACAACCCCACGGGCGCGGTCTATCCCGAAGAGACCTTGCGCGGGCTTGCATCCGTCTGCGTCGAGCATGACCTGTGGCTGATCTCGGACGAGGTCTATGACACACAGGTCTGGAGCGGCACCCATCTCAGCCCACGCGCCCTGCCCGGCATGGCCGCGCGCACCATGGTCATCGGATCCATGTCCAAGAGCCACGCCATGACCGGGTCCCGCATCGGCTGGATCGTTGCGCCCGAACCGGCCATCGCAGCGCTGATCGACCTTGCCACCGCAACCACCTACGGCGTGCCCGGCTACATCCAGGATGCGGCGCTTTTTGCCCTGACCGACGACACCGCGCTCGAAACCCGTGTCGCGGCGCCGTTCCGGCGGCGGCGCGACCTCGTGCTCGACCGCCTCTCCCGCCAGAGCATCGTGACGGCCATTCCCGCTCAGGGCGCGATGTATCTGATGCTCGACATCCGCGCGACAGGGCTCTCCGGACGCGCCTTTGCCGAGGCGCTGCTCGATGCCCATCACATCGCCGTCATGCCGGGGGAAAGCTTCGGCACCTCCGCCGCCGGTCATCTGCGCGTGGCCCTCACGGTCGAGGATTCGCGGCTCTCCGACGCGATCGACACGCTCTGCGCCTTTGCCGCCCGGCACGCCTGCGCTGCCTGACAGCCATGACCGAAAGCCCACCGCATCGCCCGGACGACCAACCGCACGAAAAGCCGGAACCGGTATCGAGCATCCGCGGTCTTGGCCCCGCCATGGAAAACGCCTTTGCCGCGGCGGGCATCCCGGACGCGCCGAGCCTGCGCGCGCTCGGTGCGGACGCGGCCTATGCCCGCCTGCTCGAAAATGGCGCAAGACCGCATTTCATCGGCTATTACGCGCTCGTCATGGCACTGCAGGGCAGACCCTGGAACGATTGCAAGGGCGCCGAGAAAGAGGCTCTGCGCAAGACCTTCGATGCGCTGAAAACCCGCGCGGCAGCCCCTTCGACCGGTGGCGACGGACTGCCTGGTGAGCTTGCGCGCTTTCTGCGGGACACCGGGATCACCCCGCGCAAGCGCTGATATCCAGGCCTTCCCGGAGCGCCGTAAAGATTTCTTTGAAACCGTAATTTCTCAAGCGACTCCAAACCATTGGCTTCGAAATAAACAAGGGCGCCGCCTCACGACCGGCATATTTCACGGAACTCCTCGCGATGTCGGCTGTTGTCTGTCCAAGTCAACCAACCCACGAAGGAGATCACCATGGACCTGATCCGCATCATCCTCAGCATCATTCTTCCCCCGCTCGGCGTCTTCCTGCAGGTGGGCATCGGCAAACATTTCTGGATCAACATCCTGCTGACCATCCTCGGCTATATCCCCGGCATCGTGCATGCCGTCTGGATCATCGCCCGGACCGGGCCGCGCACCGCGTAACCCGTCACCCAACGCCGCCCCATCCGGAAAGAAGGAGCACAGCCATGCCCCGCACCCGACGCCCCGCTCGAACCGCGCCACCGCCAGCCAAACCGCTGACCGATGACGACGCGCGGATCGCCGATCGCGCCGACTGGATCGCGCAGCGCATGGACAATGCGTTCCGTATCCCCGGAACGCGCATCACCTTCGGCTTCGATACCATCCTCGGCCTCGTGCCGGGGGTCGGCGACACGCTCGCCGTGGCGCCCTCGCTGTATATCGTCAAGCTCGCCCATGATGCGGGCGCTCCGAAGCGGCTACTGGGCCGAATGGGCTTCAACATCGGGGTGGACTGGGTGATTGGTTTGATCCCGTTGCTCGGCGACGTGTTCGACGTCGGCTACAAGGCAAACCTGCGCAACGCGGTCTTGCTGCGCACCCATCTCGAAGGACGGCCCGACCCGCGCTTGCCGCCGCGCCCGCACGCATTCTCCGCCGCCCCGGCGGAGTGAGCAGCACCGCACACGCGCGCTTTCGCGTATGACGCAGCATAGGGTATGACACAGCACCAGAACTGAACGAAAAAAAGGCGCCCTCATCGGGGCGCCTTTCTCACGTCTGCACCGCTTTTGCGGCTTAGCCGACCAGTTCCAGACCGGAAAAGAAATATGCGATCTCTTCTGCTGCGGTCTCCGGCGCGTCGGAGCCATGCACGGAGTTTTCGCCAACGGACTCGGCGAACTCTGCGCGGATCGTGCCCGGAGCCGCGTCGGCCGGGTTGGTTGCGCCCATGACTTCGCGGTTCTTCGCGATGGCGCCTTCGCCTTCAAGCACCTGCACGACAACCGGCGCGGACGCCATGAATTCGCACAGCTCGTCATAGAACGGGCGCTCTGCGTGCACCTTGTAGAACTCGCCTGCCTGCGCCTTGGTCAGGTGGATGCGCTTTTGTGCGACGATGCGCAGCCCGGCCTCCTCGAACTTGGCGTTGATCTTGCCAGTCAGGTTGCGCTTCGTGGCGTCGGGCTTGATGATCGAGAACGTGCGCTCAAGGGCCATGGGTCTCACTCCTGTGGATGGGCCAAAGACAACGCTCTGGCCGGGTCAAATTTTGCGGCCCGCCTATCATGGGTCTGGGGCGTTGGAAAGAGCCATTTCAGGCCCTTGCGCGCGGGTCCAGCCCCATGCCGCCAGCGCCGCGATCACCGACAGCAGGACGCTGCCGATCATCAGCATCAGCAGCGCCAGCGGCGAGGGCACCCGGGCCAGCACCGCCAGCGCCAGCGCCGTCAGGCCCGCCCCGCCGATCAGCATCAACGCCCCGGCCACGCCCGCCGCCGTGCCTGCCAGATCGGGCCGCTGCGCCAGCGCCCCGGCATAGGCGTTGGAGATCGTCAGCCCGTTGCCGATGCCAACGCAGATCGTGGCGCCGAAAAAGAGCCACACGCTGCCCGCGCCGGAGGCAAAGACCACAAGCCCCGCCGTCAGGCCCGTCATCGCCAACGCCCGTCCGGCAAAGATCAACCGCACCTGCCCAAGGCGCGCCACGCCGCGCGCCGAGATGGTCGCCCCCATCATGAAGCCCGCCGTGATCGAGCCCAGCCCGAATCCAATCTGGTCGGATCGCAAGCCGAACTGCGCCTCGGCCACAAAGGGCGCGCCGGTCAGAAAGATGTAAAACGCGCCGACCGAAAAGGTCATCGTCGCCGCATGCGCCCAGAAGATCCGCCCGCGCAGCAACGCGACATAAGGGGCAAGCCCGCCCGCAGGCGCCCGTGCCCGCGTCTCGCCCAGGTCCCAGAAAACGAGCGCCAGAAGCACGCCGCCCAAACCCGCGTAAACGGCAAATACCGCGCGCCAGCCAAGCGTGGCATCCACGATCCCGCCCAAGGCCGGGGCCAGCATGGGCGCAACCGCCATCGCCGCCGCGATGGTGCTCAGCTTGGCCGCCGCGTCCGGCCCGTCATAGAGGTCGCGCACCACCGCGCTGGCCAGCACGCCGCCGCCCACCGCAATCGCCTGCACCATGCGCGCGGCCAGAAACACCGTGATGTCCTGCGTGACCACGCAGACCAGCGACGCCGCCACGTAGAGCCCCAAGGCCCCGAGCAGCACCGGACGCCGCCCGACCCGGTCCGACAGCGGGCCCACCACAAGCTGCAACACCGCCGCGCAGACCATGTAGCCCGAGATCGCGATCCCCATCACCGCCTCGCTCACGCCAAACGCCGCCCGCATCGCCGGAAGCGCGGGCAGAAACATGTTCAGACTGATCACCGTAAGGGCAGTCAGCAGGATCAGCGTGACAAGATGTGGCGGAGTGCGGGTCATGGTGCAGTTGCGCTAGCATGGCCCGTTCCCCTCTGCTAGAGCGCGCCCATGTTAAAGATTGACCGCATCGCCTATTCCGTCGAAGGCCGCCCGCTTTTCGAGGACGCCTCCGCCACCATTCCCGACGGCCACAAGGTCGGCCTCGTCGGGCCCAATGGCGCGGGCAAGACCACGCTCTTTCGCCTGATCCGGGGCGAATTGACCCTCGATAATGGCGAGATCGAGCTGCCGTCGCGCGCCAAGGTCGGCGGCGTGGCTCAGGAAGCGCCCTCCACCGAGGTGTCGCTCATCGACACCGTGCTCGCCGCGGATACCGAACGCGCCAGCCTGATGGCCGAAGCGGAGAGCGCGGCCGACCCCACCCGCATCGCCGAGATCCAGACCCGGCTCGCCGATATCGACGCCTGGTCCGCCGAGGCGCGCGCGGCCTCCATCCTCAAGGGTCTGGGCTTTGACGACGCGGATCAGCAAAAGCCCTGCTCGGCCTATTCCGGGGGCTGGCGCATGCGTGTCGCGCTGGCGGGCGTGCTGTTTGCCCAGCCAGACCTGCTGCTGCTCGACGAGCCGACCAACTATCTCGACCTCGAAGGCGCGCTCTGGCTGGAAAGCTATCTGGCGAAATATCCCCACACGGTGGTCATCATCAGCCACGACCGCGGTCTTCTCAACCGCGCCGTGGGCGGCATCCTGCACCTCGAAGACCGCAAGCTGACCTATTACCAGGGCCCTTACGACCAGTTCGCCCGCCAGCGCGCCGAACGCCGCGCGCAGGCCACGGCCATCGCCAAGAAGCAACAGGCCCGCCGCGACCATCTGCAAAGCTTTGTCGACCGGTTCCGCGCCAAGGCCTCCAAGGCCAAGCAGGCGCAGGCCCGTCTCAAGATGATCGAACGCATGGACATGGTGGCCGCGCCCGAAGAGGCCGCGCGCCGCAAGTTCACCTTCCCCCAGCCCGACGCGCTCTCCCCGCCGATCATCTCGATGGAAGGCGGTGTGACCGGCTATGGCGAGACCCGCGTTCTGCACCATCTCGACCTGCGCATCGATCAGGACGACCGCATCGCGCTTCTGGGCCGCAACGGTCAGGGCAAATCCACGCTCTCCAAGCTGCTCTCGGACCGCCTGCCGCTCATGGAGGGCCATGTGAGCCGGTCGTCCAAGCTGCGCATCGGCTATTTCGCGCAGCATCAGGTCGACGAGCTGCATCTCGACGAAACCCCGCTCCAGCACCTGCAACGCGAACGCCCCGACACGCCGCCGTCGAAACTGCGCGCGCTTCTTGCGGGTTTCGGGCTTCAGGCCGCCCAGGCCGAAACCGAGGTGGGCCGCCTCTCGGGCGGGCAGAAGGCGCGCCTTTCGCTGCTCTTGGCCACGCTCGACGCGCCGCATCTGCTGATCCTCGACGAACCGACCAACCACCTCGACATCGAAAGCCGCGAGGCCCTCGTCGAGGCGCTGACGGAATATTCCGGCGCGGTTATCCTCGTGAGCCACGACATGCATCTTCTGTCGATGGTCGCGGACCGGCTCTGGCTGGTCTCGGATGGCACGGTGAAACCCTATGAGGACGATCTCGACGCCTATCGCGCGCTGCTGCTCAAGCCGGAAAAGCCGCGCTCCAAAGGGGCCGCCAAACCCGCCGCGCCCAAACCACAGCGCCCTTCACGCGACAAGATCCTCGAAATGCGCTCCGAGGTCCGCAAATGCGAGACCCGCGTGAGCAAGCTTGAAGAAATGCGCGAAAAGCTGGCCAAAAAGCTCGCCGACCCCGCGCTCTACGAAGACACCCGCGTGGGCGAGCTGGAAACCTGGAACAAGAAATATGCCGAGGTGATGGACGGTCTGGCCCGTGCCGAGGATCTCTGGATGAGCGCGCAGGAGAGGCTCGACGCCGCCGAAAAACTCTGAGGACGGCGCGGCACCCGGCATGCTAGGCTTTCGGTATTGACATCGAAAGGACGTGCCATGTCGGATCATCATTGGGTCACCTTTCATCGCCTGCGGTTTGCGGACATCGTGCCGGGCATCGGCCGCGAGATCGCGCCCGCACCGGGGGCGGAGATCTGGTGGCTTCTGCCCGCCATGCGGCTCACCGAAGCGGGCGTGCCCGCCTTTGCATCGGATGTCTGGGGGGCGATGGGCGTGTTCGGGACCGAAGCCGAGGCGCGTGCCATGTTCGACGATCCCGCCGCCCATATCCCGATGATGGCCGATGCGGTCGACAGCTGGCACGCGCTGGCGGTGCCCTATGCCCATCACGGCGCGGTTCACTGGCGCGACGGGGTCGAGACAAACAGCGCGCTGCGCGTCAGCAAGACGCCGCCCGAGGGGGCGCTCGCCATCGTCACAAGCGCGGGCTATGACGCGCCGGGGTTCGAGGCGGATAAAGAAGCCGAACAGGCGCGCCGCCTGCGCTTTGCCGCCGGCGTCATGAAAGTGATGGACAGCTTTGCCAGTGACCCCGGCAACCTGCAGCGCGATGTGGTCAATGGCGCCGCCGTCGACGGGCGCGACGGCTTCACCCTGTCGCTCTGGGCCGATGACGCCGCGATGATGGCCGCGGCCTACAAGGCCGGTGTGCACAGATCCTATCTCGACGAACATAAAGGGCGTGAAGACGGGCTCTTCGACCGGTCCTGCTTCACCCGGTTGCGGATCGTCGACAGCCACGGCGACTGGCCCCGCTCGGCGCTTGCCGCCTGACATCCGCGTGCCTTGCGGCCATTTTTGCGGGCGCGTTCCGCGCGCAGGGGGCCAGCCCCCTGACCCCCGGAGTATTTCTGGACAGAAGAAACCGCAGCGCCGCAAAGATCAGGCGTGGGTTGCCTGGTGCCCGGATCTGTGATTGAGCCGACCGCATGGATACGACCTTCCTCATCTCCGCCTTCGTCACGCTGTTTGTCGTGATCGACCCGATCGGTCTCGCGCCGATCTTCATCGCGCTGACCGCCGGCACATCGGGCCGCTACCGCCGTGCAGTGGCGCTTCGGGCCTGCGGCATTGCGCTCTTGCTGCTGACGCTTTTTGCCTTCCTGGGCGAGCAGGTGCTCGGGTTCATCGGGATCTCCATGCCCGCGTTTCGCATCGCCGGCGGCATCCTGCTCTTCCTGACCGCGCTCGACATGCTCTTTGAACGCCGCTCGAAGCGCCGCGAGGGCCAGGCGGAGGAGGAAGGGCATCCCGATCCGTCGGTCTTCCCGCTTGCCATTCCGCTGATTGCCGGGCCCGGCGCCATTGCCTCGATGATCCTGCTGATGGGCCAGACAGACAGTGGCGCGGAAATCGCGGCGATCCTTGCGGTCATGGTCGGCGTGCTTGCCATCGTCATGGGGTTCTTCCTGCTTGCGGGTCCGGTGGAACGCGCGCTGGGGCGGACCGGCATCACCGTGGTCACGCGGCTGCTTGGCATGCTGCTGGCGGCCTTGTCGGTGCAATTCGTGCTCGACGGGTTGCGCGACTATGGCCTTGGCGCGGGCCTCGCGGGCGGCTGAGCCCGCCGCTCTTGCCGCGGCTTGAAGGCGGCACCGCGGGATCCGACGGGCCTTTCGGCCCCCGGACCTGCCGCCGTGAAGAAAGCGCTTCGGTGCTGATGACCCGGCCCTCTGCGCCGGGCGCGCTGTGCGGCACCGGCCAGCCCCGACATCCACCGCCACGGATCGTCATCCGGCTTGTCGCCCTCTCTCAAGCCCGGGGTTGGACGGGGCGCGCGTCCATGCGGTTGGGAGCGGCGTGAAAGCGATGCCGGGATGCGGGGGACCGAGGGCCACGGGATCTCAAGCCGGCCGTGCTGCGCGGTCGACGCAGCGCGCGCCACGCACCCCGCGCGCTCCGGTGCGCCGGGCCCATAGACCGCGGCCCGCAGACCGTGGCTTGATCCGGCAGGCCGGCGGGGGTCATCGCGCGCGGTAGCCGCGCCTCCGGGCAGCGGCGACCGCCCCATCATGGCCCCAGCAGGTCTTGAAGAGGCAGGCCCCCAGCCGCGCTCCTGCTCTGGGAAAACGGGGCGGCAGTGCCTATCTCTGTTCGGAACAGCACTGGAGACCGCGATGCAGGACATCCCCTATGACAGCCTGATCTACCTATCGCTTCTGGGCGGGGTGATGGTGTTCTGGGTGTTTGTCCAGGGGCGCGAGCGGCTGAGCACCAAGATCAAGCAACTCGCTGCCTGGGGCTTCATCTTTCTCGGCGTGATCGCGGGTTTCGGTCTCTGGGAAGACATCCGCCGCACGGTGCTCCCGACGCAGACCGTCTTTGCCGAGGAGGGGCGCATCGAGCTGCCCCGCGCGCCCGATGGCCATTACTATGCGACGCTCGACATCAACGGCGTGCCGACCCGGTTCGTGGTCGATACCGGCGCCACGGCCATGGTGCTCACATATGACGATGCCCGCCGCATCGGTCTGGACGCCGAGGATCTGGTGTTTGTCGGTTCGGCCAACACCGCGAACGGGCTGGTGCGCACCGCGCCCGTGACCCTGTCATCCGTGGCCATGGGTCCGTTTGTCGAGCGGGATTTCCGCGCCTATGTGAACGAGGGCGAGATGCGGCAATCCCTGCTCGGAATGACCTACCTGCAACGCTTCGACCGGCTCGAGATCACCGGCGGGCGGCTCGTGCTGGAGCGCTGACGGGGCCCCCAACCCTTCGCGCCCGGGCAGGCGCCGGGCGCCGCGCGCGGACCCAAGGATGTGGCGGGCATTGTTACCCGCCAAGCGGGGGCTGCAGCATGAAACCGGCCTGCGCGACATCCTGCCCGTTCACCTGAACCGTGACTCGATGCGCCCCCGCATGCAGCCGGAACGTGCTCGCATCCGCCTTGAGCCGGTGCACCTTGCGGAGCGTGACCGGCACGCCCGGTGCCAGCCGCGCGCTACGCAGCTTGAACACCTTTTCCGCCTCTCCCGATGGCCGGGCAAAGCGCAGCCGGTAATCCACCATGACCGGCATCGCCTCCTCCGCTTCCAGCGTCACGGCGATCTCCAGCGCCTCGCCGATCCGCGGCGTCTCCGGCGAAAGCGCCAGCCGCGCCCGCACCGCCCCGGCGCGGAAGCCGAGGAAATCCAGCGCCCCGCGCTCGCCGCGCTTGACGGCTGTGCGCAGCGCATGGCGGATCATCCAGTCGAGCTCTGCCGCGTTCTGAGCCCCCGCCGCGCGCCAGCGCTCAAGATGCGCAAGGACCCGCTCCGGCATGATCTTTGACAGATCGTTCATGTGATTGGCCACCGACCGGGTCACATAGCGCGTCGGATCGGCATGCAGCGCGTCCAGAAACCGCAACGGCACCTCCGGCGCCAATGTGATGTTGCGCGCCCAGGGCAGACGCGGCCGCGTGCCTTCGCTCACCAGCCGCCGCACGTGGTAATTGTCATCCCGCACCCAGTCATCCAGCCGCGCCAGCGTCTCCTCGGGCCAGCGATTGAGGAAGGGTCGGATGTAAAACTCCATCGAAAAGCGCTGCGTTGCGCGATGCAACAGGTCGAGCGCGCGGTCCTGGTGCTCTTCAAGCCCGTGCCGCACCGCCAGAATGCCCGGCACGGCATGAATGAAGCGGCCGAAATCGTCATCCTCGCGCGTCGGATCGAGCGGCGCGGGCATGGCCGCCTCCAGCGCCTCCGCCATGGCCGGAAACCCGCGGGGCAGCTGCGCCTCGATGCAATCGGCGATCCAGTCCAGCCGCTCCAGAAGGCCGCGGCCGGCGAGCCCCGGCAGGCATGTGTCGAGGAACCGCTCGGGGTCAAACCCGTCTAGCCTTGCGTATTCCGCCGCCAGATCGCCCAGCGTCTGATCGTTGAACAGCTGATCGGCCAGCGAGAAACCCGCCCCGCCGCCCGACCCGTCCGGCCCGCGCGCCATCGTCTCAGAGCGTTGCGTTGATCGCGCCGCCATCCAGAAGGATGTTCTGCCCGACCATGAAGCCCGCGTGCTGCGAACACAGAAAGGCGCAGGTCGCGCCAAATTCTGCCGCCGTGCCGTAGCGCCCGGCCGGGATCGTCGCCGTGCGCTGCGCGTAGGCCTCTTCCAGCGTGATGCCCTGCGCCTTCGAGACCGTCGTGTCGAGCATCACGGCGCGATCCGTGGCATGGATGCCCGGCAGGAGGTTGTTGATGATCACGCCCTTGCCCGCCACCTGCCGCGCGGTCCCCGCGACGAACCCGGTCAGCCCCGCGCGCGCCGAATTGGACAGGCCCAGCTGCGGAATCGGTGCCTTGACCGATCCGGAGGTGATGTTGACAACCCGGCCCCAGCCGCGCTCCATCATGCCCGGCAGCAGCGTTGTCATGAGCGCGATCGGTGTCAGCATGTTGCTGTCGAGCGCAGCGATGAAATCATCGCGGTCCCAATCCGACCACAAGCCCGGCGGCGGCCCCCCCGCGTTGGTGACAAGGATATCAAGCGTGCCGGCCGCATCCAGCACCGCCGCACGGCCCGCATCGGTCGTGATATCCGCCGCCACCGTCGTGACCTCGACCCCATGCGCGGTGCGGATTTCCTCCGCGGTGGTCTCCAATGCTTCGGCCCCGCGTGCGTTAAGCACCAGCGCCACACCGGCCTCCGCCAGCGCCTCGGCACATCCCCGCCCAAGCCCCTTCGACGATGCGCAAACAAGAGCGCGCTTGCCCCGAATTCCAAGATCCATCCGGTCTCCTCCCCATATGCCGCCCGCCCATCGCGGGTCCGTGTTGTCGGCCCAATAAAGGCGACATCGCGCAGGGTTGCAATCGGCCGTTTCGCGCCGCTGCCCGACCGGGCTGCCGCCCCGCGCCCCGATCCGTCCTGCGCCTGTGCAAGTGCGATCCGCCGGTCGCAATGGATCACGCGAACGATCATCGCCCTCCCGATCCGCCCCTCGCCCGCGCGGGCGCGATCCGCCGGTCGCGACGGATCCCGGCATCGGCCATTGCGGGCCGGGATCAACTTGGCAACAACCATCGCGGACCGTGATCAACCCGGCATCGCGCATCGCGGGCCGGGATCACCCCGACAACAACCATTGCGGACCGGAACCAACCCGACAACAACCATCGCGGACCGTGATCAACCCGGCATCGCGCATCGCGGGCCGGGATCACCCCGACAACGGCTCCGCTGTGGTCAGCCGGGCTCAGCCACGATCAGCTACGATCAGCTATAGAAAAACTCCTCGCGCACGATCTTGCCATCCGCCACGTGATAAATCCCGACCTCGCGCATCGGCATGCGCTCGCCCGTGGCCTTCTCGCTCGCATCCACGTCGAAGATCACCGCGAACCGGTCATCGCCATGCAGGAACGGCCCCTCCACACTGGAGTCGTGGATTTCAAACGCGCTGTCGAACCACGCGTGCTTGCCCCGGATGCCCTCGAGCCCCTTGGTCTCGCGCCCGCCGCCCTGATCCATCGCTTCGACCGATACCGCGTCCTCCGCATAAAGCCGCCCGAGATTGTCCAGTTCCGTCCCGGCCCGACATCCCTCCACCAAAGCTTGTGCAATCTCTTTCAAATCCATCGTATCCTCCATCCTTTTTGTTCACTATGTGTTCCATCTCTACGGGAAGTGGGGCCACCGCGCAATCCGCTTCGGTCGCATCCGCGCCACCCTGCCGCCATGATACACCATCGCATGGCCCATGCCGCGACGCGCGGCGAGTCCATTCCGCGCCCTGCACGTCAACGCGGCGCCGCCCGCGCGCGCTCTGCCCTCCTGGGACTCCCCCTCGCGGCACGTCATTTTCTTGCCGTCGCATGGCGCAGACCTATGCGTTCTGACGCAAGCAATGCTGCACCTGCGATATGCATGGTTTGTGCATCGGTTGTGCATGGATTGTGCATGCTCGATTTTCGCGCTACCTCGCACCCATGCTTGATACGCCCACAAACCGCCCCGACCTGCCCCCGGAGATTGCCCGCCGCCGGACATTTGCGATTATCTCGCACCCGGATGCCGGCAAAACGACCCTGACGGAGAAATTCCTGCTCTTCGGCGGGGCGATCCAGATGGCCGGTCAGGTGCGCGCCAAGGGCGAGGCGCGGCGGACGCGCTCGGACTTCATGCAGATGGAAAAGGACCGCGGCATTTCCGTGTCCGCCTCCGCAATGTCATTTGATTTCAAGACGTTCCGCTTTAATCTCGTGGACACGCCCGGCCACTCGGACTTTTCCGAAGACACCTATCGCACGCTCACGGCGGTGGATGCGGCGGTGATGGTGATCGACGGCGCAAAGGGGGTCGAGAGCCAGACCCAGAAGCTCTTCGAGGTCTGCCGCCTGCGCGATCTGCCGATCCTGACATTCTGCAACAAGATGGATCGCGAAGCCCGCGATACATTTGATATCATTGACGAAATTCAGGAAAACCTTGCCATAGACGTCACCCCCGCAAGCTGGCCCATCGGCATGGGGCGCGACTTTCTGGGCTGCTACGATCTGCTCAATGACCGGCTGGAGCTCATGGACCGCGCCGACCGCAACAAGGTGGCTGAAACCATCACGCTGAACGGTCTGGACGATCCCGCCATGGAGCAGCACATCCCCGCCGATCTACTCGCACAGCTGCGCGAAGAGGTTGAAATGGCTCGGGAATTGCTGCCCACCCTCGATCCGCAATCGGTGCTCGAAGGGCATATGACACCGATCTGGTTCGGCTCGGCGATCAACAGTTTCGGCGTCAAGGAGCTGATGGACGGCATTGCGCAATACGGTCCCGAGCCACAGCCGCAATCCGCCAGCCCGCGCCAGATCAGCCCCGATGAAAAGAAGGTTTCCGGCTTTGTTTTCAAGGTGCAAGCCAATATGGACCCCAAGCACCGCGACCGCGTGGCCTTTGTCCGTCTCGCGTCCGGTCACTTCAACCGCGGCATGAAACTGACCCATGTGCGCTCGAAAAAGCCGATGGCGATTTCCAACCCAGTGCTGTTCCTTGCCGCAGACCGCGAATTGGCGGAAGAGGCTTGGGCCGGTGACATCATCGGCATCCCGAACCACGGTCAACTGCGCATCGGCGACACGCTGACCGAAGGCGAGGCGCTGAAGGTCACGGGCATCCCAAGCTTTGCGCCCGAGCTTTTGCAATCGGTCCGCGCCGGCGATCCGATGAAGGCCAAGCATCTCGAAAAGGCCCTGATGCAGTTTGCCGAGGAAGGTGCCGCGAAGGTCTTCAAGCCGATGATCGGTTCGGGTTTTATCGTCGGTGTTGTCGGCGCCTTGCAATTCGAGGTTCTGGGCAGCCGGATCGAGATGGAATACGGCCTGCCCGTGCGCTTCGAGGCGTCCCAATTCACCTCCGCGCGCTGGGTCCATGGCGAAAAGGACGCGGTGGAGAAATTCGCACAGTCGAACCGACAGCACATCGCCTATGACAATGACGGGGGCACGGTTTATCTGACGCGTTTGCAATGGGATATCGACCGCGTGCAGCGTGATTACCCGGATGTGACGCTCTCGGCGACGAAGGAAATGATGATCTGAACGGGCGCGGCGCAGCGGTATAAAACCCACCGCCCGCGCCCCTCCCGGCAATCGCGCCCCCGACGCGCGCGCCTGCCCGCAAGGCCCGCGCCTGCCATGGGTCCGGTCGCCGAGCCACTAACGGTAACGCCCCGCCCGCAGGGCCTGTGACGGCCGTGGATTCAGTCGCCACCCGTTCAACGGCAAGGCCCGCGTCGCCGGTGCCTGCCACGGGTCCGACCGTCAAGAGCCCGACCGCAACGCCTCGACGCGCAACACCGCCACCTGCAACACCACCAACCGAGATACCGCCAGCCGCCACGCTCTCACCCGCATCTCCCCCAACCACGATGGCATTGTCTCTTCACCCGACGCGCGGGACCGCGATGCGCGCAGTCACGGCTTCCTTCGAGCGATTTACGCGCGGGTCCCAAATGGTCTAACGTCGACTGTGGAGGCGTGCGTCATGCGAAACCTGTTTCTTTCTGCACTGTTGGCCGCAATTCTGCCCATTCCCGCCTCGGCGGAGTCCTTGCTGTGCGAGAATGGGCTTGCGGAGGTGACCGCGCCCAGCGCGGCCCTCGCGCGCGAAACGTGTGCCATGACCGACGACTCCCTGGCGCGCTTCGAGGCTTGCAAGCTGGGGACCTGGGAGTTCGTGAGGATCGACGTCATCGACCAGCTCGAAAAGGGGTGCGTCGGGCTTTATCACTGCGGGGAGCACCGGATCGAGCTGCTCTCTCCGGCCGGGTTGGACCGCGCCAAAGACGACCTGCGGACATTCCGGAATGTGCCGAGCGACCGCCTGTTTTCCAGTGTCCTGCACCATGAACTTGCGCATGCGTTATACGAAACGCGCCCTTGCCCCTATGAAAACTGCCTCGCGACCAGCGAATATTTTGCCTATTCGCAACAGATTGCCGCGCTGGATCCCCGCGACCGCGCGACCATCACAGCCAGAATGGATTTTTCCAAACCCGCGCAACGGGATTCGATCAATGCCATGATCCTTTTCATGGCCCCCGACGCCTTCATTGCCACGGTCTGGGTCCATTTCACCCAACGACCCGAGCCGTGCCAATACTGGCGCGGGATCCTTGACGGGCGGATTCTGTTCGACCGGTTTCATCCCTGACGCGGTTGCTGCGGCGCCCGGCGCCGCGACGTCCGTGCAACGGGATCGGATCGGCTAGAGCAAGGCCATGAGCCGCGCCTTTTCGCCCGCGTCGTCGGGGCGGGAAATCGCCTCTGCCAGATCTTCCAGCGAGGCGATGGAATGGCCCGCGCGGAAGCTGTCCACATGAGGCAGCATGGCGCGGATGCCGGTCGCCTTGGGCGCAAACCCGTCCCAGCGCAGCAGCGGGTTCAGCCAGATCAGGCGCCGTGCGGAGAGGTGCAGGCGCTCCATTTCTTTTTCGAGGGCCGCGGCCTCGTCGCGGTCCAGCCCGTCGGTGATCAGCAGCACCACTGCCCCCTGACCCATGACCCGGCGCGACCAATCGCGGTTGAATGCGTGCAGGCATTGCCCGATCCGCGTCCCCCCCTCCCAGTCCTGCGCCTGGGCGCCCGCGGCCTTGAGCGCCGCATCCACATCGCGCGTCGCAAGATGGCGCGTGATGTTGGTGAGCCGCGTGCCAAAGGTGAACGCATGCACCTTGGCCCAGCCTGCGCCCTTTTCGTTGGCCACCGCGTGCAGGAAATGCAGCACCATGCGGCTGTATTGCGACATCGAACCGGAAATGTCGCACAGCACCACGAGATTGGGCCAGCGCGGCCTTTGTCTGGCCTTTACCAGCGTGCGGATCTCGCCCCCCTGGCGCAGGGCCGCGCGGATCGTCCGGCGATGGTCGAGCTTCGGCCCGCCCACGGCGGCCATGCGTCGCCGCGACAGGATCGGTTTGACCGGCAGCGTGAGCCGCGCCAGCATCCGCTTGGCCTCGGCGATCTCCTGCGTCGACATCTGTTCGAAATCGAGACTGCGCAGCTTTTCCTCGGCGGACATCGTCATCGAGGCGTCGATCTCGATCTGGGTGCCGTCTTCCTGGTCTTCGGTTTGCTCGGGGATCTCGGGCATCGTGTCGCCCAGCAGCGCCTGTGCCGCGCGCTTTTCGGCGGAGGCTGCCTTTTTCTCTTCCTGAACGCCGCGGATGGCAGGCAGCATCAGCGACATCATGTGTTCGAGAAAGCGCGGGTCGCGCCAATAGAGCCGGAAGATCTGCCCGAAGACGACGCGATGTTCCGGACGGTTCACGAAACACGCGTGCAACGTCCAGTAGAAATCCATCCGGTCCGTGAATCCGGCAGCCTCGACCGCCCGGATCGCGTCGATCACCCGCCCCGGCCCAACGGGCAAGCCGGCGCGACGCAAGGCGCGGGCAAAATGGATGATGTTATGCGCCAGCCGCGGGTTTTCGGGGATGTCGATCGGGGCGTATTCAGGCATTTTTTGCTATAATGAGGGGCGCTGCCCCTCAAACTCCCCGGGATATTTGCGGCCCAAAGAAACCGGGTACACGGGTGCCGTGGCGGCTTGCCAGGGCTGTCATGCGGTTTCGATCCTGGCTTTGGTTTCGTCGAGGATGCGCTTGGCTTCGGAGCCCTGGATGCGCTGGATGTCGTCCTGATACTTGAGGATGGCGCCCAGCGTATCGGAGATCACCTCGGGCGAGAGATCCACCACGTCGAGCGCGAGCAGACATTTGGCCCAGTCGATCGTTTCAGCGACACCCGGCTTCTTGAAGATATCCTCCGTGCGCAGCCCTTGAACGAAGGCCACGATCTGGCGCGACAGGGTTTCGGCCACCTCGGGTGCGCGGGCGGTGAGGATTTCGACTTCGCGGTCGAAGGCCGGGTAGTCGACCCAGTGATAGAGGCAGCGGCGTTTGAGCGCGTCATGCACTTCGCGGGTGCGGTTCGATGTGAGGATCACGATGGGCGGCTCGGGCGCCTTGATCGTCCCGATCTCCGGGATGGTGACCTGGAAATCCGACAGCGCTTCGAGCAGGAAGGCCTCGAACGGCTCGTCGGTGCGGTCCAGCTCGTCGATCAGCAGGATCGGGGCTCCGTGTTCGTCGGGGCGCATCGCCTGCAACAGCGGTCGTTCGATCAAGTAATCCGGGCCGAACAGCTCCGCCTGAAGCGCATCCCGGTTGGCCGCCCCGCCGGCTTCGGCGGTGCGGATCGCGATCATCTGTGCCGGGAAATTCCATTCATACACCGCCGAGGATGCGTCAAGCCCTTCGTAGCATTGCAACCGGATGAGCCGCCGGCCGAGCGCTTGCGCCAAAGCCTTTGCGATTTCGGTCTTGCCGACGCCCGCCTCGCCCTCGAGGAACAGCGGCCTGCCGAGTTTCAGCGACAGAAACACGACCGTCGCAAGAGCCCGCCCACAGACATAGCCGGTCTCCGAGAGGGTTTTCTGAACGGCGTCGATGGATGCGGGTACGGTCATGGTGGTCCTCCTGATCTTGCACGGGTGCCAGCCCCGCGCAGCGGGGTCAACAGTGCCATGGTCGCAATTCCTGCCGCGTCTTTGCCAAAGATTGACGGTTTGGAGGGCATAAACGGGAATCACGACATATGAGACGGCGCGCGCCGTCAGGGAGACACCGTGACCACACCGAAGACGACCCCGAATCGCGAGACACTGGCGCAGGACCGGTCGCCGCCTCTGCGCGTCGTTGCGGTAACCTGTATCAAGAACGAAGGGCCCTTCCTGCTTGAATGGGTTGCGTATAACCGCTTGATCGGAGTCACGGATTTTCTCGTCTATTCCAATGATTGCACCGACGGCAGCACGGCCCTGCTCGATGCTCTGGCGGAGAGGATCGCGCTGGTTCACGTGCCCAATCCCGCCTCCGGGCGGCATTACCAGATGGAGGCGCTCAAACATGCCGCGACCCATCCGAGCCTGCGCGCGGCTGACTGGGTCTGGATCACCGATGTCGACGAGTTCCTGAACATCCACACAGGCGCGCATCGCATCGATGACCTTGTGAGAGCCTGCGGGACGCCTGATGCCATTTCCATCAACTTTCAATTCTTTGCCAATGGCGGGGTCACACGTTTTGTCGACGCGCCGGTGATTGGTCAATTCACGCGCACGCACAACCCCGACCTGTTCGGCGCGGAGGCCGCGATCGAGGTCAAGACACTCACGCGCACAGGCTTCCCGCTGCGCTATTTCGGCGCGCACCGGCCATTCCTGCGCCGTTCGCTGGCCGCGCGCGCCTTGCCGCGCTGGACCGATGCCTCCGGTCGCCCGGTGTCGGAGCGGTTCCTGCACGCCGCGACGAAGCGGCGCATCCGGGCATTCCGGGCGCGCGGGGCGCGGCAGTTTGCAACGCTCAACCACTATGCGCTGCGCGCGCTTGACAGCTACCTTGTCAAATCTGACAGGGGTGACGTGAACCGCGCCGGACGGCGCTTTGACACCGCGTACTGGCAGCTCCGCAACGATGCGTCCTGGGAAGATCCCAGCATCCAGAGGCACCTCCCAGCCCTGCGCGATGCCATTGCCGCGCTCAAAGCGGACCCGGCCATCTCGGCCTGCCATGCTGCCTGTGTTGCAGCGCACCGCGCGCGCTGCGCTGAATTGTTGGCGCAACCAGCGTATCGCGCATTGTATGACACGCTCAGGACGCTCCCCACCGTGCCGGAGACAGAGCGCGCCCTGGCCCAACGCCTTGGGGTCGAGGCATGATCCGGATTGTCAATCTGGGTCTGCCCAAAAGCGGCACCACAACGTTGGCCAAGGCGCTGCGCAGCGCCGGATTGCGGGTTGCAGACCATAGGCTCCGCCGGCGCCAAACGCGCGATCCTGAGCTCGCGGGCAGTTTTGTCGGACGACAGATCTATGAGGGGTATTTCGGCTCCGGCGACCCGCTGGTGCGATTGCAGGGCTTTGATGCGCTCAGTGAAATCAGCGTATTGACCGAAAAGGCGTGTTTCTGGCCGCAAGGCGATCCGGCCATCCTGAATGCCATGCGCCAACAACACCCCGACCTGCGGTTCGTGGCCACCTGGCGCAAACCGGAGGCGATCTGCACCAGCATGGACAGGTGGGGCGACCTTGGCCGTGCGCGTATTCCGGCGGCGGCGCTCCCGGGTCTGCCCCACGGTTTCGGACATTTGCGCGGACATCGATTGCGCTGGATCGAGGACCATTACCGCACGCTCGACCGGCTTTTTGCCGGCGACGCAAATTACCTGCGGCTCGATGTGGCGGACCCGGATGCCGCCGACCGGCTTGGTGCCCATGCAGGGCTTGTCCTTCCCTGGTGGGGGATCGCCAATGCGACCTCCGGGACGACGATGCAACAGGCGGGCGTGTGATGCAGATCCAGATCCTGATCGGGCCTGACGCGGGTCTGTGCCAGGCGGTGCAGCAGGTGCTCGCAGACAAGCGCAATCGGCTTGCCGCAGAGGGGATCCTCGTGCCTCGCGGTCTTGGCACGCGCAACCACACCGCATTGTTCCTCGCCATGACCGACTCCGATGCGGTTGACGCCTTGCGCTTTCATCGCGGCTATGCGTCCACCGATGCGCAAGCGGCGCTGCGCGCAGATATCCGCACGCGATTGCACAAAGCCGTTTCCAAGGCGCAACCCCAAAGCATGATCCTCGCCGCGCATCAGCTTGGCACCGGCCTGATAACGCAGGAAGAATTGCACCGGCTGCATGCTTTTCTGCGGCCCTTCTCGCGTGATATCCGGATCCGCTGCCTTGTTGACGACCCGGCGCGCATGCTGTTGGCGCGCTATGCGGCGCAACTGCTCGATGGGCGGCTCCGGGGCCTTTCACTGGAGTTGTCCTTGCTGGACGCGCCAAATTTCCGGCAAGCCGCCCTGAACACCCGGCCCGCGCGGGCTCCATGGCCCGGCCTCTTTCCGGAAATCCAGAGCGCCAATGCATGGCTCGACACCAAGGGGCTCGTCCGCTTCTGGGAATCCGTGTTCGGACGCGGCGCCGTGACGGTGCATTCCTGCCCCAGCGACGCCTTTTGCGGCGACAAGGCCACGCAGACCGTGCGGCAGCTGTTTGGCATTGATGCCAATATCGGCAAGACCCAAGTCGACCCGCAGCCCGCAATCCCCGGCCCGCAAACTCTGAGCCGGTGGCGTCGGTTCAACCCGTTGTTTCTAAGCTATCAAGCGTTGCAAGGGGGCGTGCTGCCTCGTGCCGATGCGCGCAATTTCTATGCAGAGATGCGTCTTCCCGAGCCGCCCGCCGACGCAGGAGCGCTCCATGCGGTCTCTGAACGGTTCGCAGCGGATCTCGCCGCGCTGGCGGTGACGCATCCCGGCCTGTCGCTGGCCGATATCGCGCCCGAACCGCCCGCTGCGTCGTGGCAGGAATCCGATCCGGGCTTCGGTTTTCGACCGACCCAGTATCTCTGCGCGTTTCAGGGCCGTCTTGACCGCGCCTTGCGCGCCGCGCGCGCGGATCGCGCCCCCCGGAAACCCGGCAAACCGGCGCAGACGCTGTCCGAAACCGCCGAAGCCCTGTTACCGGCGCGCGCCAAAACGCGGTTTGCGTCGCTTCTGGGGTCGCGCTTCGAACCGCATAACCGTCCCGATGCAAAGACCGAAACGCTGGGCCCGGACGCTTTGACGCCCTTTGAGCCGCGCATCCCGCCCCCTCCGCAGCCGGAGACATCCGGTCGCGTGATCGTCGCCTGCATGAAAAACGAAGCGCCCTACATTCTCGAATGGGTGGCCTATCACAAGGCGATCGGTTTCGACACCATGCTGGTCTACACCAATGACTGCAGCGACGGGACGGATGCGATCCTTGCGCGCCTCGACAGGCTCGGCCACCTGCACCACCGCGACAACAGCCGTTGGCAAGGGCGCTCACCGCAACAACACGCGCTCGATCTTGCGCCGCAGGAACCCGTGGTGCGCGATGCGGAATGGGTGGCGCATATCGACGTCGATGAATTCGTCAACGTGCGCTGCGGCAACGGCACGCTCGACGATCTGTTTGCCGCGATGCCGGGTGCCACGCATATCGCGATGACCTGGCGGCTCTTTGGTCATGGCGGCGTCGACCGGTTCGAAGACCGTTTCGTGATCGGGCAATTCACGCAGGCCGCCCCCGCCTATTGCCCCAAGCCGCACACGAGTTGGGGATTCAAGACCCTCTTTCGCCCGATCGGTGCCTATGGCCGGATGAGTTGCCATCGGCCGAACAAGCTGAACCCCGGCGCCGCGCCGCGCGTGCGGTGGGTCAATGGCTCGGGCCGCGACATCACCGACCGGACGCTGCGCACCGGCTGGCGCAGCACCGCCCGGACCGTCGGCTATGAGCTCGTTCAGCTCAACCATTACGCGCTTCGGTCGATCGACAGCTTCCTGATAAAACGCCAGCGCGGGCGCGCGCTGCATGTGGATCGCGATATCGGTCTGGACTATTGGGTGCGGATGGATTGGTCCGACCACCGGGACCTGTCCATTCAGCGCAACCTGCCGCGGATGCGTGCAGACCTTGCGCCGCTGATGGCCGATGACACGCTGCGCGCCTTGCACGACGCAGGTGTGCGGTGGCACGCCGAAAAGGCCCGTGCGTTGCGCGCACAGTCAGAGTTTGCCGCGTTGCGCGAAACGGTGATGGCGCTCGATCTGACGGCGACCGAACGTGTGGCCTATGCGCTTGCCCTTGATCCCGAAAGCTGACCGATGGTCCTGATGATGCGCATTGGATGCCATGACACCCATGCCGGTCGCGCCGCCCCGGCCACAGAGACGTCGCCGCGCTGCGCGCGCCCCGGTCCGGCACGGACTGCGTCGCAGATCCGGCGAGCGCCCGGCAATTCCGCGCGTCGTGCGAATGAACGCCATGCACTGCATGGTCGGGCACCTGGTCCATGGCGGGCGCACGCCGCGCGGGGATTGTGGCACATGGGTCACGATGCCGAACCAAGGGCCGCCGCCCCTTTGGATGTCATCGACGCGTGGGGTGCGGTCCTTCGGCCCGACGCGGCAGAAAGCTTGGCCCGCGCCAACACGATGGGCGGAGCCATGGCCGGATGCGATGTGGACAGACGCGCCACGACGCGCGGGTCGAAGATACCGGCCCGCCGTTTCACCGCATGACCCGGTCCCACAAACCCGCACCGGCAAAAAGCGCCCCGCCGGATGGTTTATGTGCCGCCGGGCACGGCGTTTCCGCCTCTGCGCGCGCGGCACGAACACCGGCGCACCAGGCAAAAACGCACGCAGCAAACACCCGGCCAGTGCCGGCGCCCCGGGTCACCGCCGTTATGTGCATTCGCAACGAAGGCGCGTTCCTGCTTGACTGGATTGCCCATCACCGCGCCTGTGGTGTCACCGATTTCGTCATTGCGTCCAATAATTGCCAGGACGGCAGCGATGCGATGCTGCGGCGTCTGGATCGGCTCGGGATCGTGACCCATGTGGAAAACGAGCCGCCCTACGGCCAACGCGGGATCCAGTTCACGGCGCTGCGCAAGGCCGCGCGAACCCGTGCCGTGCAGCAAGCAGAGTGGCTCATCACCCTCGACATCGATGAATTCATCAATATCCACGTGGGCGACCGCAGCATCGGTGCCCTGCTCTCCCATCTTGCGGCGCGCGACCCCGGACGGTCCGAAGGCGCGGTCGATGCAGTGGCAATGACATGGCGGCTTTTCGGCAATGGCGGTGCAATCCGCTATGTCGATACGCCGGTCTCCGGGCAATTCACCCGGGCCGCGCCGCTGACGCTGGCCTGGCCCTGGCGCGCGTCGCTCTTCAAGACGCTGTATCGCAACAACGGGCTGTATCGCAAACTCGGGGTGCACAGGCCGCGCGCGCCCGACCCCGCCCGTGTGACCAAGGCGCGCTGGGTGGATGGTGCCGGACGCCCCTTGCCCGGGGCTTTCCGAACCGGCCGAGTCTTCACCCCTCCGGGCAGCGCGCCTTATGACCTCGTTCAACTCAATCACTACCCGCTCGGCGCGATGGAGAGCTTTCTGCTCAAGGCAGATCGCGGCCGCGCTGTCCATCAGGCGGACCGCATCGGCATGGATTACTGGGTCGAGCGCAACTGGTGCTGTGACGACGATCACAGCATTTCGGCGCTGGCCCCGGCTGTGGCGAGACAGCGTGCAACGCTGGCGAGCGATCCCGAACTGGCGCGGCGCCATCAGGCGGCCGTGGACTGGCGGCACACCCGGCTTGCCCAACTCCTGGAGGACGAACCCTGGCAGGCACTTTTTGCCCGGTTGCTCATCACGCCCCCCTCCAGCGCCCTTCCGGCGCGGCTCAGCGCCGAACTCACCGCGCGGGCCTTGCAAGCCAGGAGTCAAAGCGCAACACTTGCCGCGCAATCGTGACGGGCGTTCGGCAGAGTGCGACCAGCGTGCCGGCTGCGGAGCGATCGCGCGAAATGTCCTCGTATTTGGCGCAATTTCGCCGGATTTCTCGGGCATCACTCAAAGGCCAGACCGGTGCATTCCGGTCCGCGCCCCGCACAAAGGACACCAGGCATGACCGCCGAAACCGCCGCCGCCTTTCCGCCCGATCTGTCGCAACTGTCGCGATCGGCTTGGTTGAACGCGCTGCGCACGATCGGACAGGAACGCGGCTTTGCCGAACCGCTCGGAGCGGAACATGCCGCGTTTTTCGTCGAGGAAGGCGACACGCTGCTGGTGAGCTTCGAGACGATGGGCGGCATTCAGGCGCTTTCGGATACGCGCACCCCCTACGGGTTCGAGATGTTGACGACGCAAGGTTGGTCCTCGCTGACGATCATGAGCCATGGCGATACGTGGTTTCGCGCCCCCGAGGTCTATGCCTTTTTCGACCAGCTGCAGGATGACGGATTTTTCGACGAGTTCGAACGCGTGTTGTTTTACGGCGCCGGTCCATGCGGTTACGCGGCGGCCGCCTATTCGGTATCCTCACCCGGGGCGCGCGTGCTGGTGCTGCAACCGCAGGCAACGCTCGACCCGCGTCTGACCGAGTGGGATGACCGCTTTGCCGAACAACGCCGTCGCGATTTCACCTCGCGATACGGGTATGCGCCGGACATGCTGGACGGCGCGATGCAGGCGGCCGTGCTCTACGACCCCCATGAACCGCTCGACGCGATGCACGCCGCGCTTTTTGCTCGGCCGAACGTGGCACGGTTCCGTCTGCCTTTCATGGGCGGCGCCCTGCAATCCGACCTGCTGACGCTCGAGATCCTGCCAGAGCTGCTGACCGCTCTGGCCGAGGATCGTCTCGGTGTCGAACGGTTTGCCGCGCTGATGCGCCGCCGCCGCACCCATCCGCCCTACCTGCGCCGCCTGCTGGCCAAGCTCGACGAAGCGGAGCGACCGAGGCTGGCGCGCATGCTGTGCGAAAACGTGACCGCGCGGATGGATGCGCCGCGATTCCGCCGCCGCCTTGCCGCCCTGAACGCCGAGCCGCCGGAATACAGGGATGGCGACCGATAAGCGCAGCCCACAGCGGTGCACGGGTCTGGTCTGAATCGCGCCGGCGTGCTAACGCGCGCTTCATGGAAGAGATCACGCTGCGCCGCCCCGACGATTTTCACCTGCATCTGCGCGATGACGCCGTTCTGCGCGCCGTTGCGCCTGAAACCGCGCGCCATTTCGGCCGCGCCATCATCATGCCCAACCTGGTGCCCCCCGTGGTGACCGGCGACGATGCCCGCGCCTACCGCGACCGCATCATGGCGGCGCTGCCCTCGGACACGTCGTTCGAGCCGCTGATGACGCTCTACCTGACAGAACAGACCGATCCCGCGGATGTGGTTGCCGCCCATCGCACGGGCTTGATCACGGCGGTCAAACTTTACCCGGCGGGGGCCACGACCAATTCCGCCTCCGGCGTGCGGGACGTCGACCGCGTCCGACCGGTGCTGGAAGCCATGGCGGAGGCGGGCGTGCCGCTCTGCGTGCATGGCGAAGTGACCGATGCCGATATCGATATCTTCGATCGCGAGGCCGTTTTCATCGACCGCGTGCTCGACCCGATGCGGCGCGCCGTGCCGGGGCTGCGAGTGATCATGGAACATATCACCACTTCCGAAGGCGTGGCCTATGCGCGCGACGGAGGGGACAGTCTCGCCGCCACAATCACCACGCATCATCTCGTGATCAACCGAAACGCGATCCTCGTCGGCGGCATCCGCCCGCATTATTATTGCCTGCCCGTCGCCAAGCGGGAGCACCACCGCCTGGCACTGCGTGCGGCGGCAACCTCGGGCGAGGCCAGTTTTTTCCTCGGCACCGACAGCGCGCCGCATGTGGATGCGGCAAAGGAAACCGGATGTGGATGCGCCGGCTGCTTCACGGCAAGCAACACGCTGTCGATCCTGGCCGAGGTTTTCGAACAAGAAGGCGCGCTTGACCGGCTTGAGGCGTTTTGCGCGCTCAATGGGGCAGCGTTCTACGGTTTGGAGCCCAACGCGGCGCGGATTACCCTGCGCCGGGGCAGACCCGTGGCCTATCCCGCCAAAATCGATTGCGAGGCGGGACCGATCACGCTGTTCGATCCGATGATGGATCTGCATTGGCAGGTTGCCGATGGGGGCGCTGCCCCCGTCGCCTGAAGGCGACTCCCCCGGGATATTTGACGCCCAAAGAAACCTCAGGCGGCGCGCCGTGACGCTGCCAGCGCAAGAAGGACGAGAAGCCATGATCCCCACCAGCTTTCCCGACAAGGCCGAAATGGCGCGTTTGACGGCAGCCATGCTGTGGGAGATCGACGCGGTGAACTTCATGGACGAGGCGCCCTTCAAGCTGGCATCCGGGAAACCATCACCGGTCTATATCGATTGCCGCAAACTGATTTCCTTTCCACGCATACGGGCGACGTTGATGGATTTTCTGACCGTGACGGTGATGCGGGAGGCAGGTTTTGAGGCGTTCGACAACGTGGCAGGGGGTGAAACTGCGGGTATTCCCTTCGGCGCGATGGTGGCGGAACGGATGGCGCTGCCCATGAGCTATGTGCGCAAGAAGCCGAAGGGCTACGGGCGCAATGCGCGAATCGAAGGGGTCATGACCGAGGGCCAGCGCGTGCTCCTCGTGGAAGATCTGACCACCGATGGCGGATCCAAGCTGAGCTTTGTGGATGCGATCCGCGAGACCGGGGCGGAGTGCGCTCACACGGCGGTGATCTTTTACTACGGGATCTTCCCGGAGACCGAAAAGACCCTTGGCGATCACGGCGTTGCGCTGCATCACCTGTGCACGTGGTGGGACGTTCTGGAGGCCGCGCCGGCGCGCCACAATGCGGTTCTCGACGAGGTCAGCGCTTTTCTCAACGACCCGCATGGCTGGCAGGCGGCGCGAGAATAAGCGCAGCTTGCGCCCGAGAACCGGGCCTCTCAGAGGATCAAGGGAAGAATGATTGCTTGTGGCGCATGCGCCACGGATGCGACTCGGCCATGGGCACTTACCACAACATCTTGACCAAGAGCGGCAATACACTGCATCATGTGGTGGCGGATCTGTTCAAGACTTATCCCCAAAAATACCCAGAGATTTCCGCGCAAACACCCATTGCCCTGCCGGGCCCCGTGGCGATACCTCGGGGTTACGAACTGGCCGGGCAGACAGAAACGGACAGGACATGGCAGGGGGGCTTAGCGCGATGAACGAGATCACGACTTTCAATCCGACCGGTGTGGATGTGGAAGCGGCAGAGACCATGCCGCATTCGATCGAGGCCGAACAGCAGCTTCTTGGTGCGATCCTCACGGATAACGAGCTGTATGACCGCGTCGCTTCGATCATCAAGCCGGAGCATTTCTTTGACCCGGTACACACCCGCATCTACGAGATTTCCGCGGCACGAATCGCCAAGAACACCCTCGCCTCTCCCGTGACGCTCAAGGCCTTCATGGCCGAGGACGAGGGTCTCAAGGAGCTGGGTGGGCCGCAATATCTCGCGCGCCTTGCGGCGTCTGCCGTGTCGAGCTTTGCGGTGCGTGACTACGCCCAGATGATCTACGATCTCGCGATTCGGCGCGACCTGATCCGGCTCGGCAAGGACATCTCCTCGAAGGCTGCCAAGGTCGAGGTATCCTCCGAACCGCGCGAGCAGATCGTCGAGGCAGAACAGGCGCTCTATCACATGGCCGAGCAAGGCAGCTCGGAGAGCGGGTTCCAATCCTTCCTGCGCGCGGTGACCGACGCGGTCAATGTCGCCAATGCCGCCTATCAACGCGAGGGGGGTCTTGCGGGCATCTCCACCGGGCTGGTGGATATGGACCGCAAGCTTGGCGGGCTGCACCCGTCCGACCTGCTGATCCTCGCCGGGCGCCCGTCGATGGGCAAGACGTCGCTTGCGACCAATATCGCCTACAACGTCGCCAAGAGCTATCGGCGCGGCGAGCGCCCGGACGGAAGCGAAGGCGCCGTCGAAGGCGGCGTCGTCGGCTTTTTCAGCCTCGAGATGAGCGCAGAGCAGCTTGCCGGCCGGATCCTTGCGGAGGCTTCGGAGATCTCAAGCCACAAGATCCGCCAGGGCGACATGATCGAAAGCGAATTCCGCCGCTTTGTGGAAGCCGCGAAGGAGCTTGAAGCCTGCCCGCTCTTCATTGACGACACGCCTGCGCTTCCAATCAGCCAGGTCGCCGCCCGGGCGCGTCGTTTGAAGCGCACGCACGGGCTCGATCTGATCATCGTCGACTATCTACAGCTTCTGCGCGGCACATCCGATAACCGGGTTCAGGAAATCGCGGAGATTTCCATGGGGCTCAAGGCCATCGCCAAGGAACTCAACATCCCCGTCATCGCG
Source organism: Cognatishimia sp. F0-27 (assembly GCF_020667845.1). Taxonomy (GTDB): domain Bacteria; phylum Pseudomonadota; class Alphaproteobacteria; order Rhodobacterales; family Rhodobacteraceae; genus JAFMPQ01. Next base: position 77,829 of record NZ_JAFMPQ010000021.1, read on the forward strand.
CTGTCCCAGCTCTCCCGCCAGGTGGAAAGCCGCGATGACAAGCGCCCGCAGCTTTCTGACCTGCGGGAATCGGGGTCGATCGAACAGGATGCAGACGTGGTGATGTTTGTGTTCCGGGAAGAATATTACAAGGAACGCGAGAAGCCGGGCGAACACGATCTCGAAAAGATGGCGCTGTGGCAGGAAGAAATGGAACGGCTGCACGGCAAGGCCGAAGTCATCATTGGCAAGCAGCGTCACGGGCCGATCGGCACGGTCGAACTGTCGTTCGAATCTCAATTCACGCGCTTCGGCAACCTCGTGAAGCCTTGGCAGCAAGGCAGCGACGAGTATTGAGCACGCCCGACGGCGGCACGTGTCGCGCACGCGTGGCAGAAACCGGTTGCGCGCGTGTCTGGCCGGACCAGCGCGTAGACGCGTCATGGCAGGACTCTTTGGCCCCGGCTGAACAGGAGACCGGGTCTGACGCTATCCCGACGGCGTGGTTCGGGTCCGGGCCGCCCTAGAGCCGCGAGAACCGGTCGGATCGCACGTCCAGCCGCGTGATGCTCCCGAAGGTCGGGCGCGCGTTCCACCCTTCCGGATCACCGGTCAGGGCCAAGGCCGCCTTGATGCAGCCCGCATGGGTGACCACGAGGGCGTCCTCTGGCGTGGCCTTTAGTGCGCGCGCGATGCGCTCCGACAGCTGGGAAACGCTCTCGCCCCCATGCCCGCGATACCCCATGAAATCCGCCGCCCAGGCGTCGATCTCATGGCGCGGAATGGCACTCCAACGGAGACCTTCCCATGAGCCGAAATCCATTTCCTGCCAATCTCTTGAAAGGTAAAGCTTAAGTGATGCATGAGCCGCGATCCGCTCCGCAAGCTGACGGCACCGCTGCAAGGGCGACGCCACGATGCAGCGCACCTCCGGCAAGGCGTCGCAGACGCGCTGCGCTTCGGCTTCAAAGGATGCAGCCAGAGGCAGGTCTGTCACACCGTAGCACACACCCTTCGCCACCTCCGGCGTCGTGTGACGCAACAGGCTCAGAGCCATGCGAGAAACCCAAGATAGAGCCCCAATTCGGACAGCTGCTGCACCGCGCCCAGCCCATCCCCGGTGTGGCCGCCCAACTTGCGCACCAAGGCGCCCCGCATGATCCACATGGCCGCGAAACCCACCGCGGCGGCCAGAAGCGCGCCCGCCCCGGCACAGGCGAATGCGCCAACAACAAGCACCACCGCCGTGGCCGCCGCCCAGCCATAGCCGTCCGGCGTGACCTTGGGTGTCGCGAATTTCTGCGCGTCGGTCCGGGCATAGGCGGTTGTCGCGATCACATGCACCGCCGCCATCCGACTGACCCCATGCGCGCAGATCATGGCGATCCCGGCGAGCACCGGCGGCAGCGCCGCCAGCGTGGCAACCTTGAGCCCCAGAACCACGACAAGCGCGATCGCACCATAACTCCCGATCCGGGAATCGCGCATGATTTCAAGCGCTTTCGCACGGTCCATCCCGCCACCCAAACCGTCAGCCGTGTCGGCAAGCCCGTCTTCGTGAAACGCGCCCGTCACCAGCAAGGTCGCGCTCAACGAGAGCAAGACCGCGACCAGCGGCGGAAAAACCAGCGTCGCCAGCCAGAGCACCAGCGCGCCGACGAGACCCACCAAAGCCCCCACGAGCGGATAATACCGCGCCGCGCGCATCGCCAGCTCGTCCGAATACGGCACCGTCCAAGGCACCGGTAAGCGGGTCAGAAACTGCACCGCCAGTCCGAAGGATGTGGCTTCCAACCGCCAAGGGCCGGGGTCGTCCGACCCAGCCGGGCGCGCCACGCGCGAAACGCGGGCCGGATCGCTGTCAGGATCGTCCAAGGCGCGGTCAATCCCGGTCCGAGACGCCGGCTTCTTCGAACGACGCCATTTCGTTGAGCATGGCCGCCGCCGATTTCACGATCGGCCAGGCCAGCGCGGCCCCGGTGCCCTCGCCCAGCCCGAGCCGCAGGTCGAGCAACGGATCGGCGCCCAACGCCGAAAGCACAAGCCGGTGTCCGGGCTCTATCGACAAGGTGCAAAACACCATCGCGTCGCGCGCAGCCGGGTCGATCCGGGCCGCCGCCAAAGCCGCGCTCGACGCGATGAACCCGTCGACCAGCACAAGCTTGCGGGCGTGCACCGCCCCCAGCATCGCGCCCGTCATCATGGCGATCTCGAACCCGCCGAATTCGCGCAGAACCTCCTCGGGCGTCAGCGCCCCCGTGACCCGCGCATTCGCTTTTTCGAGCACCGCGACCTTGCGCAGGAACCCTTCGTCGTCAAGCCCGGTACCGCGCCCGACAAGATCCTTGAGCGGTGTGCGGGTGAGGTGATGCGCCACCATGGAGGCCGACGAGGTGTTGCCGATCCCCATTTCCCCAAAGGCAACCGCGGGCCACGGCCCCTCGCCGCCAATCTCGCGCCCGATCGACAAGGCTTCCGCCGTCTGGTCCGCCGTCATCGCCGGCTGCGTCAGGAAAGAGGCCGTGCCCTCACCCAGCGATTTCTCGATCACGCCGGGATTGCCGAACGGGCCACCCCGCACCCCGGCATTGACCACGTCGAGATCCAGACCGTTGACCCGCGCAAAGACATTTGCCGCCGCGCCGCCCGCGGCGAAGTTGAGCACCATCTGACGCGTGACATCGGACGGATACGCCGACACACCCTCCTCCGCGATGCCATGATCGGCGGCAAAGATCACGAGACGGCAGGTTTCCATCACCGGATCGAGCCGCCCCTGCAGGCGCGCGATCTTGGCCGCGATCGCTTCGATCCGGCCCAGCGCGCCGCGCGGCTTGGTCTTGGTATCGATCTTGCGGGCCAGCGCGGCATCGAAATCGGTCACGGGTCTGAGCTCCTTGCGGGATCACCGGTCATTGCGCCATGCCTAGCGCCGCTCGCCCCGCCCGGCAAGGCGGGCTTGGGTGCATTGGCGCCCACGCGCGGGATTTTTGGCTTGACGGTCGCGGCAAGCCTGCCAAAACCGCGCCATGGCACAAGCATTGCTCGATATTGATCTTTCCGCCCTCGTGGCAAACTGGCGCGCGCTGGCCGCGATGGCCCGGGCCGAGGCCGGTGCGGTGGTCAAGGCGGATGCCTACGGGCTGGGTGTTGTCCCGGTCAGCAAAGCCCTCGCGGAAGCCGGTGCGCGGCGGTTCTTCGTTGCCTTGGCCGAGGAAGGCGCCGCCTTGCGGACCGCTCTTGGCGACGGGATCGAGATCAACGTCTTCTCCGGCCATATGGAGGGGGACGCGGCCCTGATCCGCGACGCGGCCTTGACGCCGATGATCAATTCCGCCGAGCAATGGGCGCGGCATCGCGCGGCCCTGCCCCACCATCCGTTCGGCATCCAGCTTGACAGCGGCATGAACCGGCTCGGGATCGAACCCGCGGACTGGGCCGCCTTGCGCGACGCGGCGCTGGCCGCCGGCCCTGCGCTTGTGATGAGCCACCTCGCCTGCGCCGATGAACCGGATCACGCCATGAACGCCACCCAGCTCAGCGCCTTTCGCGCCATGACGGACGGGATCGACGCGCCGCGCTCGCTGGCGGCCACGGGCGGCACGCTGCTTGGCGAGGACTACCATTTCGACGTGATCCGCCCCGGTATCGGTGTCTATGGCGGGGCGCCCTATGCGCAGGCGCGCGCGGTGGTCGCCCTGCACGTGCCGGTGATCCAGACCCGCACCGTGCTGCCCGGAGAGACCGTCGGCTACGGCAACACCTGGCGCGCCGAGCGCCCCACCAGGGTGGCCACGATCAGCGCGGGCTATGCCGACGGGCTGATCCGCGCGATGGGGCCGCAGGCCTCTTTCCGGAGCGACGACACGCCGTGCAAGGTGTTGGGACGGATCTCGATGGACCTGATCGGCGTGGATGTCTCCGACTGCGCGGAGCCACCCCAACAGCTCACGCTTCTGGACAGCCGTCAGGGTGTCGACCGTCTGGCCGACTGGGCCGGCACCATCGGCTATGAAATCCTCACATCGCTCGGCGCGCGCTACGACCGGCGCTACCACGGATGAGCCTGCTGGCGCCCCTTGGCATCCTGGGTCGGTTCGTGCTTCAGGTGCTGGCCGCGACGGGCCGGGTGAGCCTGTTTGCGTTCAGCGCGGTCGGGCACATGCTGCGCCCGCCCTTTTATGCCCGCGAATTCGGCATCGCGCTGCTGAATGTCGGGTGGCTGTCGCTGCCCGTGGTCGGGCTGACGGCGCTTTTCACCGGCGGCGCGCTGGCCCTTCAGATCTACTCGGGCGGGGCGCGGTTCAACGCGGAGGCCGTGGTGCCGCAGATCGTGGCCATCGGCATGGTGCGCGAGCTTGGACCGGTGCTTGTTGGGCTGATGATTGCCGCGCGCGTCACCTCCTCCATCGCGGCCGAGATCGCGACCATGAAGGTCACCGAACAGATCGACGCGCTCGTGACGCTGTCGACGGATCCGATGAAATACCTCGTTGCACCGCGCGTGCTCGCGGCGTTGATCGTGGTGCCTGGGCTGGTGGCCATCGGCGACGTGATCGGCATTTTCGGCGGCTACATGGTGGCCACCGGGTCGCTCGGCTTCAACCAGGCCGCGTATCTTGCCAATACGGTGAATTTTCTCGAAGCCCGCGACATCGTTTCCTCGCTGGTCAAGGGCTGTGCCTTTGGCGGGATCGCGGCGCTGATGGGATGCTATTTCGGGATGCACTCGGGCCGCGGGGCGCAAGGTGTGGGCCGCGCGACCAAGGGATCCGTCGAGGCCGCCGCCGTGCTGATCCTTGCCGCCAATTTCCTGCTGACGGGGGTGTTTTTCTCGTTGTGACCCGGCTGCGTTCTTTGTTCCATGGCGTCCCCTTCGGGCGAACTGCAGATGGCGACCGCCCTGCCTGCCATCTTCGCAGGGTCGGGCTTGGCTGCCCGATTGGCCCGGTGACCGAGGGAGGGTGTCCGTGATCACGCTCGACAAGGTCTGCAAGCGTTTTGACGACAATGCGGTGTTGCGCGGGGTCGATCTGACCATTGCCAAGGGCAGCTCCATGGTGATCATCGGTGGCTCCGGCACCGGCAAATCCGTGATGCTGAAATGCATCCTCGGGCTGGTCACGCCGGACAGCGGCACGATCACCGTTGACGGCGAGGACGTGACCCGCGCCGAGCGTGACGCGCTGCTTGCGCGGTTCGGAATGCTGTTTCAGGGCGGAGCTCTCTTCGACAGCCTGCCGGTCTGGCAGAACGTCGCCTTCCGCCTTTTGCGCGGCGCGCTGGCCCGCCCGCGCGATGAGGCCCGCGCCATCGCTATCGAGAAGCTGCGCCGGGTCGGGCTCAAGCCGGACGTGGCCGACCGCTTTCCCGCAGAGCTGTCCGGCGGGATGCAGAAACGGGTCGGGCTTGCCCGTGCGATTGCTGCCGAGCCCGAGATCATCTTCTTTGACGAACCGACCACCGGGCTCGACCCGATCATGGCCGGGGTCATCAACGACCTGATCCGCGAGATCGTGTCCGAAATGGGTGCGACCGCGCTGACCATTACCCATGACATGTCCTCCGTGCGCGCCATCGCCGATCACGTCGCCATGCTGCATGATGGTGTGATCCAGTGGACGGGGCCCGTCTCCGGAATGGATCAGAGCGGCGATCCGTATGTGACGCAATTCATTTCCGGCTCTGCCGTGGGTCCGATCGAGGCGGTGCGATGAGTTTCCTGCCCGAACCCGATCCGCTCTTGCTGGCGTTCTTCTTTTTCAAGAAGTTCGTGTATCTCGAACTGCTGGCGGTCCTGGCGCTGCTGCGCGTCGCAGCCGGCTACGGCTTGTCGCGCTGGATGGCGGGAGCCGCGCTGCTCATCGCGCTGCCGGCCATTGCCGTGACCTTTGCCCCGATGGCCGGCCTCACCGGACCCACCTATGCGAGCGGGGCGCGGATGATGGCCGCCGGGAGCGGGCTGCCCATTCTCGTGCTGCCCTCGGTGCTGATGTGTCTCAGCGCGCTTCTTCCGCTGCCGCGCTGGCGCTGGATCGACCTGGTTCATACCGTGCTTTTTGTCGCTCTGCTGGCGTTGACCTGGTGGTTTTCCTGACGCCGGGCACAGGATCGGGGCATTTGCGCACTATCCTTGCCAAGTGTGCCTAAAAATTGATTTTTTCTTTTCAGAAATTCGACATCTTGTCCTAACCTGATGGCCGCTCAAATAATCAGGATCGAGAGTGTCCATGGGAATCCCGATACGGTCGCTGTTCAGCTTGCTGGCGCGGACGATGCAACTGATCGCCTTGGCGGCACTCATCGTGCTGGCCTGCGGTCTGATGGCCTACACCATCGCCTGCCTGCTGGGCTACGCGACCTGGGTAGACATGCCACTGCGGTTTGGCGAGACCGTCTATCCCGATGCCGGCATCTGGGTTCAAAGCGGCTTGACGGCGCTGATCGTGGGCCTGTGTTTCTATTTGCCAGCCAATGCGCGCATCATGGCGCTCGAAAACTCGCATCGCCGGTTCCATATCGGGATGCAGGACGTGGCGCGCGCCTACGCGGTGGCGCATCAGTCGGATCGCCAGGGCGCGTTTCAATTGCGCGGCGAATTCGACTCCATCCGTGAAAGGCTGGCCTTTTTGCGCAATCATCCGGATCTGGCGGATCTGGAACCCTCCGTGCTCGAAATCGCCGCCCAGATGAGCCATGTCAGCCAGGAACTGGCACAGACTTATTCCGATCGTAACATGCAGCGGGCGCGGGATTTTCTGATTGCCCGGCAAGAGGAAATCGCCGATTTCAACACGCGGATCGAAACCGCCAAATCCATGGCGGTCGAAATCAAGCGGTGGGCGCGCGATGTCGAGATGGACGAGGCCGTGGCACAGGCGCAGCTCGACCGGTTGCGCGACGATCTCGCAGAGATCATGCCGGAACTCCTGCCGCGTATCGAGGCGGCAGAGCGCGACACGGCGCGGGACACGCGGGGCGACATGACACGCGACAAGGCGGCGTCACATGAAGGCGCCCAATCCGCCTCCCCGGATGCCCAGGACGCCCCGCAATCCGACAGCGCGGGCCGCAACATCACCCGGCTGCCGCCCCGCGCGGCGGAATAGTCCCGGCGCGCCGCAGATCGTGGCTGAGCGCGTTCCGACGCCGCCACCGTCTCCGGGCGCGGTGCCACAATTGCGCCCGCCCCGGCGCGCCTCAACGGTTGGGCATCCGCCCCATTGGCCTTCCCGCAGCGCTCCGGCATAAGGCATCTCCAACCAGTGCGGAGTCTTCATGGCCAAACCCTCCCTGACCTTTGTCTGCCAGTCCTGCGCGGCGCGCTATTCCAAGTGGTCCGGCCGCTGCGATGAATGCGGCGAATGGAACTCCATAGAAGAGGAAAAACCGCTCTCCTCCGGTCCCGGCAAGAAAAGCCTCGCCGCGCGCGGACGCACGGTGACGCTGTCGGACCTGTCCTCCAAGGAGGCGCCGCCGCCGCGCACCGCCTCGGCGCTGGGAGAGCTTGACCGCGTGCTGGGAGGCGGGCTGGTGCCGGCCTCGGCCGTGCTGGTCGGGGGCGATCCGGGTATCGGCAAATCCACGCTGCTGTTGCAGGCAGCCTCGGCCTTTGCCCGGGCCGGGCTCAAGGTGATCTACATCTCGGGAGAGGAAGCCTCGGCACAGGTGCGCCTGCGTGCCGCCCGGCTGGGGCTTGAACAGTCCCCGGTCAAGCTGGCCGCCGACACCAACCTGCGCGACATTCTCACAACGCTGGATGCGGAACGGCCCGACCTTGCCATTGTCGATTCGATCCAGACCATGTGGTCCGACACCGTGGACAGCGCGCCCGGATCGGTCAGCCAGGTCCGCGCCGCCGCCCATGAGCTGACCCGGCTCGCCAAGGAGCGCGGCTCCGCGGTGATCATGGTGGGCCACGTCACCAAGGACGGCCAGATCGCCGGCCCGCGCGTGGTCGAGCACATGGTCGATACCGTGCTGTATTTCGAAGGCGAACGCGGGCACCAGTTCCGTATCCTGCGCTCGGTCAAGAACCGCTTCGGGCCGGCAGACGAGATCGGCGTGTTCGAAATGACCGGCAGCGGCCTTTCGGAAGTCACCAACCCGTCGGCACTGTTCCTGTCGGAACGCGGGACACCCGCGCCCGGTTCGGTGGTGTTTTCCGGCATCGAAGGCACCCGCCCCGTGCTGGTGGAGTTTCAGGCGCTGGTCGCGCCCTCGCCGCATTCGCAGCCGCGCCGCTCCGTCGTCGGTTGGGACGGATCACGGCTCGCGATGATTCTGGCGGTGCTCGAATCGCGCTGCGGGATCCCCTTCGCGGGGCTCGATGTGTATCTCAACGTCGCCGGCGGAATGAAGATCTCCGAGCCGGCGGCCGATCTGGCGGTGGCGGCTGCGCTGCTTTCCGCCCGCGAAGATGTTGCATTACCGCCAGAGACGGTGGTTTTTGGCGAGATTTCCCTCTCTGGTGCGCTGCGCCCGGTCGGTCAGACCGAAAACCGGTTGAAAGAAGCGCGAAAACTTGGTTTCTCCACCGCGATCCTTGCGAAAGGCGGCAAGACGGGCAGCGGCGACGGGATGAGCCTGTCGAAGCTCGAAGACCTGACCGCTTTCGTGGGGGAACATTTCGGCGCGGGCTGATACTGAGCAGGCCCGATCCAATCGCGACAGGCAGGAAGGCAAAACACCCATGGAAGGCTTTACCATCATCGACGGTGCGGTCGCCGTGATCATCGTGCTTTCTGCGCTTCTGGCCTATTCACGCGGCTTGGTGCGCGAAACCATGGCGATTGCCGGCTGGGTCATTGCGGCCGTCGTGGCATTCATGTTTGCCGCGCAGGTCCAGCCGCTGGTCAAGGAACTGCCTGTTGTCGGGGAGTTTCTGGCCGATAGTTGCGAGCTGTCGGTGATCGCGGCCTTCGCGGCCGTGTTTACGCTTGCGCTCGTCATCACATCGCTGTTCACGCCGCTTTTTTCGTCGATCATCCAGCGCTCCGCACTGGGCGGGCTCGATCAGGCGCTTGGCTTCTTCTTTGGTGTCGCGCGCGGCATCCTTCTCGTTGCGGTGGCGTTCTTTGTCTATGAAACCGTGATCAGCGCGCAGGACATCCCGATGATCAACGATTCGCGGTCCGCGGAAGTGTTCTCGCGGTTCACCGGGCGCATCGAGGACCAGAACCCCGAACAGGCGCTTGGCTGGATCACCGCACAATACGAACAGCTCGTCGGGATCTGTGATGCGCCCTCCGCCGGAAGCGACGCCTGATCCAAGCCGCCCCTGTTATCGGTCTCCGCGTCGGTATCGGTCATGAAATCTGCATCGGGCGGTCTGATGGCCCCGGGCACAATGCATCGCATGTGCCGACGTTGGCATCAAAAAGCCCCTCTGCCAGAGCCGTTTAGCGGCACGGATCGCCGGGCGCGCAGCGCTGCGGGCCACGTGGTCTGAAAAGCCTGACATCTCCACGGCCCTTTCCCGCTCCCGCTCGATCATGCCGCGCGTCACACCCGCGCGCCGCCGTGCCTTCTGCGCGATGCGGCACCCCGCCATCTCCGTCATGCACCGCAATCAGACAAACCTCCGTCGCCTGCCTCACAAATTTGCGGCATTTCCTGCGATCCCCGGTCTGACGTGACCATTCGCGGCGTGACACTGCGCATCGTAACCCCTATAGGATGCCCATGATGGCCCTGCTCTCGAAAGACTGCCCATGACCGACCGTCTCATGCCCCCTTCGCATCCCTTTGATTTCGACGCGATCGACCCCGACGGGGACGGCGATACGTTGCACGAAGAATGCGGGATCTTTGGCGTGATCGGCGCGGCGGATGCCGCCAATTTCGTAGCGCTCGGTCTGCACGCGCTGCAACATCGCGGTCAGGAAGCCGGGGGCATCGTCGCCCATCATCCCGAGACCGGGTTCAATTCCGCGCGGCGCTTCGGCTATGTGCGTGACAACTTCACCAAGCAATCGCTGATGGAGACCCTGCCCGGCCCGCTCGCCATCGGGCATGTGCGCTACTCGACCGCCGGATCGAAAGGCCAGACCGCGATCCGCGACGTGCAGCCCTTCTTTGGCGAGTTTTCCATGGGTGGGGCCGCTATTGCGCATAACGGCAACATCACCAATGCCGACTCTCTGCGCCGCGAGTTGATCGAGCGCGGCTCGATTTTCCAGAGCTCGTCTGACAGCGAGTGCATCATTCACCTCATGGCCCGCTCGCTGCAACGCGACATCCCGGCCCGCATGGAAGACGCGCTGCGCCGCGTCGAGGGCGCGTTTTCCGTCGTCGCGATGACCCGCACCAAGCTGATCGGCGTGCGCGACCCGCTGGGCGTGCGGCCACTGGTGCTGGGAAAGCTGGGCGGCGAGGATCACGGCGGCTGGGTGCTGAGTTCGGAGACCTGCGCGCTGGACATCATCGGCGCGGAATATGTGCGCGAGATCGAACCCGGCGAAATGGTCGTGATCACCGCGGAGCATGGGGTCCAGAGCCATCACCCATTCCGCCCCGCGCGGCCCCGCTTCTGCATCTTCGAACACGTATATTTCTCGCGTCCCGACAGCATTATCGGTGGCCGCTCGGTCTATGAAACCCGGCGCCAGATCGGGGTCGAACTCGCCAAGGAGGCGCCGGTCGAGGCCGATCTTGTCTGCCCGGTGCCCGACAGCGGCACGCCCGCGGCGATCGGCTTCAGCCAGGAATCGGGCATCCCTTACGCGATGGGCATCGTGCGCAACCAATACATGGGCCGCACCTTCATCGAGCCGACCGAGCAGATCCGCAACATGGGTGTGCGGCTCAAGCTGAACGTCAACCGCGCCCTGATCGAGGGCAAGCGGGTCATTCTGGTGGACGACTCGGTGGTGCGCGGCACCACGTCGCGCAAGATCAAGGAAATGATCCTCGATGCCGGCGCCGCCGAAGTGCATTTCCGCATTGCGTCTCCCCCGACCGCCTGGCCCTGTTTTTACGGGGTGGACACGCCCAACCGCGAAAAGCTGCTGGCCGCGACCATGTCCGAGGACGAAATGCGCGATCACCTCGGCGTCGACTCGCTGCGTTTCATCTCTCTCGACGGGCTCTACCGGGCTGTCGGCGAAGCCAAGGGCCGCAACGCGACACAGCCGCAATATTGCGACGCCTGTTTCTCCGGTGAATACCCCGTCGTGCCCGCCGACATGATCGAAAAGGGTTTTCAGATGAAGGCCGCCGAGTAGATGCCCTGCGGTGGGCCGGGCGGCAACGGCCTGCGCCTCTTTGCCCGTGGCATGGCTCTGCTGCTCCTGTTCTGCGCGGGTCCGCTTTTCGCACAATCAGCCGACCGATTTGGCCAAAACTCGATCGTCCCGCTGTTCGACAACGAGGCCGAGTTTCGCCTGCCCCCCTGGGTGCGCTCCGCCGAAACGCTGGACCGCGACAGCAAGATTGCCCGCGGCGAGGGCGAAACCGCCAATGGCACCACGCGGGTTCTGCTGGAATTCATCCCCGCAGACCAGCGGTTCGAGACATGGACCCAGCTGTTTGCCATTTCAGCCGAGACCCCGCTCGAGGGCCCGGTGCGCGGCTATCGCGACGGCCAGATCTCGGTGTTCCGCGCCGCATGTCGCGGAGCCTTTTCCCAGATCGTCACGGACGACGAGGACCAACAGACCCTCGTTCTTGGCTGTCCGGCCTATCGCGACACGCCGGAGCGCGGCGAGATTTCCGTGATGACGCTGATCAAACGTGGCGACACATTGGTGAAGGTCTATTACCTTCGGCGCGGTCCGGCCTTTTCTGCCGATCGCTTTGCGACCGAAGGGCCGCTGTCGCTCCTGCAGATCCGCGACCTGATCGCCCGCGTCGAGGCCACGACGATCATGCCTGCGCGCTGATCCTCGCCACCCGGCGCGGCGACAGTCACATCGGCCCGCGGTGGAATTGACATTTCCGCCGCGGCGCGCCAATGGAGCGCCATGAACACTCCCATCGCCCTGATCACCGGCGCTTCTCGCGGCCTTGGCTTTGCCCTCGCCGAAGCGCTCGCCCCGGAATACCACGTTGTCGCCGTGGCCCGCACCGTTGGCGCGCTCGAAGAGCTGGATGACGCCATAAAGGCCAAGGGGGGAGAGGCCACGCTGGCTCCGATGGACGTCAGCGACGCCAAGGCCATGGCGCATCTGTGCCGCTCCGTGCATGACCGTTGGGGCGGGATCGACCTCTGGGCGCACACGGCCATCCACAGCGCGCAGCTCACCCCTGCCGCTCATATCGATGCCAAGGACTGGAAGAACTCCGTCCAGACCAATATCGCGGCCATGGGACACCTGATCCCTTATATCGCGCCGTTGTTGGGATCCGAGGGCACCGCACTGTTCTTTGACGACCCCAAGGGGGGCGAGAAATTCTACGGCCAGTATGGCCCGACCAAGACAGCCCAGATCGCGCTGGCCCGCACATGGGCCGCCGAGACGGAAAAGACCGGGCCGCGCGTGCGCATCCTCGCGCCGCGCCCCATGGCAACAGGGCTGCGCAACCGCTTTCATCCCGGCGAAAACCGCGATGCGCTGGCCCACCCGCGCGACGAAGCCCAAAGGCTTCTGGCCTTGCTCGATCCCGCGCGCGAAGCCTGAACCGGGATTGCACGGCGGTGAGCCCGCCCGCGACCGGGGCGACGCTCGCGCTTGGCCGGGCGGGTGTCCGGGCAAAAAGCGCTCAGGCAACCATCCCTCCCCGTCGCAGGGTGGCCAAGGCGCCGCCTGCGCTTGCCCCCGGAGGCCCGCTCCCCTATTGAGAACCAAACCGGAGCGGCGGAGCCCATGCGAATTCTGATCACCAATGATGACGGCATCAACGCGCCAGGACTGGCGGTTCTCGACGCCATTGCACACGAGATCGCCGGCCCGGATGGCGAGGTCTGGACGGTCGCGCCAGCGTTTGAACAATCCGGCGTTGCGCATTGCATCTCCTATACCCACCCCACCATGATCGCCCAGATGGGGCCGCGCCGTTTTGCCGCCGAAGGCAGCCCGGCGGATTGCGTTCTTGCGGGTGTCCACGACGTGATGGCCGATACGCTGCCCGATCTCGTTCTGTCCGGGGTAAACCGCGGCAACAACTCTGCGGAAAACACGGTGTATTCCGGCACGTTGGGCGGCGCGATGGAAGCCGCGCTTCAAGGCATCCCCGCCATTGCGCTGTCGCAGTATTACGGGCCGGACAACGCAACCGCCGAGGACCCGTTCGAGGCCGCGCTGGTGCATGGGGCCGATACGGTCCGGCGCATCCTGTCTGCCCCGACGCTGGACGAAACCCCGTACAAGCTCTTTTACAACGTGAACTTTCCGCCGGTGCCCGCGGCGGCGGTCAAGGGCGTGCGCGCATGCCCGCAAGGACGGCGGGAGGGCACGCGCTTCTCTGTCGAGCCGCACAATGCCCCATCCGGGCGGCGGTTCCTCTGGGTCCGCGGCGGGGATCAGCGCGCCCCGACCCAGGCCGGAACGGATGCCGCTCTCAACCTCGAAGGCTATATCTCGGTCACCCCCATGCGCGCCGACCTGACAGCCCATGACGCGCTTGACGCTCTGGGGCGCGCGTTTGCATGAGGCCCCAGCCATGAGCTTTGACGCAACTGCCAAGATGCAGTTCCTCTTTGCTCTGCGCTCCAAGGGCGTGACGGACAAGAGCGTGCTGAACGCGATGGAAAAGATCGACCGGGGCGCGTTTATCCAAGGTCTGTTTGCCGATCGCGCCTACGAAGACATGCCCTTGCCCATCGCCTGTGGCCAGACCATCTCGCAGCCCTCCGTTGTCGCGCTGATGACGCAGGCGTTGCGGATCTCGCCGCGCGACAAGGTGCTCGAAGTGGGCACCGGCTCAGGTTACCAGGCGGCGATCCTGAGCCAGCTGGCGCGGCGCGTCTATACCGTGGACCGCCACGCACGGCTTGTGCGCGAGGCCAAGGCGGTCTTCGAGGCGCTCGGACTGGTGAACATCACCGCCTTTACCGCCGATGGGTCGCATGGCTGGACCGAACAGGCGCCCTTTGACCGCATCATTGTGACCGCCGCGGCCGAAGATCCGCCGGGCCCGCTCTTGGCGCAATTGAAGATTGGCGGTATCATGGTGGTGCCGGTGGGCCAGTCGGATACGGTTCAGAGCCTGATCCGGGTGACCCGGCACGAGACTGGTTTTGAGTATGACGAGTTGCGGCCCGTGCGGTTTGTGCCGCTTCTCGAGGGGCTCGGGCGGGACTAAGCCCGCCGGACGCCCTGCAACGGACAGGACGCGGCCCGCACGTGGGTCGCATTTCGGCGGATCTCCGCCACGAGGCATGACGCCCCGGAACAAGGGGCGCATAGCGAGGACATGAGCATGGCGCGTGACGCAGTCAGACGACCCACGGCCCGGATGGCTTTCGGGATTACCTTCATCGCAGCCTTGGCCGCTTGCGAGGGGCCTGCGGATTTCGACCTGCGCGGCCGGATGGGCGGCAGCGTGGACACGTCCGCCGCCGCTACCGCGGCAATAGCCCCCCGTCCCCGGCCGGACGATCGGGGTGTGATCTCCTATCCGAATTACCAGGTCGCGATCGCACGGCGCGGCGACCGTCTGGCCGACGTGGCCGAGCGTGTCGGGCTCCCGGCCGCCGAGCTGGCCCGGTTCAACGGCATTCGCGTCGACGACGCGTTGCGGCGCGGCGAGGTCATCGCCCTGCCCCGCCGGGTCGCCGAACCCGGACCGGCCACAGGCGCGGCGACCGCAGGGCCGATCCGCCCCGCCGCCGATGTGGATGTCAGCACGCTCGCCGAGGCGGCGATCAACCGGGCCGATCCCACGCCGGCCGCGGCCGCCGCGCCGGTCCAGACCGGTGTGGAGCCGGTGCGTCACAAGGTCGAACGCGGCGAAACCGCTTTCACCATCGCGCGCCGCTTCGGGGTTTCTCCCCGCGCACTGGCGGACTGGAACGCGCTCGACAGCAATTATGCCCTGCGCGAAGGTCAGTTCCTGCTGATCCCGACCACCCGCGAGGAGCGCGGCACGCGCCAGCGCGAGGCGCAGGTGATCGAACCGGGCGAAGGCACGCCAACCCCGGTGCCGCCCTCCGCCGCCAAACCGTTGCCGCCGGTGGTCGAGACCCCCGAACCCGCGCAGGCCGCGGCCGCGCCGGAAACGCCACCGGAACCGGTGGCCGATATTGGCCAGTCGGAGGCCCGGCCCTCGGGGGCCGAGATGGTGATGCCGGTGCAGGGTTCGATCATCCGCGAATTCGCCCGCGGCCGCAGCGACGGTATCGCGATCGGCGCCACCGCTGGGCAACCGGTCAAGGCCGCCGCCTCCGGGTCCGTGGCGCATGTGGGCAAGAATGACGAAGGGGTGCAGTTCCTTCTGATCCGTCACCCGGATGACCTGATCACGGTCTACATGTTCGTGGACGAAGTTTCTGTCACAAAGGGGGACGCGGTGAGCCGTGGTCAGACCATTGCCCGCGTGAGTGCTGGCGATCCGTCCTTTGTGCAATTCGAAGTTCGGGACGGCTTTGATAGCGTCGATCCGATGCAGTATCTGCGCTGACGCCGCTTTGGCCAGTCCGCGCAGATCCAAGTGCCCCGCGCTTGTGTGATCCGATCAGCGCGGTCGAGGGTTGCAAGCGGCGCGGCCTCTCGCTGAGCCATTGCCAAGCCGGTTGTCATCAATCGGCCTGATGCCAGGCCGTCCGCAATGAAGCAGACCGATGGCCGGCCGTCTGCCACCGATCCACCTGTCAAAAAGCGGCACATCAAAGCGCCGCCGCTTGCCACACGGCCAGCCACCCTACGGTCCGTCACCCAGCCATCCGGCGCTACCCTCCGGGGGATGTGCCTGTGCCGGCATCCCTGTTGCCGGTTTTCAAGCATGCCTGTCTTGTGGCGCCGCGCGGGACATCCCGGCCAGGGCGCAGCGAACGGCCGGAATACTCCCGGCGCACGGAGCGCAGCTACGCAATCGGCACCGGCCTCCTCGCGCGCGTTACCGCGTGATCTCGACCTGAATACGTGCCTTGCGCCCGGCGGAAAGGGCGCCCCAATCATGTCGACAGACCGCATCCCCTTGATGCGCGCGCCGCTCCGCGCCCGTCAAACACGGCTCACACCGGGCTGGCCGGGCCCCGCCATGCGCAAGCACAACGGCCACAGGATCAGTCCAGCGGCACACCCTTGTGCCCGGCGAGGTCCATGAAATACTGCCACGCCACCCGTCCAACGCGCCCGTCAGGCACGGCTCACACCGGGCTGACAGGCCCGCCATGCGCAAGCACAACGGCCACAGAATCAGTCCAGCGGCACACCCTTGCGCCCGGCGAGGTCCATGAAATACTACCATGCCACCCGACCAGAGCGCCCGTCAGGCACGGCTCACACCGGGCTGACAGGCCCGCCATGCGCAAGCACAACGGCCACAGGATCAGTCCAGCGGCACACCCTTGTGCCCGGCGAGGTCCATGAAATACGACCACGCCACCCGTCCAACGCGCCCGTCAGGCATGGCTCACACCGGGCTGACAGGCCCGCCATGCGCAAGCACAACGGCCACAGGATCAGTCCAGC
>NZ_JAFMPQ010000022.1 GCF_020667845.1 Cognatishimia sp. F0-27
GGGGGGCTGTCTGCCCCCCGCACCCCCCGAGAGGTATTTCCGGACAGAAGAAACGGGGGCCGCGCGGCGGGCTTGCGTCAGTCGAGCATCCAGAGCTTGCGGAAGCCTTCGGTGTGCACATCACCGTAACCGTCGTTGAAGGTGGCGGGGATGCCCGCGGTTTCGACATTGTCATCGGTGAAGATGAAGGCCGGCGTGTTCAGTTTTGTCACCGAACCGGCGTCACAAAGCAGGCGCATATTGGCGTCCGTTCCCGCCATGCCGACCCAACCGAGGCTTTCGCCCACGTTCATCTCCACGATATCGCCATCGCGCATCATGTCGAGCACAAAGGGCGTGCCGTTATAGCTGACGATCTTGGCGCTCGATCCGGCAATCTGGATGGCGGGCACGATGAACTGGGACATCGAGTCGTAGACCGGCAACACGTAGTTGATGCTCGGATCCGCCAGCAGCGCGTTCTGCACCGCGGGCTGCCCCTGCGTCGCCCAGTCGTTGACCGGCACGTTGATATAGTTGGTCGTGCAGTCGGGGCAGTTGGTTTCGAGATAACCGATGATGGCGTCGCGCAGCGGAGCGGTGGGGGTGATTTCGTCGGGGCCCAGCACCAGCGCGTTCACCTTGCCGTCGGTCTGCACCATGGTCCAGGCGGCGATGATCTCGCCAATGGTGACGTAATCGGTATTGGCCGCGCCATCCATGAATTCCGGCGTCTCCTGCGTGGTCGCGTCCCAGTTATGCGTCGCGGTGACCTTCACCCCGGCTGCGCGCGCCTCGGTGATTTGCGGCACGAGGAATTCCGGCGGCAGGCCACCCTGCAGGTCGATCAGATCGAAGCCTTCTGCAACGGCGGTGCTGATGCCCTGAATCCAGCCGGAGGGATCCATCTGGGTTTCCCAGTCCCGCAGCTCGAAGCCGACCATTTCGGCCGCATCGACAAATCCCTGACTGATTGCCGCGTTGAACGGATTGGCGTTGGTCAGCGGGATCACGAACATCTTCTTGTCCGCCATGCAGGCGCGCGCATCAAACGGCGCGCCGGGAGCCTCGAAAGTGGGGGTCGCCGAGTATTGTTCGATCAGGGCGCGGGCCGCGTCCATATCGGCAAGTGCGGGGCTTGCCAGAAGGGCGAGCGTCGCGGATGTGGCGAGAATACGGGTCATGACTGAGCCTCCATGCTGGGTTTTTGTAAGGATTCGAGATAGGCAATCGCGTCGTCTGTCGAGATCAGGTCGGCATATTTGGCGCTCATGTCGAAGAGGTTGGCGCGGTGTGGCTCTTCGGCGCGATCGCCAACCGCATCCTCGACCACCAGCGTCACAAGCCCGTGGCTGATGCTGTCGATGCAGCTTGCCCGCACGCAGCCGGACGTCGTGACCCCGGTCAGCAGCAGCGTGTCGATCTTCAGCCAGTGCAGGGTCGCGGCGAGGGTGGTGCCGAAAAACGCCGACGGGTATTGCTTGGTCACCACGATGTCTTGCGGCGTGTATTCCAGTGGCGGTTGCAGCTTTTGGGTGGGTGCGCCGGCATCGAAGCAACTCAGCGCGGGGACTTTTGCGTAGAATGCCCCGCCATCAGCCCCGCCGGGTTGGTATTTCACCTCCGTGAAGATCGTCGGAATGCCAAGCCTACGCGCCGCGGGCGCGAGACGGGCGGCATTGTCGAGCGCCGTCTGGCAGCCCTCACCGCCATAGAGCGGCGCAGCCGGATCGAAATAGGCATTGGCAAAGTCGATGAAGAGCACCGCCGGGCGCGTGCCCCGCGTTTGCGCCGCATGGTAGCCCGCGCGGGCATAATTGGTATCGAGCGCGTCTGTCATGGGTTCGCGCTCCTGTCGTCCTGGGTGGCGAGGGGCCAGCCCCTCGCGCTCCCCGGGATATTTGCGGCCCAAAGAAGACAGGCGCTGTGTGGAAGCAAGCGGGGTGTCATTCGGCGGCCCTCGCGTAGCGTTGTCGGAAGATCGGCGCCTTCGGGGGTTCGAAGCCTGTTTGGCGCAAGGCCCGCTTCTTGAGTTCTTCGATGCTTTCGAAGCCGCGGTCGAAGAGCTTCGTGTCGCCACGCGCAGATGTCAGGTCACGGCGCAGCGTCTCGGTTGCCTTGATGTCGATGGCGCCTTGGGCGATGACCACGCCATAGCGCCGTGCGCCGTCTTCGGTCACGAGGCCACGCTTTACGTCGCGCAGGACAAGCGCCGGATCGCGTGCAAAGGGATCGCCCCAGCCGCCGCCGCCCCAGGTATTGAAATGCAGGATGTCGCCGGGTTGCACCGCAAGACGGTCGCATTTCGACGGGATGTTTTCCTCCGTGCCATCCGCACGCACCAGCCGCTTGGTCGAGCGCATACCCGGTTCGCCGCCGTTGACCCCCCAGGGGTAGGTCAGCCAGCGGTCATCATGGATCGAGACCTCGCCGGCCTCCAGCATCTCGTAGGCGATGGTGATGCCGTTGCCACCGCGATGCAGGCCCGCGCCGCCGCTGTCGGGGATGGTGGCGTAGGTGCGGATGCGCAGCGGGAAATAGGCCTCGAGGAATTCATTGGGCACGTTGGTGAAGGCAGGCCAGAGCGAATGGCCATCGGCGCCGTCACCGGCGGGCCGCCCGGGGATGCCGCCGAAGCCGATCTGGAAGAGCTGATACCACTCACCATCGCCGTCGAAGCCGGAATACATGAAGTGCGGGCTGTCGGAGAACCCGGCAGCATTCAACGCATCGGGCGCGCCCTGCCCCAACAGACCGCCCATCAAATCGAAGATCCGCCCCAGCATATGTGTCCGGCAGGACAGGGCGGCCGGTTTCTTGGGCTTCAGGATGCAGCCTTCGGGGATGTGGACATCGACCAGGTCGTAGAACCCGTCGTTGAAGAGGATCTGCGGATCGAAGAGGTTGATCGTGAACGCGCCGAAGAACATCTTGAACATTTCTTCGTTGAGCAGGAAATTGATCGACGAGAAGCTCTGCGGATCGCTGCCAGTGAAATCGAAATAGGCGATCTCACCCTCGCGGTGCAGGTGGCAGGCGATCTTGTAGGGGCCGTTGCCCATCCCGTCATCGTCGATCCAGTCTTCGAAATACGCCTTTTTGCCGTCCACGGCCTCGGGAATGATCATCTGGATGATCGCGCCCATGGCGGCCTTGTTTCGGTCCAGCATGTCCTGCATGGCCGAGATGTAGGTATCGGTGCCGAAGCGCTCGATGTTTTCCCGGACGCGGCGTTCCGCGAGACGCAGCGCCGCGATGATCGCGAAGAAGTCCGACTTGTTCCATTCCGGCATGCGGGTGTTGTGCAACAGGATGTTGAGCAACTCGTCCTGAAGCGCACCGCCCCGGTAGATCTTCGTCGGCGGGACGATGATGCCCTCTTCGTAGATCATCTTGGCGTCCGTCGGCAGTGAGCCAGGCACTTTGCCGCCAACATCCGTCATGTGGCCAAACATCGCCGCCCAGGACACCAGCTTGCCGTCATGGAAGATCGGCATCATCAGAAGCCAGTCGTTGAGGTGGCTCACCGCGCCATTGCAGCTGTAGGGATCGTTGGTGATGAAGACATCGCCATCCTCGATCGTGCCGTCATAGCCTTGCATGAAGCCATAGAGGAAGGAGCCAAACTGGCCCACAACCATCTTGCCCTCCTCGTTGGCGATCAGCGGGAAGGCGTCGTGCTGTTCGCGGATACCCGGCGACATGGCCGTGCGGAACAGAACCGCGTCCATCTCGTTGCGGGCGTTGCGCAAGGCGTTTTCGACGATGTCGAGCGTGATCGGGTCAACGGTGACGCGGTTGAACGGGGTGGAATTGGTCTCGATGATACGGGCGGGCATCAGAACAGGCCTCCGGTCAGGAAGTGCAGGGATCGCGCGGCGGACGCGGGTGGGTGGGTGGGGCGGTCGCCGCGCGATCCAGCCCCGGTCAGGCGCAAACCGGTCATGGCCGTGCCTCCGGATGATCGTCGGGCCAGATCAGGATGTTGCCCACGGCATCGATGACACCCACATGGCCCGGCAGGATCACAGACGTGCTGTCCATCTCCGTCACCACCGCGGGGCCCGGCACTCGGTTCCCCGGGCTGAGCTTGGCGCGGTCATAGATCCAGCCCTCCTGCCAACCACCGCCCTCGAATATCCGCGTGCGCTGCACTTGTGCGTGGCTGGAGTCAGCCTCGCCACGGGTGGTCTCGGGGTTGATGAAAGCCTTCTCTGCGCCCTGCACGACAGCGCGCAGCCCCACGATCTCGTGCTCGGCATCCAGCGCGAAGGTAAAAAGCTGCTCATGTTCGGCATCAAATTGCCGCGTGACCTCCGCCAGCGAAAACGCCTCCGGCGCGAGATCCACCGTCAGCTTCATCCCCTGCCCCTTGTAGCGGATATCGATCTGGTAGAGCGTTTCCTGCTCATGAGCCGGCACACCCTCGGCGGACAGCGTCTCGGCGGCCTGTGCCGCGAGATCCGACAGCATGCCGCGCATTTCGCTGTCGGAGGTTTCAGATACCGGCGTGACATAGGTTTGCGAGGCTTCGTTGCGCAGCCGTGTGGTCGCATCGCCATAGGCGCAGAGCACCCCCGGCCCCGGCGGCACGATGGCGGGCCAGGCATTGACCAGCCGCGCCAGCGCATTGGCGTGCAGCGGCCCCGCCCCGCCAAACCCGATCAGGGCGAAGTCGCGGGGATCATAGCCTTGTTCGACCGAGACCAGCCGCAACGCCCCAACCATGTTTTCATTGACTATGCGAATGATGCCCTCTGCGGCATCCTCGATGCTCAAATCGAGCGTCTCTGCAACCTTCGCCACCGCTTTCGCGGCCAGATCGCGCGAAATATCCATGTCGCCGCCAAGTTTGGCATCCGACGGCAAATACCCCAGCACCACGTTGGCATCGGTCACGGTCGGCTCTTCGCCGCCCTTCTTGTACGCCGCAGGACCGGGCGTCGCGCCCGCGGATTGCGGCCCGACGCGCAAAGCCTTCGTGAGTTCGGGCGTATAGGCAATGGAGCCACCGCCCGCGCCCACAGTGCGCACATCGATGGAAGGCGCCCGCACCGTCACATCGCCGACCCGGGTCTCGCGCCGCGTGCGGGCCACGCCACCTTCGATCAGTGCCACATCCGTCGACGTGCCGCCCATGTCGAAAGTCAGAAGGTTCTTGAAATTGGCCTGTTTGGAAATCCAGAGCGCGCCCGCGACACCGCCCGCGGGGCCGGACATCAGCAGGTTGACCGGCTGGTCCATCGCCGCCTGAGCCGATGACAGCCCGCCATCGGACCGCAGGATCTGAAGCATCGTGCCCTCGCCCATCCGGCGGCGCAGCTCATCCTGAAGGTTACGCACGTATTTCGACACCACGGGTCGGACATAGGAATTCACCACCGTGGTTTCGGTGCGTTCGTATTCATACATCTCCGGCATCACGCTGGCGGATGTCGACACCGGGATATCCGGCGCGATCTCCTGTGCGATCTGGGCAATGCGCCGTTCATGCGCATCGTTTGCATAGCCGTTGAAGAGCGCCACGGTCAGCGCCTCGATGCCAGATTTCAAAAGCGTCTCGAGGTCCTTGCGCAGCGCCTTCTCGTTCAGCGGCACAAGCACATTGCCTTGCGCATCCATGCGCTCTTCGGCCTCGATGGTGTATTCCAGCGGTGCGAGCGGATCGGTCTTGTTCCAGATGACCCAGCCGCCGAGCCCGCCCGGCACGTAGGAGCGCGCGATCTGCAACACGTCGCGATAGCCCTTCGTGGTCACAAGCCCCACAAGCGCGCCCGACGAGGTGAGCACGGTGTTCGTTGCCACGGTGGTGCCGTGCATGACTTCGGTGATGTCGGTCGGGTCGATGCCCGCGATACGGCAGATCTTCTCGATCCCGTTCAGCACGCCCTTGGAGCTGTCCTCCGGTGTCGAGGGCACTTTCGCCGTAAATGTCCGACCGTTGCGTTCATCAAGCAACAGAAGGTCTGTAAACGTGCCTCCGACATCAACGCCAAGGCGCAACCCCTGAGGCGCGCGCCCGCTTGGCATCGCGACCGGCCCGCCCGTTTCGATCCGACGCAGCCGGTCCTCGAACGCGGCCAGCCGCTCTTCGTATTTGCGTATCAGTTCATCGGTGACCGACATGATGTCTCCCCTCGCAATCCTGCATCCACACGGGTCTCACAACCCGAACAACCGTTGCCAAAAACCCTTTTGAACGGGCGTCTGGTTCAGATCCGCCAGCGCCGCTGCGCGCTCCGACAGCGCAAGCGTCCGTTCCAGCGATTCCTCCCGCTCTGCCAGAGCGGCTTCGCGCGCCGCGAGCGTTTCTTCCGCTGCCGCCCGGGCCGCGTCCGCCGCGCTCCGCGCACGGGCTTCGGCCTCTGCCCTGGACACGGCGCCGTCTAGCAATCCCAGCGCGCGATCCGCCACGTCCTTCGTGCCGGCCCCGTCTTCGGCGATGGTCATCGCCCGCTCGAGCAATCCAGCCAGCGCCCGTGCCTTTTCGGCCCCGTCCTCCGAGCGCAGCAAAGCGTCCTCCAGCGCGGACAGGGACCGATCCGACAGCGCCGCAAGCCGGTTTTCGCGCGCGGCCCCGGCCTCCAGATGCAACAAGGCCCGGTCGAGCAGAGCGCTCAGCCGGGCCTTGTGGTCTTGATCTGTCTCAAGCGTCTTTCTGGCGACCTCCAGAGCCGCATCCTGCCGCTCCAACAGGGCCGTTAACCGCTGGATCGTCTCGTCACGGGCCGAGACCGCGGCTTCGAGCTCTTCGATATCGTCAAAGAGGAAGCCCATGATCGCGTCTGGCTTGAGACCGTGCCGCCCCGGCGGAATCACGCGCCGGCCCTCCGGCAGATCGACCCGCAACCGACCCTCATTGTCGCGCCGCACCGGCAAGAGCCCCCGCGCAGCCGCCTCGCGCACCCGCAACCGCGAGGTGCCGAGCCGTTCCGCGGCCTCGTCGACCGTCAGAAAGCTGGCAGATTCCGGTAAATCTGGCGCGCGCGGTTCCGTCATCGGATCAGATGATGCCCGCGTCGCGCAAGGCGTTCTGCTTGTCTTGGTCTATGCCCAGCAATTCAGAGAACACGTAATCGTTGTGCTCGCCGAGCTCGGGTCCAACGTGGCGCACCTTGCCAGGCGTATCGCTGAGCCGCGGTGCCACGTTTTGCATGGTGATCGGTCCGAAATCGGGGTGATCCACCTTTACAAGCGCCTCGCGCGCCTTGAAGTGTTCGTCCTTCATCATGTCCTCGGCCTTGTAGATCAGGCCACAGGGCACGCCATGCGCGTTCATCAGTTCTTCGAGATCATCGAGCGGGATCGTCTTGGTCCAGTCATTGATCATCGAGTCGAGTTCGACCTGGTGCGCCCCTCGCGCACCGTGAGTGGCGTAGCGCGCGTCCTCGGCCAGCTCCGGGCGGCCCATGGCTTGTGCCAGCCGCTTGAACACGGTGTCCTGGTTTGCGGCGATCAGGAGCAGCTTGCCATCGGCGGTGTCGAACACGTTGGACGGCGAAACATTGGGCAAGATCGCCCCGGTGCGTTCGCGCACATAACCGGCCACATCGTATTCCGTGACGAGGCTCTCCATCATGTTGAGCACAGCCTCGTAAATGGCGCTGTCAACGATCTGGCCTTTCCCGGTGCGCTCGCGGGCGTGCACCGCCATCAAGGCCCCCATACAGGCATGCACGGCGGCAAGCTCGTCCCCGATGGAAATCCCCATGCGACTCGGCTGCGTGCTTGGGTCCCCGACGACATAGCGCAAGCCGCCCATCGCCTCGCCGATCGCGCCATATCCCGCGCGCGACGAATAAGGGCCGGTCTGGCCGAACCCGGTGACGCGCACCATGATGAGCCGCGGGTTGATCTTGTGCAGGTCGTCGAAGCCAAGATTCCAGCGCTCCATGGTCCCGGGACGGAAATTCTCGATCAGGATATCGGCGTTGCGGACGAGATTGCGCACGATCTCCTGCCCGTCTTCGGTGCGCAGGTTCAGAGTGATGGATTTCTTGTTGCGCGCAACCACGGGCCACCAGAGCGACTTCCCATGCGGTTTTTCACGACCCCACTGGCGCATCGGATCACCCACTTCGGGCGCTTCGATCTTGATCACCTCGGCGCCGAAATCTGCCAGCAGCTGTCCACAAAACGGGCCTGCCAAAAGCTGCCCCATCTCGATCACACGCAGATCCGTCAGCGGTCCCTGCCGCTCCTGAGACTCGGTCATCTGTTGCTCCCCATGGTTGACGACGCTTGCTGCATCCTTATTTGGTATACAGAAATAAGAGGGTGCGACAGAATGGCAACGAATTTTTGCGAGATTATAGAAGTTTCCCCCAGAGACGGGATACAAAACGAAAAAACGATCCTGTCGACTGCACAAAAACTGTCCTTGATCACCCGTGCCCGCGATGCCGGATTGCGGCGCGCAGAGGTCACAAGCTTCGTCAACCCCAAGCGCGTGCCCCAGATGGCCGATGCCGCAGACGTTGCCGCCGGCTTGCCCCCGGGTATCCGATCCATTGGGCTGACCCTCAACAAGCGCGGTTTTGACCGCGCCGTGGACGCCGGTCTGGACGAGGCAAATTTTGTCGTGGTCGCTTCAGAGACCTTCAACCAGAAAAATCAGGGAACCGGCACCTTTGACAGCGTTGCCGCATTCGGCGCGGTCAGTGCGGACGCCCCAGACGGCATCGGCCTCGGGCTGACCATCGGGGCGGCCTTTGGCTGCCCATTCGAGGGCGACGTCTCGGTGGCCCGGCTGATGGCGGTGGTGGAGGCGGTCATGGCCCATGACCCGCACGAGCTTGCGCTTGCGGATACCATCGGCGTGGCCACGCCCCGCGACGTGACCGAACGCGTCGCCGCCGTTCGCGCGGCGTTTCCCGATGTGCCGCTCCGTCTGCACCTGCACAACACCCGCAACACCGGGATCGCCAACGCCTGGGCCGGGCTTGACGCGGGCGTACGCCGACTGGATGCCTCGCTTGGCGGCACCGGGGGATGCCCTTTCGCCCCAAGGGCAACCGGCAATATCGCCACCGAAGACCTCGTCTACATGCTGGACCGCTCAGGCGTCGAAACAGGGGTCGACCTCGATGCTGCAATCCGCGCCGCGGAATGGCTGGAAGACGCACTCGGTCATCCCGTGCCGGGACAGGTGATGAAGGCCGGCGGGTTTCCCAGCCCGCAAGCCGCCTGATGGACGGAGACAGCCGTATCCCTGCGGCCGAACAGGCGTACCAGATCATCCGCTCCCGGATCATATCCGGAGATCTGCCGAGTGGCGGACGGCTCAAGGAACGCACGCTGGCCACCGAACTGGGGCTCTCCCGGACGCCGGTGCGCGAGGCTATCAATCGTTTGATCCATGAAGGCTTCGTGGAGCGTGGCGAAGGCTATTCCACCCGTGTGGCGGATTTTCCCGAGGACGAGCTCGACCAGATCTTCGAGATCCGTCGCCGGCTCGAATGCTACGCTGCCGGTCGCGCCGCGACGCTGATCAATGACAGCCAGATCGCCCGGCTGGACGCTCTTACAACGCGCATGGAGGCGCTGACACCGCCGCAATCGGCGGAAGACTACGAAGAAATCTCCATCATCAATGCGGAGTTCCACCGCATCATCGCCGAGGCCGCCGCGTCGCCGCGTCTTGTCGCAATTTTGCAAATGGCGGTTGATGTCGGCATCGTGGCACGCACCTATCACAGTTATTCGGAAGGTGATCTGATCCGCTCCACACGGCACCATCGCGAATTGGTGGATGCCTTTCAGGCCGGTGCTGCCGACTGGGCCGAAAGCGTGATGTCAAGCCATGTGCTTGCCGCCGCCAAATCTGCCGCCCGGCGCGCGGGCAAACCGGGAGATACGCATGGCACATAGGCACAAGGTTCTGAAATCATTCGAAAGCCCCTGTGGGCTACGCTGCGTGGATATCACCGCACGCGCGGAGGGCGGCTATGGCTGGGCCGCGTTCCGGCGCGACCCGGAAGACCCGACCGGCTGGCGGAGCAGCGAAGGAAACGCGGCCGGGTTTGAGTGCGTCGACGCCGCGCTGGACGCCGCGCGTGCCGATGTGGTCTGGCTGGAGGAGGTGTTATGAGACTGAGCATTCTTGGAGGCGCAGGCGGCATCGGACGCGCGCTTGCCCGGGCCGCCCTTGACGCCGGACACACCGTCACCGTGCTCGACCTTGCCGCATCGCTGGATCGGCATCCTCCTGACGGACCGGCGATCGAAGTTGATGCTTCTGTGCCTGCAACGCTTGAACGCGCCTTTGACGACGTGGGCCAGATCGACGGCTTCGTGAACCTGTGCGGCTTCATGGCCCCGCCGCGCCCGATTGGCAGCTACGATCAGTCGCTATGGGATGAAGTCCTGACCGGCAATCTTTCCGCCGCGTTTCATGCGTCCCGCTTTGCCGTGCCGCATCTCGCGGATGGCGGCGCGATGGTCCATGTGGGGTCCGGCCTCGGTCACAACGCGCGCCCGGGCTTCGGCGCCTACGCGGTTGCCAAGGCCGGGATCAGCGCGCTGACCCGCCAACTGGCGCTGGATTGTGCACCCCGCATTCGGGTCAATTGCGTCGCCCCCTCCGCCGTCGAAACCGCCTTTCTGCGCGGCGGCACGGGTCGATCAGATGAGCGCGGCGGCGCACCGATCGACCGGGACGCCTATGCCGCCACAATCCCGTTGGGACGCATCGCCGAAGCGGAGGACGTCACCGGACCGATCCTGTTTCTGCTTTCGGATGCGGCCCGCTACATGACGGGTCAGGTTCTGCACGTGAATGGCGGAGCCTACATGCCCTGAATGCGCGCTTTTAGGGTGCTCGATCGGATTTGACCGGAAACGACACGGCGGCACCGCTCGGGGTTTCGCCCGCCTTTTGCCTTTTACCCGGTGCAAGAGCGCAGACCGCTGCAATTGAGCAGAATCGTGCGACATGGCCCCTTTTGGGCGTCGACGCGGGGCTCACCACGGCACTTGGGTCAAACGCGTGACAAACGCGCCTTCAGCGTGATCAGCAACGCAAGACTGGAAGTGTGTTCTCTGACGCCCGCTCTCGCACGCTGCGACGCGCTATCCTTCACCGTCGCACCGGCCCCGGCCCCGGATGTGCGGATAATCGCGAATACTGCGGCAATCGCAGGCGCGTCAGACAAACCACCGCAGAGTGTCGCGTGATCGGCGCAGGGTTGAACCGATACCCAGGAAATGCACCGATTAAGCGCGCCATGCCAGAACGATATTGCGTGGCGCCGCATCTTCAAAGATCGATAGATACAGATCTCTGCTCCTTTTTCAGCCCTGCCTCGGTCGCGAGGTTGGACAAAGAAAGCGCGCAATGGGTGACTTGTTCAATCGAACCATCCGCATCGAATGGCCGGGGCGATGTGACTGCGATGGCATCGAGGATGTGGACGAACACCCACCCAAATGCCACTGGACCGACACCAAGGAAAGGCCAGGCATGGGCATTGGCGCAATGCCCTCCACTAAGAAAGTGAGGGCCGCTTGAACTCTCCTCATGCGGCCTCCGAAACCGGGGGACGACGCAAGCGCGCCGTCGGTGACACAAGGCGTTGAACGTCCTGATTTGACTGAAATCAACGCCCAAACAACCATATTTTTGTATACTTTTAGGGACTTGGTGGTGGCGCGTCGCCAAAAGGCAAGAGGGCGATGTGCTTTGCACCTCTATGGGAGAGACGTGATGCTAAGATCTTTCACCTTAATTGCAGCCTTTTTCTATGCTGTTTCCAGTTTCCCGGTACATGCACAGCAATGCGTATGTGATGACTGTTTTGGGACAATTGCACACATGAAATACAATAGTCAGAATGCAGGTGACTGGATTGCGGATTTATATCGGGTTGATGGCTGCCTCACGAATAGCTGGCGCGTTGTTTGGCTGAATTGGGACGGTCCGCCAGATACTTGGTCGATCAACAGGGAAGGCAACGATGTTTCGGGATCCTGCAATATGGATGCGATTTACAGCGCTTCCGGGTTTTTCATCAATGCGCAGCATACCTGCGGTGGTGGTGGAACGTTCACCATTTACCTCTGGGAGCGTCTGACGCGGGATGATGGTCGCAGATATACTGACTAGGTGTTCCATCCCGGACGATCACAGAAGCTCTCGTCGCTCAGCCCCTTTCATGGCAAGGTGGATACTGCGTGAGGTTCGGGATGAGGGACGAGCATGCCAGACTTGGCGGGCATGCGCCGCGCACGATGTGAGGGAGCGATCCTGGCTCCAGGCAGGGACCGGGTCCAACGTCACAGCAATTGACCACAGGCCCACAATCGAAGGGGAGCCGGTTTGACACCCTGATCATGCGCAGCCATGGACACGGCCGCACATCAACGGGCAGTAGAAGACCTGTTTCCTGGCAGCGTCTTGCGTCGAGATTTGCATGCGGACCTGCACGGTTTGGAGCAGCAGCCCAAGAACTGCATCCATACCGAGATGGCGGTTGCGGGTTTATTTTCACATGATGTGGCCAGCATTGGCTGGATTGATGTTGGGCTGCATTTCACGGCCAGAGTTACCCTTCTTCACCAGTCATGCGACCGCTTGACGCAGATTACCCAACCTACTGATAAAAATACATTTTCCCGACATGACTTAGCACAGCCCAAAAACGTCTGGATAATTTCGATCCGCAACGCAGCTCGGGGCGTATCGAGACCATAGGAAATTACCGCGTGTGACATGGGTGAACCAATGAACAGTCCCGCGTTAGGCACAGTCGGCTTGCCGCTGTCCTTGTTGCATCGCGGCACGCACCACCGAAAACAGGAAAGATCACCCGCCGCACACACCGCTCACAGCCTTCGCAAAGATCGGCCAACGGGCTGAGTCCCCAAACCAGAAGCGGAGACCGCAAGGGCCGTTAGCAAATTCGCCAAATGCCGGCGCATATGGCGCCCCAGATTGCCAATACTTCAAGACCTCGGTCGTTGGACCGCAGGCACATCACCGAGATATCCCGAAATGCCAAAACGAACATCGCCAAAGGATGCGGCAAAGGTCGAGACCGTCGATGACCTTGAAGAAATCGTTTCTGACAAACGTGAGGGGTGGCGGGCAAACGCGGCCAAGGCGCGCCGCAGGCAGCGGCGATACAAGAAGAGGCTGACCGACGAATTGGTGCGCTTGGTGCATCACGACGACCCAGACATCCTGGACTGATATCTTCAACGCAAACAAATCTCTCAGAGGTGATACGTGGACGGGCAAAGCCATATCGAACTTTCCGGGCTCAAGCTCACAACAGATATCGGGACTTACGGCCCCGGAGACGTTGTGCCAGAGGCGCATATCCTTGACTTGCGATTGAAGATCGACCCGCGCTTGGTCTTGATAGACACCGACGACATGGACCGCGTCTTCGACTATGATCCGCTCATCGCGGAAATTGACCGATTGGCCCGGGATGGGCATTACGAAACCCAAGAACGCCTGATGACCCGGATTGTCCACGCATGTGCGGCATTCCCCCAGATCATGGCGATTGAAGTCAAGCTGTCCAAAACCCCGGTGGTCGGGAAAACAGGACAACTGGGCGTGCATTTGGCGCTGGATGAACGGGTGATTATGCAAATCCGCGAAACATGACGCCAAGAAACGCCGGCGACATCCGGTTGACCGCCGAGTTGCCTCAAAACCCATGTCGACGCCGCGACGTGTCGGGTTATCTCAAGCTGACAATCCATATGTTTGAGAGCTGTGTGCCCCTTATCAACAGGTGAACAATGTCGATCACACGCCGCTCGCTCCTTCTTGGGTCTGTTGCGCTCACGGCATGCGCCCGTGTGCCGGCTTCCCCCGCCGGACCGCTCAAACCGATAACGCTTGATCGCGCCTTCTCTGGTTACGCGATTGGGGCGGGTGTCTTTCGGGTTGACCTCACCGGCGCAGAACGACGGTTCACAGCGCGCCTCCATAGCCAACTGGTTGGCGATCGCCTGACCGTTGTGGAGGACTTTGTCTACGACGACGGTGAAGAGAACCGCCTGACGTGGGTCTTTGATAGAGCAGGCCCTGGCAGGTGGACCGGGCAGCGTGAAGACACCGTACGGTTCCCGGAGGTGATCGAGACCGAAAACGAGATTCGCCTGTCATACACGGCTGACTTTCGATCAGGAAGCGACGTCACAAGACTGGGATTTGAAGACGTCATCTATTTCGGGGCCGATGGTCGCGTGATCAACGACGCCATCGTTACACGGTTGGGCGTTCCGGTTGGACGCGTGCGCTTTGAGATGCAGCCGGTTTGATCACCTTTCACATGAGCAGGTTGCGCAGATGCTCTCGACCTGGCGTCGGGGTCCGACGCAGGGTCCTGCCAAATATCGGAAGCATTGCCTGAACGGTTGTTGGAATCTTCCAATTGCCTCTGCAGCGGATCCGTTGCCGCGATTGGATCGGCCACGGCACATTGTCCGTCCAATCTCCGCTCCCCGACAAGGACGGCGCAAAGCCGACCTCTGCAGTCCGTCACGATGGTGCAACGCTGCTTCATCCGACCGGTCATAGCGGCCGCGCGCGGCATTTTCTGGTAGCGACCTCGGCAAAGCCGGCATCGCTGCCATGCTCCCCGCTTGCTCTCGCGCCTCTTCTGATGCGAACCTATGCCTGCAGGAGCGATGGCGGTTTCACAGTCGGTTTTTTGGGCAACGGAGCTGCGCGATGCCCCTGTTTGAAAGGATCATGTCATGACATTCAACGGCAAAGGCTCCACACCACCGGGCGATCTGACGCCGCAGCGGGCAACCATGCCCGAGGTCAACACGCTGACCGGCGAAGATATCACCGCATCGCTGAAAGCAGGGTTTTCCGACTTTCAGGCGCGCCCCTTAATGAGCGGCTTCTTCGGCCTTTTCTACGCGGTTTTTGGAATCCTGTCTGTTTGGAGCCTAGTCTGGCTCGGCAAGGTCTGGATGGTCATTCCAGCCGCCGTCGCCTTTCCATTGATCGCACCATTCGCCGCCGCCGGGCTTTATGAGATGTCACGCCGGTTGCAGAAGGGAGATCATTTCGGCTGGCCTGAAATCCTCACCGTGATGGTTCAACAACGCAATCGCGAGATGGGCTGGATGGCTTTTGTCACCCTGTTCGTTCTATGGGTTTGGTTTTACCAGTTTCGGACCGTGCTGGTGATCGTGCTTCAGGATTCATCCTTTTCGGATCTGGACGGTTTCTTCAACACGGTTTTCTTCACACCGGAGGGTTGGACCTTTCTTGCCATTGGCACCTGTGCAGGTGCGTTCCTGTCTGCTGTGATGTTCACGGTGACCGTCGTCGCCATGCCGATGCTGCTCGACAGGGATATCGATTTCATTTCCGCGATGCTCACATCCATTCGCGTCGTCAAGGAAAACCCGGCAGTCATGCTTACATGGGCGGCGATCATCGCGGTCGTTTTGCTGGCGTCGCTGGTTCCGGCGTTTCTGGGCCTGATCTTCACCCTGCCTATCCTTGGCCACACCACATGGCATCTCTATCTGCGGGCCGTGCCACCAATCGAAGGCTGATCGTTCCAGCCATCACCTTGAGGAGCGGCTGCTCTCGTGGCCACAATTCCTGCGCCGTCACATCCCGGGCCTGACGCGGCCAGCGGTTTCGAAGCGCGTCGACCCGCTTGAGGATCGGCGGGATTGCTTGCTCTATCGGACGGGGCGCCTTTCGCAGACTTCGGAGGGCGTGATGCAGTCTCCGCGGGCGCAAGAGATCTTCGTCGCGCTCGAGGAGGTGCAAGGCGAGGTGGCCGGATTGCGCGCGGCGCCGCGCGGTCATCCGCATCCGCATCAGCACCGGTTTTGGCCTCCATCAGATCATTTCGATCCAGAAATCCTCTGCCACTATCCTCGCCTGCCGCTTGAATTGACGGCGATCGACCGGGTAGTCGATCTTGCGTCGGAAAACCTGGACGAGACGCTGCCTGACACCATATTTGCCGCCGTGCGCATTGCCTCGGTCTGCAGCCATTGCAGCATTGATGGCCGCTGCCCGCAACGCTCCGAAGAACGAGCATCTTGGGTGGGCAACAGGCGCGTCATTTCCTTCGGTAACACAGCTGTCTGTGTGCCACCTGCCTCGGGAGGGAGGCTTCGCTTTGCACATTTTTCTATGTTCGTGGCCAGCGCGTTCATTCAGGCCGAGATCGCGACCGATGATTTCCCTTTTGACGTTGGATGTTCCTGCACATGTCCGGCCGACGCGGCGATTTGGCCGATACAGCTATCTTGGGATCGCTGTGCGTCTGGTTGGCATTTGAATGACAAGCGAAGCCGAAAGGATGTCGCGGCGAGAGGGGGTGCACGTGCCAGATAGCCAATGGAAAAGGGCGGCTCTGGCTGGGTGACACATTGTGCGCTTGATGAGCCTCGTGCGTACGGTGTTCGAACACTGCAATTTTCTTTGCATTGTTTTTTGGTGTGACGAGGGTTCGATTTTGCTCTTTGGTGTGGACAAGCAAACGCCGCCGTCCTTTTGGAGGCCGAGGTTTTGGACGTTCTGTTTTCGCAAGGGTTGGTTGCGGGATGGGGCGACAGACGCTCCTGGGGGGCTGTGGGGGCCTAAACGCAAAAACCTCCGCGGCAGGACCGACGAAGGCATCGAAAGGCACGTCTGTTGTGGGGGCTTTTGTTGGCCCTTACCTCGGAGTTTCGAGAACTGCCAATGTAAAGTTGGTTGCGGGAGGGCGCAGCAGACGACCCCGGCACGCGGGAACCCCAAACGCAAAAACCTCCGCGGCAGGACCGGCGGAGGCATCGCAAATATCGTTGGTTGCGGGGGCTCGCAACTCACGATTTCTGCGGTTAGTCGAGCGAGTGGTCCCTCGGGTTGCGGCGTAAGATTGGCAAGTGCGGCGTGAAAAGGTGCGGACTGCGCGATTTCAGCTTCCTCGACGCCAGAACGGCCCGCCAATACACCCTGTGTAATTGATCCGCGCGCACACAAGCGGCCCAAACATCTCTGACTCCTTGGGTCTCGGCCAGATCCTCCAGTGATCCGGGCCCATTGAATAAGCCTGCCGTCTGCGTGGACTTGGTTGCATATCTTCGTGCCTACCAGCGTGGCATGCGCTTGGCCCATTTCCGAAACCGGGCAGAAGATGCCCTGTTCCAGTGACCGCCGGCCTTCATCTCCGAAAGACGAACAGCAACTTCCGACGATCGGTCGAAATCAGACCAGTTCGTCCGCCAACGCTGTCACCTCGTTTACCCACGCCATCAGCGCTTCGGTCGTGGGCGCGAGCTGGATTGCCAGCCCTTCTGCGAAACTCTCGAAGGCCGGTCGGTTGAGCGCATTTAGACCGACCAGAACGGGGATCTCCATCGCAACCGCCTCGGCGATCACGTCGCGGAACCCCCGCCCCTCCGCCTCGTGCTTTCCGAACTTGTTGACGATCAGCAGGTCCGCGCCGGATGAGAGGCTGACCTTGACCAGACCCACCGCCGTTTCCAGCGCGGCAGGGTCGAGGCGGCACCCCCGCGCCTGCGGGCCAAGATCCTGGCTGATGCGCAGAACGGGACCTTCTGGCAGCACCCGCACATCCATGTCGCAGGGGCCGGCATCGGCGCGCTCGCTGTTGATCTGGACAGTGCCGCAGCATCTGAGGCCCCGGGCTGCGAGGTTCGCTGCCAGCCGTTCAAGCACCAGATCCGTATCGCCGCGTCCTGGCGCCATCGTGTAGGCGAGTTTCATGTCCGGGGCTCCTTCAGGATTGGCAAAAAGGTTGGAATTCAACCAGCGCACCGGCTGGCAGGGATTCGACGTCGGCGGGCAGAAACATCAGCCCGTCCGCTGGAGAGAGCAGCCCGACACGGGCCGAATGCGTGGCATCCTCGAAGGAGACAATCTCGCGACCATGGCCATCGAAACCGGCCAGCGTGGCGGGTCGGAGTTCGCAGCGCCCGGGCTTGCGGCGGATTGGGCCTGCGATCACGACATGCCGCCGGGTCGGTGCGGGTCCCTCGCCGCTCAGGGCACGCATCAGCGCCAGTCCAAAGACCTGCCATGTGACGAAGGCCGATACCGGGTTGCCGGGCAATCCAAGCCAGTGCGCCTTGCCGATGCGCCCGACCGACACCGGCTTGCCCGGTTTGATCGCAACGCCGCTGAACAGGGTTTCGCCGCCCAATGCCATGACGGCCGGCTTCACATGATCTTCTTCGCCCACCGAGATACCGCCCGTGGTGATGACAAGATCGGCTTGCGCCGCCATGTCGCCCAATTGACGGACAAGGCCGGAAAGGTTGTCGGCACCATGATCCGAGGCAACGATGTCGACATCCGCAGCTGCAAGGCTTGCCGTCAGCATCGGAGTGTTGACGTCCCAGATCTGGGCGGCCTCACGCGCGCCTCCGGCGCGCCGAACCTCGTCGCCGGTGACCAGTAGTGCCACGCGTAGCCTGCGCCGAACGCGCAGGATGCCTGCACCGGCGGCGGCACAGGCGGCGATCTCCCTCGGGCCGAGCCTCTGCCCCTTGTCGAGGACGGTCGCGCCGCTGGCCATGTCACTGCCCGCACGGCGGATATTCAGTCCCGATCCAGGTCGGCGCGACAGATGAACCACGTCCCCGTCACGCTGAACCTCCTCCTGCATCACGACCGCGTCCGCGCCATCCGGGATTGGTGCGCCCGTGAAGATCCGGGCCGCCACGGCTCCTGCAACCGGCGTCGTCACCGCCTGCCCGGCAGGCACGCGCGCAACGACTGGCAACACCCAAGGTCCGGCGCCAGTCAGGGCCGATGTCGCGATCGCATAGCCATCCATTGCCGCATTATCGAAAGCCGGTGCCATGGACCGGGACCGGACCGGCTGGGCAAGAATGCGGCCAAAGGCGTGGTCGAGCGACAGGGCCTCGGTGCGGCTGACCGGTGCTACATTTCCTGCAATCCGGGTCAGTGCCTCGTCGATGCTGATCAGCGCGTGAAGGATGTCATGACTGTCACAGCCGCAGCCCGGTGACGCGATGGCTTGATGGATGGTCATTGTGCTGCCTCCTCGGCGGAATGGGTAGGCTGGAAATGCCCGGGCCCGATGCTGCAATCGAGATCTCGCAGGCGCCCGTCCTTGAGCCCGTAAATCAGGCCATGCACGCGGACATCGGCTCCGCGGCGCCATGCCTTCTGCAGGATCGGCGTCTCGCAGACGCGCCGCACGCCTTCGACCACGTTGAGTTCGGCCAGCCGGTCGCGTTGTGCCTCGAGGTCGGCTTCGCGCCCCAGATCGACCGCATAAGCACGGGCGAGGCGCCGGATCGGCTCGAGCCAGTGATCGGCCAGACCGTGTGGCAGATCCTCGGTCGCGGCCTTGACCCCGCCGCAGCCATAGTGGCCGCAAACGATGATCTCGCGTACATGCAAGGCATCGACCGCGAATTCCAGCGCCGACAGGAGGTTCATGTCCGAGGAATGAACGATGTTGGCGACGTTGCGATGGACGAACACTTCGCCTGGATCCAGCCCCGCGACCACGTTGGCCGGCACCCGGCTGTCCGAACAGCCGATCCAGAAGAACTCGGGCGCCTGAAGGGCGGCAAGGCGGGTGAAATAGTCAGGCTCTTCGTCGTGACGTTTTTTCGACCACGCCACATTGCGCGCCAGAAGGTCATTCAACATCGGTCGTCTCCGGGAAATCTGGCAGCCCGCGTCTTGAGCGCATGTGTTTCGACAGGATCCGCAGATCGGCCCGGGTCAGCCGGGCGCGGGCAATCGGCAAGAGGATCGCGTTTTCGGCAACGAGGTGGCGCCGCACGTGCCCCGCAAACCTGGACAACACCCCGCGCTCCTTGGCGGACAGATCGGCCCCTCTATCGAGGCAACGAGTGAGCATCGCTCGCACTTCGGGCAGAAGACGCATCGCCTCATCCTGATCGGCCCTGATCCGGTCGATCGCACCCTCAATCGCATCCTCTTCTGTGCAGCGCCGGGCAAGAAGCGGGAACAGGTCCTCAGCCTCGTCGCGGAGGTGGACGTTCAGTTCCTCGTTCACAAAGCGCAGCACCGCTGTCGCTTCTTGGCGATTGAAAGCGTCCGCCGTTGCCAGCGCGTCGATTACTGCGCAAATCTGACGTTCGCGCAGGTGGTCTTCGCTGATGAAGTCCAGAGGATTTGCGAGCAGGCTCGGACTCGTCGGTTTGTCGCCACTTCCGCGCGTCACTGTCTCTGACGGTTTCATCACACGTCCTTTCGCGTGGTTCAGATCGGCGTCAGGCTTGCGCCGGAGATCTGCGCCCCTTGACCGAGGCTCTCCACGAAGGCGCGCGAGGCGCGCGCCCAGGCTGCCTTTTCCAACGCCTGCGCGATCTTCGGCCGAACGGTGTCGTAGGGCAGCACCTGCCCCGGCGCCGTGGCATTCAGTCGGATGATATGCCAGCCGTGGCGCGACAACACGGGCGCCGGGGTCACGGCCCCTTCGGTCAGGGAGCGCAGGGCTGCCTCGAACTCCGGCACGGTGTCACCGGGGCCAAGCTGACCCAGATGGCCGCCAGAAGCCTTCGAACCGCAATCGCTTTCGCGCGCGGCAGCGGCAAATCCCTTGGCATCGCCGTCGAGTCGCGCCAGCAGGGTAACGGCCCGTGCCTCGGCCGCGGCGCACTCGGCTTCGTCGCGCGGATCGCAGGCGCACAGGATGTGCGAGACATCCCAGAGCGGTGCCGAACGATATCGGGCGGGGTCCTTCTCCCATTCCCCGCGCACAGCCTCTTCACCGACGGGTTCGATCACCAGTGCCTCGTCCAGCAAGGCGCGGATCAGGGCTTCGTCGTCCGTCTCGAACCGCCCCGGCGCCAGCTCGAGCGGGTCGGGCGTCAACCCGCGCCGTTTTGCCTCCTGCAAGAGCAGCGTACGGATCGCCAGCGCCTGCGCCGCCTTGCGCCAGGCGATCCCCGGCTTGTCCTTGGGAGCGCTGTGGTTCTGGGCCTCGGCGGCGATTGCCGCCGAGGGGATGGTTTCGCCGTTCACGACGACATCGGGAAACAGGGCCACGTTCATCTGGCTCACTCCGCTGGCGTCGTGGCGGTAGGACCGCGCTTGGCTTGCACCTTGTCATAGGCGCGGCGGCGTTCCTCGAGCGGGCGATGCCGCCGCGACCGCACGATCTGGTAGCCGGGCCGCGTCAGCAGGTAGCGGAACGGCGCGGCGAAACCGGACCAGATGTGGACGAGCCGCGTGAACGGAAACAGCGCCGTGATGATGAGACCGAGGAAGATGTGCAGCTTGTAGAGCCAGTGCACGTCCACGACGGTGACCCAGGCGTTGATGTTCCAGCTGACCACGCTCTGCGACCAGGTCATGAAACGGACCATTTCCGACCCGTCCATGTGTTGCAGTGTCTGGGTGATCGTCAGCAGGCCGATGGCCAGCTGCAGCCAGATCAGGACCATGATCAGGATGTCAGGGAAAGTCGATGTCACGCGGATGCGCGGATCGACCAGGCGGCGATGGATCAACATGGTCGATCCGATCAGGGCGGCGATACCAGCCGGGCCGCCGATCAGCACCGCCATCCATTGCTTGAGCGCATAGGGAATGCCGATGGCATCCAGCACCCAGATCGGCGTGAAGAGGCCGACGAGGTGACCGAAGAACACGGTCAGGATGCCGACGTGGAAAAGGATCGAGCCCCAGATCAACTGCTTTCGGCGCAGAAGCTGGCTCGAGGAACTCTTCCAGGTAAAGGGGTCCCGCTCGTAACGCACGATCGATCCCACCAGGAAGATCGTCAGCGCGACATAGGGCATGACCCCGAAGATGATGAAGTTGATGTCGAAGTCGCCGAACATGTCATGCACTCCTATTCAATTGTTGCGGGGTCGGTTTGTCCATCGCCGCGAGCATGTCGCGGACCTGCGGACAACCGGCGTTCGGATCGGGGCCGAAGGTGACTTCCGTTTCCTCCCAGACAGCGTCGAGCGCCGCGAGGTCGGTCGGATCATCATCGGGCTGGGCCAGCATGTCGGCCACCGCTTCGGCGTCGGCCTTGTCACCTGACAGCTGCAAAAGAGCGGCGAACGCGGCGGCATATCCGCTGTCGCGCCGGACGAGCCGGGCCGCGAGAGCATCGAGGATATGCGCCGCGTCCGCCAAGGTTTCCTGCACTTCTGCGAAGGGACGCGTCGACAGGAATTCCAGCAGCACCGGCAGGTGATCCGGCAATTCCGTTGTGGCGGGCTCGAACCCGCCTGCCCGGTAGGTCTCGATCAGACTGACCATTGCACCGCCACGGTCCCGGCTTTCGCCATGAACGTGCTCGAAGAGATTGAGCGATAGCGTCCGCGACCGGTCGAAGAGCATCACGTAGCTCTCCTGCAGATCGTAGAGGTCGGAGTCTGCGAAGCCATCGGTCAACGAGCGCAGCGCAGCGCGTGTATCGGTGGCGATGCGGGGATCGGAACCAAGAATTGTCCCGATCTCGGGCATCGCCTCCTGAAGTTCCCGCGAGGGATAGCTCAGGATCAGCGACAGGGCTTTCAGGGAACGGTCCAGCATCAGAAGGTCTCCTGCGGAAGGGCGAATTTCTTTTTCTTGCCGCCAAAGAGCGTCGTCTTGCCCGCCTCGCCGGTGGAACAGCCGTTGCCGTCGGTGAAGCCGCAGCCGCCGCGGATGTCGGCGCCATGCTCGTTCTGTTCGCGGTGCGCCGTGGGGATCGCGAAACGATCCTCGTAATCGGCGATGGCCATGATCTTGTACATGTCCTCGATCACCCGACCGGACATGCCGACCCGTGCGGCGATCGCCTCGTCCCGCACGCCGTCAACGCTGAGGGCCCGCATGTAGAGCCGCATCGCCGACATGCGTTCGAGGGCGTGAACGATGGGCTCCTCGTCGCCCGCCGTCAGCATGTTGGCGAGGTATTTGACGGGGATGCGCAGGGATCGGACGTCGGGCATCTGGTCGCTCATCGCGATCTGGCCCGCCTGAGCGGCGTTCTGGATCGGGCTGAGCGGCGGGATGTACCACACCATCGGCAGCGTCCGGTATTCCGGGTGCAGCGGGAAGGCGACCTTCCAATCCATCGCCATCTTCCAGACCGGGCTGACCTTCGCCGCCTCGATCCAGTCCTCGGGCACGCCGTCGCGGCGCGCCGCGGCGATCACCTCGGGGTCGTTCGGGTCGAGGAAGACGTCGAGCTGCGCGCCGTAGAGATCGGTCTCGCGCTCGGCGCTGGCCGCAGCTTCGATCTTGTCTGCGTCATAAAGGATCACGCCCAGATAGCGAATGCGCCCGACGCAGGTTTCCGAGCAGACCGTCGGCTGGCCGCTTTCGATCCGCGGATAGCAGAAGGTGCATTTCTCGGATTTGCCGGTGTCCCAGTTGTAATAGACCTTCTTGTAGGGGCAGCCCGAGACGCACATCCGCCAGCCGCGGCACTTCTCCTGGTCGATCAGAACGATGCCGTCCTCCTCGCGCTTGTAGATCGCGCCCGAGGGACAGGAGGCGGAACAGGTGGGGTTAAGGCAGTGCTCGCACAGGCGCGGCAGATACATCATGAAGGTGTTTTCATACTCTCCATAAATGTCCTTCTGCACCTGATCGAAGTTGTAGTCCTGAGACCGCTTCGAGAATTCGCCGCCGAGGATCTCCTCCCAGTTCGGACCCTTCTCGATCTTCTCCATCCGCTCGCCGGTGATCTTCGAGCGGGGGCGCGCGGTCGGGAACGCGGTCATGTCGGGCGCCGATTTCAGGTGGTCGTAGTCGAAATCGAACGGCTCGTAGTAGTCGTCGATCTCGGGCATGGCCGGGTTGGCGAAGATGTTCGCCAGGATGCGCCATTTGCTGCCCTGCTTGGGATGCAATTTGCCCGAAGCCGAGCGTACCCAGCCGCCGTTCCAGCGTTTCTGGTTTTCCCAGTCCGTCGGATAGCCGGTGCCGGGCTTGGTCTCGACGTTGTTGAACCACGCGTATTCGACACCTTCGCGCGTCGTCCACACATTCTTGCAGGTGACCGAGCAGGTGTGACACCCGATGCATTTGTCGAGGTTCAGGACCTTTCCGATTTGTGCACGAACTCTCATTCCGCTGCCTCCACGTTCTGGGTTGCGGACCGGCTTGCGGGTTTGTCGAGCCAGTCGATCTTCTTCATTTTCCGCACGATCACGAACTCGTCGCGGTTGCTGCCCACGGTGCCGTAGTAGTTGAAGCCGTAGGACAGCTGCGCGTAGCCGCCGATCATGTGCGTGGGTTTCAGGGTGGCGCGGGTCACCGAGTTGTGGATGCCGCCGCGATTGCCGGTCTTTTCCGAACCGGGCGTGTTCACGATCTTTTCCTGCGCGTGATACATGAATAGCGTCCCCTGCTTGATCCGCTGGGACACCACCACCCGCGCGGTCAGAGCGCCGTTCGTGTTGTAGGCCTCGACCCAGTCGTTATCGACCAGCCCAGCCTTCTTCGCGTCTACCTCGGACATCCAGACCACCGGGCCGCCCCTGTTCAGCGTCAGCATCAGCAGGTTGTCGGTGTAGGTGCTGTGGATGCCCCATTTCTGGTGGGGCGTGATGAAGTTCAGCACCACGTGCGGGCTGCCCTCGGCCGCGTCGTTGTTGACGGCCACTGTGATGGTCTTGAGGTCCACCGGCGGGCGATAGCTGACGAAACCCTCACCGAAGGCGCGCATCCATTCGTGATCCTGATAGAGTTGCTGGCGGCCCGTCAGGGTGCGCCACGGGATGAGTTCGTGGACGTTGGTGTAGCCAGCGTTGTAGCAGACCTCCTCGCTCTCGATGCCTGACCATGTGGGCGACGAGATGATCTTGCGCGGTTGCGCGGCGATGTCGCGGAAGCGGATCTTGGTGTGATGGGCGCCCTCCGCGAGGTGGGCATGGTGCTGCCCCGTGGGCTTCTCAAGTTCTTCCCAGGCCTTCACGGCCACTTCGCCGTTGGTTTCCGGGGCGAGCATCAGGATCATCTCGGCCGCGTCGATGGCGGTTTCGAGTTTCGGCTGGCCTTTGGACACGCCCTCATCCAGCACGACCCCGTTCAGGTCGCGCAGGTGCTTGACTTCGGTCTTGGTGTCCCAGTTGATCCCCTTGCCGCCGTTGCCGAGTTTCTCGAGCAGCGGCCCGACCGAGGTGAACTTCTTGTAGAGGTTTGGATAATCCCGCTCGACCGCGATGTAGTTCGGCGCGGTCTTGCCCGGGATCAGGTCGCATTCGCCCTTCTTCCAGTCCTTCACTTGCGCCTGCGCCAGTTCGGCGGCGGTATCGTGCAGGAGAGGAAGCTGGACGATGTCGGTTTCCACGCCCAGCACCTCGGGCGCCACTTCGGAGAATTTCCGGGCGATCGACTTGAAGATCTCCCAGTCAGACTTCGACTCGTAGGCCGGGTCCACCGCCGCCTGCAGCGGGTGGATGAAGGGGTGCATGTCCGAGGTGTTGAGGTCGTCCTTTTCGTACCAGGAAGCCGTCGGTAGAACGATGTCGGAGTACACCGCCGTCGTGGACATCCGGAAGTCGATGCAGACCAGCAGGTCAAGCTTGCCCTTCGGCGCCTCGTCATGCCAGCGGGCCTCCTTCGGCATCACGCCGCCTTCCTCGCCCAGATCCTTGCCCATGACGCCGTGATCGGTGCCCAGAAGGTGCTTGAGGAAGTATTCGTGCCCCTTGCCGGACGACCCCAGAAGGTTTGACCGCCAGACAAACAGGTTGCGCGGCCAGTTTTCCGGGGCGTCCGGATCCTGGCAGGACATTTCCAGATCGCCGGATTTCAGCTGTTCGGCGACGTAGTCCTTGATCTCCTTCCCGGCCTTCTTTGCGGCTTTCGAGA
This sequence comes from Cognatishimia sp. F0-27, assembly GCF_020667845.1. Classification (GTDB taxonomy): domain Bacteria; phylum Pseudomonadota; class Alphaproteobacteria; order Rhodobacterales; family Rhodobacteraceae; genus JAFMPQ01. The sequence continues at coordinate 25,754 of NZ_JAFMPQ010000022.1, forward strand.
CTTCCAGAGGATTGGTCTTGAGCTGTGGGGCAGACGGCAGCCAGCCCATGCGCTCGGCCCGGATGTTATAGTCGATCAGGCTGATGTCCCAATCGCCCTCGGGTGCGGTCGGCGACAGGATCTCGCCGGCGCGCAATGTCTCATAGCGCCATTGGTCGGTATGCGCGTACCAGCACGAGGTGGAGTTCATGTGCCGCGGCGGGCGGTTCCAGTCGAGCGCGAAGGCCAAAGGCTGCCAGCCCGTCTGCGGGCGCAGCTTCTCCTGACCAACGTAATGCGACCAGCCGCCGCCTTCCTGCCCAATGCAGCCGCACATCACCAGCATGTTGATGATGCCGCGGTAGTTCATGTCCATGTGGTACCAGTGGTTCAGACCGGCCCCGAGGATGACCATGGACTTGCCATGGGTCTTTTCGGCGTTGCCGGCGAATTCCCGCGCAACCGCGATGATCTTCTCGCGCTCCACGCCGGTGATCTTTTCGGCCCAGGCCGGGGTGTAGGGGCTGTCGTCATTGAAGTCCTTGGACACCCACTCACCGCCAAGGCCCCGGTCGAGACCGTAATTGGCGCAGAAGAGGTCGAATACGGTGGCGACCAGCACCTCCTTGCCATCGGCGAGCGCGATACGCCGGGCGGGAATGTTCCGGGTCAGCACCTCGGGGTGATCGCATTTGACGAAATCGCCGGTGGCAGCACCCCCGAAATAGGGGAAGTCGACCCCAACCACCTCGTCGTGATCCTCGTCAAGGATCTGGCTGAGGCGCAGTTTGGTTTCCGCGCCTTTCGCCTGCTCCTCGAGGTTCCACTTGCCCTCTTCGCCCCAACGGAACCCTATGGATCCATTGGGCGCCACGATCTTGCCCGATGCCTCGTCGTAGGCGACCGTCTTCCAGTCGGGGTTGTTCGACTCGCCCAGGTTCCCGTCGAAATCGTCGGCGCGCAGCATCCGGCCCGGCACCAGGTGGCCGTCCTTCTCATCGAGCCGCACCAGCATCGGCATGTCGGTATACTTGCGGGCATACTCCTCGAAATACTCGGCCTGCCGGTCGAGGTGGAATTCGCGCAGGATCACATGGCCCATGGCCATCGCCAGCGCCGCGTCGGTGCCCGCCTGCGGGTTCAGCCAGATGTCGCCGAACTTGGCGGCTTCCGAATAGTCGGGGCTGACCACGGCCGACTTGGTGCCGCGATAGCGCACTTCGGTGTAGAAATGGGCGTCGGGCGTGCGGGTCTGCGGCACGTTCGAGCCCCAGAGCATCAGGAATCCCGCGTTGTACCAGTCGGCCGATTCCGGCACGTCGGTCTGTTCGCCCCAGGTCTGGGGGGAAGCCGGCGGCAAGTCGCAGTACCAGTCGTAGAACGACATGCAGGTGCCGCCCAGAAGCGACAGGTAGCGTGAGCCCGCGGCGTAGCTGACCATCGACATGGCCGGGATCGGCGAGAAACCGAAGACGCGGTCGGGCCCGTAGGTCTTGGCCGTGTAGGCGTTGGCGGCGGCGATGATCTCGGTAGCTTCGTCCCAGCTTGCCCGCACGAAGCCGCCCTTGCCGCGGGTCTTGTTGATCCCGTTGCGCAGGGCAGGATCGCCCTGGATCGCGGCCCAGGCGGCCACCGGCGTCATCGTCTCGCGCATCTTGCGCCAGGCCCGCATCAGGGCGCTCCGGATGAGCGGGTTCTTCACCCGGTTCGCGGAATAGAGATACCAGCTGTAGGACGCTCCCCGCGCGCAGCCGCGCGGTTCGTGGTTGGGCAGGCCCGCGCGGGTGCGCGGATAGTCGGTCTGCTGGGTTTCCCAGGTGACGATGCCGGACTTGACGTAGATCTTCCACGAACACGACCCGGTGCAGTTCACCCCATGCGTCGAGCGGACGATCTTGTCGTGCCGCCAGCGGTTCCGGTAGGTGTCCTCCCAGTCGCGGTTCTCACGGGTGGTCTGGCCCCAACCGTCGGAGAATTGCTCCAGTTCCTTGCTCTGGAAGAAGTTCAGTTTGTCGAGCAGATGGCTCATTGGGCTGTCCTTTCGGGTGTCTGAGTCCGGGCGGCGTGCTCCGCCGCCCGGGAAATCAATTGGGTCATTCAGCGGGCTGGGCTGCGGTGCCCTGCGGCGTGCGGCCATGTTCGATGTCGTGGAGAAGGCCGCCGGGGCGCGTGTAGACCACCCAGGTGATGACGACGCAGATCACGTAGAAGATCAGGAAACCCCACAGCGCCCCAACGGCAGACCCGGTCATCGCGATTGATGTCCCGTAGGCCTTGGGGATGAAGAAGGCGCCGTAAGCCGCGATGGCCGAGGTGAAGGCCACGATCGCGCCGGACTCCATCGCGATCTGACGCTTGCGCTCTTCAGCACCCAAGTGCGGCATCAGGCGCGGAATTTCGCGACCCATGATCACCGGGATCATCTGGAAGGTCGACGCATTGCCGACACCGGTCAGGAAGAAGAGCGCCATGAAGCAGGCGAAGAAGCCGACGAAGGAGCCCAATCCAAGGAAGCTGATCACACCGAAGGTGGCGACGATCATCAGGGCGAAAGTCCAGAAGGTCACGCGACCGCCCCCAAACTTGTCCGAGATCCAGCCGGTGGCAGCGCGGCTCAGCGCCCCCACGAGCGGCCCAAGGAACACGTAGTTGAGTGCGTTCACCTCGGGAAAGGCGAGGCGCGTCAGCAGAGGGAAACCCGCCGAGTAGCCGATGAAGCTGCCGAAGGTGCCGGTGTAGAGGATGCACATCAACCAGTTCTGCTTGCGTCCGAAGATCACCGCCTGGTCGGCAAAGCTGGCGCGTGCATCTGCGATGTCGTTCATGCCCAACCAGGCCGCTATGGTCGCTGCGAGGATGAAGGGCACCCAGACGAAGCCTGCGTTCTGCATCCACAGCTGACCGCCGTCGGACATGGTCTGCGGTTGCCCGCCAAGTGCCCCGAAGACACCCGCCGTGATGACGATGGGCACAAGGAACTGCATGACCGACACGCCGAGGTTCCCCAGCCCCGCGTTCAGCGCCAATGCGTTGCCCTTTTCGGCCTTCGGGAAGAAATAGCCGATATTGGCCATCGACGAGGCGAAGTTGCCGCCGCCAAAGCCGCACAGAAGAGCAAGGACGAGGAAGATCAGGTAAGGCGTCTCGGGGTTCTGCACAGCGTATCCGATGCCCATGGCAGGCAGCAGCAGGGAGGCGGTCGACAGCGTCGTCCACAGCCGCCCGCCGAAGATCGGGACCATGAAGCTGTAGAAGATCCGCAGCGTCGCGCCCGACAGGCCCGGCAAAGCCGCCAGCCAGAACAACTGGCCTGGGGTGAAGTCGAACCCGATGGCGGGCAAACGAGCCACGACCACCGACCACACCATCCAGACCGAGAAGGCCAGCAGAAGCGCCGGGATCGAGATCCACAGGTTGCGGCGTGCAACGGCACGGCCCTTTGCGGCCCAGAATTGCTGGTCCTCCGGCCGCCAATCCTCCAGCACGCGCGGCATGGCGGTGCGTTCGGGGTGGTGAATGTCCTGCATCTCGGGCAGCTGCGGCAGTTGGTCGAGCACTTCGCCATGCGCGGCGCGCTCCATCGCGCGGATCGACAGATGCATCCAGGTCAGTGCGATGGCGACCAGTCCGAAGAGCAGCGCAAAGCATGACGTGTAGATGCCCGTGAGATCGAGGAGTGCGCCGAAGGCGATCGGCAGAACGAAACCACCAAGGCCCCCGATCATGCCGACAAGTCCGCCGACGGCACCCACATGTTTGGGGTAGTAGACCGGGATGTGCTTGAAGACCGCCGCCTTGCCGAGGCTCATGAAGAAGCCCAGAGCGAAGAGCGTGACGATGAAGGGCCAAAGACCCATTTGCGTCGAGAAGGCGATGGCGCCGTCCTTGCCCTGGACGACGTAGTCCGTGGGCGGGTAGCTCAGCATGAACAGGAACAGCAGCGAAAAGCCGAAGGTCCAGTACATGACCCGGCGCGCGCCGAACTTGTCGCTGAGATGGCCGCCGTATGCGCGAAAGAGCGAAGCCGACAGACTGAACGACGCCGCCGCCATGCCCGCGAAGCGCACGTCGATTCCGTAGACGTCGATCAGGTAGTGCGGCATCCACAGCGCCAGCGCGACGAAGGCACCAAAGACGAAGAAGTAGTAGAGCGAAAAGCGCCAGACCTGCAGGTTCTTCAGCGGTGCGAATTGCTGCGCCAGCGACGGTGCCTTCGCCCCTGTCTTGCGCCGCTCGACCAGCTCGGGATCGTCCTTTGCCAGCAGGAAGAACAGTACGCCGATGATGGCGAGCCCCGCGGCCCAGACATAGGCCACACCGTGCCAGCCATAGGCGACCATGACGAAGGGAGCGACGAACTTGGTGACCGCGGCGCCGACGTTGCCCGCACCGAAAATACCCAGCGCGGTCCCCTGGTGGCCTGCGTCATACCAGCGGCTGACATAGGCGACGCCGATGATGAACGACCCGCCCGCGAGGCCGATGCCGAGGGCCGCGATCAGATACATGATGTAGCTGTCGGCCAGCGTCAGCGCCCATGTGGCCAGCGCCGTCAGGATCATCTGGCTCGAGAACACCAGCCGCCCGCCGTACTTCTCAGTCCAGACGCCCAGGAACAGGCGGGTGACCGATCCGGTCAGGATCGGGGTGGCGACCAGCAGGCCGAACTGGGTGTCGTTCAGGCCAAGCTCGGCCTTGATGGCTACACCGATGATGGAAAAGATCGTCCAGACCGCGAAACAGGCGGTGAAGGCGATCGTGCTCAGGCTCAAGGCGCGCGTCTGATCGGCGCGTGAGGCTGTTGCAACGGTCTGCATGGCGGGTCTCCGGCAAAAAGGGTCTTTCACCCCTGCGTGGGGATCAGTGCCAGACCTGACGCCACAGCGACGCTCATGACTTGATCTAGATCACAAAACTGAGAAAATGCTAACGAAATAAATGGCTTACAGAAATATGTCATCCGATGAGCGGGCGCAGATCAAGGCTGCGGTCGCGAAGGTCAACCGACGGGTTGACATATATCAATTGATTTGGTGACAATTGTTAAGCGCGCAAAGTCCAAGGGGGACCGACATGCCCGATTCCGAATACCGGGATATTCGAAAACTCGATCTCTTTGCGCAGATGGCGGATGATAATTTCACATCCTTGATGCGGGGCGCCTATGTGCAGAATTTCCCTGCACAGATCGAATTGATCACTGAAGGAGAACCGAGCGATTTTCTTCATATCGTCGTTTCGGGCTCGGTCGATCTGTTTTCGACTTGGAATGGCCGAGAGACCAGCATGGCGACCGTCCGCCCGATCTCGACCTTCATTCTTGCCGCGACCATCAAGGATGCGCCCTACCTGATGTCGGCCCGCACGTTGGAGAAAAGCCGGATCGCGCTGATCCCCAGTCAGGACGTGCGCGCGATCTTCGACGCCGACAGCAACTTTGCCCGTGCGATCGTCACGGAACTGGCGCAGTGCTATCGCTCGGTCATCAAGGCGCAAAAGGATCTGAAACTCAGAACCTCGCTCGAGCGGCTCGCGAACTACCTACTGAGGCAACAAAGGCACGCGGGAGGTGGGGCTGCGTTCGAGCTGGACTTCGAGAAGCGGCGCCTGGCCTCTGTGCTGGGCATGACTCCTGAAAATCTCAGCCGCGCCTTCAAGGGCCTGCAGCCCTATGGCGTTTCCGTGACCGGCACGCGCATCTCCATCGACAATCAGGCGGACCTTGAGCGCTTTGCGAAACCAAATCCACTGATTGATGACTTTTCAACCTGAGGGACTGACAGATGACCAAATCCATGCCCGGCGCCGCCGGAGATCTCGCCGAGGAACACCCTGATGTCTGGAAGGCCTATGCTGCCTTGGGCAAGGCAACGGCCAATTGCGGCCCCCTGACAGACCGCGAGAAGCGCCTCGTCAAGCTCGCCCTCGCGATTGGCGCGGGCTCCGAAGGCGCGGTCCATTCCCACACCCGGCGCGCCAGATCGGAGGGGATTGAGGCTGAGGCGATCATGCAGGTCGCGATGCTGGCCATCGGCCCGCTCGGCCTGCCCCGGGCTGTCGCCGCGAAGACCTGGATCGAAGACATCAAGGATTGACCTTCAAGGAAGCGGGCTGACCCCAAAAAGAAACGGATGAGCCCAGAGCAGCGCCCCGTAAAGCGCAATGCCTGCCGCAAGCCGCAGGAGAGTGCCCCCCGACGGGGACGCCGAGAGGAGCGGCGCCTCCGCCACGCGCTCAAGCTTCCGTTGCCACTCTGGCCCCATCTCGCGGCGTTTGCGCCGGTCGATCAGTCGGTCTCCCAGCAGCGCGAAAGCGGCGAAGGTGCCGAACAGGATCACGTGGGCCAGATCTCCGTTGGGCACGACATGGGCCGCCGCCCAAAGCGCCAACGCCAGAAGCAGCGGATGACGCGACAAGCGAACGATGCCGGGCCGTGCCGGGTCGAACTGGTCATTGCGTGCTCCCCCGAACGAGAAAGGGTTGGGCCGGCCGATGGAGAGCGCAAGGATCAGGCAGACCGGCCCCATGACCGTCAAAGGGACATGGATCTGCCATGGCGCCCAGTCCCAAAGGGCCACATGCGGGGCGCGGCCTGCCGCCGCGATCAGCCAGGCCAGCACCGCGAGCGACAGGGCGGAATAGACCAGCGTGAAACCGACAGGGCCAAGCCGCCTCTGAAGCCAGGGTCGCAGCGGCGGTCGCACGGGCAACGAATGCGACAGGAAGAACACGACATAGGCGAGGGCGAACTCGAACCATCCCATGGATGCGCGTCTCAGATCCGCTTGGCGGCGGGCAGACGTAGCAATAGCCCGCCGTAGATGACCGCAAAGCTGCCGAAGGCAAGTGTCCAGAATAGCCCTGCCAAAGTGTTCAAGGGGCTGGAAAATTCGGGCCATACGCCGCCCGCGACCCGCGCGAATACGGACAGGATCAGGGCCAGAAAGATCATGACGGTCCCTGCTCCCGCCCGCAGGTCCTGCCCGGTATGACCAAGCGTGGCGCGTGTCATCACGGCCAGTGTCATCAAGCCGATTGCACCCGCCATCCAGAAATGCTGCGCGCCCGCTATTCCGAAGGACCCGGGAGCCAAGATTTCTGCGGCCAATGCCAGGGCCCCCAACGGCACGAAGGCATAGCCTGCGTGCAACACAGTCACCAGCGGCTCGGCAAAGGTGTGGTGTCCGGCCCAACGGACCAATCGCAGGGCGTGCAACACGGCTGCCAGCGCAAGCGCGAATCCAGTCAGCGTCCCGAGAGGCAGTGCTACCCACAGCACAAGCGCCACCAGAAGAGCCGCGAGCGCCCCCTTATCGAAGGGCTGCATCGGCGCTGCGGGCAGTACGGCGCTGCGCCGTTTCACCAGCCAGTTACGGGTGAAGGACGGCACTATTCGGCCGCCGATGACCGCGATCATCATCACGCCCGCGCCCAGGCCTAGTCGCAGGCCGTAACCTTGCGCGGCATACTCGCCTCGCGCGGCCTCCCAGTGAAACAGCGCGTTACCGAGGGCAAAGACCGCGAGCATCCCCAGCACGATCAGATTGCGCCAGTTCCGACCCGCCACGATTTCGCGCCCAATCACCGTGGCCAGTACGACCGGGAAGGCAAGGTCGACCGCCGCCACCAGCAGCCCCGGCAACCCCGCCGAAAAGATCACAGCCACGCGCCCCACGAGCCACAGCGCCGCCAGTCCGCCCAGCGGCCAGCCGACGATTGGCAGGCGCCCCGTCCAGTTTGGCACCGCAGTCAGGAGAAAGCCCGCGACGACGGCGCCGAGATAACCGTAGAGGAACTCGTGCGCGTGCCATGACACGGGGTCGAAGGCTGTGGGCAACATCAGGTGCCCTGACAGCATCGGCACCCAAAGCGCCATCGCCAGCACGGTCCAGACCGCCGCGCCGAAAAAGAACGGGCGGAACCCGTAGGTCAGGATCGCGGGTCCGGTCCAGGCGCGCATCTGTTCGGCGGTCGAGGTCATTTGTGGCGTCCCTTGCGCGCTCAGGCCGGCGCGGCGGCGGCAATGCGGCGGTAGCCCGCCGTGCCATGATAGAAACCGTTGCTCAGGCCCGCATGCCCGCTCAGCGTCGCAAGGCGAGCATCAGCCTCGCCTGTCGGCACGCGCCCATCGAGCGCATCACGAAACACCTGCGCCACCGCGACCATGTCCACCGCCTGTGGCATCAGCCGCAGGTGCGTGACGCCATCGGCAATCAGACGGGCCGCTTCGGGGAGCAGGTCGACATAGCTTTCCGACAGGGTCTGGATGCCGTTCACCCGCATGATCGGCCGGTCGTCGCGGGTGCGGAGCGGCATGCCGTCGGGGTCTTCTTCACAGACGAACTGGCAGTTGTCCTTGGTGCGGCCGTGCGCGCGGGCGTGATAGCACCGCGCTGACACAGCCAGAGACGCGCGGCCGTAAACCTGCACCTCGACACCCAGGCCCAACGCAACTGCGGCCTGCGCCGCGGCTGCAATGGCCGGGGCCGGCATCTCGGCCGGTAGGCAGACATGGGTCGCGCCCTGCCCGGCCATCCAGGCTATCGTCGCGTCGTTGTAGGCGTTCATGAAGGGGCCGATCCGATGCGGACGCTTACCGCGCGCGTAAAGCCCTGCGGCGTTGTTCACCTCGATCTCGGGCGTGTCCATCGCGGCCAGATCCTCGGTTGCCTTGCGCTCGCGTTTCAGCATCACCTCGGCCAGCGTTGACAGGATCACGGTCTTGCCTGCGCGCTCCAACCGCTCGATCGTGGCCGGCAGGTCTGCCTCGTGGAAGGGCGCGCGCTTGGAGCAAATCACCTCGCCCAGATAAACCTCGTCGACGGGCGCCTCATCCGCGATGCGGGCGTAGTAGTCACGCCGTGCATCCGCGGACCAGTGGTAGGCGATCGGGCCGAGCGTCAGTTTCGTCATGGTATTCACCGCCATTTCTTTGTCTCGAAGGCGCCCTGGGTCTGCTTCTGCCCCTCGGTCAGGGCGATCAGGTCGGCGATGTTTGCCTCGCGTCCGGCCTTGATGTCATCCACCGCTGCGCGGAACGCACGCACAACGCCGCGGACATAGCTCTTCGAGCGCTGACGCCCTTCGATCTTGAAAGCATGCACGCCCGCCTCGATTAATTCGGGCAGGAGCCGCGACAGATTCAGGCTGATCGGTTCCTCGAAGGCGTAGTAGCCCTCGGGGCGATGGGGCGCGGCGTAGCGGCCCTTGCAGATCGTGGGATAGCCGGCCTTCTCATCGACTCCGAACCGGTCGATGGTGAAACCCGCGAGCTGCGAGGACATCGACCCGTCAGCGTCGCGTACATATTCCACATCTGAGGCGGGCGAGCACACCCCGTCCATGTTCGTGGATTGACCCGTCAGGTAATTGGTCAGGCTGCACCGCCCTTCCACCATCAGCCCGTGATTGCCGAAGATAAAGGTCTCGATCTCGCAGGGAATTTCGCGGCGGAGCTGGCGGATCTCGGGGATCGTGAGGATGCGCGGCAGGACCACACGCTTTACACCGAAGTTCTCGCAATAGTAGCGGATCGCCTCGGGCGATGAGGCCGCGGCCTGTACCGACAGGTGCAGCCGGATGCCCGGATACGTCCGGGCGATGTAGTCGGCCACGCCCATGTCGGCCACGATGAAGGCATCAACGCCCAAGCGCGCGCCGGTGTCCGCCGCATGTCGCCAGAGATCGACCTTGCCCGCAGGCGGATAGGTATTCAGCGCCAGCAGCACCTTGGTGCCGCGCGCATGGGCATAAGTCACCGCCTCGGCCAGTTCATCGGGGGTGAAGTTCAGCCCCGGGAAGTTCCGCGCATTGGTCGCATCCTGGAAGCCGCAATAAACGGCATCGGCGCCCGCGTCGACGGCAGTGCGCAGCGCGGCGGGGGTGCCTGCGGGGCAGATCAGTTCGGCAAGGCTCATGCGTATTCCTGCGGTTTGGTGGCATCCGGATAGGCCCGCCGCAACCGTGCGAGAACCGCCCGTCCGGGAGCTCCGAACATCGCCGACGCCTCCTCGGCCAGCGAGCCGTCCATGTCGTCGAGCGCATTCCTAAGACGAACGACGGCCTCGGTGTCCCCGCTGACTTCCAGATCGCGCGAGAAGAAGGCCGCGTCGCCGTCCTGCTCGGCGTCGATCAGTTCCAGAAGCAGCAGGAACCGCCCGCGGATCGTGGCCCCGGCCTGCGGCGCCGTATCGCGCGGCACGGCGCGGAAGACGAGCGCCTGCGGGTCGGGGCGCAGATGCAGCGCAAAGGGCAGTTCCACGGGGTCGATCAGGAAGTCGGTCGCCTGGTGCGGACCGAGCCGCGCGAAGAGAGACGGGTGCCGCGTCGCGACCCGACGGACAACGCGCGTCAGAACCGGTTGCAGCACAAGGCAGGCAAGCCGTGCGATCGCGCCCTCGCCGGGCCGCAACCGGGCAGTTGGTTCGCTCGTCGGGATCATGATGGGTCCTTTCGCTCCCCCGGTACGCCCGTCTCGGTCACGATCCTGTCGAGGGGAATGTCATGGGGCTGCGGGTAGATTGTGGTCAGTCGGGCTGCCGCCAGCGCGATGCCGATGGTGACGGGCCGCGGCGAGAGCGCGGCCAGTGTCCGGTCGTAATAGCCGCCGCCCCAGCCGAGCCGATAACAGCCTGCATCCCAGCCGAGGCAGGGCGCAAGCGCGATATCGGGCGTCAGGACCTCCGCCTCGGGCGGCGGAACGGGGATGTTCCAATGGCCGCGCAGCATGCGCATGCCCGGCATCCATCGTCGGAACACGAACGGCGCTGCGGGGGTCTCCACCACCGGCAGCGCGATACAGACGCCCGCCGCGTGAAGATCGGACAGGATCGGGCGCAGATCCGGTTCTCCTCGGATCGGCCAGTAGCCGGCGAGCACGGTCTCCCGGAGGGTCACGCGCGCGGCGAGGACCGTTTCGAGATGACCGCAGATGGAACTGCTCACCTGCGCCCGTCCTGTCTGGCCCAACCCCTCCCTCAGGCTGGCCAGCCTTGCCCGCTCGGCTCGACGCCAGCGCGCCACGTCGTGCGCCTGCTGCACATCCGTGCCAAGCGGATCGAAATAGGTCGGGTCCACCTCCGCCGCCATGCAGGGGGGCGAGGCATAGGCTCCCTGTCCGCTCATGGAGACGCGCCCTCCTCGGCCACGGTTCCGACGGTGGCGTTGCACCAGTCCGTGACGGCAGCCTCGGTCGGTGTGAGGATCGTCGCCATGCCATCGGCATAGCGGTCGAACGCGGCCCTGTGGGTTTCGGAGAGGCCAGTCAGGACAGGAACGCCGCGGGCAAGCGCCTCGGAGATCAGCGCGCGGAAACCGCGCCCCTCTGCCTCGCTCAGGCCAAACTTGTTGAGGATCACGAGGTCTGCCCGGCCGGCCCGAAGCCGCGACATCGCCAACCCGACGGCCTCCTCGAAGGCGCCCGCATCCATCCGGCAGGCGGTGGCGCCGGGTCCGAGATCCTGCGTGATGCGCCAGCGCGGCCCGTTGGGCAGAAGCCAGAGATCGCAGTCGCACGATCCCGATCCGGCATCGGGCGAGGCCGCGCGCAACGCACCCACCAGCCGGACGCCGTCCCGCGTTAGCCGGTCAGCCACCGCGTCCATAAGACGATCCGTCCCGCCGCGTCCCTCGACTGTCACTCCCGCAAGCCGCATCTTCGCCTCAAGCCGACTCGAAGCGCGGGAACAGCACATCGTTCTCCAGCGCGATATGGGCGGCAAGGTCGTCGAACAGCGCCGCCAGGCCGCCATAGAGCGAGCGCCAGGAGCCGCAGGCGTGCTCGGGCGGCGTCAGATCGCAGGTGAGCCGCCGGATCAGCGCGATGTTTTCGGCGTGATCGTCGTGGTCGGCGCGCATCACCGCGATGGGGTGTTCGATGCCCGGCCCGCCGCCCGCGCGCATGGCCGGAAACAAAATCATCTCCTCCTTCATCATGTGATCCTCCATCTCCCCGGCGAGCGTCCGGATGGCGGCGGCCAGCCCCTTGGGTGCCTCGGGATCGTCCGCGTGCACCCGCTCGACCCGGTCGGCCAGCGGTATGAGCGAGGCGAGATCCTCCCGGTGCATCTCGTGATAGCGCGTCAGGATATGGTCGATCAGGGCGCCGGTGTCCTGCGGCACGTCCGTTTCGGGGAGGTCTTTCATCGCGGGTCCTTTCCCTCGCGCGTCGCCCGGTCCTTGCGTGGGTCGCGGCGAATTGGTATTTGAGATACGCATACCTCTCGTGAATGCGCACTTCAACTACCAAATCAGGAGCGCGACCTTGCGCCTCACCTCTTTCACCGATTACGGCCTGCGCGTTCTGATGCGGATGGCGGGCGCACCCGACCGGGCCTTCACCACGTCGGAACTCGCCGATGAATTCCGCATCTCCCGCAACCATCTTGCCAAGGTGATCACGGCGCTTGCCGCCGCAGGTCTTCTGGAAACCCGGCGCGGCGGTGGGGGCGGCGCCATGCTGGCCCGCGCGCCGGAGGACATCCGCCTGGGCGATGTGGTGGCGGCCCTCGAAGCAGATCAGGCTCTGGTGGAGTGCTTCGCCGCAGGCACCAACAGCTGCACCTTGACCCCGCAATGCCGGTTGAAAGCGCGGCTGGCTCATGCAGAGGCGGCATTTGTTGCCGATCTGAACCGCAGCACCCTGGCCGATTGCGTTTACCGACCGGAAAACGCCTGACGCGCCGCCCACGCAATCCAGCCCCAGACCGCGCTGCGCAGGGCCATGGCGTAAACGGTACGCATCTCGAAGGCTCCACCTTGGGCGACATGCAGGCCGAAGGCCGCGAAAACCAGCAGCGTTGCAGCGACGATCACGAACGATAGGGGCCAGGCCCATCGCCGCCCCTGCCACAGGCCGAGACCCGCGACGACATAGGCGAGCCCGGCCAGCGTGTTGAACCACAGCACAAAGGGTACGACTGCCCCCATGTCGGCTGATCCGAGCAATGTTCGGCCACCAGAGAAAATGGTCAGCACGCCAAAGGCAATCGCAACACCGCCCGCTATGCGGAGCGTCAGACTGGTTCTAGGCATCGCAAGCGCCCTCCTTCGCGCGTAGAAGTTCCATCTGCACGTCAAACAGCCGGAACCCCTCAGGCACGAGCGCAAAGCCCCGGGCGCCGAGCGTCCAGCGGATGGCGACACCCTGCACCAGCGACGTCAGCAGGATGGCGACATCCTCTGGGCTGACGTCGCGCTTCAGATCGCCCGCCGCCTGAAGTTCCCGGATCACGGCAACAAGGCGGCCCTCAAAAGCGCTCAGAAGCCCCCGGAACACCTCGCGCAGGGCTGGATTGTCCACCTGCAACTCGCGCGAGAACAGGATCGACGGCAGGGCAGGCGTTTCAGCAATGGCCGTCAGTTGCGCACCGATCAGCGCTTTCAGGCGCGCCTGCGGCCCGGTGGCCCCTGCCTCGGCCGCAGCCCAGTAACTCTGCAACCGGTCAGCGATTTCCTCGGCCACCGCCAGCCAGAGCGCGCCCTTGGTGGGGAAATGCCGGAAGATCGCAGGCTGACTGAGGCCGATGGCACGCGCGACATCTGTGGTGCTCAGCCGGTCGGGTCCGATCTCGTCGGCCAGTCGCAGAACCTCGGCCACGATTTGCGCCTTTCTCTCTTCAGCACTTTGACGGCCCGACATGTGTCACCTCTTGTTAGTTATAACTTACTAACATATACTGTTGACAACCGCAACCTCTATCCCGAGTCGCGCACCCTGACCGAAAGGACCCCCGTCATGCCTGCCAAAACCGCCCCCACCGGCTATTCCCGCCTTCAGATCGCGCTGCATTGGCTCGTCTTCGCACTGATCGCGCAGCAGTACCTTTTCAAGGACGCGATGTCGGCCGCATGGGACCGCATCACTGATGGGCTGGAGGCTGGGTTCGAACCGCTCGTGCTGGCCCATGTGGCGGGCGGCGCGCTGGTGATGATCTTCGCGCTGTGGCGGTTGACCCTGCACGCCCGGCGCGGCGTGCCCCCGGCGATCGAGGCCAGCAAGGTGCAGGGCATTCTCGCGAAGCTCACCCATGTCGGGCTTTACGCGCTGATGATCCTGATGCCACTCAGCGGGTCTGTCGCGTGGTTCGGCGGGGCCGAGGCCGCGGCGCAGGGGCACAATGTGTTGAAGATTGTCCTGCTGGCGCTGGTTGCGCTGCATGTGATTGGCGCGCTCTACCACCAGTTCATCCTGCGCGACGGCACGCTGGCGCGGATGCGCCGGGCGCAGGGCTGAACCCATGCGCCTCGCCCCGCTCCTGGCGCTGCCACCCATCGCGCTCGGCATTGCCGCGGCGGCCTGGATGATCGCGTCTGCCCCCGGCCCCGCGCAGGTCGGGGGCGACGCGCCGGCGCTACCCGTTCGGGTGATCACGGTCGCGGCGCAGGATATTCGGCCCGCCGCAACCGCTTGGGGCAACCTGCGCGCGGCCGAGACCTGGGTCGCCGTGGCCGAGGTGCAGGGCGAGGTGATCTGGCGCCATCCGGACCTTGAGCCGGGTCGCCTGATCCCGGCGGGGACGGAAGTGCTGAGGATCGACCCCGCCGACTACGAGCTGGCGCTGGCGCAATCGCAGGCCGACCTCGCGGTGCTGGAGGCCGAGCGCGCGCAGCTTACGGCAGAGGCGGACAACACGCGGCGCATCCTTTCGCTGGAACAGAACCGGCTGGCCCTGGCCGAGACCGATCTGGAACGCACGCGCACACTCGTCGCGCAAGGCGCTGTTCCGCAATCGCGCGCCGACGAGGCCGAGCGCGCAACCCTTCTGGCCCGCCGCACGGTGGCGGAACTGGAGAACACGCTCGCCCTGATCCCGTCTCGCCAAGCGCGGATCGCGGCGCAGGTTGCACGCAGCGAGGCCGCCATCGACCAGGCGCGCCGCTCGCTCGACCGCACGACCCTGACGACGCCGTTTGACCTGCGCGTGACCGAGGTGAATGCTGAGCTGTTTCAGACCGTCGCCCCCGGTCAGGTGGTGATCCGTGCTGACGGGATTGCGGCGGCCGAGGTCGTGGCGCATTTGCCGATAGACAGCTTTCGACGGCTATTGGGAGATACACCGGAGGGCATCACCCTTGGCGACATGATGCGCGACATGCCCGCCACGCAGATCGAGGTGACGCTCAGCCCTATGGCGGACCCGAGGCAGATCTGGAGCGCCCGTGTTGTCGGGATCGAGGGCGCGCTGGATGCCCGTGCGCGCACCGTGCCGGTCGTGGTCAGGGTTGACGACCCCTATGAGGGCGCGGACCCGCCCCGCCGCTTGCCGCTGGTGCCCAACATGCAGGTGCAGCTTTCCTTTTCGGGCGCTTCCATGACAGGCCTCATCGCGATCCCCGAGGCGGCGTTGCATGGCGACATGGTGCGTATCCTTGGCCCCGATGGCTTGCTGGAATTGCGCCCCGTCACCGCAGCCTTCGAGCAGGATGGCCGCGTCGTTATCGCCGCTGGCCTGTTGCCGGGCGAACGCGTGGTGATCGACGAAATCGCGCCGGCCATTCCCGGCATGACCCTGACCCCGGTCGAGGTCGAGCCATGATACGCTGGTTCACCGGCCACCCGACGGCGGGCAACCTGCTGCTTCTTTTGTTCCTTGCAGCGGGCATCTTTGCCGCGCCGGGCCTGTTGCGCGAAACCTTCCCCGATTTCCGCGCCGTCGAGGCCGAGGTCACCGTGCCCTACCGGGGCGCTGCAGCCGAGGATGTAGAGGCCGCGATCTGCGCGCCGCTCTGGGACGGAGTGCAGGGTGTCGAGGGGCTGGAAACCTTCACGTGCACGGCCCAGACTGGCCGCGCGCGGGCCGTGGCAACCATGGCGCCCGGTAACGATGCGCTGCGCTTCGTCAATTCGCTGCGCACCGAGGTGTCGGCCATCGACACCTTCCCCGACCGCGCCGATCCTGCCGTGGTGCGCGAATTGCACCGCTCGGATCCTGTCACATCGGTCGCCATCTCGGGCGATCTGCCGCTGGGCGAACTGGATCTTTACGCCGACGCCCTGTCGGACCGCTTTACCGCCTTGCCGGGCGTTGCCAGCGTGATGCGCGGGGGCCTCGGCACCCGGACACTTTTAGTAACCGCATCACGCCCTGTACTCGACAGCCACGGGCTGACGCCTGCCGCCTTGGCCGCCGCCATCGCCGCGCAGAACATCGACCTGCCCGCAGGCACGCTGGAGGGACCGGGCGCGGACCTGACCCTTCGCTTCACTGCTGAACGCGACACGGCCACGGCGCTGGCCACGATCCCGCTGCTGGTCCTGCCCAATGGCGCAACCCTGACGCTGGGCGATGTGGCGGAGATCGAGGAACGGTTCGAACCGCCGCAGGACCGGGCTTTTGTCGACGGGGTGCCTGCCATCGTGCTCGACGTATCAAAGGCGCTGGATGCCGACGCGCTTCGGGTGCTGGACGGCGTTGCCGCGCTGGTGGCCGAGGAAACTGCCCGCCTGCCGGACACGATCTCCGTTGAAGTGGTGCAGGACGTGACATCGATCATCCGCGACCGTCTGGTGATGTTGGTGCAGAACGGCGTGATCGGGCTGGTTCTCGTCGTCGTGGTGATGAGCCTGTTCTTTCGCCCCGGCTTCGCGATCTGGGCCGCGATGGGCCTGCCTGTGGCCTTTGCAGGCGCGTTCCTCTGGATGGCGCTGACCGGGCTCAGCCTGAACATGATGACACTAGTGGCGCTGTTGATGGCGATCGGTATCGTGATGGACGATTCCATCGTGATCGCGGATTCCATCGCGGTGCATGCCGCCAAGGGCGCGACGGTCGAAACCGTCGCGGCGGGCGTCGCAGCCGTGGCGCCCGGCGTGATCTCTTCCTTTCTAACGACGCTGGCCGTTTTCCTGCCCCTCGCCTTCCTGGCGGGCGAGTTGGGCGCCGTGCTGGAAGTTCTGCCGGTGGTCCTGCTGGCCGCACTCGCCGCGTCGCTGATCGAGGCCTTCCTGATCCTGCCCCACCACCTGAAAGGGGGCATGAAGGACACTGCCCCCTCCCGCTTCCGCGCCCGCTTCGACGCAGGCTTCGATGCCCTGCGCGAGCGTGGCGTGGGCCGTCTGGCCGATGCCGCGATCAGGGGCCGTTGGCTGGTCGCGGGGCTGGCCATCGGGGCCTTGATCCTGACCGTCGGCGCGCTGGGCGGCGGCGTGGTCAAGCGCGAGGCAATGCCCGAGATCGACGGCGACGTGCTCGAGGCGCGGCTGATGCTACCCGCAGGCACACCGCTGGCGCGCACGGGCCAAGCCGTCGCGCAGGTCGAGGCGGCGCTCGACCGCGTGAACGCCCGCCTCACCCCCGATCAGCCCCAGGCACAACCGCTGGTGATCCGCCGCCTCACCCGGCTGGGCCGCAACCGGTCGGCGGGCGAGACCGGTGCCCATGTCGCCACCGTCGCGGTGGACCTGCTCGGCGCCGAGACACGCAGCAGCACGTTGGACGAAATCATCACGCTTTGGCGCGAAGAGATCGGGCCACTGCCCGGGGTGTCCTCGTTGATCCTGACCGAGCCGGGGATCGGCCCGCAGGGCATCGCGGTCGAACTGCGCCTGAGCCACCCCGACCTCGCCACGCTGGAGGCAGCGGGCCGCGCCACTTTGGCGGAGCTTGAAACCTATACCGGTGTGCGCAACGCGATCCTCGACCTGCGCCTCGGCGCACCCGAATTACGGCTGAATCTGTCACCCGGCGCCGAGGCCTTGGGGCTGACCGCCACAGATGTGGCTGGCCAGCTTCGCGCGGCCTTTCTCGGCACGCAGCTTGCGGAAATTCGGCGCGGCGATCTGGCCTGGGATATCGAGCTGCGGCTTGCCGATGAGGACCGCGCCAACCGCGCTGACCTGAACCTTTTCGAAATCGCGCTGCCCGGTGGCCGCACCGTGCCGCTGTCGAGCATCGCCACCATCGAGGAGGCGCGCGGCTGGGACACCATCTCGCGGCGCAACGGGCTGCGCACGCTGACCGTCGCGGCCGATGTGGACGGCCGCATCGGCAATGCCGACGCGATCACCGCGCGGCTGGCCGAGGGCTTCCTGCCCGGTCTGGTGGCCACCACCCCCGGCCTTGGCTTTGACATCGGCGGGCAGGCCGCGAATTCGACGGAAACCGTCGCCTCGATCCTGCGCGGGTTCCTGATCGGGCTGGTGGGCATCTACCTCGTGCTCAGTTTCCAGTTCCGCAGCTATGTGGAGCCGCTGATCGTGATGATCACCATCCCGCTGGCATTTTTGGGCGTCATCTGGGGCCATGTGCTGATGGGCTACAACATCTCGATGCCGTCACTGGTGGGGGCGGCTTCGCTTGCGGGGATCGTCGTGAACAACGCAATCCTGCTGGTCGGTGTCATCAACGCCCGTCGCGCCAAGGGACTGTCGGCCGCGCTGGCCGCAGGAGAGGCCGTGCGCGCCCGCTTCCGCCCGATCTTCGTGTCGGTCTCGACCACGATCATGGGCATGGCACCGCTGCTGCTGGAATCCTCCACCCAGGCCCAGACGCTCAAGCCCCTCGTAATTTCCGTGGTGTTCGGCCTTCTCGCCGCAACCGTGCTTATACTGGTCGTGCTACCTGCATTCTACTCAGCGCTCGAGGATATCCGGCCACGCAAACAGACCTACGCCGTGGGCCCAATTGGTCAATGACCCTTCACGCTTTCTCAAGAGACGGCTTTGCGCGTCTGCTATTCAATCCTCCGCGCCCCAGAGCATACGCAGACAAAACCAGTCAACGCACACCCACGCGATTTCCAATACTGGATCAGGTGATCAAGGCGATCCGTACTTCGCATACTATGGACCATGGGACACCTCGCTTCGACGTGCTTTTGCAAAGCCGCGATCCGTTGCGATGAACCGCTCCAGCATGGGAACCACCAGCTTTTTCGGTTCGATTGGTCCCTGCCCTGCCTCCCGGCCAAGTATTTCACCATAGGCGATCAGGTCGCGATGCAGTTCCGCGGGCAGGTCCACGGTTAGCTTCACCGGCTTGTCGTCCGGGATCGGACCGAGTTTCAGCTTGGTCATGTCAGCCTCCGGATGGCGCGAAAACAAGATCCCGAGTGACGATCACGCGGACCGGAAAGCCCGGGCGAATGGTGAGGGTCGGCGGGACCTCCAGCTGGCGTTGAACGATGCGCTGCCCGGACTCGTTTACTGTATCGAGGGCTCCGTCGCGGAGGGCCCGAGCGAGGCGGTCTTCCTCGTCGAGGGAAAGCTCCGCGCCGGCGGCGAGCAAGGTCGAAAGCCCAGCCGCGCGTAGGATGCTGGCCCAGTGATTGTCGACGCGGTCTTCGAGACCGGCATAGCCCGCAGCATCCGCCCCGGGCTGGCGTTCGAGCACGAGGGATCGCCCATCGGGGAAGATCAGCCGGGTCCAGACCAGGAGCACACGACGCTGGCCGACGGTCACGCTGTCGTCGTAGGCGCCGATCAGGCGGGTGCCTTGAGGGATCAGAAGGAGGCTTCCCGTGGGGCTGTCATAGACGCTCTGGGTGACCTGCGCGGTGATCTGACCGGGAAGGTCTGACCGGATCCCGGTGATCAGCGCGGCCGGGATGACGGAGCCGGCCTGCAGGAGGTACGGAGACGCTGGTGGCTGCACGCGGTCAGGGGCGACCGTGCGGCGGTCGATCGGCCCGGTCAGGAAGGCCTGGCGTGGATCGGTCTCCGAGGTAGCGGTCAAACCGCCAGCCGGTGCGGCAGGCGGCATCTGCAACCCGGTGGACGCGGGTGTCCCGGGGCGCGTCTGGAAGAAGAGGTCGCTGACCCGGGCGGCCTCCAGTTCCGCAAGCCGCTGCTGCTCCGCCGGGTCCATGGTCGGGGGCGCGAGGCTTGGAGCCGCGATGGGCTGGCCGCGTTGCTGTGCGTCGAGGATGCCGCCGCCGAGGTCGCCCGGCAGGGGCGGTCCGAGGCGCGGGATCGTGTCATAGCTGCCGGGTAGATCGCGGAGGCCGTCGGCGGGCTGGCGGCGATCGGTGGTGATCAGCTCTTCCGGGGCAGTGGTGCGGTCTGGACGTTGCAGCCCGTAGATCAGCGCCGCGCCGACACCGAGGCCTGCGATGACGCCGAGGCCGATGATCACCTTGCGGGAAATCCGCGTGACGCGCGGCGGATCGGCGCGCAGGCGCATGCCGGCAGCGGTGTCGGTCGGTGCCCCGCTCATGTGCCCAGCCCCGCGCCCTGCCGCACCACGGTCGCCTCGGTCTGGGGCTCGATCCGCAGGATGCGGACCACCTGCTGCCGGGGTCCGTGTCCGAGACGCAACTCGGCCGCACCGAAGAGCTGGTCGACGATCAGCACATTGCCGTGGATGCGGGAGTTCACAATCTCCAACTCGCCATCGGCCCCGAGAACGAAGAGCGGCGGCATTTCGCCCTGGGCGATGCCGCGTGGGAAGACGACATAGACCCGGCGCCCGTCGTCGAAGACCGAAACCGGCCGCCAGGGCGGGCTGTCGCCCTGCAGCCCGTAGCGGTGGTTGCGCGCATGCGCGGGCGGGATGCGCGGCGTGGCCGGCGCGACACGGGGAGTCTCGGGTGCGCGCGGATAGGCCCAGGAGATGGCGGGCATCCAGGTCTCTTCGCTGGCGTTGAGTTCGATCAGGTAGGTGCGCCGGTCGGTCGAGATCACGAGGTTGGTGCTGATATCGGGCCGGGTGGGCTTCACGAGGACGAGGACGCGGGTGTCGCGACCCGCGCCGCTTTCGGTGTCGCCGATGATCCAGCGCGCCGTGTCCCCTGCCGCGATCGGGCCGGTGCCGGCCAGGCGTTCGCCGGGTTCGAGCGCGATCGTCGTGATCTGACCCGGCGCTGCATAGACCTGATAGAGCGCGCCCTCGGACCACGGGTAGATCTGGATCGCGTTGAAATACCCGGCCTGCCGCGGCTCGACACGCGCGGCCGCATTGGCATTGCCGACCTGGGCGACGGGTGTGGCGGCGGCCTCGCCGCCCCGGCTCGGCGTCCAGGCCGGCGGGACATGGAGCGGGCGCGGCCGATCATCGGGCGTGGTGGCAGGCAGCGACGGCAAAGGCGGAACCGCCTCGTCATAGGCGAATGCAGGCGGGGGGTCGCTGGCGCAGCCGGTCAGAAGCGTGGTGGCCAGAAGAACGGTAGGCAGGATCGGTCGGGTCATTGGCTCATCTCCCGCGACCAGTTGATCGCGTTCACGTAGATTCCGAGGGGGTTGGCGCGCAGGCGGTCCGCCGTGCGCGGCGGGTCGATCACGAGGGTCAGGATCGCGGTCCAGCGTTCGGTGCGGGCGAGTTGGCCGTTCTCATAGTGCCGCTCGGACCAGGCCACCCGGAAACTGTCGGGCGAGGCACGGATCACGCTCGAGACCTCGACCGAGACCTGATCCTCGCCCACCCGCGTAAAAGGATCGTTGGCGCGGGCATGATCGTTCAGCGCCAGCGCGCCGCGGTCGGTGGTGAACTCATAGGCGCGGAGCCAGTTCTGCCGGACGACGATGGGATCTGCCGGAAGGCCCCGGACCTCCTCGATGAAGCGGGCGAGATGCCAGGCGATCTGCGGGTCGCTCGGACGATACTCGGCGCTCGCGGCCTCGACGGCGCGCGCCTCGCCATGCCGGTCGATCTCGACGACGTAAGGAACAACGGTGCCGCGCGCCGATTGCCAGACCAGCGCGGTCGCGAAACCGCCCGCGAGGATCAGGCAGCCGAAGGCCATGAGGCGCCAGTTTTTCGCCTGCACCCGGGCGGAACCGATGCGCTCGTCCCAGACCTGGGCGGCCTTCTGGTAAGGGGTCTCGGGGGCTGGGGTCTTGCCGTAATGCGCGGCGGCGCGTTTGAAGAGGCTCATTGGCGGTCACTTTCGGAGAGGGAAACGGAGGCGCCGGAGCCGGGGCTGTCCCCGGCGCGCAGCGCATGGGTGGCGGCGGAAACGCCATGGCTCATGGCCTGGCTGCGGCGCATGGACTGCGCCCAGGCAGGCGGGCTGCCTGCGGGGGCGGACATGGCGGTCGACGCGCCTGTCCCGCTGCCGAGCGAGGAGGTGCCGCCGGTGGCGGCGAAGCCCGCGCGCGCGCCTCCGGCGTGGCTTGACTTGACCGCTTCGGAAGCCGAAGCGGCGGCCCGGCGCAGGGGCGATGCAGCCGCGGATCCCGCGGCTCTTGCTACGCCGCCGAGACCAGAGACCACACCGGCGGCCCCAGTCTGACCCATGGATCCGAGACTGTAGGCGGTGGACGCGGCCCCGGTGGCGGCAGCAGCTCCGCGCGTGGCGGCGGCCCCACCCGAGGCGAGCGCCCCGGCCCCGCGGGCGCCGAGCATCGCCCCGCCACCCGCCGCAACGGCCGCGCCGCCCACGGCAAGCCCGGTGCCGACGGCGGCCCCCGCGCCCAGTTGCGGCCCGCCCGAGACGAGGCCCGTGGCGATGCCCGGTCCGAAGATGCCGAGACCGAGGAGCGAAAGCGCGGCCAGCACGATCGCCATGGCCTCGTCGATCGTAGGCGTTACGCCCCCGAACCCGGCGGTGAACTGGCCGAAAAGCGTCGAGCCGATGCCGATGATCACCGCCAGCACCAGCACCTTGATGCCGGAGGAGACGACATTGCCGAGCACGCGCTCGGCCATGAAGGCGGTTTTGCCGAAGAGGCCGAAGGGGATCAGCACGAAGCCCGCGAGCGTCGTCAGCTTGAACTCGATCAGCGTCACGAAGAGCTGCACCGCGAGCAGGAAGAAGGCCAGGAGCACCAGCGCCCAGGCGAAAAGAAGACAGGCGATCTGGATGAAGTTCTCGAAGAAGGCAACGAAGCCCATGAGATCGGCGGTGGATTCGAGAAGCGGTCGCCCGGCATCGAGACCGGTCTGCGCGACCCGGCCCGGACGCAGGAGATCGGCGGGCGAGAAGCCGGTGCCGGAGGCCAAGAGCCCCAGCCCCGCGAAACTGTCGAAGACGATGGCGGCGAGGCTGTTCCAGTTCGAGATGAGCCAGGCGAAGACACCGACGAAGAGGGTCTTTTTCACGAGGCGGGCGATGATGTCGTCATCCGCACCCCAGGCCCAGAAGAGCGCGGCCAGCGTCACGTCAATCACGATGAGCGTGCTGGCGATGAAGGCGACCTCGCCGCCCAGCAGCCCGAAGCCGCTGTCGATGTAAGAGGTGAAGACCCCGAGAAAGGTGTCGATGACGCCGGTGCCGCCCATGGCTCACTCGCCCCCGGCCCGGTCGCGGTCCCGCCCGAGGAAGCGGTCGCGGGTTTCGGCCCAGACGGCGAGGCAGTCAGGATCGGAAGCCGCGGCCTCGCCCAGTTCCTGGCAGCGCCTCTGTTCGGCGCGCAGCGGATCGACCTCCGGCATGAGGGGCGCCGCCGAACGCGTCGCCTGCCCTTCCTCGTCCCGGCCCATCTCCACCAGTGCCGCGGTGATCGCGATGGCGACGAAGACGATGGCGGCGATGCGCGCGAGGACCGATCCCTCCATGGATTACCTCCCTTCAGTTGTTGAACATCCGGGCATTGCCGGGCTGGTAGCCCGCGCCCGGGGTGAGGAACCGCTCGCGCTGGACCCGGCCCTGTTCGGCGGCCGCGGACCGTTCGGCCTCGACCAGCGCGGTTGCACGGCCATTGGCGGCCACGACCGCGATCAGGTCGGCGATCTGCTGGGATTGCAGCGCCAGGAGCTGGTTGCCGGCCTGCGTGGCCTGCAATGCACCGACCGCGGATTGGCTTTCGCCGACAAGGGCGGAGAGCTCGGCACGCTGGCCGTCGAGATTGCCGACGACGCCCGCCTGCACACGAAGCGCGTCCTGCAGCCCGCCGACGGTGTTTTCCCAGCGGGAGCGCGCATCGGCCAGAAGCTGCGCCTCGGGCGCGGCCATCGGGATATTGGCATAGTCCTGCTGGAAGACCTGGTCGATCTGGGCGACATCGAAGGCGATGTTCTGCGCTTGGCTCAGAAGCTGCCGCGTCCGGTCGACATTCTGCTGCAGTGCCTGCAGCGAGGAATAGGGCAGGCTCGCAAGGTTGCGCGCCTCGTTCATCAGCATCTGCGCCTCGTTCTGCAGCTGGGTGATCTGGTTGTTGATCTGCTCAAGCGCCCGGGCGGCGGAGAGGATGTTCTCGGCGTGATTGCGCGGGTCGTAGACGATGCGCCCGCCCCCGCCGAAGAGGAAGGCTTGGGCGGGCGTCGCGAAGATCGGCGAAAGGCCGAGGGGGGCGGCGAGCGCAAGGGCGAGCGCGGAGGCGCTGGCGAGACGGGACAGTTGATGGGCGGCATGGGTCATGGGGTGGTCTCCTCTGCGGGTTCGGGGGCTTGGGGGATCGGTGCATCCGGAACTTCAGACTCCGGCGCGAGATTGGTGAGGTCCGGGATCAGCTCGGCAGCCCAGCCGACCCCGCGGGCGTCGAGCCAGGCTGCGAGGAAGCCCTCACGCCCATGCTCTGCGAGGAGCTCCGAGATCATGGCCTGGTCGGATTTGGAAGAGGCGGCGCAAAGCGCGAGGCCGACCTCGGAGAGGCCGAGTTCGAAAAGCCGGTTCCCACGCCGCGACTGGCAGTAGTAGTCGCGCTTGGGCGTGGCGCGGGCGAGGATCTCGATCTGCCGGTCATTGAGGCCGAAACGGCGGTAGATCGCGGTGATCTGAGGCTCGATGGCGCGTTCGTTGGGCAGGAGCAGCCGGGTCGGGCAGCTTTCGATGATCGCGGGCGCGATGACGGAGGCGTCGATATCCGAGAGCGACTGGGTCGCGAAGATCACCGAGGCGTTCTTCTTGCGCAGCGTCTTCAGCCATTCGCGGAGCTGGCCCGCGAAGCCCTCGTCATCCAGGGCCAGCCAGCCCTCGTCGATGATCAGGAGCGTCGGCCGCCCGTCGAGCCGGTCGCCGATGCGATGGAAGAGATAGGAGAGGACCGCAGGCGCCGCGGCGGTGCCGACCAGCCCCTCGATCTCGAAGGCCTGGACCGAGGCCGCGCCGAGCTCTTCGGTCTCGGCATCGAGCAGCCGCCCATGGGCGCCGCCCAGACAATAGGGGCGCAGGGCCTGTTTCAGCTCAGAGGATTGCAGCAGGACCGCGAGACCGGTGATGGTGCGCTCGCCGACCGGGGCCGAGGCCAGCGAGGTCAGGGCGGACCAGAGATGCTCCTTCACCTCCGGGGTGATTGCGATGCCTTCGCGGGCGAGGATTGCACCGATCCAGCCTGCGGCCCAGCTGCGTTCGGCGGGATCATCGATCCGGGCGAGCGGCTGGAGGGAGACCGTCGCATCCACCGCCTCGGTCAATTCGCCGCCGAGATCATGCCAGTCCCCGCCCATCGCGAGGGTGGCGGCGCGGATCGAGCCCCCGAAATCGAAGGCGAAGACCTGTGCGTCCGAGTAGCGGCGGAACTGCAGCGCCATGAGCGCGAGCAGGACGGATTTGCCCGCCCCGGTCGGGCCGACCACCAACGTATGGCCCACATCGCCCACATGGAGTGCAAGGCGGAACGGCGTTGCCCCCTCGGTCTTGCCGTAGAGGAGCGGCGGCCCGTCGAAATGCGCATCCCGCTCCTCCCCGGCCCAGACGGCGGAGAGGGGGATCATATGGGCGAGGTTCAGGGTGGAGATCGGCGGCTGGCGGACATTGGCATAGGCGTGTCCTGGCAGCGAGCCGAGCCAGGCATCGACCGCGTTGACCGTTTCGACCATGGCGGTGAAGTCCCGGCCCTGCACGACCTTCTCGACGAGACGGAGTTTCTCGTCGGCGCGGCGCGCGTCCTCGTCCCAGACGATGAGCGTCGCCGTGACATAGGCTTCGCCCGCGATATCGGCGCCGAGTTCCTGGAGCGCCATGTCGGCATCGGCGGCCTTGTTGGCGGCGTCCGTGTCGACTAGCGCCGATTGCTCGTTGGTCATCACCTCCTTCAGGATCGCGGCGATGGATTTGCGCTTGGCGAACCATTGGCGGCGGATGCGCGCGACCATCCGCGCGGCCTCCATCTTGTCCATCAGGATCGCGCGGGTTGCCCAGCGATAGGGAAAGGCCAGCCGGTTGAGGTCGTCGAGGATCCCCGGCGTGGTGGCGGTCGGAAACCCCGAGAGGGTGAGAACGCGCAGATGGGCATTCCCCAGCCGGGGCTCGAGCCCGCCGGTCAGCGGCTGATCGGCCAGAAGCGCGTCGAGATAGGCCGGGGTTTCCGGCACACGAACACGGTGGGCTTGCGTCGAGATCGTCGAATGCAGGTAGGTTAGTGTCTCGCTGTCACCCATCCAGCGGCATTCCGGCATGATGCCGTCGAAGAGCGCCAGCACCCGGTCGGTGCGGTCGATGAAGCCGCGCAGCACCTCGCCGGCATCCACGCCGGTCTTGTCGCGGCCTTCGTAGAGCCAGGTCTCGGCCCGCGCGGCCTCCTCGGCGGGGGGCAGGTAGAGGAGGGTGAAAAGATAATCCGACTGGAAATGCGCCCCCTGCTCGGCGAACCCCGCGCGGCGTTCGGCATCGAGCAGCGCCGAGGCCGGATCGGGAAAGCGGCTGTCGGGATAGCCGGCCGCCGCGACCCGTTGCGCCTCGACGAAGATCGCCCAGCCGGAGCGAAGACGGCGAAAGGCGTTGTTGATGCGGCCCGCCACGGCGATGAGTTCCGCCGCGACCGCGCTGTCGAGATCGGGGCCGCGAAACCGGGCCGAGCGCTGCAGGCTGCCATCCTTGTTCAGCACCACGCCGGGCGCCACCAGCGCCGCCCAGGGCAGGTAATCCGCGAGCCGCGTCCCTTTCCGGCGATACTCCGCGAGGTTCATCATGGGCGTGCCCTCAGACCTCGAGATGACCGGGAAGCCGCAGATGCCGGCGTCCGACCTCGACGAAGAGCGGATCGCGCCGCGCGGCCCAGACCGCGACCAGGTGGCCCAGAAGGCCGATGACGACTCCCGCGACCCAGAGCTGCAGCCCGAGCCCAATGGCCCCGGCCAGCGTGCCGTTCAGGATCGCGAAGGCCCGCGGCGCACCGGCCAGCAGGATCGGCTCGGTCAACGCGCGGTGCACCGGGACAGTGAAGCCCGGGACGTCCACCAGCTGTTCGAATGTACCGTCCATCAGATCAGTGCCCCGCCGCCAAAGCTGAAGAAGCTCAGGAAGAAGGAGCTCGCCGCGAAGGCGATGGAGATGCCGAAGACGATCTGGATCAGGCGGCGGAACCCCCCGGAGGTGTCGCCGAAGGCCAGCGTCAGGCCGGTGACGATGATGATGATCACCGCGATGATCTTGGCGACAGGCCCCTCGATCGACTCGAGGATCGATTGCAGCGGCGCCTCCCAGGGCATGGAGGACCCTGCCGCCCGGGCGGGTCCGGCCAGCATCAGGGTGACGCTGGCGTAGATGACGGTATGCGCGGCCTGCGCGCGCAGATGATGCAGGTTTCGGGTCATGAAGAGTCTCCTGTGTCAGTTTCCAGCCCAGCCAACAGCGCCGCTGGGGTGATGCGGTAGTCGCCGTCCGGTCCCAGCCCGCCGACATGGGCCAGCTCGGCGAGGTGGCGGTTGGCCCCGCGCCCAGAGAGGACGGCGATGAGATCGATGGTCTCGGCGATGAGGGCGCGCGGCACGGTGACCACCGCCTCCTGGATGAGCTGCTCCATCCGGCGCAGGGCGCCCAGCGCCGAGCCCGCATGGATGGTGCCGATCCCGCCGGGATGCCCGGTGCCCCAGGCCTTCAGGAGGTCCAGCGCCTCGGCCCCGCGCACCTCGCCGATGGGAATGCGGTCGGGGCGCAGGCGCAGCGAGGAGCGGACGAGATCGGAGAGCGAGGCGACGCCGTCCTTCGTGCGCAGGGCCACGAGGTTGGGTGCTGTGCATTGCAGCTCTCGCGTGTCCTCGATGATCACGACGCGGTCCGACGATCCGGCCACTTCCGCCAGGAGCGCATTGGTCAGCGTCGTCTTGCCGGTGGAGGTCCCGCCCGCCACGAGGATATTGGCCCGCGTGGCGACGCCGTCGCGCAAGAGTGCCGCCTGAGTCTCGGTCATGATCCCGGCAGAGACGTAATCGGCGAGCGTGAAGACCGCGACGGCGGGTTTGCGGATCGCGAAACAGGGCGCGGTGACCACGGGCGGCAGGAGCCCCTCGAAGCGTTCCCCGGTCTCGGGCAGTTCGGCCGAGACGCGCGGCCGCGCGGCGTGCACTTCGGCCCCGACGTGATGGGCGACGAGGCGCACGATCCGCTCGCCATCGGCGGGGGACAGCATGGCCCCGGTATCGGAGAGTCCCTCGGACAGCCGGTCGATCCAGAGCCGCCCGTCGGGATTGAGCATGACCTCGACGGTCATCGGGTCTTCCAGAAACCCGGCGATGGCGGGCCCGAGCGCGGTGCGCAGCATCCGCGCGCCGCGGGCCATCGCTTCCGGTTTCCGAGCTGCCTCTGCCATGCTGTCCCCGTTCCGTGAGTGGCCACCGACGGGCGGCCCTGGATCGGGTCCATCAAGAAAACCGGAACCCGGCTGCGCTCAACAGGCCTTCAAGGGGCGTAGAGCTGTGGCGTGCAAAGACAGGGAATAGAGTTAGAGACGATCAAAGCGGCACAGCACAGCCCATCTTGCCTTTTGGCACATATTCTCTATATTGATGCCAAAGGAGAAAGCCATGCAATTCGCCACGGTCCAGCCTGTCACCGCCCGCACCGACCTTCCCGTCATCACCAATGAGGAGGCCGCAGCGCTGGCACGCACCACCGTCAACCTGTTCCGGGCCTGGGAGCTGACGGATACCGAAGCCCGCACCTTGCTGGGCGACATGGCGCAACGGACGTGGGCGCGGTGGAAGACCGGCGATATCGGCCGGATCGACCGCGACCTGCGCGCGCGCATGGCGATCCTGATGGGGATCCACAAGGCGCTGCGCTATCTCTTCACCGACCCCGCCCGGGGCTATGCCTGGATTCGCAAGCCGAACGCCGCTTTCGCGGGCCGGAGCGCGCTCGACGTCATGCTCCGGGGAGAGATCACCGATCTGATCGATCTGCGCGCCTATCTCGATGCCGAACGGGGCGCCTGGTGAATGTGCCTGTCCGGCGCGTCACCTGGCCTCGGACGGTCCGCATCATCCGCTCGATCCACCCGCCCATCGACCTTTTCGAGGACATCGCCGATCCGGCTGATTGGGAGGCGCTGGCCTCGGCCGAGGCCAAGTTCAACCCGCGCATCCGCGAGAGCATCGGCGACCTCTCCAAGGTGCCAGTCGCCCGCCGCGTGACCGGGCCCGGCGCCAGTTGGGTCATGGCGCCCTTCGTGCATTGCTCGCCGCTCCGTCCGGGACGGTTCTCGGACGGCAGCTTCGGTCTCTACTATGCGGGCGATCGCACCGAGGTGGCGATCGCCGAGACCGCCCATCACCACGCCCGCTTCATGCGCGCCACGGACGAGGCGCCGGGCTGGACCTCGCAATTCCGCGAGCTGATCGGGTCGATCGACACCGATCTCGACGACGTCACGGGCCGCGCCGATCTGCTGGACCCCGACGACTACCGCCCCTCGCAACTCTTCGGAGCAGAGCGCCGCGCGGCCGGCTCGAACGGCATCACCTGGCCCAGCGTGCGCTTTCCCGAGGGCCAGTGCATTGCCGTCTTCTGGCCCGACGTGATCCCGATCCCGACCCAAGGGGCGCATTTCGCGTACCACTGGAACGGCACGGCAGTCGATTATGTTAAGCGGCTGGATGATGGGGAGGTATTGCGCGTCTTGTGACGCTTTAAGACCAAAGGTGAGAGGCCGTCTGGAGATTCTTGGCCTCGTTTCTTGAGCAAATAGAAAGCATCAGGACGTTGTCGAATTGATTGGTGTTAATCCCGCTAGGCCATCGCCCTTTCGAGCCTTTGCTTTCGACGGTCCCAATCGGGCATCACCTTGTCGAGAAGGTCAAAGAATGCCGCCCCGTGATGAGGCTCGGCCACATGGCAGAGCTCATGTGTGATCACGTAGTCGATGGCGTCGACCGACGCCTGCACGAGGCGGCGGTTCAGTAGCAGACGTCCGGCGGGCGACATGGACCCCCATCGCTGCCGGGTCTGACGCACGATGAGCCCCTTCGGCCGGAATGCCTCCGGATCCGGGAACAGACCGAGACAGAGTTCGATCCGTTCCGGAAACTTGATGTGAGCCCGATCGCGGTACCATGCCTCGACCAGCTCGCGTGTCACCTCTGGCCTCGTTGGCCGGTGAGTCTGCACGACGATGAAGCCGCGGATCAGCTTCACGCTTTCCTGGACATGCGGGACGACCTTCAGCCGGTACTGGCGCCCCAGGTAAAGATGCGTTTCTCCGGCGACGAACCTGCGCTCCGGCGTCCGCGGTAGGAACTGCGAAAAATACCTCTGCTGCCGCATCACCCATGCCGCGCGCTTCCGCAGCCTGGCTTCGATCGCGTCGAGCGTTGCATCCTCCGGGGCCGCGATCACCACCGACGCATCCGGCTCGACGGCGATCTCCAGTGTCTTCCTCGGGCGGCGGACGATTTCGTATCGGATCTCCTGCTCACCGTACTGCAGGCAATGCAATTCCCGCGTCATGCTGCGAACCGGGCCCGGGCGAGGTCCATGATCTTCAGTTCGAGCTCGTCGAGCACCTCCACGGGCAGTTCGACGCCCTTTTCGTCGCGCAGGACGTCGAAGAAGTAGTCATCGATGGCGTTCCGCAGATTGTTCTGGGCCACCTCGTTCGACCAGATGTCCACGATCAGATGGGACTTGATGATGTCGATGATCTGTTGAGCGATCGCTGCGGCATCGTCGCCGACTACCAGCTCATCGCCTTCGGTCTTCAGCTGACCGTCCAGGATCCCGAAGAACGCCTGCGCATCCTCATCGCCCCGGATGCTTTCCGGAACATCGCGGCCGCGATCCTTGCGCGCGACCTTGCTCGCGAGGTCTACGACGCTGTTCAGGTATTCGCGCTCGGACAGCCGCTTCTCGCGGTAGGCGCGGATGGTCTCTTCGAGCAGCTCGGAGAACTGTTTGTAGAACGTCGGGTCCTCATCCATCTTCTCGGTGATCGCCCGCCGGGTCGCGCTGGCGATGCGATCGGCCCTCGAGGCCTCGGACACCCCCGTCTCTTCGACGACGGCCTTCAGCGCGTCGGGATCGTTGATGTTGACCACCTCGATGATGGTTTCCGCCGGCATTGCCACGACGTGGTCATCAAGGAGCTTCTGAATCTTCGGCTCGAACTCGCGGACATCGACCGTCTCCTGGTAGCGGAGCTGGACCGAGCGCTTGAGTTCGGAGAACTGTCTCCAGTCGCGTTTCAGGGCATCGACCTTGGTTTCGTCGAAGACATCGAACAGCTTGTCGGACGAGAGCGAGATGTGCAGGCAGCGGCTGAATGCCTTGAGGCGCGCGTAGAACTCGTGGCGCAGCGCCTCATCAGCAAGGTGCTGCTCGAACTGCTCCATGTCCTTCTTGTTCCGCACCGGCTTGAAGAGGTCCCAGAGCTGATCGTGCAGCTGGGGCAGCTTGCGGATCTCATCCCGGACATCATGCACCGTCCCGGCGAGGTCTGCCGCCTCGTAACCTTCAAAGGCGCTGTACGTCGTCAGGGCGCTGTCCAACTCGCCCAGCAGCCCCTCGTAATCGACGATGAAACCGAACTGCTTCTCCGTGCCGCCGTCCTCGTACAGACGGTTCACGCGCGCAATCGCCTGCAGGAGATTGTGTTCCTTCAGGGACTTGCAGACGTAAAGCACGGTGTTCCGGGGCGCGTCGAAGCCAGTGAGGAGCTTCGAGACGACGATCAGGATCTCTGGATCGCCCGAACCCTTGAAGGCATCGATGATCTGGCGGTTGTACTCCTCCTCGGTCTTGTACCGCGCCATCATCTGCGACCAGAAGCGGCGCACCAGATCCTTGGATTCCTGGTCGACTTCCTCGTTGCCCTCGTTCTCATCCGGCGGCGAGATGACGATCGCGCTCGAGACATGGCCGATCTCGTCGAGAACCTCCTTGAAGCGGACGGCCGCGGCCTTCGAGGGGGCAACGAGCTGTGCCTTGAAGCCGGTCCCCTGCCAGTGCTGGCGATAATGCTCGGAGATGTCGAAAGCCTTGGCTCGAATGGCCTGGTCGGTCTTGGCCAGCGCGTCCATTCGGGAGAACTTGCGTTTGAGGTCAGCCTTCTGGCTGTCGGTTAGCCCCTCGCTGATCTTCTCGAACCATCGGTCGATCACGGTGCCCGAGACCTGCTGCTCCACGAGCCGCCCCTCGTAGAGCAGCGGCACGACGGCGCCGTCGGCGACAGCCTCGTCGATGGCGTAGCGGTGGATCAGCCGCCCGAAGGTCGAAAGCGTGTTCTTCTCCTTCTTCAGCAGGGGCGTTCCGGTGAAGCCGAGGTAGCATGCCTTGGGCAGCAGACGCCGCATCTTGGCGGCGAACTGACTGTGCCCGCCGTAGCGCCCCGTCTGCGTTCTGTGGCTCTCGTCGACCAGCACGAAGATGTTCGGGTCGTCGTCCGCCAGCTTGCTGTTCCTCAGCGCCGTGTCGAACTTGTTGATGATCGTGGTGACCAGCGGAGCCTTGTTGTGGACGAGCTCCAGAAGATGAGATCCACTCGTCGCCCGAACCGGTTCGAGGTCACAGGACTTGAAGGTGTCCTTGATCTGCTTGTCGAGATCGTCGCGGTCCGTGACGATGATGATCCGTGGGTTCTCGATGCTGCGCTCGAGAGCGAGCGAGCGTCCAAGCATCACCATCGTCAATGACTTGCCCGAACCCTGCGTGTGCCAGATCACGCCGCCCTTGCGGGGGCCGCTCACGTCGTGCTGCTTGACGGTCTCGACGGCGCGCCGGATTCCGAAGAACTGCTGGTGGCGCGCAACCTTGCGGACGCCGCCGTCGAACACGGTGAAGCGGCGGATGAGGTCGAGCAGCCGCTCGGGGCGACACAGCGCGTACACCGTCCGGTCCTGAACCGTGACCGCGCGCGCGCCCTCAGCGGCCATCGCGTCGAAATAGGCGCGCGCGCCCGCGAAATCACCGGAGAAGATGGCGTCCTTCTCCGTCGCGGTGAGCACACGGTTCGCGAAGGGCGCGATGGCCTCGTCGGTGTCTTCCTCGTCGCGCCATGTCTGCCAGAACTTCCGCGGCGTCCCGACGGTCGCATAACGCGCCTCGTTCCGATTCATGCCGATCAGCAGCTGGGCGAAGTGGAAGAGCTGCGGGATGTTGTCCTCGTTCTGGTAGCCGATCAGCTGGCTGTCCGCCTTCTTCAGGCTTTCGGTCGGCCGCTTGTTCTCGATCACCAGGATCGGGATGCCGTTCACGAACGCGACGATGTCGCAGCGCTTGGTCTGGCTCGACGCTGTCCTCTCGACCGAGAACTCGGCCGTGACGTGAAAGACGTTGTTCTCCGGCCGCTCCCAATCGATGTAGCGGAACGAGTAGCTCTTCGAGTCGCCGTCGATGGACTTCGTGATGGTCGTGCCAAGGACGAGCGTGTCGTAGATGTCCTGGTTCGTCCCGCGCAGACCCTTCAACCGATCTGGCGTGGGCTTGAGCCGCCGCATCGCCTCATGCGCGTCCTCGAGGTCGAAGCCGTACTCGCGGCCCCGGTGCGTGAAGCCGTTGATGCGCATGAGCTGCTCGGCGAGCACATCGTCCAGCACCACGTTCCGCAGGCGCCCGCCACGCAGGCGAAGGGCCTCCTCCTGCGAGAGCGGTGTGAACCCGAGCGCCACCAGCAACTGCAGCGCCGGGACTTGGGACTGATGTTTCTCAGCCGCGATGAAACCCTCGTAATTCATGCTGCCTCGTCTTCGGGGTCAATCACCTCGCCTTCATCTTGATCGCCCCCTGCAGGCTTGGTTGGCTTCACACCGACCGCAGCCGGTTTCTTGATCCAAGCGAATGCTGCTTTGTAGCCCAGTGCCTTGAGATCGCGGACGGCCTGGCGCAGCGTGACGAGGCTGAAGAAAGGAAGCTTCGGCACGTCACCGGTTCCGATGACAGCATAGACGATGGTGTAGTCCCGTGACTGGAAGTTGCTTTCTGCAGTCGGAATTATGTCTGCGAAATCCGCCTGACCGGTCTCGGCTTCAACTTCGGAAATCTTGCCTCTGACAAGGTCGCGAGCGGCTCCATCGACGATCAAGATCCGACCGGAAACCGTTCCCTGGTTGAACAAGTGACTGAGGCGCGAGGACGAGGTCTTGTCCTTCACATGGATGATACGCGAGTCCTTATCGAGGAAATCACAAGCTTCAACCGTCGTGGTCCAGCCGGTGGGCTTGATGAGTTTGCGATCGAGGCAGAGAAGCTCAGGCACGTCATTCTTCAAGCGCCTGTTGTACTTCTCCTCATTTTCATCGGGAAGCGCGTCTGGGAGTTCCTCCCTCGGTAGTTCGTCGAAGAACTTCAACAACTCCTGAGCGTAGTCCTGAGCGACCTGATACCAGCGTCCGCCGGAAAGCACATAGGTATGGCCATCAACCTCGGCTTCGAGAACAAGACACTCGCCAATCTTCCAGCTCTTGCCGCAGTCCTTGCCTTCATCGTCAACCTCGTGAACAGCATGCTTTCTGAGATCTTCGGCAGTGAAACTCGTCACGCCCTGCTCTTGGAGGGCACCCAGGTAGCCGGAGAGATCGAGGTCGGGGAACACAAGCTTGCTGCGGAAGCCCTTGTAGCGAATGCAGGCGCCCTTTTCAGGGTCGTAGATGATGGGAAAGGCCAAGTGCAGGCCATCCGGGTCTGCGCCACCGATCACAGCCTTGAGCTTCGCGGCAGCAGCAGCATCCAGCTTCTCAAGAAGGTCGGCTTCGCGCACGTGTTTGATCTGGTCGACCCATCCGAAGTGGTTCTTGTAGTCGTCCTTCGCGTACACGGAGAGCGCGTCGGCGCAGGCTTTCGGGAGGTCAGCCACCTTCAGACGGCGATCCATGGACAAGGCATCGCTGCCCGCGACCCGTGTCGCGAAGTCCTTGTCTTTGGGAGTCCCGGCCAGCCCACGAATGATATCGCGTTCGACGTCGATCGCGAAGGCCGTCTGGTCGGATCCCCGACTCGTCTGGCTTCTCCGGGACAGGGTGTTCTCGTCGGGCGTCCGGACATCGGCGCTTTTCAGCTGCTCCTCGTCCACCGAGTTGAGGACGACCCGTAGACCGAAGTCCTGCTCGAACTTGGACGGGTCCAGTTTCACATGGCCCATTCCGAACGACACGGCGAACCAACGGCCGGACGTCTGGAGAAAGACCAGCCCGAATGCGGTATTGTTCCACACTTTCTTCTTTTCGTCCGCCGAAAGTCCCAGGAAGCTGGACCATTTCGGCGGGTTGCCACCCATCGTGTCCAAGGCGATCTTGGCACCTTCGATCTTGGGCCAATCCTCCAAGTCGACACCTTCGCGAAGGGCATCTGCGGGTTCGACACCGTCCTTCAGCAGGCGGATTGATAGCTTCTGAATATTGTCGGTCATGAAAATTCCTTTTGGTCACTGGCTAAATTCACGCGCCACTCACCGGTCAGCAGTTTCTGCATCAGCCCGCGTTTCTGCAGGGTGACGGCTTCGATCTCGCGCTCTGTCGCCGTCAGGTCGGCCTTGGCGGTGTTCAGGACGGCAGCGATGGCCTTCTGCTCGTCGAGGTCCGGCAGCGGCAACTTCAGCGCGGCGAGGTCGGCGTAATAGGTGCGCTGCCGAACGCTGCCCGAGCCGCCGCTGTTGATGTAGTGGGCCCACCAGGACGTCTTGCGGAGGTGGTCGAGGTAGTCGGGATCGAGGCCATCGGCGTTGCAGGCGAAAACGACATAGTCGGGACTGACCAGCACCGCTTCGTCGCGCTCGTTCATGGCGATGGAGCCGACGTTGATACGCATCGGGTTGTAGGCGAAGGCGCGCGGCGGCAGGCGCTTGTAGCGGCTGATATCGGCGGCGATGGTCTGCTCGCGCATCGGGACGACGCCCTCTGCCTTGGTGACGCCCATGACGCGTTCCCGGCCGAGACCCTTGGCGCCGTTCCGCTTCGTCAGTTCTTGCGTCACCGCCTCCAGCCGGGTCGGCGCCCAGTTGTGGCGGAGGCCCTTCAGGCGGAGTCTCCCGAACAGCAGTGCAGCGCGGAGGGCGCCGAGCCGACGCTCTTTCGCCGTGCGGAGGGCGGTGAGCTTTTCGAGCGCATCGTCCCAGGTCCGCAGGATCTCGGCGATCTTGCGCTGTTCGGGGAGCGGTGGGAGCGCTACCATGAAGTCGCGGACCGCGTGGATCGAAAACTCGAGGCGCGTCGAGCCCACTGCGAGGTTGTCTATACGTCTCTGGGTCTGTGGTGCTTGGATTTGCAATGAGAGGAACTGCGCGTCGCAGCAAGGCTTTGGGCGAATCCGCGCGATCTCGCGCGCGATGTTCCCTTCGAAGCCGTCAGGTACGACGCCAACTTCACCGATCGTGCCCTTGACCGACAGCAGGACATCGCCGCCCTGGACGCGGCTACCCTTGTATTGGCCTTCGATCTTTGGCGACGCATGATGGAGTACGACTTCTCCGATGCGCCGAATGTGCTTGATCGGAACGATGGGGACTCCACCCGGCGTGTCTGGCCCGATCTGCACGACACCGTAGCGAATAGGCGCGCTGGGCTCGGTGATCTCCTCCAAGCTCAAGACGTCCCAACCCGTCGGGAGCAGGCCGATCTTGGTTTCTTCGTAACCCTCTCGCTCGGGCGAGCATTCTTCTGCCGCCCTAAGCATCAACGCCGAGCTCCTTCAGATACGCGGCCATCTTCGCCCTAATCTCGGCCAGTTCCGCCTCGATCCGCAGGATGTCCTTCTGCACGGCGGCGACGTCGATTTCCTCCTCCGGCTCGAAGGTATCGACGTAGCGGGGGATGTTGAGGTTGTAGCCGTTTTCGGCGATCTCCTCGGGGCTGGCCCGGTGCGAATACCGCTCGACCTCGGCGCGGGCGCCGTAGGTCTCCAGCACCTTGGCGACATGCGCGTCGTCCATCACGTTCTGGGTCTTGCCCGGCGTGAACTCCTTGCTGGCGTCGATGAACAGCACGTCGCGCCGGTCCGCGTTCGCGCCACCTTCCTCGCGCGACCGGTCGAAGATCAGGATGGCGACCGGGATGCCCGTGGTGGTGAACAGGTTGGCGGGCAGGCCGACGACCGCGTCGAGAAGGTTTTCCTCGATCAACTGCTGCCGGATGCGCCCCTCGGCCCCGCCCCGGAACAGGACGCCGTGCGGCACGATCACCGCCACGCGGCCGGACTGGCGCTTGGCGATCTCGATCATGTGGGTGATGAAGGCGTAGTCGCCCTTGGACTTGGGCGGCACGCCCCGCCAGAACCGCTTGTACTGGTCGCTGTCCGCATCCTCGGCGCCCCATTTGTCGAGCGAGAACGGCGGATTGGCGAGCACCACGTCGAACCGCATCAGGTGGTCGCCCTCGACCAGCGCCGGGCTGTTGAGCGTGTCGCACCACTCGATGCGCGCGGCGTCCTTGGCGTGCAGGAACATGTTCATCCGGGCCAGCGCCCAGGTGGCACCGTTCACCTCCTGACCGTAGAGGGCGAAATTCTCGGAACCCACCTCCTGCGAGGCCTGGATCAACAGCGAGCCGGAGCCGCAAGCGGGGTCGCAGATCGTGTTGCCGGGCTGGGGCGCAGCCAGCTTCGCCAGCAGGCGCGAGACCGGTGCAGGGGTAAAAAATTCACCGGCCTTCTTCCCGGCGTCCGAGGCGAAACGCGAGATCAGGTAGATGTAGCATTCGCCGATGATGTCCTCTGTCACCCGCGACGGGCGCAGGTCGAGCGCGGGCTTCGCGAAGTCCTCAAGCATGTTCTTGAGGCGGCGATTGCGATCCTTCGGGCGGCCGAGGTTGGCCTCGGAGTTGAAGTCGATGTTGCGGAAGACACCCTCGAGCTTCGCCCGGTTGGCGTCCTCGATCTTCTCGAGCGCGATGTTGATCAGCTCGCCGATGTTGGCCTCGTTCCGCTGGGCGTAGAGGTCGTAGAAGCTGGCACCCTCGGGCAGGATAAAGCGCTCGCGCTCGAGGCGACGGCGAATGCGGGCGTCGTCGTCTCCGTACTGCTTGCGGTAGGTCTCGTGGTGGTCGTTCCAGAGGTCCGAAATGTACTTCAGGAACAACATCACGAGGATGTAGTCCTTGTACTGCCCGGCATCGACGGCACCGCGGAAGGTGTCACAAGCCGCCCAGGCGGTCTGGTTGATCTGCTGCTGGGTAACCTGATCGGTCATTGGACGAGTTCCTTCTTGCGACCGGCGCGGGCGCGCTCAGCCAGAATTATGGATGAAAGCTGTTCCCTGCGCTCAGCCAGATCACGGAGCAATGCACCCTCGCGCTTGGCCAGCTTGTGGACCGAGACGATAAGGGACTGGGTCTCGAGGTCCGGCAATGGCACCTCCAGTCGTTCGAGGACGGCCTTCGGGATCATGCGCATGTTGGTACCCTGCGCCTCTGAGTCGAAGTACCGTTGCGCTTGAGGCTGGTTGATCACCCACGCGAGGTAATCCGGCAGTACCATCTCTACGTTCGGGCGTAGAATGACGAGCGGCAGGATTATCGCCACGGGCTCGGGTAGCCCGCGGCTCACGACAGCAGCGGTATTGGGCGCTCCACGCGACCTGAAGATGACCTCGCCGCCGCGTACCATGTAGCGTTCCGGCAAGTCATCCAGCGCAAACCTGTCGAGCTGATCGACCCCGAGATCGATATCGGCTTGGACGTCGCGCATCTGAATGGCGAGGCTGCCGCCGGTTTTGGCGATCTCCATACGGCCCCTGGCGGTATAACCCGTGCTCAGGTCGCAAAGCCTGCCAAGCCGCGATTCTAGAAAACTCTGTATCATGGCTACAGCAGATAAGCCGCGCCATCTCAAGAGTCAACGAGATTTCTGCAGTATTAGCGATACTGCATTTTTGCCTTTGGGTTGGATGTCTGTGTTTAGAGCCTTAGTCCGCTGGTTGGGCGCCTTCCATCGAACCCTTATCCCCCGGAAGTTCATCCGCAAACCACCGCCCCTTCTGCACTCGCTTCCCCAAGGTCTCGACAAACCCGTCGAACCGCTCGCGGCCCTTGGCCTGTGCCGCGGCCTGCTGCTCCTGTGCGATCGGCGGAGTGATGGTGAGCCAGAAGCGGACGAAGAGCGCGAGCGTCTCGGTCGTGATCCGCTGGTCGCGTTCCAGCCGCGCGACCTGGCGGGAGAGGCGATCGAGGCGGCGCGTCAGGGCGGCCTCCTGCATGTCGGCGTGATCGGGCGAGAGGAAGGATTCGACCGCCGCCTCGACGATTGCCGATCGGGTCACGCGTTTCCGGTCGGCGATGTCGTTGATCCGGCCGATCAACTCGGCTGGTAGGGAGAGGTTGAGACGGTCGCGCATAGGTCAGTCCTCAGAGATCGATGCCATCGTTGCGGTCCATCGAAGCCTGTCGGGCCACCTGGCCCATCTGCTTGCGCAGGGCCTGCCGTTGTCGTGCGGTCTCCTCCGCTTCGTCGTCGAGCATCATCTCGAACTCGCGCGCCGGTTCGGCCGTCTTTTCCGGGGCTGCGGCCAAATGCTCAGCCAAGTCGGGTTCCCGACGCAGGCCTGCATTCGCTTCGTCCGCATTGGTCGAAGCTTTCGAGGATCCCACTGGCGTATCGGCTTTGATGGCCGGAAGCGATGACCATGGATCATCCTGCAGGACCGGATCTCCTTTCCGCGCTTCTGGCGGCGGCTCTACGCGATCGACGAACCGTCTGTCCTCGAAGTACCGTGCTTTCTTCGCGCGGATCGGCGGCGATCCTGCGACCATGACGATTTCGTCGTCGGGCGGGAGCTGCATGATCTCGCCCGGCGTCAGCAGCTGGCGCGCGGTCTCGGAGCGCGAGACCATGAGGTGACCTAGCCAGGGCGCCAACCGGTGGCCGGCGTAGTTCCTCATCGCCTTCATCTCGGTCGCCGTGCCGAGCGCATCCGACACGCGTTTGGCGGTGCGTTCATCATTGGTCGCGAAGCTCACCCGGACGTGGCAATTGTCGAGGATGGCGTTGTTCTGGCCATAGGCCTTCTCGATCTGATTGAGCGACTGGGCGATCAGGAAGCTCTTGATCCCGTAGCCCGCCATGAAGGCCAGTGCGCTTTCGAAGAAGTCGAGCCGCCCGAGTGCGGGGAATTCGTCGAGCATCATTAGCACGCGATGACGACGGCGCGTGTCCTTCAAATCCTCGGTCAGACGTCGACCGATCTGGTTCAGCACAAGCCGGATCAGCGGCTTGGTGCGGGAGATGTCCGAGGGCGGCACGACGAGGTAGAGGGTCGTCGGCTGGTCCGCGCCTATGAGATCGTCGATCCGCCAGTCGCAGCGCCGGGTCACATGTGCGACTACGGGATCGCGGTAGAGGCCAAGGAAGGACATGGCCGTCGACAGAACGCCCGAGCGTTCGTTGTCGGACTTGTTCAGAAGCTCCCGCGCGGTCGAGGCAATGACCGGATGCGGGCCGGCGTCTCCCAGATGACGCGCCGCCATCATCGCTTCGAGGGTCTGCTCGATCGGACGGCGCGGATCGGACAGGAATGCGGCAACGCCGGCCAGGGTCTTGTCGGGTTCGGCGTAGAGCACATGCAGGATCGCGCCGACCAGCAGCGAGTGCGAGGTCTTTTCCCAATGGTTGCGTTTCTCGAGGGAGCCTTCGGGATCGACGAGCACGTCGGCCACGTTCTGGACATCGCGCACCTCCCACTCTCCCCGGCGGACTTCGAGCAAGGGGTTGTAGGCGGCAGAGGTCATGCTTGTCGGATCGAAACGCAGCACCCGGCCATGGCGCGCACGAAACCCGGCGGTCAGGTCCCAGTTCTCGCCCTTGATGTCGTGGACAATGGCGGAGCCCGGCCAGGTCAGCAGCGACGGGACCACGAGGCCCACACCCTTGCCCGACCGGGTGGGCGCAAAGCAGAGGACATGCTCCGGCCCGTCGTGGCGCAGGTAATCCTGATCCAGCCTGCCGAGCACGACACCATCGGACCCCAGCAGCCCGGCGGCCTCGACCTCGGCCCTGTTCGCCCAGCGGGCCGAGCCATAGGTATCAACGTCTGCGGCTTCGCGCGCCCGGATCACCGACATGGTGATGGCCACGGCGATGGAGATGAAACCGCCCGAGGCCGCGATCGCGCCGCCCTCCCAGAACACCGTGCGCGCATAGGCATCGTAGAAGTACCACCACCAGAAGAAGGCAGGCGGCGGGTAGATCGGCATGCCGAAGGCCTCGAACCACGGGCTGCCCAGCTGCGCCTGAAACCCCAGCCGCCAGGCCACCCATTGCGTTGCGCCCCAGGTCGTCGTGAGCACGATCAGAAAGACGGCGAGGATCTGGCCCCAGAGGATTTTCGTGGCGGTCATGGTCAGTGTCCTTTCGTCAGATGCCGAGCCCGCGCTTGCGCCCAAGGCTCCAGTCGATCCCGCCGCCGCCGCGCACGATCCCTGTGATGTGGTGGCCAAGGCGGGGCTCGATCTCGCGGGACCAGGGGACGAGCTGGAAACTGCGCCCGCCGTCAGGGCCGATACCCTCGATCATCGCGTAGCGGCCGGAGGACAGACGGAGCTGCCGGGTGTAGGTGCCGGACACATGCTCACCGGACTTTGCCGGACGATGTGGCAAGCCTGTCTCGGTCTCGAGGGTCTTGCCGACAGCATCGAGCTCGCGCTGCCGCAGGGTCGCGAGGAGATTGCGCTGGAAGATGATCCGCTGTCCCTGCCTTCGGGCCAGCCCTTCGTCCGCGAGATGTTCGGCACGGGCATCGAGCGCCTCCCGGACTTCCGCCCCGAACCCGCCCATCGCAAGCGGCATGCGGGAACGTTCGACCAGACGGTGATCGAGCCAGGTCGCGCCGGGCGCGGTGATCTGGCCTTGCAGGTCGAGATCGGACCGGTTGGCCAGGACAAGCGTCGGGCGCGGATCGTCCGGACCACCAAAGCGACGGACCTCAACGATGCCGCCGGGCGCGGGTGCCTGGTCGAAGACGTCCAGACCGCGATAGCGGACATGATGCGCGCGGCCATCCGTCCCGTCGATCACGGCATAGGCGGTGCCGGACTGTTCGTCATGCAA
The DNA here is from genome assembly GCF_020667845.1 of Cognatishimia sp. F0-27. Classification (GTDB taxonomy): domain Bacteria; phylum Pseudomonadota; class Alphaproteobacteria; order Rhodobacterales; family Rhodobacteraceae; genus JAFMPQ01. The sequence continues at coordinate 67,727 of NZ_JAFMPQ010000022.1, forward strand.
GCCCGTCTCGACCAGCCTCCCGATGATCGGGTCCCCTGGCGTGCCCACGTCGATGGCGAAATCGGAGAAGCCGCGGTCCTGCCCCCGCTCGGCGAAGACGCGGTGCATCGTCTTGATGATATCGCCGCGCTCGCCCAGGTCGCGGAGCGTGCGTTCCGCCTCGAGCCCGAGCATCCATTCACCAGGGCGGCCTTCCGAGGCCAGGCCGAGTTTCCGTAGATGCTGCAAGCGGCCGATCATCAGCCGGCGGATTTGCGGGTCCGCGGGTCCGGGTGCTGGGGGGCGCAGGTCGAGCATACCGAGATCGTCGGCGTGATAGCGCAGCTCCCGGTCGAGGCGCGTCCAGCGTTCTGCCGTGACCTCCTTTTCGAGCGCATGCCGGATTTCGTGCTCCGGCTTTGGGCCGAGCTCCAGCGTAACGAGTTCCTCGGCGCGGGACCGCAGCCCGCTGCTGATGTAGTCGCGCGCGATCACGAGATCGCCGCCACGATCATCCATGCCACGGACGATCAGATGCACATGCGGATTGTCGGTGTTCCAGTGATCGACCGCGACCCAGTCAAGCCGCGTGCCGAGATCGGCTTCCATCCGCCGCGCGAGATCGCGGGTGAACCCGCGCAGGTCCTCCATCTCTGCGGCATCCTCGGGCGAGATGATGAAGCGGAAATGGTGCCGGTCGTCCTCGCATCTTGCCGCGAAGTCGGAACCGTCCAGACCGTCGGTCTCGGCATCGAAGAGTAGGCCCTTCTCCCCATCCTTGCCGACGCCGTCACGGCGGAGATAGGCGAGATGGGTCGAGAGAGGTGCCGCACGGTAGGCCCGGCCCTTGTGGCGGGCGATGCGGGCTTTGACGACAACGCGGCGCGCGGGCGAGAACAGTCGGCTGCGCCCGAACCGGCCATGGCCGCGCCCGAAGGTCGAGCGCCCTGGCCGACCCGGACTGCGAGACGGCCCGGTGTGCCCGGCTTTCTGAGCCGCACGCAGCACCTGGTCCACGAAGCTTTTGGAACGCGGCGTTCGGGTGCTCCGGGGCTTGCCCGGTCGGATCCGGAAATCTCGCTCGGTCTCGGTCATGCGCCGGACCATCCGAGGCTCGAAACGCTCCTGTGCATGCCGAAGCATTGAAATCGCTGGGAAAATCCTCGAAACCTGCACACGACCGAATGCCATGCACACGAAAAGGCCAGTCCCTTCAGGGAGTTGCGGCATTCGTGGCAGGCGCTTTTATCTCGCCCTTTTCCCTTCCCGCCCGTTGCCCGAGCGTGCCCTTCCGCCGCGTTTGCGACACGGCCCTCCAGAGCCTGCAAAACCGCGATTCCGCTCATGGCCGTGTCTCCACGCCAGGCCGGACAACGAAAATGGCGCGATTGGGGGCGACTGGACCCGTTTCACGGGCCGGTCGACCTGCATCCGGGCTGCCGCCATTCTGCAGTGGATGCGCCGCCGATCTGTCGGTGAAGAGGGACGCCTCGCGCCAATCGGCGACGGTTGCGCGGCTCGGGAGCGGTGCCGTGCCATCCAAGCGCGGAGCCAGCATCGCGACATAGGCGCGGGTCTCGGCGGGAAGCCGACGGCCTTCCGAGAGGTATGCGTCATACCGGCCCGGCCCCGCATTGTATGCGGCGAGCATGCCACCGACGGTGCCATAGCGATCGAGCATTGCGCGCAGATAGGCCGTGCCCGCGATGATGTTATCGCGCGGATCGAAAGGATCAGCGCCGAGACCATGGTCCTCCCGCAAGACGCTCCATGTTCCGGGCATGACCTGCATCAGTCCCATGGCCCCGGCATGGCTGACCGCACGCGGATCGCCCGCGCTTTCGGCCTGCATCACGGCGCGGATCCAGTGTTCCGGGATCACGAAGCGCGCGGAGGCTTCGGCAATTGCGGCTGAATGGGGATCGCGGGCCGGATCGCGGATGACGACCGGGATTTCGGCGAGCGCCTGACTGTAGATCGGCGTTGTCACGGCAAGGCCGGAAAGAAGGAAGGCAGCCCAGATTTGCGCGATGCAGGGTCGCTCAACCGTGATCCGGCCGTTGCGTTTGAGGAAGATCGGCGGCATCGCTCACCCTGCCCCATTGCGCTTCGGCGGACGGGTCCACTGCAGCGACCAGACAGAACTTTCGCCGTTGCGGAAGAGGTTGGCGCGGATGGGCTGCGCCAGCATCGGTTCATCGATCAGCACCGAGAAATACTCGCCGGCCTTCTCCCCGGTGCGCGCCCAGGCCGCGCCGATTTCACGAGCAAGGTCGCCATCTCCGTGAAAAAGACGGTAGTCGGGTGCGTTCTCGGCCTCGGTCGGCTCGACCTTGCTCAGGGTGATCTCGAGGTCGAGTGTGAGCGTTCGGATATACCCGGCAAAGCCGGATTTCGTGCGGGTGAATTCACCGATCTGGGGCATGGCGTGCCTCCTTTCTGTCGCGGTGTGGTGTGGAAACCGGATGCGCCGACTCGGCGGTAATGGCATCGTCGACGGTCCAAAGCGGTGTCAGTCGGGCAGTGATCGCGGTGCGCGGCAAGGGCCCGAAATACCGCCCGTCCAGGCTGTCCGGCGCATCCGGGTTCATGAGAAAGACTTCGCCAGCTCCAAGTCGATGACAGCCCCGCCATACGGGCAAATCGCGGCCGTGGCGGTCCTGCGCATGGGCGTAGCCGAGACGCCGATGATCGACCGTGATCCTGTCGCCCGAGCGGCAGACCAACACCCCTTCGAGCGCCACGACATGCTTGAGCAGCGGCACGCCGCGCGGAATGTATCCGCGCGCATCGAGGTAGTCCGAAAGCGCCGGTGGTGGCTGAACGGCCACCAAGTCGCCGATGACCATTTGGTCAACCGGGTGCAGCCGATAGAGCCCGATTGGAACGCTCGCGCTGGCATTCCACAGCACGCGCGGCGACCATGTGCCAACTGCAGGTAGCACGATCAGGGTGACCGACAGGGCCGTCGCCGAGATGATGGTGCGCCGCGCTTTCATAGCCCAAGGCTCCGCCGCTTGAACCAAGCCCGGTGCTGAAGACACGTATAGGTGTGGGCCGGTTGTGCGGTGGTCAGGCGATTGTGCAGGTGTCGCCAGTAGTCCGGCGAGGCATCTGCCGGGTCGATCCCGAGCGCCTCGATCGCGTCGATCGCCTGCAACACGCGTTCGACCTTGGGCCAGCCGTGGGTGGAGAGCAGCAAAGTCCCTCCGGGCCGCAGATAGGGCAGCGTTTGCATCGGCGTTCCGGGCGTTGCAACCTGCAGGATGTCGAAGCGCGAGAGGACCGTGCCATAGGCATTGGCGGCCCAGCGATTGACCCCGAAGATAGTGCCCGGTGCGAAGCCGAAGCGGCGCCGGTGATGATCAATGCGCTCTTCGCTGACTGGATGGCCGAACCGAATCCACTGTTCGATCTGGCCCTCATTCCAGGTCAACTCGACGAAGGTCAGGTCGCCTTCGCAACCGATATTCTGTGCACCAACCTGGCGCGGTTCCGAGCGGATCGAGCTCATGTCGTCGCCCTCCTCGACGTGCCGAGAGGTCGCTCGGGTTTGTTATTCCGAAGGTGCGTTTCGAGGGATAGAGCGCGTCCGATTTCGGGCCTGTCCCCAGTGGGGGTACCGCAACAAGAGTTAGATTCTGAGTTAGAATTTAAGTTACGGCCCCGAATTCTGTCGTCTTTTGAGATGGATGGAACCAAACCGGGTTCCTGATAGCACGAGGGTCCGGTTCCCGATGGCACGATACCCGAGGTTCCCGATGGCACGAGCCCGTCCACAGCCTGTCCACAGGGCTCGAAGGCGAGGAGTCGTCTCCCCCGAGCCTCGATCTCGAGCGCCAGGCGATAGCCCGGCAATGGCTGTCGGCGGATGATGTCCCGCAGCTCGAAGGCAAACCTCTTGTAGGGCGAGAGGCTGCCGGATTTGACGTGGAGATGTCGGAACTCGAACCGCCACCCAGCCTTTTGGCGGCCGCCATGCTTGCGAACCAGCCGATAGAGCCAGCGATCGAGGCCACCCGTCAGATCGAAATAGGCGCGGTCGATGGTCAGGATCAGCGCGTCATCGAGGACCGCGCGGTAGAACCAGTCCGGCACGATCAGCTCGATCCCGTCGGGGCGGCCAGTGGCATCGGTCCGCTCCGTCCACTCGTTGATCCAGGAGAACCGGTGCCGGCGTCCTTCGGCGAGTTGGCGGATCGAAGTGCAGACCGTCGTCGACTGCAATCTGTCCAGCGCCGCCTTCAACCGATGATAATCGCGCGCCGAAGTGCCCCGACCAATGAAGGTGAGGATCTGGTACGGCGTCGCCGCCATGAGCCGCGACGTGCGCAACCCGGAATCGCGCGCCTCGACGATCTGGCTGGCCACCCAGATCAGGATATCGGCGTCCCAGATCGTGGCCATACCATGGTCGGCCACGGCCTCGACGCGGATTTCGACACCGCCCACCGCGAACTCGATGGGCCGCGTTCGATGGCTCTTGGACAGGGAAAAGAAGGGATAGGACATGAGGTCCTGCGCGTCCCGTGCGGCGAACTCGCCCGGGAGGGCGTGGAACAGATCGAGCTGGCCGCGTTCTGATGCATTGCGGGACATCGGCGAAGCCTCGACCGGATCAGCGGAAGGCCCGGCCCGCGGGCGGGGTCGCGGCCAGCACATGGCGCTTCGCGGGCAACACGCGACCTCCGCGCGGATCGGACGTGGAGGTCACAGCACCGCGCTGGACCCAGGCTTCGAGATCCTCGATCGAATAGACGACCCGCCCACCCAGCTTGTGATAGGCCGGGCCGGTGCCATAGGTGCGGTGCTTCTCGAGGGTCCGCGCGGACAGGCTGAGGAACTGCGCAGCCTCCTTGGTCCGCAGATAGCGTGGCGGCAAAGGAGCGTGATCGGGTCGCATGGAAAGCCTCCGTGGGGTCCGTGAGGCCGCCGGACATTGGCGGCTGATTGGGGCCACAATGGCGAAGTGCGACGGGTCGGATGGAGTGCGAAGATGGGGGCACGGAAATCGCACACTACGATGTATGCTTGAGGCGATCGCCGATATGCTATGGATGGGATGATGCAAAAGACTTAGACCGAGGCGGGACTTTTGCCGACCTTCCTTGGATGCTTGTGGCGCTGGTTTTTTTGGGTGCCAGACCCGTGGAGTCGCGCGGAATGCTGAAATCTGCCGCAGACGCTAGTGACCACATCGCGATCTTCGAAATCACGCGCTTAGAGATAAACAAGCACCGCTGTGCACGTATTGCCGAGAATAATACGCGGTAAGAATCCGATGCTTCTGCAGCTGCCAATCAAACTCTCAGGCCTCTGCGCATAGTTTCTTAGACTTCTCGCGCGCCGTGACGATCGCAGCCTCGACTTCAGAGAGATTTTCCAGACAGATTTGGGCGCGAGCCGGTTCGAGGATATCAATGTCTAAGTTCAGACGCTTAATGAAGTAATATGCCAAAGACAGACGCATCTCGATTCTGCGTATCCCATCGCGCATATCGTAGTCGCACTGGACCGCTTCGCTCTGCGCCTTACTCAGGCCCGGATGAGGGCACAACAAAAGTTCAATCTTGTTTTGCCAAGCAAGGTCATTCTCTGGGTTAAATTGCGCTAGCTTTAGTTCGCCCAATCGCTCGATCCGCGTCAGGACGAAATCGCGAAACTCATTGCGCTCACAGCAATATGCACGCGCGTGCCAGCGATGACCGTCGAAAGCCAAGGCATGCGGCGCGATATCGCGCCATCGCGTGCTTGTGAGGGACCGGTAGTAAATGGAAACGGCTTTCCTTAACCGAATAGCAGTCAGGATCTTTTGAAGGACCGCGGCGCGCACATCCCGAACGATCTCTGGAACTACATCGACACTGGGTAGTTGGCTGAACGGGACGTCGTCGCGTTTCACGACGCCGTTCACCAAAGCCCGTAGTTGCAGCAGTAGGCGGTTAGCCGAGACACGCAGGAAGCGCGGCTTCATCCCACTCGTTGCTACAAACCTTTTCTCTGTCGCATTGTATTCAATGTTGTCTCCAGCAACCTCCCGGTAGTTCCTAAGGTCGACGGAGGCTTGCGGCGTGGAAATACCAAAGCGCTCCTCGAGATCACTTCGGTTCAGATGACCCTCCCAGAACAGACGCCACTCGATGAATTCAAAACGGGGAGCGAGATTGCGGCCGGGAGATGGCAAGTTGTCAGTCATGGTCTACCCCTATCGGTTCTTGACAGGTATAGCAGCTATACCCATATAGTTTCAATAACGTTGATGCGAGTCGGCGGGAGGAGCCTCGGATCGAAACAATGATGCTGCAGCATGAAAGGCTGGAGGATGAGCAGAGATCATGTAGGCCATCGCGAAATCGAGCAGTTTGCGAGGGATCGGGTAAACCTTCCGAAGGAAAAGGCGAACGAGTACCGAGCTCAGGCCCGTCGGCTTCGTGAGAAGCTTGAGGGCTACCTCGACGAACATCCCAACTTCACGCTGCGGAAAATGTTGCTGTCCGGAAGCCTGGCGAAAGGCACCGCTCTTCGGTCGCTGAACGACATCGATGTCGCCTGTTACGTCAGCGGAGCGGACGTTCCTCGCGATATCGAAGAATTACTCAACTATATCGCGGAACGCTTGCGAAAGGCGTTTCCTAACTTTACGCCCGACCAGGTTCAGCCGCAGACCTATTCGGTAACCGTGTCCTTCAAGGGAACCGGGCTGGACGTCGATATCGTTCCCATCCTCTACAGCGGTGATCCACAGTGGTATGGCGACCTCGTGAGTCAGGAAGATGGTTCATTCCTTAAGACCAGCATTCCGCTGCACCTCGAATTCGCGACCAAGCGTAAGAAGGCCCAGGAGACACACTTCGCTCAGGTCGTGCGGCTCGTGAAGTTCTGGGCCCGTCGCCTCAAGAACGAAAATCCCGACTTTCGGTTCAAGTCATTCATGATCGAGATGATCATGGCCAAGCTCTGCGACAATGGTCTCAATCTCAGCGACTACCCTGAGGCCCTTCAGCACTTCTTCACCTACATCGCGCGGGACAACCTGCGCGAGCGTATAGTGTTCGCCGACTACTACTCGCCGTCCAGCGTCGGGCCGCTCGCCGATCCAGTGCAGATCATTGACCCGGTCAATGCCGAGAACAATGTCGCGCGTCTGTATACGCCGTCCAACGTTGAAATGATTGTGGAGGCCGCACTTGATGCCGGCGATGCCATAGATGCCGCCCTGGCGGCGCCTACAAAGCAGCTGACCGTCGCCTACTGGCAGAAGGTCTTCGGCTCAACATTCCAGGTGTGAGATAGCGGTATGACATACAGTCTCACAGTTTCCGAAAGCTCCACCTTCACCGTTACGCACGCGCGTCACATGGCGGCAAAAGTGGCGACGGACCTTAAGCGCGTGCAGCGTTTCTATGGTTCACCCAGCGACAGCCAGATCGCAGACTATGAATCAGAGGCGATCGCGCTGATGAAGGCCGGCTATCTAAATTACGTCTGGTACGGGTTCAAGCGCAACGGTCTCTGGATCGAACCGACGCTGAAATACACGGCGCAGGACCTTTATAGCGGATCGGTCGACGATGATCCGGGAAAGATCCGTCCGGGTGCTGATGTCTCCGGCGCGTCCTTCTATAGCTATCTGACCTACAGCGCCAAGTGGTTCGAGTTGAGCACTGCGGAGCGCGACGCCTTCGAACGCGGCCTCCCGTATGTCAGAACCGGTGCTGCCGAACCGGAGGTAAATGGATACCTCTCGACTGACAAGACCTACTCTTCCGGCGGGCGGGCCCTTGAACGTGCAACCGTGCGGAGCTTCTGATGCAGACTACACCAACCCTTGATGACCTTTTCGACCGTCGCCTTGTCTATCCGGATTTTGAGCCACAAGAGAGGCTCGCCCGTCTAGTTGGCCTCGATCAGCAGAAAGACAGACTGACGAAAATCCTCGGCTTGTTGGTCAATCCAGCCGGTCTCACTGACTGGGCCAATCGCCATCACCCGGGGGCAGATACCCTTCTAGATACTGTGTTACGCAGGCCTCCTCTAGTGGTGCTTGCAGGCGATGTCGGGTCGGGCAAGACCGAGCTTGCCGAAACCATCGGCGATACGGTCGCCAGGCAAGAGAGGATCGAAATCACGCTTCTACCACTGAGCTTGTCGACCCGTGGTCAAGGTCGCGTCGGCGAAATGACTCAACTCATTTCAGCGGCGTTCGACTACACTCTGCAGGAGGCAAGCAAGCTGACTACAGGAAATCGGCGTAGCCGCGGCGCTGTTATCCTGTTGGTTGATGAGGCCGATGCATTGGCGCAATCACGAGAGGCAAGCCAAATGCACCATGAGGACCGCGCAGGCGTAAATGCTTTCATAAGAGGCGTCGATCAAATCGCAAATGCCAAAGTTCCGGCCGCCATCATCATGTGCACAAACCGATTGAATTCACTCGACCCGGCTGTCCGCCGACGCGCTGCCGACATCCTCGAGTTCTCACGTCCGGACGACGCTCAGCGCCACTTCGTACTGTCAACGCGTCTTGAGCCCCTTGGTCTTTCACCGGAGCAAATAAGGGCGCTGGTTGACGCGACAGGGCAAATGGAAGGTAGGGTATACGGTTTCACCTTTTCCGATCTGACGCAGCGACTCATTCCAACGCTTGTTCTGGATGCATATCCGTCGCGACCGGTGGATGGTGAGCGTGCGGTCCAAATTGCGCGCGGAATGAGACCGTCCCCGCCCTTCCGCGATGTTTTAGCACGAACTGATTAGTGTCGATGGCACAGGCAGTAACAGTTCGACGCGATGGCGACACCTTTCAGGCCCGCCAGTTTTGGCTCCGGGCAGCTCAGTTGCTAGACCCGGTGAGCCCCATCGTCCGTGTAGGCTTTGAGAGTGGCCCCAAAAGTTTCGACGATGTCTGGACGGAGTATGCAGCCGGTCGAGAACCGAAAGACGCATCTGGTCAGCCGCTAAGGCGAGAGCACATTCAATCGAAATGGCATACATCTCCTGGCACCTTTGGATACGCCGATTTGATTGATCCGGAGTTTATCAATGCGAACGCACGGTCTTTGCTGCAACGCGCACGAGACGCTCAATTAGAAAACGCCCCTGATGGCGTGGGGACCAAATTCAAACTTGTAACGAACTGGCATCTTGATCGTGGCGACAACCTTAGTCCGCTCATTAGTCAGAGATCTGGATCCATTCGCCTTGATCGTCTGTTCGGCACCAAAACCGACAATAGCAAAGCCGGGATGATACGCAAGTTATGGAGAGAGCACCTCGATATCGATGATCACGATCTGCGTATTTTTGCCAACACAATAACGTTCGGCACTACATCGGGAACACTCGAAGAGCTTCGCGGCTGGCTCGATATGCTTTTCGCATCGGTTGGTTTGCGCAGGGTTCCTGCTCACGAAAGTGCCTTCTTCTACGACGATTTGGCATTCCAGTGGATGGCGCAAGGGCGAGTTGAGTTTGACGAAAAAGCGTTCAGAACAATCTGTAACGATGAGGGGCTTTTCAACGGCGCTGCGGAGAGGCCGAAAGTGTATGGGGTGAAGTCATTCGAACACGCTTTTGATCGGCTTGAGGATCGATGCGACGATGTTCTCAATCTGGTGCCAGCCTTCGACAAACGGTTCATTCAGGACGAGGCTGATTGGTCGTCGAAGCTTTATCCAGAACTCTCGGTGTTTCTTCGGGATGCGGCAGGCGATCGGCCCGAGTTACGGTTGGCTCTCGACGCACATACGACCTTGGCGTTTGCTGCCGGGAGCATACTCAATGTAAAATCAGGCCGTCACGTAGAGTTGGAGCAGAGAACACCAAGGCGAGATGTCTGGAGCGCCGATGATGTTCCGGTGGATCCGAACTGGCCGGGGCTGGAGCAGTCAGTCATAGTTCTGAACGCGGACGCTCCCGATATTGCAGTTGCAGTGGGTATCACTCATGACATCACCAATGACGTCCGAAGCTATGTAGACGACCACTTGCCTGATGTTGGGCGGATGCTGATCCTCGGCCCCTCTTGTGGTGCAGGATACCATTCTGTCGTGGCCGGACGGCACGCGTTTGCGCTGGCACAGGCAGCAAAGAACGCCATGCGTTCGGCGATGTTTGAAACGTCACACGAAGCTCGCGTTCACTTATTCATCGCAGCTCCGAACGCGCTGACATTTTTCCTAGGTCAGCAGGCGCCAGTGCTCGGAGGTGTTCGACTCTATGAATATGACTTCGAGGGCTCGCGCGACCGAACTTATCGTCCTTCATTGACCCTTCCAGTGGCCGCCTCCTAGAGCAGATGCACGATAGACTAGTCGCTTGGGAGATCGCTGCCAACATCGCCGAAGCGCACAGCGCCGCGTAGCCGGCTTGCGCAAGGGAGCAGTGAGACCAGCACCTGCCTCAAGGATCCCACTGCAAGGCGTTCCGGCTCAGCGCTGGGGAAACCACGGCCTTAGGGAAGCCTGCTAGGGTTTTCATCAATACACGCGCCGCGAGCGCAGTAGCGTGCAGTACCCACCTTCAACCATCTTTCGGGCATCGCGCAGCAAGGCCATAACCGCGAAGCGCTCCGGTGCGCTCTGCCACTCGTCCCGGCTGACCCGGGATAGCCGAAAGACCACTTCGGCTATCTCGCGCTGCGACGCTCTGGCCATGTGCCCGTCATATGCCTGCAACATGCGTTTGGCACGCAGTCGCTTCTGGCGGGTAAGACGTTTGTCGTCAGGAAGCAATCTGCCGTGAAGCTGCGCAAGCAAGCGAAAGACAGCGTCGAGACGCGCAAAGCCATCCTGATCGAGAGGGACGATCGCAACAAGCGCATCGGCGTCGGGATCCGATTGCAGAATCTGGAGGCGATGCTTCCCACTGGCATCAAGAAGATGGTGGATGCCGTCATGGGCGTATTTGACTGTCCCTTCAGGGAGGATCGTCGGTTCCACCGCGCCGCTCAGGACCTTCGGAACCTTCTGCAGCACGACCACCGAGGGATCCACCTTTGGGTCCCAAAGTGCGCGGGCCTTTGGAGCCGGGAGGTTGGGATCGGCCGCGAAATCGTAACCCCCATTTGTCGAGGAGCGCATCTTTCAGAGACGCGTCGTCCGGTGCGGCCTTGGAGAGGGTCGCGTAGTCCTGTGCGTAGCGCTTGTTGCGGCGCAGCCATTCCCAGGCAAGATCGGACGCGCTCAGGTCTTCGACGTAGTCGTACTCTGCCGAGGAACGCCAGCCGGAGCGTTCCGACGGCATGACAAATCCCGTTCGTCAACTTCTCTGAAACGACCTGATTTTACACGTTTTGATTGATCTTCGGGAGTCCGGCCCACCCTGCATGGGCGGGTTTCGGCGTGACTCAGCCGTTCGGGCCGTCACCCCCCTGCCGAAGCAGGTCGCGATAGCCGTGCTCGGTCATCCAGCGAGCCCGCGCGAGGTGACTATCATAGACATTCCTGCAGCGATCGGGATCATGCTTCGGATCGAGTCCAAACAGGACTTCGACCACTTCCTGCCAATCGGCTCCTTCCTCGGCAGCGTCGAAAATGCGGAGGTAGAGAACCATATGAGCATGGTCGTAGTCGGTCAGCGTGTCGCTGTCCGGCGGAGCATCCAGAAATGTCGTCTCGCCCTGTGCCATTTGCCTACAGGATCGCAGAAACGACCCCCCTCCCGAAGTTGCCTTTCCGTACAGGCGCGCCACCGATATCCGCATCAACCGGTTACGATCACTTGGCCTTTTTCGCCTTGGTCACATCAATCAAGACGCCTTCACCCTGGTCCAAACGCAGAAAAGTGATCCCTGCATCCTCGAACACCCGCCGCACCTGGTCTTCGGTCGACTCGTAGACAGGAAGATCCTTCTCGGATTCGAGCCTTTTCAGTGCGGTCAGTGATACCAGGGCCTTATCGGCTAGCTCCTGCTGCGTCCATCCCAGCAATGCGCGCGCGGCCCGTGATTGTCGGGCGGTGATCATGATGATCACCTCCCACCCGGCCATTCATACATGCCAGAACTACGACTATTTTAGTCGCACTTCCGGGGGCTTGCCAGTGATCATCGCGGTCAGTGGCCGTTTCGGGGATTGGATCGCGCAGGAAGGCGACCTGCGTGCGACTCAGTGCCCGTCCAGCCGCTGCGCGCGGCGGGATATCGCCGAATGATACGAATTGTGATCGGCGTCCGGGAGTGCCATCGGAGAAGCCCGGCAGCTCCCGCCGCCGGGCGTCGGTGCCGTGTCAGGACTGGTTGTCCTCATCGTCGATGAAGGAGGGCTCCTCGTCCTCGGCCTGCTTGGCCTTTGTCAGGAAGTCGACCGTCTCGGCGATGATCTCGCAGCCGTAGCGATCGACACCCGCGGCGTCGGTCCACTTGGTGTAGTGGATGCGGCCGCGGACCAGGAGCTTCATCCCCTTCTCGCAGTACTGCTGGACCGTCTTGCCGAGGCCGTTGAAGCAGGTGATGCGGTGCCATTCGGTGTCCTGGACGCGGTAGCCGTTCTCGTCGCGGACGACCCGGCCTTCGGAGTAGCGCGGGCGGGAGGTGGCAAGGGTGAAGCTGGTGATCGAGGTGCCGCCTTGGGTGGTGCGGGTCTCGGGGGCTTGGCCGATGTTGCCAGCGAGGATGACGATGTTCTGCATGGTATGTCTCCGTTGCTTCATCCGGAGGGACCGTCCCTCCGATGAGGCCCGTCAAAGACCGCGGGACGTGGCCTGCACGGACACCCCCGGTGTCCGCTCGACCCCCAAGGCGGGACGTGGCGCGGGCAGGCGTGGAACACGCCAACACGGGTCCCGCCGCGCGGGGTTGCCGGCTTCGGACGGACGGGCTTAGGGGATCAATCAGGAGGAGGGACAGGTCTTCTCGGGGGAGCGCCAACGGGGACGCAGGGCAGAAGCATCATCCTCACAACAGGCAACCTGGGCCCCCAGATCACGCGCCCATCGGCATTCGGCCTCACGCACCCACCATCGCTTACCGCAGCTGCGCTGTGTCCGATGGCCATAAGCCGCAGTCAGAACCGAGTGCGTCAGGCATCGTTCACCGTACTCACAGGCATCGGCCCGGTTGGTCCATGGTCATGCGAGAAGTGAGGGATGGTCTGGGCTTTGGCCTGCCATCAGCCAAGAACCGTCGCAGCGCAGATTTCCACCGCGCCTGCGATCAACTGACGAGGGACGACCGCAACCGAGGGCTAAGGGTCGAGAAGCCCCTCGCCCAAGGCATTGAGGTTGATCATCGCCGCAACGGCGACGACCGCGCCGCAGCCGGCACAGAGAAGCGTCAGCAGGATACCTGGATCGAGCGCATGTTTCGCGACGCCGTGGGCCAACGCGTAGCCCGCCACGGCGGCGGGCGCCGCAAAGAGGCCGAGCGCCCCGAGGCGGAGGAACGGGTTCCTAGCAAGGCCGAGAATGGCAATGACGAACGCGACAGAGAGCGCCGCCCCTGCCAGTCCGGCAAGGAAGGACAGGCCGAAACCGGCACCGCCACCATGAACCTGCAGGAACGCAGCGATTCCGGCCATGACCGGCAATGCGAAGACCGCGAAGCGAAAGGCCAGCACGCCAAGGGCGATGGATAGTGAGATGGCAAGAAGAACAAGCGACATGGACGCCTCCATGGGTCTGTGACTTTTGGGATCACGACAGGCTGCCCGAATGTGCGCACCGCCTGCGACTATACTGCTTCGCCGGTTCTGCTCGCGGAATTATGCCCCAATTTCATGTGCTGCCCAAGTCGAGCATCGTAGAGAAGCGGACCTTCGCGCATCATCCAGCCAAGGACAGCAGTGCGGAGAAAACTGCCGTTGGACGCCGCTCGTTCAATGTCCGTTTTCGTCGAATGGCGATATCCTCGATGCTGTTTCCAGCTCGGCACTTAATTCTGAGGCCAATTCAAAAAACCGTCGTCGCACTGTCTCGGCGTAGGGATTGGCCTTCTCGATCGCTTCGAACACTTCCGGTGCATCGTGCTGAACCATGGAAACCGCCTCGGACAATAAATCAAAACTCTTCGTTGTCATACGCGTTGGCAAGGGCCCCATTCTCAGAAGCACTTTGGCAATGAGATGTGTGAGCCCTTGGACAATTGCGGCTTCTTTGTCGTGATCTTCCGGGGTCGATATGATGACGGTAAGACCCAGAGCCATGCGCAAGAATGCAGCAAGCCTCGCATGCCGTCTTCCCTGGATGGGGCAGACGGCGATTTTTAACCCTTCAATGCCCTTCGCAGCGCTTTGAGGGCCGAACAAGGGGTGCGTTGCGACGATGTCTACATTGCTCGGTAGCAGCCGCCGCATGATTTCAGATGGAATGGTTTTGACCGAGCCAACATCGACAATCAGCGCCCCGGGTCGACAAGCAACCGCGATTTCGCTGACAACCGTCTCAAACGAGGACACCGGTGCCGCAATGAGGATCACATCAGCCTGCGAAACCGAGCGCAACGATGTCAGAGGCACTCCGAGTTTCTCGGCCGACGAGGCAACGACCAAGGACGGATCGTAAGCCGTTATTTCAAAATGCTGGCCGAGATGACGGGCGGCAAGTTGTCCGAACGCACCAAACCCCACAATGCCGAGCGACGACTTATGAATTCTGTTGTTGTTTTTCATTTTTCGACCTTTGAAGTGCCGCCTGGCAAAAGGTCGATTGCATGTTGACCGCTGTCAGGGGCAGCGGAAAACCAATGATGAATGGCCCGCAGCTATGGAAGCTGAGGGTAATAGTCCTGCAATGCGAAGAACGAGTTCACCATACCAGCAGTGATAGTGCACCCCTGAGAGCAGCGTCAATGCTACTGCTTCACAGCGGTCATTGGTCGTGGCGCAGCATCATGGAGGTATGGGCTCGAACCGGAATTTTGCTGCGATGCGCGTGAAGGTCCGGTCTGACGCGGTGGTGCCCCGCTGTACGGGTCGGGCAGAAGACGGCGCTCACGCGCTGCCCTCGTGCTTGAGGACCGGAATTCCCAGCTTCCGGGCCTTGTCGGCGAGGTTCTCCTGGATCCCGGTGCCCGGAAAGACCAGCACCCCGATCGGCAGGACATCCAACATCGCGTCGTTGCGTTTGAACGGGGCCGAGCGGCCGTGCTTGGTCCAGTCAGGCCGAAAGGCGACCTGCGGCACTTTGCGGTGATCGGCCCATCGGGAGGCGATGAGTTCCGCGCCCTTGGGTGAGCCGCCATGCAGCAGCACCATGTCCCGGTGCTTTCCATGGACCCGGTCGAGCCGCGCCCATATCAGCCGGTGATCGTTGAAATCCGCCCCGCCGGTCACGGCCACCTTGGGGCCTTCGGGCAGAAGCAGCTGCGCCTCGGCCCGGCGGCGGGCGGCGAGGAAATCCCGGCTGTCGATCATCGCGGCGGTCAGGTTGCGATGGCTGACCCGTGAGCCGGTCCGCGGATGCCAGGGCTTGCCGAGGTGATGCTCGAAGCCCTCTGCTGCGAGGTCGCGAAAGAGTTCCAGCGCCGTGCGCCGTTCCACCATGCTCTGCCCCTCGGCCACGAGGCGTTCGAGTTCGAGGGATTTCACCTCCGAGCCATCCTGTTCCCGCTGCAGGCGGCGCTGCGCCTGTTCGTTGTCGTCGAGTTGCCGCTCGGCCCGCGCCAGCGCACGGTGGAAGAGGTTGACTGCGCCCCAGAGCAGTTCGTCGAGATCGGGCTCAAGCCGCGTGTCGCCGAGCGTCGCGACGAGGGCATCGAAGATATCGGTGACAGCACCGGCGATCTGGTCGCCCTCGGGCAAGGGGCGCGGATCGGGTTCATCCTCGTATGGGCGCCAGCCGTAGAGCTGGAGTTCGGTCAGGACACGTGCGGTCGAGGACGTGCTGTGATGCGGCTCGTGGGCACCGGTTTCGGGATCGAGGGTCATTTGCGGGTTCCTTCCTCTGGGGAGCCGCGCGCCACACGCGGCCTTCGTGGCAGGAACGCGCCCACGGGCGGGGCGGCCGGGCAGCCCGAGCCTTTCGCGAGGGCCTTGATGGCCAAGCCCGGCTATTTTGCCTCGCGATGCAAAGCGCCCCGCCGGGGCGCGGCGGAAAATAGCCGGAGCGCGGCCATTGCCGGGCCGGCCCGATTGTGGGCCTCCTGCCCTCTGAGAAGGCCGTGCGCGCCGGCCTTTCCCGTGGATGGGAACCGCGCGCGGGATGCCCCTGCGAAAACGATGCTGTGAGCCGTGCAGCGCCAGTCCGATTGCCGCCCTGTCACGCCGGCATGAACCGCGCGGCGTCGTCGGCGTGGAGATGAAGCCGCAACCGCGCTTGCAAAGCCGCCAGCCCATAGCGCCGGAGATCGTCGTTGAAGTCGCCCAGTCGCGGCGTGAGGGTCTGCGCCTCGATCCCGGCTTCGGCTGCGCGCGCCTCCAGTCGATCCCGTGCCGCCGCGCCTGCGGGATCACGGTCGCGCAACACGTAGAGCCGCCGCAGACTGACGGGAAACCGGATGGCGGCCAGGTGTCCCGATGACAGCGCCGCGACGGCGGGCAACTCAAGCAGGGCCGAGCGCACGGAAAGAACCGTCTCGATCCCCTCGCCCGCGATGAGCACGTCACCGGGCACGCCGAACCGCACCCCGTTCCCGAGCAAAGCGCCCATCGCGCGCCGCGGTGTGTCTATATCGGCCTTGGCGCTCCCGTCCGGCCGCAGCCAGGTGCGATGGGTCCCGGTCTGGCGGCCTTCGAGATCGGTGATGGCGGCCAGCATGGCCGGAAGCCGCGCGACCGGCCCGCGGCCTTCGGGCCGATAGAAGCAAGCGGAGTGGAAGCGCAGGCTTGGCATTTGGTCAATCGCTCCGATACCACGCCCGCGCAGATAGGTTTCCACCGGAGTGCCGACGATCGGCACGGCCATTGCAAACAGGCGTCGCGCCGCTTCCTCGGATCCGGTGGCAGCTGGTGGCCGTGAATGTGGAGAATGTTGTCGGGGTGGATCAGGCAAAGGCAGGCTCAAGAAGCGTCGGGCCTCGTCGGCAACGTCCTTGAATTCGACCAACCCGCAGCTTTCACGGATGACATCGAGCAGGTCGCCATGCTGTCCCGTGGCTGCGTCGGTCCATTTTCCAGCGGCACGGTTGCCGGACAGTGGCCCGGACAGCCGAACGAACATGGATCGGCCCGGTGTGTTATGAACGTCTCCCACCAGCCAGTAATGACCCTGCTTCCGGCCGTTCGACAGATAGTGCCGGCACACTGTTTCGGCGTTCTGGGAAAGCTGGCGTGAAAGCTCGGTGGCGGGGCTCGTCATGGCGGTCTCCAAGAGGGTTGGACGCAATCAGGGGCCCGCCATGACTGACGGGCCCCTGACTTTGGACCTTGGGGGAAGGTCCCGTGCTGCTCGAAGGTCACTCGGCGGCTGTCTTGGCGAAGGCGTCACCGGCGACGGGATCATCTTCCTCCATCGGGTCGGAGTCTCCGATAGCCGGTTCGCCGCCGTCTTCCGCCGATTGCGCTTCGCTGCTGTCGGGATCGTCTTCCGAAGGGTCATCGTCGGAGCGGTCCGCCTCGTCGACCAGCTCGATCTCCGGGGCATCCTCTTCCGGCAGCGGCGGCGTGCGCAGCGGGTCCGGCAGCCAGCCGGTGCCGGAGAGCAGGTCCTCGGCGGCCGTCACCATTTCGGCCTTCTTCAGCCCGGCGATCCGGTCAGCGGCGTCCTCACCCTTCGCCTCGCGCACGGCCTCCAGGATGCGCGCCTTGGTCACGCGGCCGAGGTAGCTGTCGCCCGTCGCCGTCCAGCCCGCCTTTGCCATGTCGAGCCCGACGGTCCCGGCCAGCACATCCGCGTGCGCGATGGCACGCGGTCGGCGCTGGTAGGGATCGTGGACGGCATTCACGCTCATCGCCACGCAATGGGCGAAGAGCGCATCGCGGCTGCAGCTGTCGAACTCGGTCAGCGCCTCCCAGAGGTCCTCGGATGCTTTCGGCAGGTTCCGTGCCCAAGTCTCGTGTCGCTGGTCGATGGCCTGCGCGTAGGCCGTGTCGCCGAGGCCCTGCACCTGCGATCCGAACCCGGCGTTGCGCGGTTCGATCTCGACGCAGCTATCGACGGCGTAGCGGTAGAAGAGCCGCAAGACCATGGCGTGCAGGGCCGCGAGGAAGGCGAGCTGCGGGTCCTGGGCCAGTGCGTTGCGCAGCGCCAGGGTCCGATGGGCCGTCAGTTCCATGACGAGGCGGTCGGAGAGCGGTTTGAGGCCCTCGTCTTCTTCCTCCTCGTCCGCGGTGGACACGACGGTGTCACCGATGTCTTCGTCCGGCGCCGCTTGCGGTGCGACCTCGCCGGTGTCCTCCGCCTCCTCGACCGGCTCATCTTCGGGCCGCACATAGCCCCGTTCGACCCGCAGTCGCCCGGAGCTGTCGATGCTGACGAAGGCTCCCGCCAGCGCGAGGTCTTCGGCCTCGTACCGGATCGGACGTGCCTCGAGGGCTTCCATCGCCTCCTCGATCTCGCCCAACCGTGTATCGACGTCGTCGGGCAGCTCGTCGGCTTCCGCATGCTCGGCCTCGAGCGCGTCGTATTCGGCCTTCAGCACCTGGTAGCTGGCGGCTTCTTCGTCGCTCATCGGCACCGCTTCGCCATGAACCCGGCGCATCCCGAAGGTGTGGCCGTAGGGGAATTCGGTGTCGACCTCGACCCATTTCCAGCCCTCGGCGCGGACCGCCTCGGCCTCCTCGGCCAGTTTCTCGCGCACCATCACGTCGAGCAGGGCGGCATCCTGCAGCCAGCCGCCGTCGTCCTGCTGGAACAGGTCGCGCAGGATATCGCCCCCGGCCTCGACGTACTCGTCGAGCCCGACGAACTGAGCCCGCTTGTCCGAGGCCCGCACCGCGCCTTCGGTCAGCATGCGGCGGATCTCGTAGGGCTGCCGGGAATAGTGCCGCTGCAGCGCCGCCCAGACCTGCTCCTGCCGCGCGTGGTCGGGGTTGACCGTGAAGGCCATGAGCTGGTCGAGCGTCATCTCCTCCTCGGCATAGGCGTCGAGCAGCGACGGCGCGACCGCGGCGAGCTTCAGACGCTGCTTGACCACGCTGGCCGAGACGAAGAAGGCCGCGGCGATTTCCTCCTCGGTGCGGCCCTTCTCGCGCATCGCCTGGAAGGCACGGAACTGGTCGAGCGGATGCAGCGGAGCACGCTGGACGTTCTCGGCGAGGCTGTCTTCCTCGGCGAGCCCATCGGTGCGCACGATGCAGGGCACCAGCGCGGTCTTGTTCATGCGCTTCTGCTTCACGAGCAGTTCCAGCGCCCGGAACCGGCGCCCTCCGGCGGGGATGGTGTACATGCCGGTCTCGGCGCCGCTGTCGTCCAGCACGGGCCGCACGGTGATGGAGCTGAGCAGCGTCCGCCGCGCGATGTCCTCGGCCAGTTCCTCGATCGACACGCCCGCCTTGACGTGGCGCACGTTCGACTGGCTGAGCATCAGCTTGTTGAAGGGGATGTCGCGCGAGGCGCTGAGGGTGATTTTTTGTTGCTTGGTCATCGGGATATCTCCGCGACAGGCCAGCCGGGAGCCTTTCTCCCGACCTCCAAACCCGTCACGGAAAAACCGGCAAACCTCTCACTCTCAATCGCTCGACCGTCGGTGCTGCCAGGTCCTTGACCAAAAGGGGCAATAACCCGCATTCTACGCGCACGACGGCTCAGGCTTACATGCTCGTTTCAGAATATATTATGCACAACATACTGTACTTTCCTCATTACACACCAAGCACAGCACGCCTTAGGTCGCTGTTGCTGTTCTACGATGAATTGCGAACAATAGTACCGCATGTCGATCAAAATCACGTAGCAAATAGAGAACATGTCGCCGAACTCGTCGATGTTGGCTGTAAAATCGATTTTTTCGACCCATCCTACCGCTACTCGGACTGGCTTGATGATAAGGAAGTAGGTAAAGTTTTCAATCGACTCGTTGCGCAATGCTCAAAGAAAGCAGCAAAGGAACGGAGATTTGATAGGATACGCTTTGATAAATGGGGCGTAGCCGATTGGGATCAAGAAGACGCAATAAATGACTTTGTTCTTAGTGGTTGGTCAATGATTGCCGCTCAGAAAATTCCGGAATCGAAACTTGAAGAATTGCGGCGCAAGCAGGTCGCGATACCAATGCGGATGTACCGAAACCCGCAAACCGGACAGGTCATTGAGGAAAATCCAGTCCTCATGTACCCAGAGATCGGTGATTTCATATTGGCACGGCTGGCGAGAGAGATTTCTCAGCAAGAACGAGTGCCTGCCGTAACGTTTGAAAACAAGGATTTTTGCAATCAGGCGTACTCTTCGTCGCGAGGCAGGGCGGATAGTCATGCACTCTTAATGTCTGCGGTGGTTTCATTATCGATCCCTGATGACATCGTTGAAATGAAGTCTGGAGAATACGCTGAGGTGCGCGCATCCTATGCACCGGCTCGGCTAAAGATCGAAACTATGGTCAGAGAAATAACAGAGAACTATAGGCTCGAGAATATTGCCGACTTTGATCATCTTGGGAGCGCAATTTCCGACGCTGCGTCGGATATCGAACGCCGAGTTCAGGCAGCGTTGAATGAACGGCGAACTTTGCGTCATCGTGCATATCAAGTTCTAAACCAGAATATCGTGTGGGGCGTAGGAGGAGCACTCGCTGGATACTTGACCGGCGGCGCATTAGGTGCAGCCGCTGGCGGAATCATTTCTCCGCTGGCAGCCGATTTGGCAAGCAAGTTGGCTCCGCCGAAAGCAGGATATGAAATGGTCGAGACGCTAGCCTCAATACGCGGCTCTATCGATCGCGGGGTGAAACGTAGCCGAGTTTCACTCCCGTCTTATATGATTTAGCTTTTCGAGTGCCATCCTGCAGCTTTCTAATTGTCGGTGGCGGCGGCTGCTTGCACCGCCACCGGACTCTGTGAACTATGCCACCTTCTCCAGTAACGCCTTCGCCTTCCCCTCCATCACCAACCGCGCATCCTGCTGCGGCTTCGATCGAGCCACCGCTGTGATCCCCTGGACGAAGTCGAAGACGCTCTCGGGCGGGCGGCCTTCTTCGGCCAGCACCGTTTCGACGATCCGCCCTGTCTCCGCCTTCGAGAACCCACGCTTGCGCAGGAAATCCTGCCGGTCCTCGTCCGACCGCGCGACGATCTTCTCCCGCGCCGCGCGGATGCCGTCGATGAAGGGCGCGGGTGAGGATTCGGCGAAACGGCTGAGCGCCGGGGCGGCTTCATGGGCGAAGCGTGAGGCGGCGTATTTCGAATGCCGGATGGTGATCTCCTGGAAATCCTCGACGCCCCAGAGATTGCGGTTCTGGCAGACCGCCCGCAGGTAGAAGCTCGCGATGCCGAGCGTCTTGGCGCCCACCTCCGAATTCCAGCAATAGAACCCTCGGAAGTAGAGGTCGGGCGAGCCATCGGGCAGCAGCCCCGCCTCGATCGGGTTCAGGTCGTCGACGAGGAACAGGAACACGTCGCGGTCCGAGGCGTAGAGCGTCGTCGTCTCCTTCGTAACGTCCACGCGCGGGTTATAGATACCGGTCGACCAGTCGAGCACGCCCGGTACCTTCCAGCGCGTATCGCCCGTGCCGTTGCCCGCGATGCGTTGCACGGCGGAGACGAGTTCGTGGTCGTAGATGCGGCCGTAGTCGGGGCCGGTCACGGCGCGCAGTTCCGTGCGGCCATCCGCGATTTCCATCGTCTTGATCTGCTCGGCCCGGTGGTTGGACAGCCCGTATTGCAGGTTGATGCCCGCCAGCGGCGCAGGCAGTTGCCGCAAATAGGCCGCGGGTGCACCGACGAGGCTCGAGAGCTGGCCGAAGGACCAATGCGTCGGCGCAATCGGCTCATCCGTCCCCGGCAGGACCAGCCCCAGCTTCTCCGGGTTGTCGCGGTGCGCCTCGACCCGGATCGCCGCACTCTCCACCATGCGCGTCCGGCTCCGCTCCGCCCGGCCCATGACCGATGCGAAAAGATCGTCGAGCGACAGATACCGCTCGTCATCCGGCCGCGCGAACCACTCGGACGACACGCGGTCCACGTTCTCGCCGCGCGACACATCCACCTTGTAGCCGCCGTTGATATCACGCCCGGCATCGATGATTTCGGTGTTCATTGGAAAACCTCCGCGACGGGCGCCGGAGGCCTCTCCTCCAGCCCTCAACCCGTCACGGCACCCCTTCCAGTCTCTTGCTCTTTCGCCGGCCGAGTGGCGGCTTCCCGCGCCACATGGACACCCGCGTTGCGCGATTCGGGCCGCCTATGGCAGACTTCGTTCAGGCTAAGGTCTTCGGGCCCTGCCACAGCTTAGGGCCCCTAAATGTTGAGAAACCGCATAGCACAGCGCAGTATCTCCGGATTCCGGGCCGCCGATTTGCGCGACGCTGTAGCAGCCGTCAATGCGCCAGACTACGCGAGCATGCGCGCGCCCCACCTTCAACGCGCTATGATGCATAGGCTTTTTCCTTCGTACGTGTGCCAGCCTCTGGCAGGCTGGTGCTTATGGAAAGGGACCAGAAAAGCAGGCCGGGGGCTGACGCCTCAAGGGACGCCCAGGGCTCATCTCGGGAAAGCGGAGCGGCTGAGAACAAAATCGCGCGCCTCACGCCTTCTGGCGATGATCCGCGACTGGTCAACCTTGTTCGCTTGTTGGCGCGGCAGGCGGCGAGAGAGTTCATTGAGACAGAGAACAGGCGGCATGCACGGGCTCGCCTCCGCGATTAAGGGGGCTATCGCATGAAGGCAGCGCTTTACGCTCGGTATTCATCTGACAACCAACGTGATGCGTCGATCGAGGACCAGCTTCGCATCTGCCGTGCACGCGCGGAACGGGAAGGCTGGACGATCATCGACAGCTACACGGATCGCGCGATTTCCGGGGCGTCCTTGCTTCGACCCGGTGTCCAGGAACTGATCTCGGATGCGCTGAAGGGGCGTTTCGACGTGATCCTCGCGGAGTCGCTGGATCGCCTCTCCCGGGACCAGGAGGACATCGCCGGTCTCTACAAGCGGATGCGCTTTGCAGGTGTGAGTATCGTGACGCTGTCCGAAGGTGAGGTCAGCGAATTGCACATCGGTCTCAAGGGAACGATGGGCGCACTCTTTCTAAAGGATCTAGCTGACAAGACCCGGCGCGGTCTTCGCGGGCGCGTGGAAAAGGGTCGCTCCGGTGGTGGGCTTTGTTATGGGTATGACGTCATTCGCACGGCCGATCCGGACGATCGGGGCGAGCGGGAGATCAACCCAGCCGAAGCAAACGTCGTTCGGCGCATCTTCAGGGATTACTTGTCCGGACAATCATCGCGGACGATCGCAATGACCTTGAACCGGGAGGGCATTTCGGGACCACAGGGCAAGGAGTGGGGGCCATCGACAATCCACGGCAACCCGAAACGAGGGACGGGCATTCTCAACAACGAACTCTACATCGGTAGGCTCGTCTGGAACCGTCTGCGATACATGAAGGATCCTGACACCGGTAAGCGCGTCTCCCGCCCGAACCCGGAAAGTGAGTGGGTTGTCCAGGAGGTCCCGGACCTTCGGATTGTGGACCAAGATCTCTGGGACGCGGTGAAGAAAAGGCAAAAGAGCCTTTCGTTTGATACGTCGCCGACAGGCAGTAATCCGATGAACGATAGACGACGGCCGAAGCACCTTTTCGCCGGCCTTATCAAGTGCGGTTGCTGTGGTGGTGGGTACTCTCTGATCTCGAAAGACCTGCTTGGCTGCGCAGCGTCGCGGAACAAGGGCACATGCGATAACCGTCTGAACATCCGTCGGGATGCCTTGGAGGCGTCGATCTTGAATGGCCTTCGGAAGCATCTCATGTCGCCGGAACTCTTCAATGAATTCTGTTCCGAGTTCACGCGCGAGGTAAATCGGCTCCGGATCGAGCGCGGAGCCGACCTGGCCGGCTGGAGGAGCGAACTCGAGAAGGTTGACCGAGAGCTCGACAAGATGGTCGATGCCATTCTTCAGGGCTTCCCGCCAGCAAAGCTTAAAGACAAGGCCGAGAAGCTGGAGGCGAGGAAGTCGCAGTTGATCGAGCTTCTGGATAATGCCGATGAGCCGCCGCCATTGCTGCACCCGAACATGGCGCAGATGTATCAGGATCGGATCGCCAAGCTCTGCGAGAACCTGCAATCCGAGGAAGATCGTGGAGCTGCTGTCGACGTGCTTCGATCACTTGTCGATGAGATCAATCTCGTGCCCGAGAACGGCGAACTCTCCATCGTCCTTCGCGGCGACCTGGGGGCGATCCTGCGCTTTGCCGCCGGAAAGCAAAACCCCGACTTCCTTTCGGAGGCCGAGGCTTTGGACAATCTGCTTTCGCAGAAATCGTTGGTTGCGGGAGTAGGATTTGAACCTACGACCTTCAGGTTATGAGCCTGACGAGCTACCGGGCTGCTCCATCCCGCGACAGATGGTTTTGTTTTT
>NZ_JAFMPQ010000023.1 GCF_020667845.1 Cognatishimia sp. F0-27
TCCCAAACGGTCCATCGTCACGGCCATCGCCGCATCCTGTGCCGTCGGGTTATCCAACGTGTCGAGCAGTGCCTGCGCGATGGGTCCCGGACGGCAGGCCTGACCGATGAATTCCGGAACCGCGCGGGTTTCCGACACCAGATTCACCAGCGTGACCGTGTCCACGAGCAACATGCGCCCGATGATCTGGCGCGACAGCCAGCTCATATCATAGGCGATCACCATCGGCGTGCCTGCCGCCGCCAATTCAAGCGAGACGGTGCCCGAGGCCGCGAGCGCCACATCGGCTGCGCGGAAGGCCGCGCGCTTTTGCGCCCCGTCGTGGTCTTCGTCGGGATCGATGACAATTGGCGCACCAGGCCAGGCCTCGACAGCTGCGCGCACGGTCTGCGCCACCGGGCGCGCCGCCGGACACACCAGGCGCAAGTCCGGACGGTCGGCATGAAGGCGGTCCGCAACGGCGCGAAAGATGGGCAACAGACGGCTGACCTCAGACCTGCGTGATCCGGGCAGCACCAGCGCCATCGGGCCGGCAACGCCATGCCGGTCCCGAAAGCCCTCGGCCTCCTGCGGCGTTGCAACGGGGTCCATCACCACCGGATGGCCGACAAAATCGCACGCCACCCCTGCCCGCTCCATGTAAGGTGGCTCGAATGGCAAGAGCGCCAGCACCTGATCCACGTGGCTGGCCATCTTCTGCGCCCGCTTTGGTCGCCAGGCCCAGACCGTGGGCGCGACGTAGTGCACCACGCGCACCTTGGACGATGCCTTGACCAACCGCGCCACGCGCAAGGAAAACTCGGGCAGATCAATGGTGATCAGCACGTCCGGACGTGCCTCGATCACCGCGTCGGCGGTTTGCCGGATCCGTGCCTTGAGATGGCGGTAGTCCTTGAGGATCTCGGCGATACCCATGATGGAGATCTCGTCCATCGGGAACAGGCTTTCGAGCCCCTGTTCGAGCATGCGGTCACCACCGATGCCCTCGAACCGAATATCCGGCACGCGCTGCTGCAACCCTTGCATCAACGCGGCGCCGAGTTTGTCGCCCGATGGTTCCCCTGCCGTGATGAATACCCGCATGTCAGTCTTGCCTTTCGCGAACCCAGAGGAAGGCGCCCCGCGCGTCCAGCGTCGCCAGCACCGCCTCCTGATCAAGCACCATGACGCCCCCCGCTTCGATTACAATGCCTGCAAAGCCCATCGCGCCGATCCGCTGTGCGGTTTCCAGCCCAATGACCGGTAAATCCGCGCGACGCTCCTGTCCCGGTTTGGGGGCCTTGTAGAGCACCGCGCCGCGGGCGCTTTCGGGTGCCTCCCTGGCGAGACGGTCAAGCATCGCGTCGGTGCCATCCTGTGCCTCGCGCACAAGCACCGTGCCGTCCCGGATCACGCAGGCCTGCCCGAGGTCTGCCCGCGCTTGTTCAAGGCTCACCTGATCGCCCAGCCGCATCGCGGCCTGTATCCCGGCATCGGGCGTCCTCTGCGTTAGACAGCCCGCGACGGGCAGCAGCTCAGGGGCGACTTCGTGGGCGGCGCGCACGGTCAGCCCCTGATCCTCGAACACCGAAATGGCGATCCTCAGAGCGCTGTCATCGCCCGTGCGCAAGGCGCGCCGGATCCTCGGAAGAAGCGCGAGGGTGCGCAGGTCAAGCCGCCACCACGAAAGCTTCGGGCGGTCCACCGCGCCACAGAAACACACTTCCGTCACGCCCTTGCGGCGCAACCAAGCCAGAAACCCGCCGAGCGCCTCCAACCGGAACACGTGGTCCGGCTTTACGCGATCCGGCAAGGAGCCGTGCATGGCACAGATCACGATGGGGGGTCGAACCGCCTCGCTGACCGCGAGGGGCAAGGCCCCGCGCCCTGCGATCAACGCCAGCATGGGCGATCAACCGGGTGTCAGGAAGGAACGGTCGCTTGCGCTCAGCACGAAATCGACGATTTCCTTCACGTAATCGCTTTGGGTTTCGTCGCCAAGACGTCGCGCGCGGTCCTGAAACGCGCCTTCGCCCTGCGCCAGCATCTGAAATGCCGCGCGCAACGCCGTGATGTCGGACCGCGCAACGCCTTTGCGTTTGAGACCGACGAGGTTCAGCCCGTCGAGCTTGCCGCGCGGCGCCTGCACAAGGCCGTAAGGGATCACGTCATTGGTGACCATCGTCACGGCGCCGATGATGGCGCCACGCCCGACCCGAACCCATTGATGCACGCCGGACAATCCTCCGACGATCACGTCATCCTCGATGATGCAATGTCCCGCCAGGGCGCAGTTGTTGACAAGAATCACCCGGTCGCCCACCCGCGCGTCATGCGCCACGTGACAGCCCGCCATGAACAGACCGTCATTGCCCACGCGGGTTTCGCCGCCACCGCCCTCGGTGCCGGTGTTCATGGTCACATGCTCGCGGATGCGGTTGCGCGCACCGATCACGAGACGGGTTTTCTCTCCGCGAAACTTGAGGTCTTGCGGGATTTCGCCAATCACCGCGAAGGGAAAGATCACCGTGTCGCTGCCGACCTCTGTCTCTCCGCCCACGACGACGTGGCTCTTGAGTTCGACACGATCATGCAGGGTGACATCCGGACCCACATGGCAAAACGGGCCAATCACACATCCCTCACCGATTTTCGCGCCCGGTTCGATGACGGCTGATGGGTGAATCCGGGCCTCGGTCACGACGGCAGGTCCATCATCGCGGTAAACTCCACCTCGGCCGCCATCTCGCCGTCCACCTCGGCGCGGCCGGCAAATTTCCAGACCTTGCCGCCCGGCTTGCCCCGCACCGTCGTCAGGTGCATCCGCAACTGGTCGCCGGGGATCACCTTGCGACGGAACTTACATTTGTCGATCGCCATGAAGTAGATCAGCATGTCCTTGTCCGCGAGATCCAGCGCCACCCCGACCATCACCGCCGCCGTCTGGGCCATCGCCTCGACAATGGTGACGCCGGGCATGATCGGCGTTCCCGGAAAATGGCCTTGGAAATGCGGTTCATTCATGGTGACGTTCTTGATGCCCACCGCGCTTTGGGTGCCGGCGATCTCTTCGACGCGATCCACCAGAAGAAAAGGATAGCGGTGCGGAAGGATCCGCTGGATCAACTGGATATCGGCGCTTTGATGGGTGTCACTCATAACGGCTGTCCTGTAATTCGCGGTCGCAAAGTCCCTAGCAACGCGCGTGGCGCGGGGCAAGGGTCCTGCCGGAGATGGGCCGCATTCCGCACCCCTGGTCGAAGCCCGGCAATCCGGCCCGTTACTCCTGTTCGTCCGGCGGTGTTTCGAAAGCGGGAAGACCGGAATTGTCTGGCTCCGGTTCTGGCTGCGCCATGGGTGTCAGATCGGCGCCGTCACCGATTTGATTGTCGATCCGGTCCACCGCCTGATCGGTCACGTCGATGAAATTGGCCGCAAGAAAGACCGCGCGCCGCTCCAGGATGACAGCGGCCCCGCTCTCGCGCATCAAGGACTGAAGCACCGGCTCCGAGACGGCGAGGAACTGCCGCCTCGCGTCTTCGCTGCGCTGATTGAGCGCCCTTGCCTTGATGTCCTGTTCGCGGCGGAGGCGTTGCACCTTTTCATCGAAGGCGCGGGCCAACGCACGGAATTCATCCGGTTCCATGCCCGCGCGCTCGTCGGTCAGGCGGCGCTCCTCCTCGGTCAGTTCGGCCTCGATGCGTCGGTTCTCGGCCGCGAGGCTTGCGCCTTCCGCCTCGATCTCCACCAACACACGCTGCCCAAAGGCGCTCTGTGCAAACGCCCGGTCAAACTCGATCACAAGGATCGGGCTTTGCACCGTGCCTTCGGAAAGGGTGCCTGCCAAGGGCTGAGCCGCAGACATGACCGGCCAGAGCCCGAGCATCCACGCGCAAGCAAGAGCGGCCAGGCGCATCGGCTCAGAATTGTGTCTGAATGGTCAGGTTGAAGTTCAGCGGCTTGTCATACTTGTTCTTCTGCAGCGGCTCGGAGAAGTTCAAGCGCAGCGGGCCGATGGCGCTGTCCCAAAGCAGCGAAAAGCCGACAGTGTGACGCGCTTCAAAGCCATCCGACACCACCTTGTTTGCCGCAAGCGCATTGTCCTTAGTATCAGAGCTGAGCCCCCAAACGGACCCCACATCATAGAACAGGCCCCCGCGCAGCCCGTATTCTTCGGGCAGTCCAAGCGGAAACTCCGCATCAAACCGCGCCACGGCGTAGAAATTGCCGCCCAGCGGGTCGTTGACACCGGGACCGATTTCGCGCGGGCCGATCCCGCCATATTCGAAGCCACGCATGATATTCGGCCCGATCAGGAACCGGTCGGTGATCCGGCTGGTGCCTTCGGAGAAATTCAGCGCGCCACCTTCGAGCGTGGCCCTCAAGGTCACTTCCTCGTTAAGGATCTTGGTCTGACCGAGTGCCTTGAAAGACGTGCGCACATAGGTCGTGTCGCCGCCCAGTCCGGCAAAATCCTGACCAAACTCGAGCCGCACTCCGGCGTTGGGATTCAGGCCCGTCCGGCGTGTGTCGAAGCTGTAGGTGTAGCCGATAAAGCTGTCATAACGCGGGCCTTCATCGGCCTCGGCGCGAATGATCCCGCCGATTTCCGGGTCCGCCGCCGTCGGTAGCGGTGTATCGTCCGGCAACACGAGATCGGTGTATTTCAGACCGTAGCGCAGACCCACGCGGCCGTTCTCCGACACCGGGAACCCAAGCGAAATGCCGAAATTGCCAACGGTTGTGTCCCAATCGGTCCCGAGATTGTCCGTCTCGTTGTAATTGAGATCGATCCCGAAGGAGAGGTCCCGACCGAGGAAGGCCGGCTCAAGGAAATTGAACGCGTAGGCACGAGCCGTGCTGGACGTATTGAAGCTCAGGCCGAGCGCCTGACCGCGACCGAGGAAATTGCGCTCGGAGAAGGAGATCGCGGCGCCGAAGCCAGTTGTCGTCGAATAGGAGCCGCCAAAGCTGAGCGCGCCGGTAGGCTGCTCTTCGACGTCGACCTCGACAATGACCTGCTGCGGGCTGGACCCCTCCCGGGCCTGCACGTCAGCCTCGCCGAAGAACCCCAGAGCACGGATTCGCTCGGCGCTTTCGCGCACGGCGCGTGGATTGAACGGGTCGCCCTCGACCACGTCGAACTGTCGCCGCACGACCCGGTCCAACGTGGTGGAATTGCCCTCAATATCAATGCGTTCGATAAAGATGCGCTCACCGCGGGTCAGCACGAACTCCACATCCAGCGTCAGGTCGCGATCGTTGCGCTCGATGCGCGGCTCGACCCGCACGAAGTTGAGACCTTCGCGCAAAGCCAGACGCTCAAGGCGGGCGATCTCGTTCTCTACCCGGAGCGGCGAGTAGACCGCACCTTCGCGCAGCCTCAACCGGCTTTCGAACACGTCCAGATCAACTTCCGGCAGGTCGGAATTCACTGTCACGGCACCAACGGTGAATTGCTGGCCTTCCTCGACGTTGAAGGTCACGAAATAGCCGTCGCGCTCTTGCGCAAGCTCGGCATTCACGCCCGTCACGCGGAAATCCACGTAGCCGCGCGAGAGGTAGAAATCGCGTAGCAGCTGCTTGTCGAATTCGATCCGGTCTTCGATCAGCGTGTCGCGGCGGATCAGGGCGCGCAGGAAACCCGCCTGCTTGGTGTCGAGAACGCGGCGGAGCCGGTTGTCCGAATAGGTGCCGTTTCCGACAAACCCGATACGTTCGATCTCCGACACGCCGCCTTCGAAAATCTCGAACACGAGATCGACGCGGTTGTTGGAGCGTCGGATCACCTTTGGCTCGACCCGAGCCGCCAGACGGCCCTGCTCGATATAGGATTCGGAAATCGTTTGCGCATCCGCCTCGGCCACCCGCGGGCTGAAGACGCGCCGCGATTGCGACGTGATGAGCGCGGCAAGGTTTTCATCGTCGATCCGCTGATTGCCCTCGAAGGAGATGCGGTTGATCGTCGGGTATTCCACCACGCGGATCACGAGCCGCGATCCCTGCGGATCGATCTCGACGGATTCGAAAAGGCCGGAGGCCAGGATCCGCTGATAGGCATCGTTGAGCTGTGCAGCGGAAACCCGCTCACCGCGCGCAATTCCAGCATAGCTCAGGATCGTCGCGGGCTCGATACGCTGGTTGCCTTCGATGGAGACACTGTTGAAGCTGAAGTTCTGGGCATAGGCGACATGCGGAATCGTCAGCGCCCCGACACCGCCCGAAAGCGCCAGCGTGATGGCGCCAATACGGGCCATACGGCCGATACGAGCCTTTGTTTCAAAGCGCCTTGCGCCACCCGCGAATGAGCCTGCAGCCATCGTACCAATCCATAAAGACATCCCTTGAGGTTTCAGTATCGGGATTGACCGGGGTTGTCAAAACGCCAGACACAACAAAACCGCCCAAATCGGACGATCTTGCCGGGTTTTTCATCGAATAGATGTTGTGGTCGAGACGGCTGGGGCTACCGCATGGCGGTGCCGAGATAGGCACCCGCGAACAAGGCCGCCACGATCGTCGCGATATACAGCATCCGGTCCCAGTTGATGTGGACCAGCAGGCTCATGCTGCGATAGCCGTCCTGGATTGTCTGCATCGTCTTGTCCTTCGGTTGCCATGGGCCTGTGCGGCACGCGCACGCCGCCTTGACCCATATGCACTGCGAAATCGGGCAAAACCGTGGCACAAGGATGATCTTTGCGCGGCATCCGGTGCGCAACGGGATGTCCGGCGATCAAGCCCGGAGGCGGCAGACGGACACACCCGAAACGGCCGACCCACCGTAGGGCCGGCCCATTCCGCATCCGCAACGCGATCAGGGGCAGAACAGGTCGTTTGTCAGCGCAAAGACCATCAACCCGAGGATCAGCGTCAATCCGATCGACATCAGCACCTTGAGCGCGCGGTCGGATGGCTTGCGGCCAGACACGGCCTCGTAGGCATAAAAGACCAGGTGTCCCCCATCGAGCACGGGGACCGGAAACAGGTTCAGCAATCCCACGGCGGTCGACAGAACGGCGATGAACCAGATGAAGCTTGTGCCGCCCTGGCTCGCCATGTCGCCAGAGGTTTCCGCGATCCCGATGGGACCGGATAGGTTGCAGGTGCTGATGGCGCCGGTGGCCATGTGCCACAGCCCGGACAGCGACCCACGCATGATCTCGCCAACCTGCACCACCCCTTGCCAGGTGGCTTCGAACACACCCGGCGATACGGTGGCCGGTTCAAACGCGATTCCGCCCACGATGCCGATCCGGTAGAATGTTTCGAACCCGCCATCAGGCTGCGGCTCGTCCACGCGGCGCGGCGTGAGCGCCACGTCGCGGGTTGCTCCGTCATTCCAGAGCGCGAGGGTCAGCGTTGCGCCTTCGGAACCTTCAACCGCTTGACGCAGCTGGTCGAAGGCAAAGATCTGCTGGCCGTTGATCGCGGTGATCACGTCGCCCTGTCGCAGGCCCGCATCGCCCGCCGCGGACCGCGGGGCCACCTGCGTCACGATAGGCGGGTAGACGTAAGGGCCGGCCACCTCTGTTTCGCGCCCGTCACGGTCGACGCGATAGGTCAGCTGCGGCACTTGCGGCAATGCCTTCATGAAAGCTTCATAGGCCACCGGATCGTCGAAACTCGGCGGGGCTTTGCCCTCGATCCCAAGGATCACGTCACCCTCGACCAGTTCCTGCTGCGTTGGCAAGGTGCGCAGCTCGCCCACGGTCAGCGGGTCTGCCGCAACGCCCCGGAACAGGAAGACGCCGGCAAAGATCAGGATAGACAGCGCGAAGTTGAAGAGCGGCCCGGCAGCCACGGTTGCGGTGCGCGCCCAAAGCGGTGCTCCGTCCATCGTGCTGCGCCTGTCCGACTCGTCGATGCTGCCCAGAACGGCCTCGTCGCGGCCGCCGGACGCGTTGGCGTCCCCGCGAAACTTCACGTAACCGCCAAACGGCAGCAGCGCGAATTGCCACTTGGTGCCGAAGCTGTCGGTGCGAGAATAGAGCACAGGGCCAAAGCCGAGCGAAAACACTTCGGGATAGATGCCGGACCACTTGCCAACGATGTAATGGCCGTATTCATGGATCGCGACGATAACCGAAAGGGCAATCACAAACGCAAGAAGCGTCCAGATCAGGCCGCCGAATTGCGGGATGAGCGTGGTCAGATCCAAAGCAAGTGCTCCCTCTCAAGTCGCATTCTGCGTGCGACCGGTTAATCAATGGTCAGTTTGCGGCGCGGCGTGCCATGATGGCATCGGCCCGCTCCCTTGCGAGATGGTCCGCGCGCATGACCGTATCAAGGGTGAGCGTGGCAGGAGTGAGGCCATCGCCGGACGAAAGCTGGGACAAGACCTCCTCGACCACCTCCGCCATCTGAGTGAACCCGATGCGCCCGTCGAGGAACCCGTCGAGCGCCCGTTCCTTCGCGGCGTTGAACACCGCACCGGCCAGCCCGCGGGTCTCCATCACCGACCGTGACAGACGCAGCGCGGGCCAGCGTGTCTCGCAGGCCTTGCGGAAATTGAGTTGCCCCAAAGCCGCAAGGTCCAGCCGCGCCACCGGAAGATCCCGCCGCTCCGGCCAGTGCAGCGCGAAACCGATGGCGTGGCGCATGTCCGGCGGTCCGACATGCGCCATCAACGCGCCATCCCGGAAGCCCACCAACGCGTGAATGAGGCTCTCAGGGTGCACAACCGCCTCGATCTGGCTTGGCTCGATCTCGAAAAACTCACGTGTTTCAATGAGTTCCAGTGCCTTGTTGAACATCGACGCCGAATCGATCGTGATCCTCTGCCCCATGTCCCAATTCGGGTGCGTTGCCGCCTCTGCGGGCGTGGCATTGGCCAGTGCTTCCAGCGGCCAGTCGCGAAAGGCGCCACCGGACGCGGTGATCACGACCCGCTCGACAGCGGCCATGTCTTCGCCGATCAGCGCCTGAAACACCGCGGAATGCTCGCTGTCCACAGGCAGGATACGGCCGCCATGTGTCTTGGCCGTCTCGAGCATCAAGGGCCCGGCACAGACCATGCTTTCCTTGTTGGCCAGCGCCAGCGCAGCGCCCTGCTGCAAGGCGCGCAAGCCCGGCTCAAGCCCCGCGGACCCGACGATGGCCGACATGACCCAATCCGCCGGTCGCGTGGCGGCCTCGATCAGGGCAGTGCGCCCGGCGGCGGCTTCGACCCCGGATCCTTCGAGCGCGGCGCGCAGCGCGTCCAGCTTGTCGTCATAGGCTGTCACGGCAACCTGCGCGTTCAGACGGCGCGCGTCCTGCGCCAGTTGCTCGATATTGGCACCACCGGTCAGCGCGACAACGCTGTATTCCTCCGGCGCGCGCGCGATCAGATCAATCGTGTTCTGCCCGATGGAGCCCGTCGCACCGAAGATGGAAACCCGTCTCATGCCATCAGCTCCCCGGCGGGAAGCCGATGATCTGGCCGGCGATGACGATGAACAGCGCCGCGCCCAGAACACCGTCGAACCGGTCAAGCAGACCACCATGGCCGGGGATCAGGGCGGAGCTGTCCTTGACCCCTGCGCGCCGCTTGATGGCGCTTTCCGCGATGTCGCCAAGCTGACTGGCCATGGAGACGGAAATCGAGATGCCGATAAGACCGATGCCGACATTGGTGGCGCCAGCAAAAATGGCCCCGACCAATGCCGCTCCAAGCCACCCGGCGATGGATCCGGACCATGTTTTCTTGGGGCTGACCCGGGGCCAGAGCTTGGGGCCACCGATCATGCGCCCGGCGAAATACCCCGCCACATCGGTCACAACCACCACAAGGATAAGCCAGAGCATCCACGTCATGCCGAAATCGTCACGCAGCGCCATCATCCCGTAGCCCGCAAGCACGATCGCCGCAGTAAAGACCGCGTAGGTCACACCGCCGGTCTGCATGCGCGCCAAACCAAGCATGGACGGCAAAAGGATCATTGGCAGGGCAAAGGCAGGCGGCACCTCGATCGCAACCATGGCCACCACGAAGGTCGCACCGGCGAGGATGTACTGGCTCCGGGAGCGCTCGGTGTCGAGCATGCAGACCAGCTCCCACACCATCAAAGCGCAAACAGCGGCAATCAATCCGTGAAACCAGATGCCGCCGAGCCAGACGCCGCCGACCCCGAGAACCAGCATCACCACGGCCGAGACAAGCCGCGTGCGCAGGTCTTCCCAACGGGGCCCCGCGCTCATTGCGCCACCGCCCCGAAGCGCCGGTCGCGCTTGCCGTAGGCATGGACCAGCCGCGTCATCTCCTCCGCACCGAAATCCGGCCACAGCGTTTCGACAAACTCGTATTCCGCATAGGCCGATTGCCAGAGCAGGAAATTCGAGATCCGCGCCTCGCCACTGGTGCGGATCACCAGATCCGGGTCCGGCAACACACAGGTATCGAGATAGCGGGGGAGCGTTTCCTCGTCGATGCTTTCGGGATCGAGCTTGCCGTCCCGAACGTCACGCGCCAGACGCTGCGTGGCGCGGGCCACCTCGTCGCGCCCACCGTAATTGAGCGCGATTGTCAGGTTCACGCCATCACAATGGCAGGTGTGCTCTTCAAGATCGTCCATCAACTTGCGCAGCTTCGCATCGAGCCGCGGACGATCCCCGATAAAGCGCACCCGGACGTTCTCGGCCTTGAGCGCGCGGGTTTCCTTGGTGATGTAGCGCCGGAACAGCGACATCAGCCCCGCCACCTCGACTTGGGTGCGCTTCCAGTTCTCCGTCGAAAAAGCAAAGATCGTCAGGTATTTCACACCCAGATCGGGACAGGCTTCGACCACCTCACGCACACGCTTTGCGCCTGCGTGATGCCCAAAGAGGCGCGGACGCCCGCGCTGTGTGGCCCATCGACCGTTGCCGTCCATGATGATGGCCACATGGTCGGGACCATCGGTTTGTCGGATCGGCTTGACCATCAAGAAGTTCCTGTCTGCAAGATCTGTGCGCGGCACACAATCGGCGGTCCGGTTGGCGCGGCGGCTCAGACCTGCATGATCTCGGCTTGTTTGGTTTCAAGCTGTTCGTCGATCTTCTTGATGTAGCTGTCCGTCAGATCCTGCACTTCTGATTCCCAGAATTTCTGGTTGTCTTCGGACAAGCCGTTCGCCTTGGCCTTTTTGATCTGATCCATCCCGTCGCGGCGCAGGTTGCGCACGGATACGCGCGCGCTTTCGGCATAAGAGCCCGCAACCTTGGTCAGCTCGCGGCGGCGTTCCTCGTTCAGTTCGGGGATCGGCAGCATGATGATGGTGCCGTTGAGCTGCGGGTTGATGCCGAGACCGCTTTCGCGGATCGCCTTTTCCACCTTGCCCACAAGCCCCTTGTCCCAGACGTTGATGGTCACCATGCGCGGCTCTGGCACGTTGACCGTGCCGACCTGGTTGATCGGAGTTTGCGCGCCATAGGCGTCCACCATCACCGGCTCAAGCATGGAAGAGGAGGCGCGCCCGGTGCGCAAAGACGCGAATTCCGTGCGCAGATTGGCAATGGCGCCATCCATCCGGCGTTTCAGATCGTCGGTATCGAGTTCGAATTCGTCTGACATCGTTCTTTCCTACAGCTCGTGCCACCCGCGGCGGTCTTGGTATCTTGGGTGTTTGATTGATTGCATAGCGCATCCGCGCCGGTCTTGACCAGAGCCGCGTCTGGCGCAG
Source organism: Cognatishimia sp. F0-27 (assembly GCF_020667845.1). Taxonomy (GTDB): domain Bacteria; phylum Pseudomonadota; class Alphaproteobacteria; order Rhodobacterales; family Rhodobacteraceae; genus JAFMPQ01. The sequence continues at coordinate 11,622 of NZ_JAFMPQ010000023.1, forward strand.
CATGTCTGGCACACCGGGTCCGGCGGCCCGCGCTCTCAGGCCCGGCATGGCGCCAGCCCACTCGTCGCGCCGATCAGCGCCGTTCGCGCAGCGGTTTCTCGCGCACCACCGTATAAGTCCCCTCACCGGCGAGGATCCCCCGGAAGCCTCCCGGCTCGTCGAGAGAGAAGACAATGATCGGCAGGGAATTGTCCCGCGCCAGCGCAATCGCGGAGGCGTCCATCACGCCGAGATGCTGGGACAGGCATTCGTCATAGCTGATCTCGTCATAGCGCACCGCGTCGTCATGCTTCATCGGGTCCTTGTCATAGACGCCGTCGACCTTTGTGCCCTTGAAGATTGCCTCGCACGCCATTTCATTGGCGCGCAGCGTGGCCGCGGTGTCGGTGGTGAAATAGGGGTTGCCGGTGCCGGCGGCAAAGATGCAGACCCGCTTCTTTTCGAGGTGGCGCACGGCGCGGCGGCGGATATACGGCTCGGCCACCTCGTCCATGCGGATGGCAGAGATCACCCGTGTGAAGACGCCCAGCCCCTCAAGCGCCGACTGCATGGCCAGCGCGTTCATCACCGTTGCCAGCATCCCCATGTAGTCGGCGGTCGTGCGCTCCATGCCCTGAGCGGATCCGGCCAGACCGCGAAAGACATTGCCGCCGCCGATCACCATGCAGATCTCCACCCCCATGTCGTGCACCGATTTGACCTCGCGCGCGATGCGTTCCACCGTCGGCGGGTGGAGACCGAAACCCTGGTCGCCCATCAGGGCCTCGCCCGAGATCTTGAGCATGACGCGTTTGAATTTCTTGGATTCTGCGGTTTGGTCAGTCATCCGGAGCTCCGTTGAGGTCGGTTCGCGCGCCGAGGGTTGGCGTGCCGCGGCGACGGGGATAAGATCGCGTGCATCATTGAACCAAAAGCGCTGGCTCCGCAATGGCATGCGGCGCCGCTCCCCGCCGATCCGCGGCACGCGGCTGACCCGAGCAACGCCCGAAACATCAAGGACAGAGGGACCATGCCCGCCGACCGCCCTGCCCGCCTGGCCGAGATGCCGTTCCACAGGCTCGATCCACAGCGCCCCGTCCTGATTGCCGGCCCCACCGCCAGCGGCAAGTCGGCCCTGGCGCTCGACATTGCCGAACGGCAAGGCCGCGCGATCGTCAATGCCGACGCGTTGCAGGTCTTTGACAGCTGGCGCGTTCTGACGGCGCGCCCGCCACGCGCCGACGAGGCGCGGGTGCCGCACCACCTCTACGGCCATGTGCCCGGGCATGCGCCCTATTCGGTCGGTGCCTGGCTCGCGGATCTCGAGCCGTTTCTCGCCCGCAGTCCCGCGCCGGTGATTGTGGGCGGCACGGGTCTCTATTTTTCGGCTCTGACCGAGGGTCTGACCCGCACACCCGAGGTGCCGCCTGAGATCCGGGCCGAGGCGGATACCCGCCTCGCGCGGGACGGGCTCGGCACGATGCTTGCGGAGATCGACACGGCGACGCGATCACGGATCGACGCGGCGAACCCGGCACGGGTGCAACGCGCGTGGGAAGTCCTGAGGACAACCGGTCGAGGCCTCGCCGCATGGCAGGACGAGACACCGCCCCCCCGCTTGCCGCTGGCCCGCGCTCATGCCTTCGTGATCGACGCCCCCCGCGAATGGCTGACGCCGCGCATCGAACGCCGTCTCGCGCAGATGGTCGAGACCGGCGCGCTGGAAGAGGCCGCCGCCAACAGCGCGGGCTTCGACCCCGCCCGCCCATCCGGCAAGGCCATCGGCGCAGAAGAGCTGATCGCATATCTGCGCGGTGACCTGAGCCTGGAGGCCGCGCTCGACCGGGCCGCGATCCGCACCCGGCAATACGCCAAGCGCCAGCGCACCTGGTTCCGGGCCCGTATGCAGGGCTGGACATGGATCGACGGGACCGCCCGCGCCCTCGCCGGCGGGGTCTGACCACGCGATGAGCCGCTTACCCGCCTTTCTCAGCACGGGCATCGGCCAACATCCTGCACAGGGCGCAACGGTGCCGGTGGTTTGCGGGTCCTTCGGCCTGATCAGCCGGTCTGCCCCCTGGGCCTGGTCGCTGGTCCATGCGCGTAAGGATCACGTGCTGCTCTGGATCACCCACGGCCAGGGGCGATGCGTGATCGACGGCATCCGGCGGGGCATCTCTGCCCATACCGCCGTGTTCGTGCCGGCGGGCAGCTTGTGGTCGGTCGATCTGTCTTCGGGCACCACGGCCCTTTATCTGCAAACACCGCCTTGCGGCGCCGGCACGGGACGCGGCACGCCCACCCCGAGCCGAGCGGAGCCGTCTCCCGCGCCGTTGCCGCTGCCGCAAAGGCCGCTCCTGCTGCGGGTCCGGACCGGTGCGGCGCAGGCGGAATTGACCGGTCTCATCGATTCCATGGTGCGCGAATGCGATCAGCAACGGCCCTTCTACGGCGATGCGCTGGATGCCTATCTGCACCTGCTTGCGGTCTGGATGCGGCGGCAGGTTGCCGAGGGCGCGGACGATCCCGGCCCCAGCGATGCCGCGGCGCAGCTCGTCCGCCGCTATGCAACGGCTCTCGTCGCGAACAGCGCCGCGCCACAGGGCATGGGAGAGCACGCACGCGCCCTCGCGGTGACCCCGACCCACCTGAGCCGGTGCTGCAAGGCCCTTGCCGGACTGACCGCTTCGGATCTGCTCGCCGATTGCCGGCTGCACGCGGCGCGCGCCGCCTTGTGCCGGCCGGACCCGCCGGTCTCCGAGATCGCGCGCGCACTGGGATTTGCCACCCCCGCTTATTTCACGCGGTTCATCAAGACCCGCACCGGCCATGCCCCCACCGCGCTGCGCAGGATCTCGCGCATGACAAAACCGCATCTCTGACGACAGGTTTGTCGGCCGGGCTCGCCTTACCCAGCGTAAGCGCGGCCCGATCCGGGAAAGTCGCTTTCTGGCTCCGAAAATGTCGCTTTCTGACACCGAAACGACCAAACCTGCCGTTGACGCCGCCTGTCTTTCCGTGTCGACTGATGCGTGACGGAGCAAAGCGCTTTGAAAAACGGCGCAGCCGCGATGCGTGGTCCGAAAACAAGAAGGCTCCGGAAACGCTTCTATTGTGTCACAGGGAGACAAGTATGACGCAACACAATGACACGCGGCGGGTGCACCCTGCTGCCAATCTTTACGCGCGTGAATTCAAGAACGGGCTGATCGACCGCCGCGAGTTCCTGACCCGGGCAACGGCGCTTGGCGTCACCGCATCGGCGGCCTACGCACTCGGCGGCCTCGGAAGCCCGGCGCAAGCCGCGGCACACGCCCAGTCCGGCGGCACGATCCGCATTCAGCAGGAAGTGCGTGCGGTCAAGGATCCGCGCACCATGGACTGGACGCAGATCTCCAACTTCACGCGCGGCTGGCTGGAATACATGGTCGAGTATAACCGCGACGGAACCGTCCGCGGCATGCTGCTCGAAAGCTGGTCGGCCAATGACGATGCAACCGAATACACGCTCAACGTCCGGCCCGGCGTGACATGGAACAACGGCGACGCGTTCAATGCCGATGACGTCGTGCGCATGTTCGAATACTGGTGCGACAAGAACGTCGAAGGCAACTCCATGGCCGGCCGCATGGCCGCGCTGATCGACACGGAGACCAACAAGCTCAAAGAGGGCGCGGTCACAAAGGTCGATGACCTGACGGTCAAGGTCACGCTGGAAAGCCCCGACATCACGATCATCGTCGGCATGGCAGACTATCCCGCCGCCGTTGTCCATGCGAGCCACGACCCGGCCACCATGCTGGAAAACCCGATCGGCACCGGCCCTTACCTTCCCGAGAGCCTCGCGGTCGGTCAGAAGGGCGTGCTTGTCAAGAACACCGATCACAATTGGTGGGGCGCAGAGGCGGAAGGCATCGGCGGCGCCTATGCGGACCGGATCGAGTTCATCGATTACGGCACCGACCCGGCGGCCTGGATCGCGGCGGTCGAATCCGAAGAGGTCGACCTGCTGTATCAGAACGTCAACGAATTCATCGAGATCGGTGATGCGATCGGCTGGGAAAAGTCCGAGGTTGTGACCGGTGCAACCGTGGTGCTGCGCTTCAACCAGCAGACGCCCGTCGGTGACATGGTGCCCTATGAGGATGTGCGCGTCCGCAAGGCGCTGCAGATGGCGGTCGACAACCAGATCTGCCTTGAGCTGGGCTATGCGGGCCTTGGCGTTGTGGCCGAAAACCACCACGTGGCCCCGGTGCATCCCGAATATGCCGATATCGGCGGCACGGAGGTGAACCCCGACGGCGCGGCTGCGCTGCTTGAAGAGGCCGGCATGGCGGATTTCGAGCATGAGCTGATCACGCTGGATGACGGGTTCACCAAGAACACCGGCGACGCGGCCGCCGCACAGATGCGCGATGCGGGCATCAATGTGCGCCGGACGGTTCTGCCCGGGTCGACCTTCTGGAACGACTGGGCGAAATACCCGCTTTCCATCACCGAATGGAACCACCGCCCGCTTGGCGTGCAGGTTCTGGCACTGGCCTATCGCTCCGGCGAGGCGTGGAACGAGGCAGGCTATGCCAACCCGGAGTTCGATGCCAAGCTGAACCAAGCCATGTCGATTTCCGACGCCGATGCGCGCCGTGAAGTGATGGCCGAGATCCAGAAGATCATGCAGGATGACGGCGTCATCATCCAGCCTTACTGGCGCTCGCTCTACCGCCACTCCCGTCCGGGCATGGTCGGTGTGGACATGCACCCGTCCTTTGAAATCCACGTTTACAAACTGGGTTTCGCGGCCTGACGGCCACAAATCGCGGGCCGCTCCTCCATGGGGGCGGCCCATTCTTCGCCCCGTGGCATGTCAACGACCACGGGGGAGATCAAAGGACGGGGACCAACCCCGCCAGCTGAACGCAAGGGGCTGACATGGGACTGTTCATTCTCAGACGCGTGTGGGTGATGCTGCTCACCGCACTCTGTCTGACCTTCATCGTCTTCTTTCTCACCAACCTGTATCCAAACCTCGAAAAGCTCGCCAAGTCCGAAGGCAACTTCCGGATGACCGACGAACAGGTCGACAGCTGGTTGTCGAACCGGGGATACACGGACAATGTGTTCAGCAAATATGGCCAGTGGCTGGGCGTTTTGCCGGGCTACGTGATCGAAGGCAGTGACGGCGAAACCCGGGCGCGCTGCGCCATACCCGGTGAACCGGTGGAGGATGCCGCAACCTTCTGCGGCGTGTTGCAGGGCAACTGGGGCAGCTCGACCGTGTTCAAGGTGCCGGTGCTCGACAAGGTCGGCGAAAGCCTCGCCCTGACCGGCAAACTGATGTTCTGGGTCTTGGTGGTCATGGTGCCTTCGGCGCTCCTGCTTGGGGTGCTGGCCGGCATGCGCGAGGGGTCTGCAACCGACCGCAGCCTGTCGACAATTGCCATCACCACAACCGCAACACCGGAATATGTCTCGGGCGTGATCCTGATTGCGGTCTTTGCCTCCTCGACAGCCGGGTTGCAGTGGTTCAAGGCCACGGCCGCCTCGGCCATGGAAGACGCCAATTTCGAGAATTTCTTCCTGCCGGTCCTGACCATCGCGCTTTACGGCATGGGCTATATCGCGCGGATGACCCGGGCCTCCATGGCGGAGGTCATGACCGCGCAATATATCCGCACCGCGCGGCTCAAGGGGGTGAGCTTTGGCAATATCGTGATGAAGCACGCGCTGCGCAACGCGCTCATCGCGCCGTTCACAGTCATCATGCTGCAATTCCCGTGGCTGCTGAACGGTGTGGTGATCGTCGAGACGCTGTTCAACTACAAGGGCTTCGGCTGGACCCTGGTTCAGGCCGCCGGCAACAACGACATCGAGCTGCTGCTCGGCGTGTCGGTGGTGTCGGTCTTTGTGGTTCTCATCACGCAGCTGATTTCCGATATCGGCTACGTTTACCTCAACCCGCGCATCAGCGTCAGCTAAGGAGGAGAGCTTCATGGACCCGCTTTCCTGGGGCGAGATCATCGCCCGCGTCATGGCCCAGCTGACCCCTGTGTGGATCGCTCTGGTGCTGCTTTTCGTGGTCTCCATCCTGTTCAAACGCAGGCTGGGGCTGTACGGCAAACTCTTTGACAGCATGATCGGCATGATCGGCTTTGCGCTGGTGATGTTCTGGGTGTTCACGGGCCTTTTCGGAGCGATGGGGCTGATTGTGACCCATGACAGCCTCGCGCAGATCGCCTCGATGAAGAACAAGGTGCCCGGCACGGCTATCCTCGGCGTCGAGGAGGGTATCTACCCCTATTACCTGCTCGGTGGCGACAACCTTGGCCGCGACGTGTTCAGCCGGATGGTCGATGGCGCCTGGGTGGTGATGCAGATTGCCCCGCTCGCCACCGTCTTTGCCTTCATGGTCGGCATCACGCTGGGCCTGCCTGCGGGCTATTACGGCGGGCGGCTCGACACCGGGTTGAGCTTTCTGGCCAACCTGATCCTCGCCTTCCCGGTGATCTTGCTCTTCTACCTGCTGGTGACACCGGAAATCATCGCCACGGGCATCCCGAACTACATGGCGACATTCCTGTTCATCTTCCCGCTGGTCTTTGCCGCAGTGCTGCTGAACTCGCGCTATCACACCCGCCCGAGCCTGCGCACGCCATTGCTGATCGGGGTTCTGGGCGTTCTGGGCTGGCTCTATCTCAGCCTCGTGTCAGAGGTCGGATCGAAGGTGCATATCCTGCCGGGATTTGCCGATCTCTTCGATGTGCCCTCGGGCATCCTCGTGGTGTTTGTGTCGGTGGTTTTCGTCAATTCGCCCACGGTCTTCCGGATCGTGCGTGGCCTGACCATGGACATCAAGACACGCGACTATGTGGCCGCGGCCGCGACCCGCGGCGAGGGCCCGTGGTACATCATGCTCTGGGAGATCCTGCCCAATGCGCGCGGGCCGCTGATCGTCGATTTCTGTTTGCGGATCGGCTACACGACGATCCTTCTGGGCACGCTGGGCTTCTTTGGTCTCGGGCTGCCGCCGGAAAGCCCGGACTGGGGGACCACCATCAATGACGGGCGGCGGTTGTTGCGGATCTACCTGCACCCCGCGCTGGTGCCGGCCTTCTCGTTGTTGTCGCTGGTGCTGGGCCTGAACCTGCTGGCGGATGGTCTGCGCGAGGAATCGTTGCGCGATTGAGGACAGGCGGGACCGGGGGCCAGCCCCCGGACCCCCGGGATATTTCAGGCCCAAAGAAACGAGACATTCGGTCTTCGGGCTGCTCCGACAGGGAGAGAGATCATGGCAGATACCTATGACGGACCCATTCTCGAGATCGACAGACTTTCGATTTCGTTTTTTACCCGCCTGCGCGAGATCCCCGCGGTGATGGACTTCTCGGTTGCGGTGCAGCCGGGCGAGGCCGTTGGACTTGTGGGCGAAAGCGGGTGTGGAAAATCCACCGTGGCGCTTGGCGTGATGCAGGATCTTGGCAAGAACGGCCGGATCGTCGGCGGATCGATCAAGTTCAAGGGACGGGATCTTGGTGCGATGAGCGCCGATGAATTGCGCCAGATTCGCGGCTCGGAGATCGCGATGATCTATCAGGAGCCGATGGCAAGCCTGAACCCGGCGATGAAGATCGGCCGCCAGCTTATGGAAGTGCCGATGATCCATCGCGGATCGTCAGAGAAAGAGGCGTATGACAGGGCGTTGCAGGTGGTCACGGATGTGAAGCTGCCGGACCCCAAGCGCATTCTCGACAGCTACCCGCACCAGCTTTCAGGCGGACAGCAACAGCGGATCGTCATTGCCATGGCGCTGATGGCGGAGCCGTCGCTGCTCATCCTCGATGAGCCGACCACCGCGCTCGATGTGACCGTCGAGGCCGCCGTGGTCGAGCTGGTCAAGGATCTCGGCAAGAAATACGGCACTTCGATGCTGTTCATCTCGCACAATCTCGGGCTGGTGCTGGAAACCTGCGACCGGCTCTGTGTCATGTATTCCGGCGAGGCGGTGGAGCGCGGCTCGATTGCCGATGTGTTCGACGAGATGCAGCACCCCTACACGCAGGCGCTGTTTCGCTCGATCCCGCTGCCCGGGGCTGACAAGAACGCGCGGCCCCTGCGCGCGATCCCCGGCAACTTCCCCCTGCCCCATGAGCGCCCGCAAGGCTGCAATTTTGGTCCGCGCTGCGACTATTTCGAAGCGGGCCGCTGCGATGTGGGCGATATTCCGATGGCGCAGGTGCCCGGCAACGACCGCCACGCCACGCGCTGCGTCAAGTTTCAGGAGATCGACTGGAAGGCGCCGATGGCGCTCGAGGCCACCAAGGAAAAGGGCGAGCCCGGCAAGGTTGTGCTGCGCATGGACAACCTCAAGAAATACTATGAGGTTGCGGCCAACGCGCTCTTTGGCAGTTCCGGCGAGACCAAGGTGGTGAAGGCCAACGAGACGCTCAGTTTCGAGGCGCGCGAAAGCGAGACACTGGCCATTGTCGGCGAGAGCGGTTGTGGCAAGTCGACCTTTGCCAAGGTGTTGATGGGGTTGGAGACCGCTACGGAGGGCGAGATCCTGCTCGACAACAAGCCCATCCAGAGCACAGCGATCGAGGATCGCGACACCAAGACCATTTCCGACATCCAGATGGTGTTCCAGAACCCCTTCGACACGCTCAACCCCTCCATGACGGTGGGGCGCCAGATCATGCGGGCGCTGGAGATCTTCGGGATCGGCGACAGCGAGGATGCGCGACGCAAGCGCATGCTGGAATTGCTTGACCTGGTGAAGCTGCCCCGCGCCTTTGCCGATCGCATGCCGCGCCAGCTTTCAGGGGGCCAGAAACAGCGTGTGGGCATCGCGCGGGCCTTTGCGGGGGATGCGCGGATCGTCGTCGCGGATGAACCGGTTTCCGCGCTCGACGTGTCGGTGCAGGCCGCGGTGACCGATCTGCTGATGGAGATCCAGCGCGAGCACAAGACCACCCTGCTCTTTATCAGCCACGATCTGAGCATCGTGCGCTACCTGAGCGACCGGGTGATGGTGATGTATCTCGGCCATGTGGTGGAGCTTGGCACCACGGACCAGGTTTTTGCGCCGCCCTACCATCCTTACACCGAGGCGCTCCTGTCGGCTGTGCCGATTGCCGACACCTCGGTCGAGAAGACGCATATCGTGCTTGAGGGCGACATCCCGTCGGCGATGAACCCGCCATCTGGGTGTCCCTTCCAGACCCGTTGCCGATGGAAGGACCGCGTGCCCGGCGGGCTTTGCGAGAGCGAGGTGCCCGCTCAGAAGACGCTCGCCGACGGCCATCAGATCAAGTGCCACCTGTCGGACGCCGTGCTGGCCGAGATGGATGCCGTGATCAAGGTGGCGGCAGAATAACCCCGCCGCGCCCGGTTCCGATCCGGCCTATCCCGGCAGGTCCTGCCCACCGCGCAAGGTGGCGACGGGCACATCCACGGGCATGTTGGCAACGGCATCATCCGCCAGCGCGTTCACAAGGCGCGCATAGGTCTCGTTCTTGAGTGACGCGGCTTGGGCCGGTGTGAGGGGCGCCGTCTCTGCCGAGTCGAGCGGGGCTATGACAAAGGTCTTCTTGTAGCCATGAAGACGCCCGCGGCCCTCCGTGTCGCGATACCGGATCTCCGCGCTCAGACGGCTTGTGGTGCTGGCATCGATTTCCGAAGGGCGTTCAGGCAGATCAAGGCTTGTGATGATCACCTGCATCTCGATCCCCTCATCGTCGATCTGCGGACGCAGGCGAAGAACAAGCGCATCGGATACGTCGCTTTCGAGCCCCGGATAAAACGCGGTCGGCGCGGCGGCTTCAAGGTCAACCGATACATCGATGGTTTCAACGGCCATCGACTGGCTCAGGCCGGGGGTGGCCACAAATGTGATCGCTGCGGCGAGGCTGTAAAGACTGTTGCGGACCATGATGTCTCATCCCTTTCTACCATTCGGTGTCGTGGGTGAGCAACGTCGAAGCGCGGGAATTGTTCCGTCCGGGACAGATCCCGCGCCGCCCCGATGCGCTTGGCGGCCCTGGCGGGGCACGTCGGACAGGCGCATCGTCCGACACATCAGTGCGTGACGCCCCGCAGGAAAACTCTGTGGCGGAAAACACTGCGTCGGAAAGCTCTGCGTCGGAAAGCGCTGTGTCGGAAAACTCTGTGTCGGAAAACGGGGGCTACTTGCCCCAGATGACCTTCACGTAATTACGCGTTTCGCGGAAAGGCGGGATGCCCTTGTGCTTGAGCACGGCACCCGGTCCGGCGTTATAGGCCGCAAGCGCCAGCCGCCACGACCCGAACTTGCGGTATTGCTGCTTGAGATAGCGCGCGCCGCCATCGAGGTTTTCGGCCGGGTCGTGCGGATCGACACCGAGTTCGCGCGCGGTGCCCGGCATCAGCTGTGCAAGGCCGATGGCGCCCTTGTGCGAGCGCGCCTTGGGGTTGAAGCGGCTTTCCTGATTCACGAGTCGCAAGAAGAGCCCTTCGGGGATGCCATGCCGGCGTGCAACGCCGCGGGCCATATCCGCATAGACGCCCTTGTAGCGTCCGCGATACTGTGGCGTCGGCCCTTCTTCGTCGTCATATTTCGTCGGGGTGATGACCTTCGGCGGCTGCAAGCGCACGGAATTGTTGTATTGCCGCGCCGCGCGGGTGTCGAGAACCCGGGTCTGGCTGTCGAAGATCCGCGCGCGCCCGCTTGACGACAACACGTCAGCCAAGGCTGTCTCTCCGCTCAAGGCCATGATCAAGACCGAAGCGGCAACCAAACGTCCAGAAATCATGAACTGCCCTGCCCACAAAAAGTTTCGCGTACATTAAGGCAAAATTGTCCGGCTGACCACCCGCTTCGGTTCCCCCCCCGAATTGGGTGGTATAGGGTCAGCCCCTAGACACGACACGGGATTCGAAGGGAGAAACGATGGCCGGTTCCGTCAACAAGGTGATCCTCATTGGCAATCTGGGTCGCGATCCGGAAGTGCGGTCCTTCCAGAACGGCGGCAAGGTGTGCAACCTGCGGATCGCCACCTCTGAAAACTGGAAGGATCGCAACACCGGCGAACGCCGGGAACGGACTGAATGGCACACTGTGGCCATCTTCAACGAGAACCTGGTCCGCCTCGCCGAGCAATACCTTCGCAAAGGCTCCAAGGTCTATATCGAGGGCAAGCTGGAGACCCGGAAATGGCAGGACCAGTCCGGTCAGGACCGGTATTCCACGGAAGTTGTGCTGCGCCCCTACGCTGGCGAAATGACCTTCCTTGACGGGCGCGACGGCGGCGGTGGCGGCGGTGGCGGTTATGGCGGCGGGGGCTCCGGCGGCTATGGCGGTGGCGGTGGCGACTACGGCGGTGGCGGTGGCGGCGGCTACGACGAAGGCGGCGGCTACGGGGGCGGCGGCTCCGGCGGTGGTTCCGGTGGCGGCTCTGGCCCGTCGCGCGCACCGTCCCGCGATATCGACGACGAGATCCCGTTCTGAGCCGACCCGCTCGCAATCCGCGCCGCGATCGCTGTCACGGCGCGCCACAAAACCAACACGGCCGTGCCCGACAAGGGCGCGGCTTTTTCCTGTCCGGGCATGCCCGGTGATGCGCCGGCCCCCTGCCCGTCCCCCGCGCCGATCACTGCGTCGATCACCGCAAAGATCACCGCGCCGACCCGATCCGGCGCACAATCGGTCACAGCAACCGTCCGCAATCCGGAATCTTGCCCGCGCGGCGTCAAAACGGCTTGCCAGATCTCGCCGCGCACGGTCTCATGGACCCAATCAAGAGCAGCCCGCAACGACGGGACCACAGGTAATGACGGAGGCCCAGCATGGCCCAACCGCTCGATGGGATAACCATTGTCGATCTCACGCATGTCCTTGCCGGACCGTTTTGCACCATGACGCTGTCGGATCTCGGCGCGCAGGTGATCAAGGTCGAACGCCCCGGACAGGGCGATGACACCCGCGCCTTCCCGCCATTCAAGGACGGAAAGTCGGCCTATTTCGCGGCCATCAACCACGGCAAGAAATCCATCGCGCTGGATCTGCATGCCGAGGCGGATCGGGAGATCTTTGACGCAATCTTGTCGCAGGCCGACGTGCTTGTCGAAAACTTCCGCCCCGGCGTGATGGAGCGCTTGGGCTATGGCTGGGAGGACCTGCACGCGGCCTTGCCGCATCTGGTTTACGGGGCCGTTTCCGGATTTGGGCACACCGGCCCCGATTCCAAACGCCCCGCCTATGACATGGTGGTGCAGGCCCGCGGCGGCGTGATGTCGATCACCGGCGAGAAAAACCGTGAGCCGGTGCGCGTCGGGGCCTCTATCGGCGACATCGTGGCCGGCATGTTTCTCGCTCAGGGCGTGCTGGCCGCCCTGCTGGACCGGGAACGCACCGGGCTCGGGCGCAAGGTCGACGTGTCGATGCTCGACTCGCAACTGGCGATTCTGGAACATGCGATCGCGATCAGCACCGTGACCGGCAAACCGCCCCAACGCAGTGGGGCGCGCCATCCCAGCATTGCGCCCTTCGAGACCTTTCACGCTTCCGACGGGCTTTTCGTGATCGCCGCAGGAAACGACAAGCTCTTTGAAAAGCTCTGCGTCGCGATGAACCTGCCGCTGGCGGATGATCCGCGTTTTGCCACCAATGCGGCGCGGGTCAAGAACGCGCGGCTGCTCAAGCGGTTGATCGAAGCGGTGACCATCGACCAGACCGCGGCGAGCTGGATTGCGCGTCTGACCGCCGCGGGAATCCCCACCGGGCCGATCCAGAACATCGATCAGGTGATGAAGGATCCCCAGATCCTGGCGCGCAACATGGTTGTGGACGTGCTCGATATCAACGGGCGCGCGGCATACAAGGCCGCGGGCAACCCGATCAAGCTGTCCGACGCGCCGGATCCGACCTGTCGGCGCCCCGCTCCCGATCTCGATGCAAACCGGGGCGAAATCATGCGGTGGCTGAGCGAAACCGCGTCAAAAGGGGCATAGGCCCGGCAGGATATGCGCCCGGCAAGGGGGGCGTTGCCGCGGCCCGACCACGCCGAGCCGCTCCTGAGGCCGGCCATGCGCCCTAAACTCACGCGCCACGGACCACAATCGCACAGATCGAATCCGTCATGCGTCCAGACCACCCCGAGCCGACCTTCCGACGGGCCAAGCGCGCTCACCTCGCGCGCCACGGCCCCGCAATCCCGCCCAACACATCCCCGAAGAGGCCCGACCACGGCGAGCCGACCTTCCGACGGGCCAAGCGCCCTCACCGCGCGCACCACGGCCCCGCAACCGCGCCTAGCACATCCCCGGAGAGGCCCGACCATGCCGAGCCGCCCTACAGGCGGACCTTGTCGACTTGGCCTGCGGGTCGGAGCGCCGCCAAAGCGCCAATGAACCCCGTCATGACGTCTTCTTGTGCCGGTATGTCGCGACCCGGCCTTTAACTTGCGACCAGTTCCCCTATCCTCCCGCACATCTCAGAGTTCTGTACGGAAACCCCATGTCCAGCGATCCCCTCGTCGTCTTTACCCCGTCCGGCAAACGCGGCCGGTTTCCCGTCGGCACGCCGGTGCTCACAGCCGCGCGTCAACTCGGGGTCGATCTCGATTCCGTCTGCGGCGGACGGGGGATCTGTTCGAAATGCCAGATCACCCCGTCTTACGGCGCGTTTCCCAAGCACGGTCTGACGGTCGCGTCCGATGCGCTCTCCAAATGGAATGCCGTCGAGGCGCGCTATGACGAAAAACGCGGGCTCAAACCCGGGCGGCGACTCGGCTGTCAGGCGAAAATCGAGGGCGATGTGGTCATCGACGTGCCTGCCGAAAGCCAGGTGCACCGGCAGGTCGTGCGCAAGGAAGCCACCGCGCGCGCGATCCAAATGGATCCCGCCACGCGGCTCTATTTCATCGAGGTCGACGAACCCGACATGCACGAACCCACGGGCGACCTCGAGCGGGTCGCCCGGGCGCTGCGCGACCAGTGGGACATCGCTTCGGTCGGCATCGCCTTCCCTGTCCTTTCGCGTCTGCAGACCATCCTGCGCAAGGGCGGCTGGCGGATCACGGTTGCGCTGCACAGCGCCACCGAGGGCAGCGCGCCGAAAATCGTCGCCGCCTGGCCCGGCCTGCATGAGGGCGGGCTTTTCGGGCTCGCGATCGACCTCGGCTCGACCACCATCGCCGCCCATCTCACCGATCTCGATACCGGGGCGGTCGTGGCATCGCAGGGCCTCATGAACCCTCAGATCCGCTTTGGCGAAGACCTGATGAGCCGGGTGTCTTACGCCATGATGAACCCGGGCGGCGATCAGGAAATGACTCGCACCGTGCGCGAGGCGATCGACACGCTGACCGCGGCCATTGCCGAAGAGGCCGGGATCACCCCCGAGCTCATTCTCGAGGCTGTCTTTGTATGCAATCCGGTGATGCACCACCTCCTCATCGGGATCGACCCTGTAGAGCTTGGACAGGCACCCTTTGCGCTGGCAACATCGTCGTCGATGACGCTGAGCGCGGCGGAGCTGTCGCTTGGCATCCTGCCCGCCGCGGCACAGATCTACATCCTGCCCTGCATCGCAGGCCATGTGGGGGCCGATGCCGCAGCCGTGGCGCTGTCCGAACAACCGGGTCAAAGCCCCGATCTCGCCCTGATCGTCGATGTGGGTACCAACGCGGAAATCCTGCTTGGCGACACCGAGCGCGTGCTCGCCTGTTCCTCGCCGACAGGCCCGGCCTTCGAAGGCGCGCAGATCAGCGCCGGCCAGCGCGCAGCACCCGGCGCCATCGAAGCGATCCGCATCGATCCGGTGACCAAAGCCCCGCGGTTCCGCGTCATCGGCTGTCCGCTCTGGTCGGACGAGGACGGGTTCTGGGAGGCGGTGGCCAGCACCGGGATCACCGGCATCTGCGGCTCCGGGATCATCGAGGCGGTCGCCGAACTGCGCATTGCCGGGCTGATGGATCCCTCGGGACTGATCGGATCGGCGGAGCAGACCGGCACGGATCGCTGCGTGGCCGAAGGGCGCACCCATGCCTACCTGATCCATGATGCCAGCGCCGATGGCGGGCCGCGCATCACCGTCACCCAGGGCGACATCCGTGCGATCCAGCTCGCAAAATCGGCGCTCTACGCGGGCGCGCGGCTGCTGATGGATGAGCGTGGCGTCGACAAGGTCGACCGCGTGGTGCTTGCCGGCGCCTTCGGCGCGCATATCTCGCCGCTGCACGCGATGGTGCTTGGAATGATCCCGGACGTACCGCTCGAAAAGGTCACCTCCGCGGGCAACGCCGCGGGCACCGGCGCGCGCATTGCCCTGTGCAACAAGGCCGCCCGGCGGGAGATCGAGCGCATGGTGGGAGAGATCAGCAAGATCGAAACCGCCATCGAGCCGCGCTTTCAGGAACATTTTGTCGCCGCGAACGCGATCCCCCACGCGACCGACCCGTTCCCGGAGCTTTCCGCCATCGTCACGTTGCCTTCCGTGAGCTTCAACCAGGGCGGGGGCGATCCCGGCGCGACGGGCGGGCGCAGGCGCAGGCGACGCAGCCCGGCCTGAGACAGGCCGCGCCCGTCTTGGCTCCAAAGACGCGCGAATGGGGTCTTGACGACGACGCGCTTGCCGGATTACTCGACAACGCAGCGGCGGGTATGGTGAAAAGGTATCACGCGAGCTTCCCAAGCTTAAGTTACGGGTTCGATTCCCGTTACCCGCTCCAGCTTTTCCGTAAACACGCTGATCCGCCGGTGCCCGGGCTCGACCTCGCGCGCGGTCTGTCGCGTGCGACCGAGGCGGATAAAGCGGGTCAAACCACGGACAAAACGCGCAACCGGCTCGTGAAATTGTGCGCGTCCGACGTCAATCCCGGCGGGAGACGACGCGCGCCAAGCCAGAGCGCGCCGTCTGTGACTCCGTCTGACCGGAACAATTCCCGGCACTTGCCGTTGCACCTGCTGACAATTCCGAAATCACGCTACGTTGAGCGAAGCCGCCAAATTTTCTGGAGCTTTCCATGATCGACTGGATCAATCCCGCCCTCGCCTTGATGACCATCGGCTTTGGGCTCTTCGGCTTTCTTGCGCCACGTTACACGGCAAGCGCGCTGGATCTTGCGCCGCAAGACACAACCATGGGTCTGAGCGAACTGCGCGCCTCCGCCGGCGGGCTGTTCGTTGCCGTGGGTGTCGTCTGCCTCGCGACCGGGGACCCCATGGCCTATGGGATGCTTGGTGTGGCCTATGTCGGCGCGTCAAGCGGGCGTCTGCTGTCCATCATTCTGGACAAACCACCGCTGCGCAAAGCGGTCACGTTCCTGGCCTTCGAGGCATTGCCCGCCGCATGGCTTGTCTGGACAGGGTTTTTCGCCGCAACCACCTGATCACTTGGGTGCCGGCACGCGTCGCGGCTGGGCGAGCCACGCGATACGCCGTCACCGCATGCGGATGGGTTCTGGTCAGGCAAAGGCCGCGCCACACTCCCGGTGGCCAATCGCCCGCAAACACAGCACATGGCTGCCTGACATGGCCACCTTTGCCCCGCTGATGTTCTGCATCCACAACGCCATGACCGCCCCCCGCTTGACGGCTCCCTGCCCGCCCGATACCTGCCGTTCAAGCGACAAGGATCTTGCGATGACCGACCAGCCAGCGCCAGCTATCACCGACAGCCATTGCCATATCGATTTTCCCGATTTCAACGGGGAACAGGCCGACCTGGTGGCACGGGCGGCCGAGGCCGGGGTGCACCGGATGGTGACAATCTGCACCCGGCTGCGCAACGAACCCACCGTGCGGGCACTGGCGGAGGCGCATGACCCGGTCTTCTATGCCGCGGGCACCCACCCGATGAGCGCCGCCGAAGAGCCCATGACCACGGTCGACGAACTCAAGGCGCTCGCGCGCCATCCCAAGATGGTCGGGATCGGGGAAACCGGACTGGACTATCACTACACCGCCGACAGTGCGGAGGTGCAGAAACGCTCCCTGCGCATTCATATCGAAGCAGCGCAGGAAACCGGCCTGCCGCTGATCATTCACGCCCGCGATGCCGACGAGGACATGGCCCGCATCCTGTCGGAAGCCCACCGCGTCCAGCCCTATGGCTGTGTGATGCATTGCTTTTCCTCGGGGCCGGATCTTGCGCGCACGGCGGTGGAACTCGGGTTCTACCTGTCCATGTCGGGCATCGCGGCCTTTCCCAAGAGCGGCGCGCTGCGCGAGATCTTCGCCGCAGCACCGCTGGACCGCATCCTCGTGGAGACCGACAGCCCCTATCTCGCGCCCCCGCCCCATCGCGGCAAGCGCAACGAACCGGCCTATGTGGCGCATACCGCGCGCAAGGGCGCGGAAGTGTTCGGGATGGACTATGCCGCCTTTGCCCGCGCCACCGAAGACAATTTCAACCGGCTCTTTGCAAAGGCCGCAGCGTGGAGGCCCGCGCCATGAGCGGCGAGCTGCGCTTCACGATCCTCGGCTGCGGGTCTTCGGGCGGCGTTCCGCGCCTTGGTGGGCATTGGGGAGACTGCGACCCGGACAATCCGCGCAACGTCCGGCGCCGCTGTTCGCTGCTCATCGAGCAGGAGACCGACGCCGGCACGACCCGCATTCTCGTGGATACCTCGCCAGACATGCGCGCGCAGCTTCTGGATGCCGGCGTTGGCGCGCTCGACGCGGTGGTCTACACCCACAGCCATGCCGACCATGTGCACGGGCTCGACGATCTGCGCATGATCGTCTTCAACATGCGCGAACGGCTTGCGGTCTGGGCCGATGGCGACACGCAATCCGACCTGATTTCACGCTTTGGCTATGCCTTTGTGCAGCCCGAAGGCTCGCCCTACCCGCCGATCCTCAACATGCACACGATCGACGGGCCGTTTGCCATCGACGGCGCGGGCGGCGCGGTGACGCTTACGCCGTTCAAGGTCAACCACGGCAGCATCGACGCGCTTGGCTTCCGGATCCGGGATTTTGCCTATCTGCCCGATGTGGCCAGGATCCCCGATGACAGCTGGCAGCATCTGCAGAACCTCGACTGCTGGGTGCTGGATGCGCTGCGCCGCACGCCGCACCCGACCCATGCCCATCTCGACCAGGCGCTGGAATGGATCAAACAGGCGGCGCCCCGGCGGGCCGTGCTCACCAACATGCATATCGATCTCGATTACGCGACCGTGGCCGAAGAAACCCCCGAGCATGTCACGCCCGCCTATGACGGGATGACGATCCGCTATGCGGTCTGACCGCGCCATGGTCCTGCCGCGCGCCCGCGGTCCCGCCCCCCCGATCGGGCCGATCCTCGTCAGGCGCAGGCCCCATATCGCGCGCCATAGGACGCAGAGCCCTGCGCCGGTCACCAGACCGCGCGCGCGACGACCGGCCAGCTGCGGGTCACAAAGCCCATGCAGGCGCTGATCGACGTCATCCTGCCGGTCTTCGCGGTCATCGCCGCGGGCTACGTGGCGGTCTGGCGGGGCTTCTTCTCGGATACCGCGATCGACGGGATCATGGAGTTCACCCAGAAGATCGCGATCCCCTGTCTGCTGTTCCGCGCGATCTGGCAGGTGGATTTCGCCGAGGTCTTCAATCCCGCTTTGCTGTTGAGCTTCTACACCGGCTCTGCCACCGGCTTCACCGTCGGGTTGCTTGGCGCGCGCTACCTCTTCGGTCGCGATTGGGAGGATTCCGTCGCCATCGGCTTTGCCAGCCTGTTTGCCAATTCCGTGATGCTTGGCCTTCCGCTCACCGAGCGCGCCTATGGCACGGAGGCGCTTTCGGGCAATTACGCGATCATCGCCTTCCATTCCCCGTTCTGCTACATGCTCGGGATCACGGCGATGGAGATCGTGCGGGCCCGTGGCGGCCCCAAGACCGCCCTGCCCGGCACGGTTGCAAAAGCCATGTTCCGCAATGCGCTCGTCATCGGGATCGCGCTGGGTGCACTGTCGAACTGGGCCGAGATCCAATATCCGCGCGTCTTCGCTGATGCGCTGGACATGGTGGTTGCCGCCGCCCTGCCCACGGCGCTGTTCGGCATGGGGGGCGTGCTGTGCCGTTACAAACCCGAAGGAGACGGGCGCGTGATCGCGATGATCTGTGCAATATCGCTGGTGCTGCACCCCTCCATTGCCTGGACATTGGGCCAGGTCACGCAGCTGTCGGACGCGGCGTTGCGCTCCGCGGTGATCAACGCCGCCATGGCGCCGGGGATCAATTCCTATGTCTTTGCCAACATGTATGGCCGCGCAAAGCGGGTCAACGCGTCGGCCGTTCTGATCGCAACCGTGCTGTCCATCTTCACGGCCTGGGTCTGGCTCACCATCCTGCCGTGACGCGGGTGCAGCGCCGGGTCACAAGACCCGCCGCCTGAGAATTGCGCTCGGGCAAATCGCGCAATGCAACCCGAAAACCGGTGCCCACTTTTCGGTTTGCGCTCGGGCAAACCGCGCAACCTGTCCCGAAAACTGGTTCCCACTTTTCGGTTTGCGCGCGGGCAAACCGCGCACCCCATCCCGAAAACCGGTTCCCACTTCCCGGATTGCGCGCAGGCAAACCGCGCAATCCGTGCCGAAAACCAGTGCCCACATTTCGGTTCGCGCGCAGGCAAACCGCGCAACCCGTCCCGAAAACCAGTGCCCACATCTCGGTTCGCGCTCGGGCAAACCGCACAACCCATCCCGAATACTGGTTCCCACTTCCCGGATTGCGCTCTAGCCTAGCGCCGATGACCCCTTTGCGCGACGCCGACCGCCCCTTACTCGGCCTGACCCTCATGCTCGGCTTCTGCATCCTCGCGCCGTTTGGTGATGCACTGGCCAAGATGCTCGGCGGCACCCTGCCCACCGGACAGCTCGTCCTGTTGCGCTTTGCCTTTCAGGCCGCGATCCTTGTGCCCATCATGGTGCTGAGCCGGCGCCGCTGGCAGATGAGCCCCCGCGCCTGGCGCTTTACCGCCCTGCGGACCGTCTTCCACATCCTCGGCATCACCCTGATGTTCACCAGCCTGATCTACCTGCCGCTCGCCGACGCCATCGCCATCGCCTTTGTGATGCCCTTCATTCTGCTGTTGCTGGGATACTGGCTTCTGGCCGAGGAGGTTGGCTGGCGCCGGATCGCGGCCTGCGCGGTGGGATTCACCGGCACGCTTCTCGTCATCCAACCCGCGTTTGAAGATGTCGGCTGGCCCGCTCTTCTGCCGCTTGGCGTCGCCTTTCTCTTTGCCGGCTTCATGCTGTCGACCCGCGTCATCGCGCGGGAGGTCGATCCCATCGGCATGCAGGCCATCTCGGCCCTCATGGCAACGGCGATCCTGTTGCCCATGGTTTTTCTTGCGCCTCGGTCTTTTGACGCCTTGCTTGCCTGGCAGTCGCCGGATGGCGCGCAATGGCGCCTGATCGCCGCCATGGGGCTTGCCGGGACACTGGCCCACCTTCTCATGACATGGTCGTTGCGGTTTGCGCCAGCCTCGACGCTCGCCCCGGTGCAGTATCTGGAAATCCCCGTCGCCACGGTGATCGGCTACCTGCTCTTTGCCGATTTGCCCAACCCGCTTGCAAGCCTCGGCATCATGATCACGGTCGGGGCCGGGCTTTACATCATTCTGCGCGAGCGGGCCATTGCGGCGCATCTTGCGCGGCCGTCTCAAGCGCCTCCCGGCAAGACGCCGGCAGGATGAGCAACATGCGCGGAGCAGCCATATCCAGCGTCACGGGCCCCAGTGCTTCGTTCGACGTGCCGACCCTCCCGTCGGGGGCCATCGCAATCCCGTCGATGGGCCAGCGCAGCCCGGTTGAGCGCCCCGACACCGGTGCAAGCGGCCAGAGCGACACCCGCGTGCCCGGCGCAAGCGGCACCGTGATCCGCGGCGGGCACAGGATGGTCACATCCTCCGCCCCCACCAGAACCACGCGCTGTTCGGGGTAGCGGGCCAGAACGCTGAGCACCGCAAGCTGATGGTCGAGCCGTTTGCCGGTAAAACCAAAGGCCCGGATCATCGGCGCCGCGATACTCCGAAGCGCCTTGTCGAAATCGGTGCTGTCCTGTTCGGCGATCTGGTGGCGGCGCTCCGCGGGGATCTGCGCGGCCAATTGTGGCGAAAGTGAGTCCATATCCCCGATCACGGCATCCGGAATCCGCCCGCGGGCGAGCACGGCTTCGGCGCCGCCATCGGCTGCCACGACAGTCTGAGCCGTGCGCATGGCCTCCGAAAGCCCGCAATTGCGGCAATCGCCGCCACCGACCAGCAGAATTGGTGACAATTTGCGAACAATGCGATCATTCATGCGCAGTTAACGGCCTTCTGAGAAACAGATCACAATCAAGTCACGAAATGATACCCTGCTAAACACGGATTCGGTCGGCTTTCGACTTTTCCAACATGGTAAACACTCTGTTGCGACACGAAAGAAAGAGAGCAGCCCCATGGTGAGTTCGACCAAAATTCTGACGGTCTCTTACGGCACGTTTTCCTGTACGGCAGAAGGGTTCGAGGATCCACTGGCCGCGGTGAAGGATGCCACGCATTTTTTCAGATCCGTTGTGACCGAGGATCGCTTTTTCGGGGCCGAACCGCCCCAGTTCGACCCCGAGCTTGCCTCTGAGATGATGCGGCGCCAGATCGACGGCATCGAGGCCGGCGGCGCTCTCACGGTTCGTTCTCCTGCATTCGGTACCGGAGCTGCCTCTTCCGGTGCCCTGGCCGCGGCGCTTGCCGCCGGACCATCGCTCGCCTCCGGAAGGATGCAAGCCGCGGCCCCAGTTTCCCGCGCTGATGCGCAAGACGGCGATGACGTCGATCTGACGGACAGCCTGCCTGACGACGACACGATCGACGCGGTCGCCGAAATCGTCGAGGTTCCAAACGACGATCCCGCCCTCGACGGGCCTGCCGGGGACACGCTCGGTCACGGTGCCGCCGACACGCAAGGCGAAAGCCTGACGGACGCCCCCCCGGCGGAGGAACCGGCGCTGGACGACAGCCCGCTGGCCGCCGCAATGGGCGATGCAGCCCCGACGCGCGAGGCACGCGACGATGGCGCAGCCGATGCGCTGGCCGCAATGCTCGCCGAACCGTCGACCGATGTGGACAGCATGAAGGCCGACGCGGACGCCGCTCCGGGTGAGGCCGTGGCTTTGGCGGAAGAGGATGCGGCAACGGGCGCGTCTGACGACGGCCCGGCATCGTCCCCCGAGCCTGTGCTTGAGACGCAAGCCCCCGCCCCCAACAGCATCGCCGCCAAGCTTGAGCGCATCCGCAACGTGGTTGCCCGCAAGGCGCAGAACGAGGGGGCGACGGACGCGCACAGCGCTGGCCTCCACCGTGCCGACCCGCTGTTCGATACCGACGATCTGACCGATTCGGTGGATACCGCGCCTCTGGCTTCGGTGTTCGACGATCTGCCGCAGGCCGCGTCGCAAGACATGCCGGCCGCCAGCGATGACGACAGCGCGGAGCCGGTGTCGGAGACACAAGAGACACAGGACGCCGCCGCGCAATACGCCGAAGAGTATGAGCTCAACCCAGAGCTCGATATCACCGGTGCGCTCGATGCGCTCTATGATCCGGCCGAACCGGTCAGCCTTTCGGATCCCGAAGACCGGTTCATCTTGTCGGAGCCCGGCACAAGACCTGCCGCTTCCCGCCATGCGCATACCGAAGCTTCGGCCCAACCGGCGGACGCCCCCGCCCGGGACCCCCAGTCAGACGCTGATCCGGTGTCCGAACACGCGCAGGACGGTGCCATCGACCTCGCGGAGTTCGAGGAGACCGATACCGACGATCTCCGCACAGATGAGATCGGCTTGCAGGACGACGATGCCGTTGCGGCGCCGACAGAGTCGGCGGATCTCGACGAATATATGGATAACGACAGCGCGGTGGCGGAGGCGACCAGGGACGACGGTCCAACAGAGCAGGACCCGCTCGAAACCCTTCTCGCCGACACGCTGGCCGCCGCCGCCGAACCTGCGGCCGTCCCTGCCGGCCAAAGCGACGAGATCGACCTGTCCGACACGCTCGCCGCGGTCGTCGAAGACGCCGAAACAAGCACCGTCGAGACGGCGCAGGATGCGCCCGGTGACGCGTGGACCGAGCAATCGGCGCCCGACCAGCCCGAAGACCCCATCGCCGGGCTCTCCGAACTGCTGTCGTCGAGCGATGGCGACGCGCCGGTCGCAAATGTCTTTGCCGATGACACCGCAGACGCTCCGGAAACGGACGACCTCGAAGCGACGCTCCGCCTCGATGACGGGCTTGCCGCCCCCGTGGAAGCGCCCGAACCGGAGGCCACGCCTGCTCCGACGGCCGTTGCTTCCGACCCCACCGACGCGGCCGTATACGATGACGCGGAGTCAGTCGAAGACGATTTGCAGCAAGCCAACGACGCTGCATGGGAAGGCCTGATGGAAAGCGCCTCGCCAGAGAGCGCCGCGCCCGAAACCGCCGCACAGGCAGCTCCGCCACTGCCGTCTGAGCCGCTGGTGCTCGGCGAACCGACCGCTCTCCCGGAGACGGAAGACGAAGTCGACCTTCAGGAAGACGTGACCGCCACCGTGCGCGATGCGGATGACGACTGGTCGGCGATTTTTGCCGAGGACACTCAGCAAGATGATGGTGCCAACAGCGAGGCCGATAGGGTGTCAGAGACCGACCCCGCGCTCGCGGAAAACCGTGCCACGCCGCTGCGCGCCCGCGTCGTCAAGGTCAAACGTGCGGTGTTCGATCAGGCCCTTGCTCAGGGCGATGTCGAAGAAATCGAAGACGACCCGCTATCCGCCGCGTCGGCCGACACAGGGCTCGACACCGAGGAAGAACGCGCGCTGCGCGAAGAACTGGAACAGATCAAGGCAGAATTCGACGAAGACACATATGCAGACAGTGCCGAGCCACCTCAGGCCTTCGTTGCGGACAGCCCCATCACCGAAGACGATTGGCCAGAGGATACAGCTGCCGCGCTTGAGCGCGACACGATCGAAGAAGATGCGGCGCCGCTCCGCCTTGAAGATCCTGTCGCACCGCAGCCCGAGCCGGATATTGATATCGAAGGCGCGCGCAAGGCTGTGCGGCTCGCCTCGCCGGCCCGGGCCATGCTCACCGAAAGCTCCGTGGAGGAGAATGACGCAAGCCGGCTGATGGCGCAGACGGACAGCGCCCTGGAAGAACCCGAAGGCAATCGCCGCCGCAGCGCCATCGCGCATCTGCGCGCCGCCGTGGCTGCAACCCGCGCGGACAAACAATTGATGCGCAAGGACGAACAGGGTGCAACGGAGGCGTATCGGCGCGATCTCGAAACCGTGGTGCGCCCGCGCAGGCCGCAAACGGCCGCGATCAGGTCCGAGCGTCCGGAACAGCCCGGCACGCCGCGCCCCGCGCCGCTCACGCTTGTGGCCGAGCAGCGCGTCGCGCAACCTGCCGCCGACACAACCGCAGCACCGGTGCGGCCGCGACGCGTGAGCCTCGCCGAAGAGACCGGCGCAGCCCTCTCCACCGATGCCCATGGCGGTTTCGTCGCCTATGCAGAAGATGTGGGCGCCCGCGATCTTCCGGAACTGCTCGAAGCCGCCGCGGCCTATATGTCCTACGTCGAAGAGCGGCCGCAATTCTCTCGCCCGCAGCTCATGACCATTGTGCGCCAGGCCGAAGGCGGAGAGTCGAGCCGCGAAGACCGGCTGCGCAGCTTTGGCAAATTGCTGCGCGAAGGCAAGATCGAGAAGACAAGCGGCGGCCGTTTCACTGCGTCCGATCAGATCGGCTTCCGACCGGACAGCCGCGCGGCCGGTTGAGCCGCCGCACCGCGCGATCACAACGGATGAAGGCGACCCCAAGCGGGTCGCCTTTTTCATGTCTCGCAAAAAGTGGTCAGCACCGGCTCCGTGACTCTCGACGGGGTGGCCCGCATCACAGACGAAACTTCGCGCCCTGAGCAATGGAGCATCCGTGCGACACGTCGGATCCTTCCGCGATCCGCTGTCTCACAAGGCCCGTGCCCTGGAGCGATCAGCCCCGTTTATTGCGTGGTGTGTCGGGGTCGGTCGTCCTGTGGCGATCAGGGCCGGTTGTCGAGTCGCGTGTCGCACTCAATTCCCCCGCCACCTTCACGGCGTGCTATCACGTGGCGACGCTGATGCCGGTCGTCCCTTGGAGGTCAGGGTCGGTCATCGCGTGCCGTGTCTAGCTCGATTTCCCCGCCACGTTCACGGCGCGCCATGACGTGGCGAGGCAAGTACCGCTCGTCCCGTGGCGGTCAGGGTCGGTCATCGCGTGGCGCGTCGGGGTCGGCCTGTCCGATGCCCTTGAACACCGACTTCAACGGGAACGCCCACACGATGCCGAGCGCCACATAGATCAGGAATTCGAGCCAGATCGGCGGGCGGTCGAACAACGAAATGATCGTCACGCAAGCCACCACGTAAAGCGGCAACCCAACCAGAAGGATCACAAGGGACCAACGACGACGTGCTTTGTAACTCAGTGCCATGATCGGGAGTTAGTCCGCAAAGGGGTCTGTGACAAGGATGGTGTCGTCGCGTTCCGGTGAGGTGGACAACAGCGCCACCGGGCAGCCAATCAACTCCTCGACGCGCCGCACATATTTGATCGCAGCCGCGGGCAAATCGGCCCAGCTCCGCGCGCCCTCGGTCGATTCGGACCAGCCCTCCATCTCTTCATAGATTGGCGTGCAGCGCGCCTGCTGATCCGACGCAAAGGGCAGGTAGTCCAGACGCTCTCCATCCAGCTCATACCCAACGCAGATCTTGAGCGTTTTGAACCCGTCGAGCACATCCAGCTTGGTCAGCGAAATCCCCGAAACCCCCGAGGTGGCACAGGTTTGGCGCACGAGTACCGCGTCGAACCAGCCGCAGCGGCGCTTTCGCCCCGTGGTTGTGCCAAACTCGTGGCCGCGCTCGCCAAGCATCTCGCCATCGGCGTCGTCCAGCTCGGTCGGGAACGGTCCCTCGCCAACGCGGGTCGTATAAGCCTTTACGATCCCGAGCACAAAATCGATCGACCCCGGTCCGATACCGGTTCCGGTGGAGGCCTGCCCCGCGATCACATTGGAGGAGGTCACGAAAGGATAGGTGCCGAAATCGATGTCGAGCAACGCGCCTTGCGCGCCTTCGAACAGGATCCGCTTGCCGGCGCGCCGCTTCTCGTTGAGCACCTTCCAGACCGGCCCCGCGTAGCGCAGAACCTCCGGTGCCACCGCGCGCAGCTGGTCAATCAGCGCGTCGCGATCCACCGGATCGAGCCCCAGACCGCGCCGGAGCGCGTTGTGATGCGCAAGCGCCCGATCAACCCGCGCTTCCAACGTCGGCGCATCGGCAAGGTCGGCCACGCGCACCGCCCTGCGGCCCACCTTGTCCTCATAGGCGGGTCCGATGCCGCGCCCGGTGGTGCCGATCTTCGTTCCCGGATTGGCGGCGGCTTCACGCGCCCGGTCCAGTTCGCCATGAATCGGCAGGATCAGCGGCGTGTTTTCCGCAATCATCAGCGTCTCTGGGCTGATCTCGACACCCTGCGCGCGCACGGTCTCGATCTCCGACAGCAGGTGCCAGGGGTCAAGCACCACACCGTTGCCGATCACCGACAGCTTGCCGGACCGCACCACGCCGGAGGGCAGCGCATGAAGCTTGTAGACCGTGCCATCCACAACCAGCGTGTGACCGGCATTGTGCCCGCCCTGAAAGCGACAAATCACATCCGCGCGGCTCGAAAGCCAATCCACGATCTTGCCTTTGCCTTCATCGCCCCACTGGGCGCCGACGACGACCACATTTGCCATATCAGTGCGTCCCTATTCTGTATCGCGCGCCCCCTATACGCAAAGCCTGCCCCTCGCGAAACCGCTAAATCCGCGCATCCCCGTGTCGCCCATTGGCGCAGCGCCCCGAAATCGCTACAGGGAACACATTCACCGTCCCGACCGAGGCCCCATGATGAGTTTCCTGCTGCGCTGGCTGTTTGCCTTCCTCCTGATTGCCGCCACCTATAACCCGACGCAATGGAACTACGTGCGTTGGGCGCAAAGCAACTGGGGCGAGCAATTGCCGATGATCGTGCTCGCCGGCCTTCTGTTGACGATCGGCTTCATCATCTACCTGCGCGCCACGCTGCGGTCCATTGGCGCGGGTGGCATGGTTCTGGTGCTGGCGCTGGTGGCCGCGATCCTCTGGGTCGCTCAGGATTTCGGGCTTTTTGATCCCTCCGATCCGACGTTGGCCACCTGGGTCGGGATCTTTGCGCTTTCCGTCGTGCTTGGCGTCGGGCTGAGCTGGTCCATCATCCGCCGCCGCCTGTCCGGTCAGGTCGACATGGATGATGTCGAG
The DNA here is from genome assembly GCF_020667845.1 of Cognatishimia sp. F0-27. Classification (GTDB taxonomy): domain Bacteria; phylum Pseudomonadota; class Alphaproteobacteria; order Rhodobacterales; family Rhodobacteraceae; genus JAFMPQ01. Next base: position 38,907 of record NZ_JAFMPQ010000023.1, read on the forward strand.
GAATAGCCCGCTCGCAGGGGCCTTGTTGCACGCAGGGCCTCGTGACACGGAGGGCCTAGTGACACGCATAGCCTCGTGACGGGCGGTCCGCATCACGGACGCGAGCCGCACAGAAAGCAGCACCAATGATCGCGTCAATCAGCATGGCGGCATCGATCCCAGCTGTCACCCGCGTGATGGCCGCGATCCCGCAGGCCACCATCCTACGGGCCAGAATCCAATTGGCCGCGAACCTTCAGGTCATAACCCAACCCGCCGCCCTCAAACTGGCTCCAGTGTCACCGGCCCGGACACACGCCGCGCCCACCACTCCGGCAGGATCAAAGATGCACCGGCGCACCGTGCGGCGTGTCGCGATAGGCGGCCGCCCATTGCGCCTTGAGCGTCTGCAGCGTCGCGGCATCGGCGAGCCCCTGACGGGCACAGATCTGCTCAAGCGCGCTGACCCAGGCGAGGAAGTAATCGTCCCCGCCATCAAGCTCCTTGTTCAGCCCGTGTTCTGCCAGAACCGCGCCCAGCATCTGCGCCCAATCGGTCCAGCTGAACGCTCCGCGCGTATGAAGATGCACCGTCAGCGCAAAGACCTGCGCGTGCCACGGCGCCCCGAACACCGGCTCGGGCGGTGGCGTCTCCGCTTCGGCGCTCACAACACCGGCTCCAGGTAACTGTCCCAGAGATCGCAGGTCACGCTGTCGCCCGCCCGCTCCGGATCACCCCAAAGCGCGGCGGCATCGAACATAACGGTGTATAGCGCCTGTGGCGCTTCACCGAGCCCATGGGCATTGCTGTCCGGAAACACATGCGGGCCGTGGCACAGGATCACCTGCCCCTCGACACCGGCGGCATAGCCCGGCAGGCGCGTGTGGCCGCCGCCAACCAGCGTATTGCGGGCCGGCCTGCGCGTGCGCACCCGGTCCCCCACCGCAAAGCGGCCATCCGGGCCGGTGCGATCGGTCGGTCCGCCCGATGCCAGCACCTTCGGCACCCGCTCCGCGGGCAAGCGGCGCGACGCCAGTTCCGACGTGGCCGGTTCGCCTCCCGAAAGCTCCTCTCGGGTGACAACCCCTTGCGCCACAAGCAGATCCGCCAAGCCGGCAAGCCATTTTTCGTAATAGGAAAACGCCGCGTAATCGGACGGCGCAAGGCTTTCACGGGCAAAGCGGGACCGGTCCAGCGTCCATTGCCCCAACGCCCCGGCGGCCAGCGTCAGCGCAAGCGCGCGCGCGTGCCACGGTTCGGCAAAAACCGGCGCATCTTCCGGCTCCGGCGTCACCGCGCCATCGCCGAAACGCCCGCCCATGTCATGCACCCGCGTCATTGCGGCGTCCGGGCAAGGCCCGTCCCGATCATGCTGTCGCGCGTCACCAGCGCCGCCAGCGCCTCTTCATCCCACCCTTCGGTGCCTTCCGGTCGCATGGGGATCACGAGATAGCGGATTTCCGCGGTCGAATCCCACACGCGCACCGACTGATCCGGCGCCAACGCAACCCCGAACTCCGCAAGCACCTTGCGGGGCTCTCGCACCGCACGGGACCGGTAGGCATCGGATTTGTACCAGCCCGGCGGAATGCCCAGAAGCGGCCACGGGTAGCAGGAACACAAGGTGCAGACCACCATGTTGTGGCAGTCCGGCGTGTTGCGCAGCGCGACAACATGCTCCCCCTGGCGACCGTAAAACCCCAACTCGGCGCATACCGCCGTGGCGTCTTCATCCAGCGCGCGGGCAAAATCGGGATCGCGCCACGCCTTGGCCACCACGCGCGCGCCGTTCTGCGGCCCGATCTTGTGGGCGTAGGTATCGATGATCGCATCCAGAGCCGCAGGGTCTATCAAACCCTTGCGTTCAAGCAGCGTTTCCAATGCCTTGACGCGCAGTGCGGGGTCGGAGGGCAGATGCGCTTGGGCGTGGTCGGGGTCGGCATGGTCATGAGGCATGATCAAACCATGCCCCAGCCGCGCTCCGCAGGGCAAGCCCGCTTTGCGCCCGGCCGCGCGCGCGGCGCGCGATTTCCCGGCCTCGGGGGGTATTTTGGCGGGTTGCGCCGCGCCCATACCTCGCATAGATACCACGTGATCCGCAGACAGCCGCAGGCCCTCATGGAAAACGTCCTTCTTATCGTGCTTCTTCTTCTCGCTCTCGCCCTGATCGGCGTGGTGCTTCTCCAGCGCTCCGAAGGCGGGGGGCTTGGTATGGGCGGCGGCGGTGGCGGGGCCATGTCGCAACGCTCCGCGGCCAATGCGATGACCAAGCTGACTTGGGTCTTTGGCATTGCCTTCATGGCCGTGTCCCTCACGCTGACGGTGATCTCTGCCCGTAATGCGGAAGGCACATCCGTGATGGACCGGTTTGGTGGCGCCCCTGCCGCGGCCGAAGACGGCGAGATCGACACGGACGCGCTCCTGCCGCCGCCGTCGACGATTGACCCCGACGCACCGCTCGTGCCGCGCGCCGACTGATCCTGACAGGCCCCCGCCGCGTAGGCCGGGGGCACCGCCCACAAGCGTTTGATGTTTACCCGAACGCCGCAACAGCATCTTGCGGCGGCTCTGGACATTTTTGCGCGAATCCGCTACCTCTCAAATCCCGTGATGCTGCCGTTTTTTAGCGGCGGGTGGTCCCGTTCCGGTCTTAAATCGACCGCCACAGCGGATCTTCACCAACAATCAGGCAACGGCGCGCGATCCGGTCGCGTGCCATATTTCACGGGGTCCGGCCACATGGCACGCTTCATCTTTATCACCGGTGGTGTGGTTTCTTCGCTTGGCAAGGGTCTGGCATCCGCCGCACTTGGCGCGCTGTTGCAAGCGCGCGGCTTCTCGGTGAGACTGCGCAAGCTCGACCCCTATCTCAACGTCGATCCCGGCACCATGTCGCCATTCGAACATGGCGAGGTCTTCGTCACCGACGATGGCGCGGAAACCGACCTTGACCTTGGTCACTACGAACGGTTCACCGGCGTGCCCGCGCGACGCACGGATTCCATCTCGTCGGGGCGGATCTATACCACCGTGCTCGAAAAGGAGCGTCGCGGCGACTACCTGGGCAAGACCATTCAGGTGATTCCGCACGTCACCAACGAGATCAAGGATTTCATCTCGATCGGTGAGGACGAGGTCGATTTCATGCTCTGCGAGATCGGCGGCACGGTCGGCGATATCGAGGGCCTGCCCTTCTTCGAAGCGATCCGCCAGTTCAGCCAAGACAAGCCGCGCGGCCAATGCATCTTCATGCACCTGACGCTGTTGCCCTTCATCAAGGCCTCGGGCGAGCTCAAGACCAAGCCAACGCAGCATTCGGTGAAGGAACTGCGCTCCATCGGGCTGGCACCCGATATCCTCGTCTGCCGGTCCGAGGGCCCGATCCCGCGCAAGGAACGCGAAAAGCTCGCGTTGTTCTGCAACGTGCGGCCCGATGCCGTGATCGCCGCGCAGGATCTGCCGTCGATCTACGATGCGCCGCTGGCCTATCACCGCGAGGGTCTCGATCAGGCCGTGCTCGACGCGTTCCAGATCACGCCCGCCCCGAAGCCCAACCTCGACAAGTGGGAGGACGTGTATGACCGCATCCACAACCCCGAAGGCGAGGTCACCATTGCGATTGTCGGCAAATATGTGCAACTCGAGGACGCCTACAAATCCATTGCCGAGGCGCTTACGCATGGCGGCCTGGCCAACCGGGTGAAGGTCCATGTGGAATGGGTCGACGCAGAGATTTTCGAACGCGAGGATCCCGCGCCGCATCTCGAGAAATTCGACGCCATCCTCGTGCCCGGCGGCTTTGGCGAGCGCGGCACCGAAGGCAAGATCAAGGCCGCGCAATTCGCGCGGGAACACAAGATCCCCTATCTCGGGATCTGTCTTGGCATGCAGATGGCGGTGATCGAAGCGGCCCGCAACGTCGCCGGCGTGGCCAAGGCCGGCTCCGAGGAATTTGACCACGAAGCCGGAGAAAAGCGTTTCGAACCGGTGGTTTACCACCTCAAGGAATGGGTGCAGGGCAACGAGAAGGTCAACCGCCGCCCCGATGACGCAAAAGGCGGAACCATGCGGCTTGGCGCCTATGACGCGGTTCTGAGCGAAGGGTCGAAAGTGGCGGAGGTCTATGGCAAGACCACGATCGACGAACGCCATCGGCACCGCTACGAGGTCGATATCAAGTATCGCAAAAAGCTTGAGGAAACCGGGCTGGCCTTTTCCGGCATGTCCCCCGATGGCAAGCTGCCCGAAATCGTCGAATGGCCGGATCATCCTTGGTTTATCGGCGTGCAGTTCCATCCCGAACTGAAGTCCAAACCCTTCGCCCCGCACCCGCTGTTCCGCGACTTCGTGCGCGCCGCCAAGGACGTGTCGCGTCTGGTCTGACGCGGCCCCGGCCTCCGCCCCCTCCCACCGTTCCAGCATAAAAAAACCGCCGCACTCCGGGCAGGAGGCGGCGGCAAGGGGCGTGTGATCTGTCGTGACGGGCGTTCGGCAGGCAGGCCGATCTGGGGACAGGTCAAATTCTCGGGACAGAGAGAATCATCAAACCCGGTTCACGAAACACGCAGGCAGAAACAATACCCTTACATGATGGCAGGAAGATGAAGGGCAGAAACAAGGATCACCACGAGAGAGGCCGCACCGAGCGCGTCTTGCCAAAGCGTGCCGGCCTGGCGGGTCAGCGCTGTCTTGACTTGGTCGATCATCGGAACCTCCATCGTTGCGTTGCCTATTTGTTCTCATATCCTTAACGCCCCGTAAAGAACTTTTTGCGAACATTTGAGAACAAAAATGGAATTATGAGGATTTTCAGACACTTACCAATGAGGGCCCTGACCTGCCGTATGAGCCTTCGGGCGCTTGGTCCCAATGTGGCGAGGCAAAGCCCCTGCCCGGACCGCGCAGCGCCGTCGCCTACTGCGGTTAGCCGACCGAAATCAGGCGGATCGCCTCGTCCTGACGCATCAACCACAACAGCAGGCGCGCAGCCTTGCCGCGCGGGCTTGTCAGCGCCGGATCATCGGCGAGGAGACGCCGGGCATCGCTTTGCGCGATGGCCATCAAACCCGCCTGCCGTTCCAGATCGGCAACCCGGAACCGCGGCAAGCCGCTCTGCGCCGTCCCGATGAGGTCCCCGGCCCCGCGCATCTCGAGGTCGACCTCCGCAATGCGGAATCCGTCCTCCGTCTCGCGCAGCGTCGTCAGGCGCGTATTGGCCGTTTCCGACAGCGGCGCCTGATAGAGCAAGAGGCACGTCGAGGCCGCCTCGCCGCGCCCGACCCGACCGCGCAACTGATGCAACTGTGCAAGGCCAAAGCTTTCCGCGCGCTCGATCACCATGATCGTCGCGTTGGGCACGTTCACGCCGACCTCAATCACCGTTGTCGCCACAAGCACCGCCGTCTGGCCGTCGACAAACCGGGCCATCGCGGCGTCCTTCTCGGCCGGGGGCATCTGGCCATGAACCAGCCCGACGCGCCCTTCGCCAAGCACCGCGCGCAAATGCTTGAACCGCGCCTCGGCCGACACGAGATCGGACACTTCGCTCTCCTCGACCAGCGGACACACCCAATAGACCTGCCGTCCCTCGGCAACGGCGCGGCGCAGATGCGTGACCACCTCGTCGATCCGCTCGGTCGAGACCATCGCCGTCTGGATCGGTTTGCGGCCGGGCGGCTTCTCGTCCAGCACCGACACGTCCATGTCGCCATATTGCGCCAGCGACAGCGACCGCGGGATCGGCGTTGCCGTCATCACAAGCACATCCGCGCCCTGCCCTTTCTGGCCGAGCTCCAGCCGTTGGCGCACGCCAAAGCGATGCTGCTCGTCGACCACCGCAAGCCGCAGATCCGCGAACTGCACGTCTTTCTGGAAGACCGCATGCGTGCCAACCAGAATGCCGATCTTGCCCTTGGCCAAAGCGTTTAGCTTGGCGGCGCGCTCGCTCCCCTTGTCGCGGCCGGTCAGGATCTCAAGCACCACGCCCGCCGCTTCCGCCAGCGGCTGCAACCCTTCGAGATGTTGCCGCGCCAGGATCTCCGTCGGTGCCATCATGACGCCCTGCCCGCCGCTTTCCACGGCCGTCAGCAGGGCCATGAAGGCCACAAGGGTCTTGCCCGCTCCGACATCGCCCTGAAGCAGGCGGTTCATGCGCTCGGATTGCGCCATGTCCGCGGCGATCTCGTCCATCGCCCGCAGCTGCGCGCCCGTGGGCCGATAAGGCAAGGAGTCCAGAACCCGCCGCCGCAATTGGCCGTTTCCCTGTGTCACCATGCCCCGCCCCCGCCGCCGGTCCGCCCGGGCGAGCGCCAATGTGAGCTGATGTGCCATCAACTCGTCATAAGCCAGCCGCGTGCGCGCCGGCGCGGTGGGGGCAAGGTCGTCCAGCCCTTCCGGCGCATGGGCCAACAGCAACGCCGCGCGCCAGTCCGGCCAAACGGTCTCGCGCTTCTGGGCCGGGTCGATCCATTCTTCGAGATCCGGCAGCCGCGTCATCGCATCCGCCACTGCTTTGACCATCAGTTTTTGTGTGATCCCCGCAGTGAGCGGATAGACCGGCTCGAAGCCCGGCAAATCCTGCGCCTCATCGGGCCGCAGAACATGGTCGGGATGCACCATCTGCGCGACGCCATCGAACGACTCGACCCGTCCGGAGACGATCCGCTCTTCTCCCGGCGGCAGCAACCGCATCAGGTAGTCGGCTTTGGCATGGAAAAACACGATCTGGAGCGGCCCGCCGCTGTCATTGGCCATCACCCGGTAGGCGCCGCCCCGCTTGCGCGGCGGGCGATGCTCGCCAATGCGGATCGCAAGCGTCAACACCGCAGGCAGCGGCGCGCCCTCCGCAGTGTCGCGCAACCGCCGGTCGATCACCGCATAGGGCAAGGTATAGAGCAGATCCAGCGGCGCCGAGATACCAATATGCTCAAGCGCTTGCGCCGTCTTCGGGCCCACCCCGGCGAGCGATTGCGCCGCTGCGAAAAGCGGCCAGAGCACTTCCGGGCGCCCGGTCATCCCTCGATCAGGTCCAGCCACTCATCCTCATCGAGGATCGTCACTCCGAGCTCGCGCGCCTTCTTCTCCTTCGACCCGGCCCCCGGTCCGGCCACCACGATATCCGTCTTCGCCGAGACGGAGCCGGAGACCTTGGCCCCAAGCGCCTCGGCGCGCGCCTTGGCTTCGGCGCGCGTCATTTTTTCAAGACTGCCGGTGAAGACGATCGTCTTGTCCGCCACGGGGCTGTCCGCAACCTGCGGGCGCTCGGCATCCTGCACGTCGAGCTGCGCGACAAGCCGTGCCAGCGACTCCCGTTCGGCGGGTTGGTTCATGGCGGAGACAAGGCTCTTGGCCATCACCGGTCCAACCCCGTCAATCCCGATCAGGTCTTCCCAGGCAGGCCCATCGCAGGGTTCGGCCGCCAGCATCGCCGCATCGAACGCGGTCCAGCTTCCGTAATGCCGCGCGATCAGGGCGGAGGCCTGTTCGCCCACATGCCGCACACCCAGCCCGAAGATCAGCCGCGACAGCGCAATCTCCCGGCGCGCGTCAATGGCGTCAAACAGGTTGCTGGCGGATTTTTCGCCCCAGCCCTCGCGGTTCTTGAGCTGTTGCATACCGGTTCCATACCGCTCGCGCAGCGTGAAGATGTCTGCCGGTTCACGGATCCAGCCATCCGCATGGAACTGCTCGACTTGTTTGGCGCCAAGCCCGTCGATGTCAAAGGCCGCGCGGGACACGAAATGTTTCAGCTTTTCCACCGCTTGCGCCGGACAAATCAGGCCACCCGAACAGCGCCGGACCGAGTCTCCCGGCTCTCTGATCGCGTCCGATCCGCATTCCGGGCAATGCACCGGGAACTGAAACATCTCCGCGCCCGCGTCGCGCCTGGATATGTCGACATCCGCAACCTTCGGGATCACGTCTCCCGCGCGGTAGACCTGCACCCAGTCACCCACGCGGATGTCCTTGGGCGTGCCATCCGCATCCGCCCGGATCGGCGCTCCCTTGGAGTCGAAGCCGGCGATATAGTCTTCGTTGTGCAGCGTCGCATTGGAGACCACCACGCCGCCGACCGTCACCGGCTGCAGCCGCGCCACCGGAGACAGGGCGCCGGTCCGGCCCACCTGGATATCGATTGCGACGAGCCGCGTCCAGGCAAGCTCTGCGGGAAACTTATGTGCAATCGCCCATCTCGGGGTTGTCGAGCGGAAGCCGAGCCGCTCCTGAAGCGCGAGCGAATCCACTTTGTAGACGACGCCGTCAATGTCATAGCCCAGCGTCGCCCGGCCCTCCTCGATCCGACGGTAATGGGCGACCATCTCCGCCACATCCGCGCAGCGTCGAGTCAAGGGGTTGGTCTGAAACCCCAGCGCGGCCAGCCGTTCGATCGCGCCGAGCTGTGTCTCGGCCAGCGGGGCGCTCAGCTCTCCCCAGGCGTAGGCGAAAAACCGCAGCGGCCGGCTGCGCGTGATCTCCGGGTCAAGCTGGCGCAGGCTGCCGGCGGCGGCGTTCCGCGGATTGGCAAAGCGCTTGCCGCCGCGCGCGGTCTGGGCCTCGTTGAGCGCGCCAAAATCGTCATGGCTCATATAGACTTCGCCCCGGACTTCGAGCACGGCAGGCGCGCCTTCGAGCCGGTGCGGGATATCCGCAATCGTGCGTGCATTCTCGGTGACGTTTTCGCCAATCGCGCCGTCGCCACGCGTGGCGGCCTGGACAAGCTCCCCATCTTCATAGCGCAGCGAAAGGGACAGCCCGTCGATCTTGGGCTCGGACGTGTAGATCAGAGCATCCGTGTCGGCCAAACCGAGATAGCGGCGGATGCCCTTGTCGAAATCGGCGATATCGGCGTCGTCAAACGCATTGGCCAATGACAGCATCCGCACGCTGTGGCGCACCTTGCCGAACCCCTCCGCGGGGGCGGCACCGACCTGATCGGCCGGGCTGTCGGCGCGTTTCAGATGGGGAAAGCGCGCTTCGATCGCGGCATTGCGGCGCTTGAGGCGATCGTACTCGGCGTCGGAAATCTCCGGCGCGTCCTTGGCGTGATAGGCCAGATTGGCCTCCGCAAGCAGCGCGGCAAGACGGGCAAGCTCGTCTGCGGCTTCACTCTCGGTCAGGGCTTCCGGTTCGCGTGTCTCAAAACTCATCCCTGCGCGCCTCTCCAGTTTGGGATTGGATCGAGTGATAGGTCTCGGGTCCGCGATCGTCCAGTGCAGCGCGCAAGTTTGCGCGGCTGGCGCGTCGTGCACTTAAGGAGCCAAAGCAGAGCGGGCGCGCAAAAAAAGGCTTCGCGCAGGTATCCCTGCCACGAAGCCTTCCGGAAAGCGTTTGCGTCCCGCCTTATCCTGCGGGCGTCGTGAGAACGGCCTGTGTCAGGCGGAAGCCGCGATCGGGCTGGGATCGTCGAGCACCGGTTGCGGATCGCGGAGCACATAGCCGCGGCCCCAAACCGTTTCGATGTAATTGTCGTCGCCCGTGGCCTCGCTGAGTTTCTTGCGCAGTTTGCAGATAAACACGTCAATGATCTTCAGCTCGGGCTCATCCATGCCGCCGTAAAGGTGGTTGAGAAACATTTCCTTGGTCAGCGTCGTGCCTTTGCGCAAGGACAGCAGTTCGAGCATCTGGTATTCCTTGCCTGTGAGATGGACCGGTTTGCCCTGCACCTCGACGGTTTTGGCATCGAGATTGACAGAGACCTTGCCCGTCCGGATCACCGATTGCGCATGCCCTTTGGAGCGCCGGATAATCGCGTGAATACGCGCGATCAATTCATCGCGATGAAACGGTTTGGTCAGGTAGTCATCGGCGCCAAACCCGAAGCCCTTGATCTTGTTTTGCGTATCGTCTTCACCCGACAGGATCAGAATGGGTGTATCGACCCGCGCCACGCGCAATTGACGCAGGACTTCATAGCCGTTCAGGTCCGGCAAATTCAGATCAAGCAAGATCAAATCGTAATCATATAGCTTTGCCAGATCGATGCCTTCTTCACCCAGATCGGTGGAATAGACATTGAGATTTGCATGACCGAGCATCAGTTCAATGCTCTTGGCGGTTGTGGGATCGTCTTCCACAAGCAGGATACGCATTTACAGCCTCCGGTTTCCCCAGTTCTCTGAGGCCTTTTTGGGATAGAATAGTTAACGCCTTATTACCTTAACGCGATTCCTTTATTTTGCAACTTAGGGTTGACGATACTTTTGCAGCCGTGTGGCTTTCAATGCGTCGATGCCATGACAATCGGCCGCGTTGATCCACTCCTGAAGCTCTTCGTCACTCAACCCATAGGTTTTACAGGCCTGTTCCGATGTGAGCAGCCCGTGCTGCACCGCCGCAACCACCTTAGCCTTGCGGGACGCCACCCATCGACGGGTCTCGACCGATGGCAAATCCGCGCGGGTCATGAAACTGCCATCCGGAAGCTGCACGGCACGCGGCCCATCCACTTTCTTGAGATACATACCAAACCCTCGTTACCTGGTTGGCCTACTCAAGCCGAGCACCTCTTAACAGCGCCTGAAACGGGCCCTTGAGAGTAGTTCGGATTTTCCTATATTTGCCTCTGACTTTCAGGAGACCGGTCATGCCTCTCGATCCTGCCCCGCTGAATTCGCTCGGGCTGCCAAAACCGCCGTCGGAAACGCGCGTCGTCGTTGCCATGTCGGGCGGCGTCGACAGCTCCGTCGTGGCCGCGCAGCTGAAGGAAGAAGGGTATGACGTTGTCGGCGTCACCTTGCAGCTTTATGACCACGGCGCGGCCCTCGCTAAGAAGGGCGCCTGTTGTGCGGGGCGCGACATCCACGACGCGCGACGCGTGGCCGAGGAGATGGGCTTTCCGCACTATGTGCTGGATTACGAAAACACCTTCCGCGAAGCGGTGATCGACGAGTTCGCCGACAGCTATCTCGGGGGGGCCACCCCGGTGCCATGCATCCGCTGCAACGAGCGGGTCAAGTTCCGCGATCTGCTTGAAACCGCAAAAGATCTCGACGCCGATTGCATGGCCACGGGTCACTATATCCAGCGCAAGATGGGCCCGGCCGGCGCGGAGTTGCATGCCGCCGCCGATGCCGCGCGGGACCAATCCTACTTCCTGTTTTCGACGACGCCGGAACAGCTCGATTACCTGCGCTTTCCGCTCGGGCATCTTCCGTCCAAGGACGCGACCCGCGCGCTTGCGGCGCGGTACGGTCTTGCGGTGGCCGACAAACCCGACAGCCAAGATATCTGCTTTGTGCCGAACGGCGACTATGCCGCCGTAATCGAAAAGCTGCGCCCCGGCTCCGCGGAACCCGGCGAGATCGTGCATGCGGACGGGCGCGTGCTCGGCACGCATCGCGGGGTCATCCATTACACGATCGGACAGCGCCGCGGGTTGGGAATCGGCGGGTTGAGCGAGCCGCTTTACGTGGTCAAGCTCGACGTGGACGCCCGGCGCGTGGTTGTCGGCCCCAAGGAGATGCTCGCGACCCGCACGATTCCGGTGCGCGAAATCAACTGGCTGGGCGATGTCCCCTTCACGTCGCGCTCCGAATGGCCGCTCGCCGTGAAGGTGCGCTCGACACGCCCCCCGCGTGACGCGATCATCCGGCCGCTGAGCGAAACCACTGCCGAAGTTGAACTGCTGACGCCGGAAGAAGGCGTTTCGCCCGGTCAGGCCTGCGTGTTCTACGCACCGGACGATTCGCGGATCTTCGGAGGCGGCTGGATCTGGCGCGGATACTGAGCGTCAGTCCTTGGTCTTGGCACCCGCTGTGACGCTTGTGAGCGCGTCATGGTCGACCAGCGTCCACGGCAAGCCGACATTGCGGAAAATCCGCTTTCCCTTGTTCGGGTAGTCACCGATGTCATGGTCGAGCCGCTGGCCGATCACGAGACAGCGCAGCGTTTGGTCTCCGGTATTGACGATGGTATGCGCCAGACCGCCCTTGCGATATCCAATGAAATCGCCCGCGCCGACGGCAAGCCTGTCGTCACCGATCTGCGCGGTTGCGGTGCCTTCGAGGATATAGACGCATTCGTCTTCATGGTGATGAACGTGGTATTCCGTGGTTTCCGCGCCCGGCGCCACTTCGATGAGATGAACGCCCACCCCCGTGAGGCCCGTGGCGTCCCCCAGCGATTTGTTGACGCGTTTGGCGTCGGGATTGAGGAAATGTGTTTTCTCCAACCCCGCCATGGCGGCGATCTCTTCGGCACGGAGCAGGTAAGGCTTCTCGGTCATGGCGTCCTCTCTCACGGATGTCGGGTCAAAGGACGGCTGGCCCGGTGAAACGCACGATCATGCGCATGGAATGTGCATGCGATGTGCATGCTTTGTGCATCGCTCGAAACCCTGAGGGCCAATCATCGGCGCGCCCCGCTCAGGATCCCTTGTCAGGCTCCTGATAGACGCCCTGTTCCTTGAGGATATCGACCACTTCCGCGGGCATGTAGGTCTCGTCATGTTTGGCAAGGATCTCGCTCGCCTCGAACACACCGTCCACATAGCGTCCGGTGCCGACCATGCCCTGATTCTCCTCGAAGAGATCGGGCAGAACGCCGGTATACACCACCGGCACCGTGGCACCGCCATCGGTCACGGAGAACTTGATCTGTTCACCCGAGCCCCGCACGATGGAGCCTTCCTCCACGAGGCCACCGATGCGGAACACCTCCGTTGGCGCGGGCGGCTCTTCCACGATCTGGGTCGGCGAGCGGAAAAAGTTGATCCCGTCGCGCATCGCGTATCCGATCAGCGCGGTCGACACGACAAGCGCCACGGACGCCAGCGCGATAATCTGAATGCGACGTTTCTTCTTGAGCGATTTCAGGGCCATAAAACGCGTTCCTCCTCCGGCCTGCGTAATATAGTCTGCTCTGCCGGGTTTGGGGAGACCCCGGCGCAATTCGCCGCAGCCCTTGGCAGCCTGAGCGTTGCACGCTAGACGACACCGGACCATGCCAGTTCAGGATCACCCATGAAAGCCGCCATCGCCACGTCCGACTACCACGTGCCGGGCGAGACCTTCATCAATCGCCACATCGCGCATCTGTTCGGCGGCAATACCTGCGTGATCTGCGGCCGGGCCAATGGTGACGATCCCTATCAAAAACCGCTATTCGAGCGGCGCGCAAAGCTCTCCGCGCGCGACACGCTGCTGCGCCCCTTCGCGGCGCTGAGCGGTGCTGTGCTGCATGGCACGTCACGGCTGCCCTTTGGTGACAACCGCGCGGCGCTGGCCGCCTTTCTGCGCGCGCAGCGCGTCGATGTGATCCTCTCCGAATTCGGCACACAGGCGCTCGTTGTCGCCAAGCTCGGCAATGATCTTGGCATTCCGGTCTTCACCTACTGGCGCGGAACCGATGCGTCGCGCGCGCTGCGCTCGGCCCAGCGTGTGCGCTCCTACCGCAAGATGATGCCGAGGCTGGCGGGCATGATCTCGGTCAGCCAGTTCCTGCTTGATAACCTCGCGCGCCACGGCGTGCGCCACCCCAACGCCCATGTGATCCCCTCCGGGGTCGACACAAGCCGCTTTCAGCCCGGTGATAAGCGGCCGTTGAGCTGTCTGGCCGTGGGGCGCATGGTCGAGAAAAAGGCCCCGCTGGTCACGCTCGACGCCTTCGCCACCGCCGCACGAGGCACAGCCGCGCATCTGACCTTTATCGGCGATGGTCCTCTGCTGGAGCCCGCCCGCGCCCGGGCGGCCGATCTCGGCGTCGCCGACCAGGTCACCTTCACCGGCGCCCTGCCCCATGATGCGGTGCGCGCGCATCTCGCCCAGACGGCCTTCTTCCTGCAACACTCCGTGACGGCAAAGGACGGCAACACCGAAGGATTGCCGACCGCCATTCAGGAAGCTCTGGCCTGCGGTGCCATCCCGATCTCCACGGTTCACGCGGGCATCCCGGAAGCCGTGATACCCGGCAAAAACGGCTTTCTTGTAGAAGAATGGGATCAGGACGGGTTCGCCGCCGCCATTGCAGAGGCCTTTGCCCTGCCGGACCCCGACCGGCTCGCCCGTGCCGCGCGCGCCACCGCGCTGGAGCGCTTCGACAATGGGGTCCTGCTCGAAAAACTCGAGCGCGTTATCCGCGACACGATCGCCGGCCCGTCGGTTTGACGGCCCGCGCCAACGCCGCTACCCAAAAGCCAGACGGGGCGCGCGCCCCTGACCCGAAGCAAGGGCCATGCCGATGATTTATCCTACCGCTGCCGACTGGTGTCATGCCGAAAAGCGCCGCGTGGTGCTGTTTGCGATGTCCGGGCTCGGCAAGACCCATGTTTCCACCATGCTGAGAGAAACCGGGGACTGGTTTCACTACTCCATCGATTACCGCATCGGCACCCGGTACATGGGCGAATACATCGCCGATGAGGCCAAGCGCCATGCCATGCAGGTGCCGTATCTGCGCGATCTTCTGATGTCGGATTCGATCTATATCGGCTCCAACCTGACCTTCGACAATCTGGCACCGGTCTCTGCCTATCTGGGCAAGCCGGGCGCACCGGAGCGTGGCGGGTTGCCGATAGTGGAATACCGGCGCCGACAGGAGCAGTTCCGCCGCGCCGAGATGCAGGCGCTGCTCGACACCGGCGACTTCATCGACCGCGCGGAGACGCTTTATGGCTATCCGCATTTTGTTTGTGACACCGGCGGTTCGATCTGTGAATGGGTCGATCCGCACGATCCGGACGATCCGATCCTGACCGCACTGACAGAGCGGGCGCTCATGGTCTGGATCGAGAGCGGCACGGACCATATGGCCGAACTGGAACGCCGCTTTGACCGCGCACCAAAGCCCATGGCCTACCAGCCCGCCTTTCTCGAAACCGCGTGGGAGCGTTACCTCGCCGAAACCGGGCTGCGGGCCGACGCCGTCGACCCGGACAGTTTCATCCGCTGGACCTATGCCCGGGCGCTTGCGCATCGCCAACCGCTCTACCGGGCGATGGCGGAGAACTGGGGCGTGACGGTGCAGGCCGATGCCATGGCGCAGGTCGGCGCGGAGGCGGATTTCATCGACGTGATTGCAGAGGCTATTGACAGCGCGCCTCAGCGGCGCTGATCGCTTTTGACGACCCCCTGAGCGGTGCGATCGGGTGCTCGGGCATATCCACATGGCCGAAGGTCATCACGCTGCCTTTCTTGAGCGCTGCAAGCAACGCGTCATCCCCTGCAACGGGGGCCACGAGGTCTTCGCCATCCTTTTGGAAGCGCAGCGTTCGGGTCACGCGATCTGCAAACAGATCCCAGTCTCCTTCCGGCATCTCGGTGCCGACGATCCGCCACGTCCTTTTGCCGGACGCGTCGCAGGTGAAGTAAAACGCATGGCTGCCATCCGTCGCGTGCACGCCCGCATAGGCGGTGCCGTCGCGCAGGACGTGCCCATACCAGCGGTCGCCGGGGCTTCGCGCGTTGGGCAACGGCACCTGCGCGATCCCCCCTTCGGTGCAGATCCGTGCCACGCAGCGCTCGTATTGCGGATTGTCAGCCGGTCCATTGCTTGCAAGGCAACGCCAGATGCAGCGCTGAAACGCCATGCCGTCGTCGTCCTGCGCGCGGGCTTGCTGTGGCATGCCGACGATTAATGCCGCCAAAACGGCAATGCCCATCCGGAGCGGTCTTCCGATGCGTGTCATGGCGTCTCCTGGCAAGAACTGCTTTCATGCGCCGAGCCAAGCATGACTGACACGGTCGATCAAGCCGCCAGGCGAACCGGGAGCAGATGCCGATCCTGCGTGCGGCTTGTGAAACCGCGATTGCTGCCCTATCTGTCGCGTCCCAATGAGAACGAAGGTCAGACCCATGCCCATCAAACTGCCCAGCTCCTTGCCAGCCTACTCGGTCTTGCAATCTGAAGGCGTCATGGTCATGGGCGAGGACGCCGCCGCCCGGCAGGACATCCGGCCACTGCGCGTGGGGTTGTTGAACCTGATGCCGCGCAAGATCGCGACCGAAAACCAGTTCGCGCGGCTGATCGGGGCGACCCCGCTACAGATCGAGCTGTCGCTGATCCGGATGACGGAGCACGAAACCAAGAACACCGCCGCCGAGCATATGGCCGAGTTTTACCGGCCATTCTCCGATATCGCCGAGAGCGGCGAGAAGTTCGACGGGCTGATCATCACCGGGGCGCCGATCGAGCATCTGCCCTTCGACGAAGTCACCTATTGGGACGAGCTGCAACGGGTCTTTGACTGGACCCAGACCCATGTGCATTCCACGTTCGGCGTGTGTTGGGGCGGGATGGCGATGATCAACCATTTCCATGGCGTTGCCAAACACATGCTGGAGGCCAAGGCTTTCGGCTGCATCCGCCACCGCAACTGCGCGCCCGCGTCCCCCTACCTGCGTGGCTTCTCCGACGACATGGTGATCCCCGTGTCGCGCTGGACCGAACTGCGCCGTGCGGAAATCGAGGCCGCCGGTTTGGCCATCCTGATCGACAGCGCCGAAACCGGCCCGTGTCTTGTCGAAGACCCCGACCACCGCGCGCTCTATGTGTTCAACCATTTCGAATATGACAGCGACACGCTCAAGGGCGAATATGATCGGGACGTGGCGGCGGGCACGCCGATCAACATCCCCGCAAACTACTACCCCGACGACGATCCCACGCAGACCCCGCAAAACCGGTGGCGCAGCCATGCGCATCTGCTGTTCGGCAACTGGATCACCGAGATCTACCAGACCACACCCTTTGACCTTCAGGAGATTGGCTCCAAATCAACAGATCTGAGGCTTTGACACCCGTCGGCGCCACGGATTGGGAGAGATGATGATCGTGCGGGCACTTGTGATCGGGGCAGCGCTCACGCTGGGCAGCTGTGGCATATGGGCGGACAAGCGCGCCGCGCGCATGGAAGCCTCTGCCGAGGACCGCTGGCCCCCAGTGGGCCGCTTTGTGACCGAAGGCGCTGTGCGTGTGCATTACGTGCAGGACGGCACCGGACCGGATGTGGTCCTGATCCACGGGGCCGGCGGCAACCTGCGGGATTTCACGTTTTCACTGATGCCCCGGCTTGTGGAGGCAGGCTACCGAGTGACCGCCTTTGACCGGCCCGGGCTCGGCTATACCGGGCGGGTCGATCCGGCGTATGACAGGGCCTTTGCGCCATCGGCTGAGACGCCACAGGAGCAGGCCGCCCTGCTCGCGGGGGCCGCAAAGCAGCTTGGGGTCGACACTCCAGTGGTGCTCGGCCATTCCTTCGGCGGGGCGGTCGCCATGGCCTGGGGGCTTGAGCATGAGGCTTCGGCCATTGTCAGCGTCGCGGGTGTTGCCATGCCATGGCCGGGCGAACTCGGCGCCTATTACAAGGTGCTGGGGTCCTCGGTCGGCGGCGCGCTTGTGCCGCCGCTTGTCACCGCCAGCACCGACCCGATGAACACCGGCGACGTGCTCGAAGGTATCTTCGCGCCGCAATCCGCGCCGGACGGCTACCTGGCGCATATCGGGCCCGGACTGTCCTTGCGCCGGGACACGCTGCGCGCCAATGCCCGGCAGGTCAACCATTTGCGACCGCATATGGTGGCCCTGTCCGAACGCTATCCCGAGATGACGCTGCCCGTGGAATTCGTGCATGGCGATGCGGACACCACCGTGCCGTTGACGGTGCACGCAAACCGCGCCGTCTCCGTTTTGCCGCGTGCGCGGGTCACGGTGCTGGAAGATATCGGACACATGCCGCACCACGCAGACGAAGACGCCATCTTGGCGGCCATCGAACGCGCGCTGGAGCACGCCGGTCGCTCAGGCTAAGCGCTTGTATCCTCTCGTGCTCTCGCCGCATACTCGGACAGGCGCGGGCCTGTCCCGCCCCTCGTTCTGTCCCTGTCCAAAAGGAGAGCACCGATGACCCTGCCCTTTGACGGTGCGATTTCCCGCTTCTTTCGCGAGGAGGCTCCCGACGCCGTCCGGCATGCCATCGAGCGGGCAGAAAAAGGCGACATCCTCGATCCGCGATACCCCTATTCGGACAAGATGGCGCGCAAACCCTATGAGCGCGAGCTTGCCATGCTCCAGATCGAGTTGGTCAAGATGCAGTCCTGGATCAAGGAAA
Source organism: Cognatishimia sp. F0-27 (assembly GCF_020667845.1). GTDB lineage: Bacteria > Pseudomonadota > Alphaproteobacteria > Rhodobacterales > Rhodobacteraceae > JAFMPQ01. Next base: position 56,929 of record NZ_JAFMPQ010000023.1, read on the forward strand.
CCGGCCAGAGGGTTGTCTGCGTCTTCGAAGGGCGCGACGCCGCCGGAAAAGGCGGCACGATTGCGCGCTTTCGTATGAACCTCAATCCACGCGGCGCGCGGGTGGTGGCCTTGTCGAAGCCGTCCGACACGGAACAGACGCAGTGGTATTTCCAACGCTATATCGATCACCTGCCGGCGGGTGGCGAGATCGTGTTTTTCGATCGGTCCTGGTACAACCGGGGCGTGGTCGAGCATGTTTTCGGCTTTTGCACACCCGAAGAACGCGCGCATTTCTTCACCCAGGCGCCCGGTTTCGAAGCCATGCTCGTGGATGAGGGCATCCATCTTTTCAAGTTCTGGCTCACGGTTGGCCGCGCCGAACAGCTGGCGCGGTTTCTCAAACGCGAAAGCGACCCGCTCAAGCAATGGAAGCTCTCCGGCATCGACGTGAAGGGGCTGCCGCGATGGGACGCCTACACCGACGCGATTGCCGAGACGCTCACGCGCACGCACACGGACACCGCGCCGTGGACGATCGTGCGCAGCGACGACAAGAAGCGCGCTCGCCTCGCCGCGATCCGCCACGTGCTGAGCACGCTCGATTACGACCGCAAGGACATCAAGGCCGTCGGAACCCCCGATCCGCTGATCTGTAACGGTCCGGAACTCTGGCATGCCTAAACGGGGCTATCACCACGGCAACCTTCGCGAAGCGCTGGTCTCTTCGGCGCTGACCCTGATCGAGGAGAAGGGACCGACCGGGTTTACCCTCTCGGAGGCGGCGAAGCAGGCCGGCGTGACCCCGGCGGCGGTCTACCGCCATTTCGACGGGCGCGAGGATCTGATCGCGGAGGCCGCGCTGCAAGGCTACCAGATCTTTGCCGAGTTGATGGAATACGCGTTTGAAACCGGCCAACCCTCTGCGCTGGCGGCGTTCGAGGCCACGGGACGGGCCTATCTCGCCTTCGCGCGGCGCTATCCCGGTCACTACATCGCGATGTTCGAAAGCGGCATCTCGGTCAATCGCTCCCCCGAACTCGCTGCAGCCTCGATGCGGGCGCGCGGCATCCTCGAAAAGGCCGCGGCACAGCTGTCCGAGCATATTCCACCCGAAAAGCGCCCACCTCCGGCGATGTTCTCCGCGCATATCTGGGCGCTGAGCCACGGGGTCGTGGAATTGTTTGCGCGCAATTCACCGGGCACGCAGGCGCCCTTTCCACCCGAGGATCTGCTCGAGTCGGGGATCGGCGTGTATTTGCGCGGGCTCGGGCTCATCCCTGAAGACACCTGACCGCGAACCATGATCCGCCGTTTCCCGCATGTGACCGGACACACCAGCCACCGCAACCCCGCCAGAACGACAGCGCGCGCGATGTCTCGACGGGCTCGCGTCGCATTACCATCAAGAGACTACCCATGACTGGCACATTTTTCCTCGGCCTCGGCGGTCAGAAATGCGGATCGAGCTGGATGCAGGCCTATCTCGCCCGCCAGCCCGGATCGGATTTCGGACGGCTCGGAGAATACCAGATCTGGGAAGCAGACCTCGGATCGGTGTTTGCCCGGTACAAGGTCGCCGAACCGGGTATGCTGCAAAAGCTGCGAGCGGAGGCGAAACGGCGCATCGGGCAGCCGCTTCCCGCGGACTACCTGCGTTGGCAGATGCAGACCGACCGGGATCGCTATTTTGCCTATTTCGCCGGTCTGCTTGCCAAGCCGGGCACCCGGCGGACCGGCGATGTGACCCCCTCCTATGCGGCCCTGCCCGCGCCGATCCTCAAGGGCATTCGCGATGGGTTTGACGCACGCGGGATCGCCACGAAAGCGCTGTTTGCCATGCGTGACCCGGTTGCGCGGCTCCGGTCGCATTACCGCATGGAGGTTGCCAAGGGTCGCCTGCCCGACGAGGCGGAAAGCGTTGGCCTGCGGGGCTTTTACAGCGGGGCGGAAGCCGCCGCCCGTATGCGCTATGATCTGACCCTTGAGGCCATCGAGACGGTCTTTGCACCCGAGGACCGGTTCATCTGCCTGTTCGAGGACATGATCACACCGGCGGGCGTGGCGCGGTTTGCCCGGTTTGCCGAGGTTCCTGTCGAGCCCGATGCAGGCGCGCGTCCGGTCAATGCACGCGGCACGGCGTCCAAGCCGCTGCCAGACGAGACCAGCCGCGAGATTGCCCGCCATTATGCACCGGTCTACGAAGCCGTGGCGCGGCGCTTACCGGAAATCGAAACGCTCTGGCCGTCCGCACGGTTTGCGCTCACCAGCGCATGAGACCGGCGTCGACCAGCTGTCCGGCATCGCTATAGGCCACGGACTCCGGGCCAAGAAACCCGTCGGGCGCGTCCCCCATCGCATCCAGCAGCTTGCGATAGTAGCCGTATTTCGCCGCGGCATTGGCGTGTGCGCCCCAGCGGGTTGCCCGCTCGATCTTGTCGGCGAATTGCGCGGTGAAGACGAAATGGGCCACCGTCAGCAAGACCGACGCCGATGGCGGCAGGTTGGCGTTGTGCGAGCCGGTGAGGTAGCTTTCGTCACTGCGCAGCACGATGGGCGTCTTGTGTCGCGGAGACTTCTGGAACATTTGCGCCTTCTTGGCGCGGGCCGGCATGTAGAGGCGGTGCCAGCCGCGCCGCTCGACCCTTGGCTCGATCCCATAGCGCTCGAAGAGCCGTGCCGTCTTGCTCTGTCCGGTGAGAACCGGGGGCTCTCCGGGGCGCAGTTGCACCAGGGGCTCCGGCTCGAAATAGGGATAGGCTGCAAGCAAGGCGTCAAAATCCTGTGGCAGACGACCCTCAAGGCCAGCGACGCCGGCCGGGAAGAATTCGACCACAGAAGCCACAGCCGAACTGGCGCCCTGCCCCGCGAGCCGCGAAATCACCTCGCCGACATGCGCCACGCCGGGCGGCAGGATCAGGAATTCATCCGCGTCCAGATAAGACACATATCGCCCGGGCAGAAAGCAAGGTGGCAGCGCGATCTTGAGATAAGTGCCCACACGTTCACGCCGTGTCTGCCCTTCCGGATCGGTGTAATCGATCAAATCGCCAAACCGCATCGGTGCCCGCAGCACGATGCAATCGGGCTGTGCGCAAAGAAACTCGAAACTGCCGTCATCGGACTGATCATCCCAGATCAGGAACTGTTCGAAGCCGAGGCCGCGATGATGATCCAGCCAGGCCGGCAGGAAACCAAGTTCGTCGCGCATCGTGGAAAACAGGGTCAGACGATCGGGATGCACCATCCCGTGCTCGACAGTAACAAGGTTCTTGGCGTGGGCGATCCGGTAGCGCGTCATGCGGATTGGAGTGGCGCAGCTTGACTGCCCCGTCAAGCGCCACGCAGCGCAAAGCCGCGGCGCCCACGCCAAAAAAACCGACTGCTGCGGTGGCCATAACGAAAAAAGCCGGCCCCCGAGAGGGCCGGCCCGTGATCTTGCCTGACAGGCAAATCAGCGCTTGGAGAACTGGAAGCTGCGGCGCGCCTTGCGCTTACCGTATTTCTTCCGCTCGACCACGCGGCTGTCGCGGGTCAGGAAGCCTGCCGCCTTGAGCGCGCCGCGCAGCGACGGATCATAGAGCTGCAGAGCCTTGGAGATGCCGTGCTTGACCGCGCCGGCCTGACCGGAAAGGCCGCCGCCCTTGACGGTCGCCTGCACGTCGAATTCGCCTTCGACACCGGCCACCGTAAAGGGCTGCGCGAGGATCATCTGAAGCACGGGACGCGCGAAATACGCGTTCATTTCCTTGCCGTTCACGGTCACCTTGCCGGAACCGGGCTTGATCCAGACACGGGCAACCGCGTCCTTCCGCTTGCCGGTGGCATAGGAGCGGCCGAATTCGTCACGAACCGGCTCACGGGGGGTCTCTTCGACCATGGCCGCACCACCGAGATCGTCGGTGACGGCTTTGGCCAGCTCATCGAGGGAGGTCACTTGATCAGCCATGTCTGATTACACCCGCGTGTTTTTCTTGTTCATCGACTTGACGTCCAGCACCTCGGGCGCCTGCGCCTCATGAGGATGCTCGGCGCCGGCATAGACGCGCAGGTTTGTCATGACCTTGCGCGACAGGCGGTTGGACGGCAGCATGCGCTTGACCGCAAGGGTCACGACCCGCTCGGGATGTGCGCCCTCAAGGATTTGCGCCTTGGTGCGCGACTTGATCCCGCCGGGGTGGCCGGTGTGCCAGAAGTGGCGCTCTTCGCGCTTCTTGCCCGTCAGCTGCACCTTGTCGGCGTTGATGACGATGACGTTGTCGCCCGTATCCATGTGGGGCGTGAAGCTCGGCTTGTGCTTACCGCGCAGCCGCGAGGCAACGATCGAGGCGAGACGACCAAGAACAACGCCTTCAGCGTCGATCACGATCCATTTCTTCTCGATGTCTGCCGGGGTCGCAGAAAAGGTTTTCATCTCGATGATCCCGTCGGTGTAAGAGAATGGGCCGCCGCATGACGCGCACGGCCCGAGAACTGATCGCTGCGTTATATACGCACCGCTTTTTGCGTCAAGAGCATATGACCGGAAATAAATAAGCGAAAACAGCGTCCTAAAAATACGGTATTATTTTACCCCAATATCTTCCCCTGACAATCCTGCGCACGCAGACCATCACAGATGCTGCGCCCCGCATCGCAGAGCCGCTACGCCAAGAAGCGCTTGCGCTGACACCGCACCGTGCTTCTCAGACCGGACCGTGTGCACTCTGCCGCGCCATCCCCTGACGCCAATCCCGCCAGCGCGCGCCAACCCGGCGGATCAAATGGCGATCCGCTCGGGCGGATTGTCCAGCAAGCTGCGCAATGTCTCGATGGCCGCTTCAAAGCTGGAAAGGCTGACCTGCGCATTGACGCCAATCCGCACTGCATGCGGTGCATTGGCATCCCGCAGCGCAAATTCCTCCGCGGGCCGGATCTGGACGCCGCGCGCCTCGGCGGCCTGGGCAAAGCTCGCCGCCCGCCAGCCCTCGGGAAGCCGCAGCCACAGGAACGGGATCTCTTCGCTCCAGACAAGATCGTAGCCGCCAAGAATATTCACGGCCACGCGGATATAGCGGTTCATCTCCGCCCGAACCGCCGCCATCATCTCGTAGGTTTCGTCCTGCGACAGAAGATCCTCGGTCAGCTCCGCCAAGGGGCGCGCCAGTCCGAAAAAACCGTCCTCGGCGGCACGGCGCAAAACGCCGCGATGGCGTTTCGGGGCCAGCGCGAACCCGATCCGCAACGCAGGCGTCAGTGATTTCGAGATCGACGACACATACCACCCCTGGTCCGGTAGGATCGAGCGATAGGACGCCGCGCGCGCCGGACCGATGCGATAGCAGTCATCTTCGAGAATATGAAACCCACGGCGGCGCGCGATCTCTGCAATGGCCTCGCGACGCTCGGGCGGGGTGAACACCACTGTCGGATTGTGCACTTCGGCACTGGTACAAAGCAGTTGCGCGCCGGTTTCACGGGCGACCCTATCAAGCGACTCGGGGCACAATCCATCCGCATCCATGGCGACAGAGACCACATCCGCCCGCAAGAGCTGGGCCGCGCGGCGGAAACCGGGATAGCTCAGTTCTTCGAGCATCACCACGGGACGCGGGCCATGCAGCACCGACTGCATCACGAGCGACACCGCCGATTGTCCGCCGTGGCTCAGCACCAGATCCGCCTGATCGACTTGCCCCAGAACGGTGTCGCCAAGCCAGCGCAGCACCGCGCGGCGCGCCGGCTCGAAGCTCTCTCGTGTTGGGTAATTGAGCAATGCGTCCGGGTCGGTTTCACCCAGACGCCCCATGGCTTTCCGGATCATGGCAACCTGTCCCACATCCGGCAATCGCGCGGAGAAAAGCGTCACGGTGTCCGTGTCTTGCGGCAAAACGCGCAGGTCAGGGCTCTGCGTCGCGGGTGCGGGCTTCGGGGTCGCGACAAATGTGCCCCGCCCCACGGCCGCGGCGGCCTCGCCGCTTTCGGTAAGCAGCGTGTATGCCCGCGCGACGGTGCCCGGGGTGATGCCAAGCCGCCAGGCGAGGTCACGTACCGGCGGCAGCTTGTCGCCAGGCCTGAGCGCTCCGCTGCTGACGGCGTTCCGGATCGCGGCAGCGACCGCCTTGTATTTTGGCGCCGCGCCCTGCGTTTCATAAAGATCGGAAATTGTATCCATCACAATATTTCCATCGACCCGGACATCCCAATTATTGTATCGGTATTTTGCACACAGGTTACACAATGTGTCAATACAATCGAAAGGAAAGATCATGGCACAAGACGCAACATTCGCCCCCCTCGCCTACCTGACCGCGGCGCAATCTCTGCCGCCGGCGGCAAAAGTGGCACTGCGTCTTGCGGTGGTCTTTGCCAAATGGTCCGAACGCCACCGCACAAGGCTGGCGCTCGCGCAACTCGATTCCCACCTCCTCGCGGATGTGGGCCTTGATCGCCGGTCCGCTCTTCTGGAGGCCCGGCGACCGTTCTGGGTCGGCTGATCCCTGGCCGCCCCAGACCTCTTCCACCTTGGGCGCGGGGTCTTCCCGCGCCTTTTTTCTGTGCGTCCCCGGCCTTCCTGTTGCACCCGATTGCAATCCGGCGCAGCTTGAAGCGGCATGGCCCCGCACCGAGGGGTCCCGCGCGCTGCGGCTTGGCGCAGGTGGCACAGGGAAGAGCAATGAAGGATCTCGGCGCAGTGGCGCGTTCCGGAAAACCTCAACGCACAGGCGCGCCCTCAACGGCGACGGACGGCACCGCGTCGCGCGCCGTCAGGGCTACAGACCGGGTCGACCATTTTGCCCAGGACGGCACCACCCTTTTTGCGGGCACCCATTTGATCATCGAGGTTGTCGGTGGCAAGGGGCTGGACCGTGAGGACCGCATCCGGGCGGCATTCCAGGACTGCATCGCCGCCTGTGGCGCGACCCTCGTCCATATGCATGTGCACCGGTTCTCGCCACACGGGCTCTCCGGCGTTGCAGTTCTCGCCGAAAGCCACATCACCGTGCATACATGGCCCGAAATCGGCTATGGCGCGTTCGATGTCTTCATGTGTGGCGATGCCGATCCCTGGCAGACCGTTGGCGTGCTCGCGCGCGCTTTCGAGACGGACGACGTGCGCGTCCGGGCGCTGCGCAGAGGTGAGGACGTGCTGCCCGCGCGCTCATGAACTCCGGCGTGGCGGGATGGAGTAGGTCAGGCTGGCATGGGCCACCGGCTCCGGCATGCCTTCGGAGAACAGCAAGACATCAGTGACGCTCAGCGTTCTTCCCAGCTTGAGAACCCGCGCCTCCGCGATCAGGTCGATGCCCGCCGCGGGTTTGCGCATGAAATCGATGCTGCAATGGGTGGTGACCGCGAGCGCTTCGCGCCCGATCCGCGACATCGTGGCCACATAGGCGGCCACATCTGCGAGGCTGAACATCGCGGGGCCGGACACCGTGCCGCCCGGGCGCAGATGCCGCTCCTCGTTGAATAGCCGCATGACGGTGAGCGACTCGTCGATCCGGTCGATCCCGAACATGCCCTTCACCTGTGGAAAAACCTCATCCAAAAACCCCGCCATCTCTTCCGGGCCAATTACGATCGCCATTCAATCCTCCGTTTGCGTCGCGGCATTGGTCCTTCTTCCGTCCGGAGGGTCAACCTTTTTCAGCCCAACACCCATCCCGCATCCTGCGCCTGCCCGCACCCCGAACCGCGCATGCATTGCGGGCCAGAACCCGTGCCCCCCCGTCGGCTGCCCAAACCCGGAGTGCTGCTGCCGCAGCCCGGAGACGCGGGGCGCCAGGACTTGAAAAAACACCTGTTTTACGGCACGCCTGTGACAGATGGTCAGCCGCCAGACCCGCAGAATGTCGGGCATGAACGAAAGGAATGCATGTGGATCTTTTGAAACGCGAAGACGCGGATGGGATCGCGCATCTGACCCTGAATGCGCCCGATCGGTTGAACGCGCTGTCAGACGAGATGCTGGCGGCCTTGCAAGACCAGATCGATCGCCTTTCCGAAGACAGCGCCACACGGGTTGTCGTGATCTCCGGTGCCGGGCGCGCATTTTGCGCCGGCCATGATCTGCGCCAGATGACCGAGGCGCGGCAGGCCGAAGATGGCGGGCGCGCCGCCTTTGCGGATCTCTTCAATCGCTGCTCAAGGGTGATGACCGGCCTGACCCGCCTGCCCCAACCCGTGATTGCGCAGGTGCACGGCATCGCTGCGGCAGCCGGATGCCAGCTTGTGGCCACCTGTGACATGGCCGTGGCAGCCGATGACACGCGATTTGGCGTGAACGGGGTGAATATCGGTCTGTTCTGCTCGACCCCCATGGTCGCGCTGACCCGCAACATCGCCCGAAAACAGGCGTTCGAAATGCTGACAACCGGCCGGTTCATGCAAGCAGACGAAGCGGTGCGCGCCGGGCTCATCAACCGTGCGGTTGCGCCCGAGGCGTTGCAGGCCGAGACCCGCGCGCTCGCAGAAACGGTGGCCGGAAAGCTTGGCGCGGCGGTGCGCATCGGCAAACGTGCCTTCTATGACCAGGCCGAGCTCGGGCTGGACGATGCCTATGCCCATACCGGCGCGGTGATGGTCGAAAACATGCTCTATCGTGACACGGAAGAGGGCATCGCGGCGTTTCTGGAAAAGCGCCCGCCAAACTGGTCCTGAGCCTTGGCTCTCCGCGGGCTTTCCACTACATCGCGCCCTATGACACAGGAATTGCATATCGTCGGCGGCGGAATGGCCGGATCCGAGGCCGCATGGCAGGCCGCAAACATGGGCGTGAAGGTCGTGATTCACGAGATGCGGCCCAAGGTGAAAACATTTGCACATCAGACCGAGAATCTCGGGGAGATGGTGTGCTCCAACTCGTTTCGCTCTGACGACCATGAACAGAACGCAGTGGGCCTCCTGCATTGGGAAATGCTTCAGGCCGGCGGGCTGATCATGCGCACGGCGTATCAACACAGGGTGCCGGCCGGTGGTGCTCTGGCGGTGGACCGCGAACCGTTCGCGCAATCTGTCACCGATGCGCTCGCCGCGCATCCCAACATCGCGATTTCCCTCGAAGAGGTCGCGGAATTGCCCGAGACCGGGCACTGGATCTTTGCCACCGGTCCGCTCACCTCCGAGGCGCTCGGGGCGGCGATCCAGCGCGAGACCGGAGCCGACCGGCTCGCGTTCTTCGACGCCATCGCGCCCATCGTCTACGCGGACTCCATCGATATGTCGGTCGCCTGGAAACAATCGCGCTATGACAAGGGCGAGACGGAAGAAGAACAGAAAGCCTACGTCAACTGCCCCATGACCAAGGCGCAATACGAAGCGTTCATCGATGCGCTTCTTGCGGCGGACAAGACAGAGTTCCACGAAGGCGAAACCGCGGGCTATTTCGATGGGTGCCTGCCCATCGAGGTCATGGCTGAACGCGGCCGTGAAACGCTGCGCCATGGGCCGATGAAGCCGGTCGGCCTGACCAACCCGCACAAGCCCGAGGAAAAGGCCTACGCGGTGGTGCAGCTTCGGCGCGACAACGCGCTTGGCACGTTGCTCAACATCGTCGGGTTCCAGACCAAGATGAAATATGGCGCGCAAACCGATGTGCTCCGGATGATCCCGGGGCTTGAGAATGCGCGCTTTGCGCGGCTTGGCGGCATTCACCGCAACACCTTCCTGAATTCCCCGACCCTGCTGGACGCGCAGATGCGTTTGCGCAGCAAGCCGCATATCCGCTTTGCGGGCCAGGTCACCGGCGTCGAAGGCTATGTCGAGTCGGCTGCGATGGGGCTTCTGGCGGGCCGGATGGCCGCGTCTGAATTGCTGGGCCAATCGCTCGACACCGTGCCACAGGACACCGCCCACGGCGCGTTGGTCCATCACATCACCGGCGGGGCGGACGCCAAGACCTTCCAACCGATGAACGTGAATTTCGGCCTGTTCCGCCCGCTCGACGGCATGCGCGGCGGCCGCCGTGGCCGGCGCGAGCGCTACAAGGCCTATACCGACCGCGCAAAAAATGCGTGGAAAGAATGGCTTGCAACGCAACCTTCCATCGCCACGCAGGCTGAGATGGTCGAAGGGCTTGACGGGCACGCCGCGGAGTAGAACTCTGCAATTCATGACCGACCGGTTTTTGGACAAAGTGTATCAAGCCCGCGGCGCGGACGAGACACGCGCGCTGTATGACGCGTGGTCGACAAGCTACGAAGCCGAAGTCGCCGAAAACGGCTATGTAACCCCTGGTCGCTGCGCGGAGGCCCTGGCCTCGGTCGTCTCTGATCTCACCGCACCGGTGCTCGATTTCGGGTGTGGCACGGGGTTGTCCGGCATGGCCTTGCGGCTGGCGGGCTTTACCACGGTGGACGGGGTCGACCTGTCCCCGGGCATGCTGGCGCAGGCCCGCGCAAAGGGCGTCTATCGCACGCTTGATGCCATCATCGCGGATTGTGCCATTCCGACCGGTTACAGCGCCATCGCGGCCATTGGCGTGATCGGCGCAGGCGCCGCGCCCCTTTCGGTGCTTGACCGAATAACCGATGCCTTGGCACCCGGTGCCAAGACCGTGTTTTCCTTCAATGATCACACCTTGGAAGACCCCACGTTCGACGCCCATGTCGACGCGCTGATTGCAGCCGGTACCATGCGGTCGGTTTTTAGAGAACACGGTCCGCACCTGACCGGACGCAACATGCAAGCCACCGTATACGTGCTTGAAAAAACGTGACGTTTCGAACACGCTTTGCGCCATCGCCCACCGGCCCGCTGCATCTCGGTCACGCCTATTCCGCCTTGGTCGGCGCCGCGCTGGCGCGCGCGTCCGGCGGTGTCTTTCTATTGCGGATCGACGATCTGGACCGCTCACGCGCACGCCCGGAATGGGAACAGCAGCTCAAATCGGACCTGCGTTGGTTGGGACTGGATTGGCCGGAACCCTGCCGCAGACAATCCGACTGCCTTGACGCCTACGACGCAGCCCTTGACCAGCTTTGGTCCGCGGGGCTGCTCTATCCTTGCCAGTGTTCCCGCCGCGATATCCGCGAGGCCTTGTCCGCGCCTCAAGAAGGTGTGCCGGTGCATGGCCCCGATGGTCTCGTCTATCCCGGAACCTGCCGTCCGGACGAGCCGCCCGTCGGCGCCCGCCCCAAGGATGCCACGTTGCGCCTCGATATGCGGCGTGCGCTGGCGGAGATCCATGGCGACCTGTGCTTCGAAGAAACCGGGTCCGGTCCGGATGGCCAAACCGGACAGATCCAGACGACGGCCGAGCACTTTCTCGGTCGCATCGGCGATGTGGTGCTCGCGCGGCGTGAGATGGGTGCGGCCTACCATCTGGCGGTGGTTGTCGATGACGCGGAGCAGTCGATCACCCATGTGGTGCGCGGGCAGGACCTCTTTGAGGCCACGCGCATTCACGTGCTCCTCCAGACGCTTCTGGACAAGCCGCGACCGCTGTATCATCACCACGCGCTGATCCGGGACGATGCCGGAAAACGGCTGGCAAAGCGCGACGACGCCCGCTCACTCGCAACCTATCGCGAGGCCGGGCACAGCCCGGACGAGCTGCGGCGCTGGTTGGGTATCTGAAACAAGCGCCGCTGAACATGCAGCACGGCCAACGATGAGGCATGACCCGGCCGTCTGCTTCATGGCGACCGCCGCCACGCAAAGAAAAACGGCGCCAGAAGACCGGCGCCGCATCAGGCATGTTACCGTGTGGCGCGCGTTCAGCGTCGCGCGTCGCCCACGAATTTCCAGACCGCAGGCAGGATCAGCGCAGCCAGTGCCAGCTTGATCATGTCCCCAACAAGGAACGGTGTCAGACCCCATTCGAGGATCGGCTTGTCCCAGCCATAGAGCATGCCAAGCCAGATCAGGCCCGGCACGTAGATCAACGCATTGCCGACCAGCATTGCCACGGCCATTTTCGGCATGGAACGGTCCCAGCCCGCGCGGGCCAGCATACCCAGCGCCAGCGTTGCAAGCACGTAGCCGACCAGATATCCGCCCGTGCCCCCCATCATGTAGGTCAGCCCGTAAGCCTCTGCGGTGGATCCCGCAAACACGTCGAACCCGGCCGCCCCGAGGATCATGTAGCTCAGGATGGTCGTCAGCCCGAGACGCGGACCATAGGCCGCGCCGATGGTCAGGACAGCAAAGGTGCCCATGGTGATCGGCACCGGCCACATCGGGATCTTGATCTTTGCAGCCACAGCCAGCAGCGCGATGCCGAGCACGACCAGCACGGCCTGCTTGATGCGCAAGGCTGCGCCTTCGTTTGCGCCAAGACGATCGGTCAGCACATCGTGGTTCATGGTGAGGTTCATGTCCGTCCCCCTAAGGAAATATTCGTTGCGCCCGGTTTTGCCCGAAGCGCGCGCATCTCGCAAGGCACAGGGTGCCGCGGCGGGCAGTTAATTTGCAAATTGCGGTTTTCGAATGCAAAGTCACCAGCTGCGCAACCAGTCGGAAAGGTGCCGCCCGATCTCTGCCCCGCTGTCTTCCTGGATGAAGTGACTGCCCGCGACAGTGACCTCATGCTGGTTCTTCCACGTCCGGCAAAACGCGCGAGCGGCACCGGTCAGGATGGCCCCCGGCTCGGCATTGACAAAGCATTTTGGCAGGTCGCTCTCTTTCAGCCATTCGGCATAAGCCGCGACGCGCGCGACAACGTCAGGCGGATCTCCCGCGATGGGGATCTGGCGCGGCCAGGTAAGCGTTGGCCAGCGGGCGTCACGGTCGAGGAATGGCCGTCGATACTCGGTCATCTCCGCATCGCTCAGCCCGCGCAGGATCGAGCCGGGCAGGATCTTCTCGATGAAGACGTTGCGGTCAAGGATCAGCCCTTCGCCGGCCTCGGAGCGCAGCGCCTGAAAGAGCGGCGTGGCCTCCGGAGAGAACTCCGCCCATGTCTCAAGCGGGCGTACAATGCCCTCCATGTAGGCGATGGCACGCACCGCGTCGCGGTGTCGGTTCGCCCAGTCGAACCCAAGCGCCGAGCCCCAGTCATGCACAACAAGCGTCACGTCGCGCTCCAGCCCAAGGGCCTGCATGAACCCGTCGAGATACCGGCTGTGGGTCTCAAACGTGTATGTTGTGGCGTCGGGTTCGGGCAGCTTGTCGCTGTCACCCATCCCGATGAGGTCGGGCGCGATGCAGCGCCCCTGCCCGACAAGCGCCGGCATCACGTCACGCCAAAGGTAGGACGAGGTCGGATTGCCGTGCAGAAAGACGATGGGACGACCTTCACCGATCTCGACATAGGCCATTTGGCGGCCATTCACCGCGACGAAGGATTTGTCTTTCACTGGCGTGTCAGTCATCAGTTGGCCCTGCTCCTGTTTGCCAAAAGAGCCTACCCCACCAAACACAAAAGAAAAGGCCCCGCCCGAAACCGGGCGAGGCCTTGAAACGTCGTGGATGTGCCGCGTCAGGAGATGCGCGTCAGCAGATCATCGAGGCTCTTCTTGGCGTCGCCGTAGAACATGCGCGTGTTGTCCTTGAAGAAGAGCGGGTTCTCGATGCCGGAATAGCCCGTGCCCTGCCCGCGCTTGGAGACGAAGACCTGCTTGGCCTTCCAGCATTCCAGAACCGGCATGCCGGCGATCGGGCTGTTGGGATCGTCCTGAGCGGCGGGGTTCACGATGTCGTTCGAGCCGATGACGATGGCGACATCCGTATCGGGGAAGTCGTCATTGATCTCGTCCATCTCCAGCACGATGTCATAGGGCACCTTGGCTTCCGCCAGCAGAACGTTCATGTGCCCGGGCAAACGGCCCGCGACCGGGTGGATCGCGAAGCGCACGGTCTTGCCCTGCGCGCGCAGACGCTTGGTCAGTTCTGAGACCGACTGCTGCGCCTGGGCGACGGCCATACCGTAACCGGGGATGATGATGATGCTGTCGGCCTCGTCCAGCGCGTTGGCAACGCCGTCCGCGTCGATGGCGATCTGTTCGCCCTCAACGGCCATTTGCTCTCCGCCTGCGCCGCCGAAGCCGCCAAGGATCACCGACACAAAGGCGCGGTTCATGGCTTTGCACATGATGTAGGACAGGATCGCGCCGGAGGAACCCACAAGCGCGCCGACCACGATCAGGAGGTCGTTTCCGAGCGAGAAGCCGATCGCCGCAGCCGCCCAACCGGAATAGCTGTTCAGCATCGAGACCACCACAGGCATGTCCGCGCCGCCAATGCCCATGATCAGGTGATAACCGATGAAGAGCGCGAGCAGCGTCAGGAGCACCAGCGTCCAGCTGCCTGCGTCACCGAGATACATCACCGCCAGAAGCAGTGAGCCCGCCGCCGCGGCCGCGTTCAGCATGTGCCCGCCCGGAAGCTGCTTGGCCGCGGAGTTCACCTTGCCCGCCAGCTTGCCATACGCGATGACCGACCCGGTGAAGGTCACGGCACCGATCCAGATGCCGAGCACAAGCTCGACGCGCAGAATGCCAATCTCGACGCTGGTCTTCTTGGCGACCAGTTCCGCAAAGGCACCTTCGACGCTCTCACCCGCCCCAGCGGCCGCCTGCACCATGTTGATCGTCAGGTCGGCGTTGAAACCGACGAACACGGCGGCAAGGCCAACCAGCGAGTGCATGATCGCCACAAGCTCGGGCATCTGCGTCATCTGGACCTTGGTGGCGAGTTGGTATCCAACCGCCGCCCCCAGCGCGATGAGGACGAGAGAAGCCATCCAGAGGCCCTGCCCCGGTCCAACCATCGTGGCCAGCACCGCAATGGCCATGCCCGCAATGCCGTACCATACCGCGCGCTTGGCGCTTTCCTGACCCGACAGCCCGCCAAGCGACAGGATGAACAGGATCGCTGCGACCACGTAGGCCGCGATCGTGAATGTATTTTCCATTATCGCCGCTCCTTAGGATTTCTGGAACATGGCGAGCATGCGCCGCGTGACGAGGAAGCCGCCGAAGATATTGACCGACGCCATGAAGATACCCGCCGCGGCGAGGATCGTGATCAGCATCGACGTCGAGCCGATCTGGATCAGCGCGCCGAGAATGATGATCGAGGAGATGGCGTTGGTGACGGCCATGAGCGGTGTGTGCAGCGAGTGTGCGACGTTCCAGATCACCTGGAAGCCGATGAACACCGACAGCACGAACACGATGAAGTGCTGCATGAAGCTTGCGGGCATGCCCGGAATCAGGGCGACCCCAAGGATCAGCGCCGCGCCGACAGCCAGAAGCGTGACCTGGTTCTTGGTCTGCGCCTTGAACTCCGCCACTTCCTTTGCGCGCTTTTCTTCCGCGGTCAGCTCTTTGGGCTTTTCTTTCTTCTGCGCCGCGATCGCCTGCACTTTTGGTGGCGGCGGCGGGAATGTCACCGCGCCTTCAAAGGCCACGGTCGCGCCCCGGATCACATCGTCGTCCATGTTGTGATTGATCTGACCGTCCTTTTCCGGCGTCAGATCGGTCATCATGTGGCGGATGTTCGTCGCGTAGAGCGTCGAGGACTGGGTCGCCATGCGCGACGCGAAATCGGTATAGCCGATGATCGTGACGCCGTTCTCGGTGACGATCTTCTCGTCCTTGACAGTGCCTTCGACGTTGCCGCCGGCCGGAGCCGCCAGATCGACGATCACCGAACCCGGCTTCATTGCCGCGACCATGTCTTCGGTCCAGAGTTTCGGCGCAGGCCGGTTCGGGATCAGCGCCGTGGTGATCACGATATCCATATCGGGCGCGATCTCGCGGAACTTGGCAAGCTGGGCGTTGCGGAATTCCTCGGATTGCACGGACGCATACCCGCCGGTTGCCGCGCCGTCCTGTGCCTCTTCCTCGAAATCGAGGAACACGAACTCCGCGCCCATCGATTCGACCTGCTCGGCCACTTCGGGGCGCACGTCAAAGGCATAGGTGATGGCACCCAGAGACGTCGAGGTGCCGATCGCGGCAAGACCCGCCACACCGGCGCCAACAACAAGGACCTTCGCCGGCGGGACCTTGCCCGCGGCGGTGATCTGGCCGGTGAAGAAGCGGCCGAAATTGTTGCCGGCCTCGATCACGGCGCGGTAACCCGCGATATTGGCCATGGAGGACAGCGCATCCATCTTCTGCGCGCGCGAGATCCGCGGCACGGCCTCCATCGCGATCACGTTGCCGCCAAGCTCGGCGGCCCGCTTGAGGCGCTCGGGATTGCCGCCGGGATTGAAGAAGCTGATCAGCGTCTTTCCCTTGACCACACGGTCAAGCTCGTCATCGGCGGGCGTGTTCACCTTGGCGATGATGTCGGCCTGGGTCCAGAGCGCGTCGGCCCCGTCCACCACGGTCACGCCGGCGTCCTCGTAAAGCTTGTCCGAAAAACCGGCCTTTTCGCCGGCGCCGGCCTCGATCAGGCAGTCATAGCCAAGCTTTTGGAGCTGGCGTGCCGAATCCGGCGTCATCGCGACCCGCGCTTCGCCCTGATCGACTTCCTTTGGTGTCCCGATTTTCACGTCTGTCGTCCCCCTAGGTCCGTGTGAAGAGCTCAGTCGCCCCCGGAGGGGCAATTTCCGCGTTGGGTCTATAGGGCTGACCTATATTTCACAACCGCGCGCGCGCCCCTAAAACACGATGCCGGGCATAAAGTCAAAGCCACCTTCGCGTTTGTTGCGTGTATTTCGCAAACGACGCACGAAACTTGCGCCGCAAACGCTTCTCCTCGGGCAAGATGAAGCGCCGTTCGATGACCCAAACGAAGACCGGCAGAAGTGGGAGCGCTACCACCGCATCCCATCGCAGAATCAGTCCCGCCAGCAGCAAACAGTCCCCGAGATAGATCGGGTTGCGTGACAGTTTGAAGACGCCGGACACAACCAGCGTGTCGGCCTCCTGGTGCGGAATGACCGTGGTCTTGTGCCGCTGCAGGGCCATCACGGCAAACACCATCAAAAGGATTCCGCCTCCGACGAGCAACCCACCGGCGAAGTCAGCCCAGGCGCCCCCGAAAGTGAGGCCAAACGCGCCCTGAGCAGTCCAGGCTATGACGAGACACGCCAACAGCCAGACGGGGGGCAGATCGATCCATTTGAGCATGAGACGCTCCGTTGCTTTGGCGAAACCGCACCGCGCGGTTTCTGAACCGGGCAATCCTCACCCTTGCACAGCGCAATGTCGAGCATTTGACAGCAGCGCCCCGCCTGAGAATGCCCCTTACTGATCGCAGAGCCGTGGGCTCGCGGAGATGCCCGGTTTCCGCCGATTGCGCCATGCGCCGTTCAATACTGTGGTGCGAAACCACTTTCTGCCGCAAAATGGCAGGCATTATTGCGCGCAAACCCACTTCGTTTCCGAAGGATCGTTTCCATGGCCGACTTTTCCATTGCAACCAACAGCACTCTTGCCAGAACCCTCAGCGGAGAGGACGGCTTCATCGGCACCAACGGCGGTCTGAGCGTCGACGGGGACCACGCCGTCACCGTATCGGGCTCCGGCGGAACGCTCACCGTATTGGGATATCTGAACGCCTATAACGGCGCGTTCTCGGCGGTAAATGTCGACGCGGTGAGTTTCAGCATGACCGTCGGTCCGCTGGCCACGGTCTCCGCCGCCGCCGCATCCGGGGGGGTTCTGAATATTGACGTTCTGAACCTCGCAAGGCTTGTGAACCATGGGTCCATCCTCGCGACAGGGTTCCGCGCCGTCGTCATGGATCCGACCGACACCGCTGCATCCATGAGCCTTACCAATCACGGAACGATTTCGTCGGTCAGTTCAAACGCCGTCGACATCAATTCAGGCCTCTCCTCCAACTATCTGACAAATACCGGCGTGATCTCCAGCAACAGCACGACAGTGCGACTTGAGCAAACGTCTTCGAGCAGTGCGGTCATGGAGGTCGTCAATACCGGGACGGTTATCAGCACAGCCTCTTATGGGTTCGACCTGATCTCGAGCAATATCTCTCCGCGGCTGACATTCACGAATTCGGGCACGGTTATCGGCGACGATGCCGGTGTTCAGGCCAGCCGCGACGGTGGGGCCGAGATTACCAACACCGGCCTCATCGACGGGAACCTGAGAAGCATCTTTTCGGGCGATGGCGACGATCACATCATCAACGCGGGTCAGGTCATCGGCAATATCGTGACAAGCGGCGGGGCCGACACGATCGACATGCGCGGCGGCACTCTGAACGGCATGCTTGAGGGCGGCGACGGCGCTGACCTCTACATTGTGGACGACGATACCATCGAGATTGCGGAAAACACTGCCGAGGGCACCGATACCGTGCGGTCCAGCGTCAGTTTCCGTCTGTTCGACGCGGATGTCGAAGCGCTCGAGCTGACCGGCGAGACCGCGACCCGCGGCGTCGGAAATGCCGGTGACAATGAGATCACGGGCAATGCGCGCGACAACGATCTGCACGGGTTCGAGGGCAGCGACACGATGGCAGGCGGTGCCGGCGTCGACAGGCTCTTTGGCAGCGCGGGCAACGATTTTCTGTTTGGTGGCCCGGGTGACGACTGGCTGCACGGTGGCGCGGACAACGACAATCTGCAAGGGGCAGATGGCGAAGACCTCCTGCAAGGCGGCACAGGGGATGACGCCGTTTTCGGGGGACCGGGCAATGATACGATCGAAGGCGGCACCGGCAACGATACGATCTATGATGCGGAGGGCGACGATACCCTGATAGGCGGGACCGGCAACGATGTCTTTGTCGCCGGTGACGGAGCCGACACGATGCGCGGCGAGGAGGGCAACGATACGGTCTTCTATGTGCTGTCCCCGGCGCGTGTGGCCGTCAACCTTGGGGTGTCATTCTTTCAGGGCGGATTTGCCGACGGCGATCGCGGCTCGGGGATCGAGAACCTCAGCGGGTCGCCGTTCGACGATATCCTGGTCGGCAACGCGCTGGCCAACCGCATCGAAGCAACGGGCGGGGCCAATACGCTGCGCGGCGAGGCAGGCAATGACACGCTGGTGTCCAACGCGGGTCCTGATCTTCTCGATGGCGGACCGGGGGCGGATCTCGCAAGCTACACGGGATCCGGCGCGCGGGTCATCATCAATCTCGAGATCGGATATGCGGCGGGCGGCTATGCGGCAGGCGACACGCTGATCTCGATAGAACAGGTGCAGGGCACGCCGCTCAATGACCGTATCGTGGGAAGCAACAGCGGTAACCGGCTTTTTGGCGAAGGTGGCTCGGACGAGTTGAACGGCGCGGGCGCACGCGATCTGCTCTATGGCGGACCGGGCAACGATACGCTGATCGGGGGCACGGGGAATGACGTGTTCGTCTTCGCACCCGGGTGGGACAATGACCGCATCACCGATTTCGAAGATGGCGCGGATCGGCTGGATGTCTCGGCGCTGCCCGGGATCAACGCACCGGGAGATTTGAACTTTCTCGACATCGGCGCCGACTTGCGGATTGATGCCGGGGGAGCCGACACCATCCTCCTGGCGGGGATGGCGGGCACGACACTGACCAGTGCCGACTTCATCTTCTGATGCGCGCCGCGTCACAGGCGCCCGGTCTTTGATCGACAGGGCGCGGACAGGAGAGACGCGCCGGAAGCCCCTGCCCGTGCGGCGCATCGCGGCACAGCCGCCGTGATCCGCGGAGCGCGCGCTATTCCCACTCCATCTCTTCAAACACGCGACCGGCGTTCTTGGTGGCGAGCTCTTCAAACGTGTCGAGCATCGTCCATTCCGACTGGTCCACATAGTAGGCCGATGCGAGGTCTCCGCCTTCATCGATATGCGCCCCGATTTTCGCGCGAAGATCGGTGAGATAATCGAGCGTGTAGCGCGTGACCTGCGCCATGTTGGTCGGGTGTCCGTGACCGGGGATCACGTAGGTCGCCCCCAGTTCGGTAAAGGGACCGGCAAAGGTTTCGACCCAGCACGATGTGCAGGTATCCGCAAAGATCGGCAACATCCGTTCGTGAAAGGCGATGTCTCCGGCAATCACGATCTCCCATTCCGGGATCCAGACTTGCGTGTCGCCCGGACCGTGCGCCGAGCCGAGATGCAGAACCTCCACCGTCAGTCCGCCCATCTCGATCACGTGGCGATCCTCGAAAGACAGATTCGCGGCAACCACGCGCGTGCCCTCTGCACGATCCCGGTTGTAGCGCTGCATCCCCTGGAGGATGAAATCACCGTTTGCCTCGACCTCCTCGATCGCGTCCACATGCGCGAGGATATCAACGCCCAGATCGGCCCAGTAGGCATTGCCAAGCATGGCATGCCCCTGCCCGTTCTCGTTGATCACCAGCTTAACGGGCTGATCCGTCACCGCCTTGATCTCGTCGTGCAGCGCAGCCGCGAGCCGCACCGATGCGCCGCCATTGACCACGATGACCCCATCGGTCGTCACGATGAAGCTGAGATTGTTGTTGTGACCGGCATTCTCATAGGTTGGCGGTGCCGTGGCCCCGATGGCGGAGAACACATGCGGAATGACCTCGACGGGTTTGTTGTAAAGCTCCGACTGTGGATATTTGTCTGCGATGTCTTCGCTCGCCACGGCCTGCGTGCCGCAAAGCGCCAGAATACAGGCAAGGGTGGCCTTTGCTCGTGGGATGCTGGATCGGATCATGGCGTTACCTTTTCTGCGACGGGATGAACACCAATACACATTCGCATGAATGAATGCCTCTGCCAAGAGAGGGATTGCTTGCCAACACCGCGCCGCTCTCGCACCCTGAACGCGCATCGCCCTCGCGCAATCAAGGAGCACCGCCATGACAACAGCAAAACATGCCATCGTGACAGGAGGCGGCACCGGGATCGGCCTTGCCATCGCCCGGGCCTTGGCCGCAGAGGGGCACCACGTCACCATCACGGGGCGCCGTGCCGGCCCGCTTGACGCGGCCGCGCAAGAAACCGAGAGGCTGTACCCCGCCGTTATGGATGTGAGCGACGAGGATGCGGTGACAACCGGCATCGCACAGGCGGTTGCCGCGCGCGGGCCGATTCAGATCTGCGTGCCCAATGCGGGCATTGCCGAGGGGCGCGCGCTGCTCAAGACGGACATGGCGTTCTGGCGCAAGATGATGGTGATCAACGTCGACGGGGCGTTCCTCACGATCCGGGAAAGCCTCAAGAGCATGACGGAAACCGATTGGGGGCGCGTGATTGCGGTGGCTTCGATCGCAGGGCTCCGCGGTCTCAAAGGTGCGCCGACCTACACGGCTTCGAAACACGCGATGGTCGGGTTGATACGAGGGTTGGCGGCCGATTATGCAATGAAACCCTACACGTTCAACGCGCTTTGCCCGGCCTATGTGGATACCGACATTGTCTCGCGCAACACCGAGTCCATCATGGCGCGCACCGGCCTCGATGAGGAAAAAGCCCGCGCGCTCATGACGGATCTGAACCCGCATGGGCGGCTGATCCTGCCCGAGGAAGTGGCCGCCAGCGCGCTGTGGCTCTGCGGGCCGCATTCGGGGAGCGTCAACGGTCAGGCGATTCAGATCGCAGGTGGCGAAGTCTAGGCCTGCCTGGGCGAGAAACCTTGCCAGTCTGTCCAGCGGGCGCGCCGGACCGCGACACCACATCGCGCCGGTATGGGCGCCGCGACACGGGGTTGGGTTGAACGTGGCCGGGTTCGGCCTTGCGCGCGCGGCCGACGCCCGAGCCCCGCGACAGGCAATCGCGGAACATCCGACGCCATGGCACCCCGGTTTGGCCAGTCGCGACCGGACTTCGATCCGACTGCTCCGCACTTGGCTGATATCGGATCCTTGCACGCGGACGTTCTTGCCCCTGCAGCCGCTCACCGCGGGTTGGACTCGGCGCTTGTCATAGCCATCGCGTTCCGTCGGGCCCTGTCCGCGCAGATTTGCAGGTCTCCATCGTCCTTGGGGACCGACCATGATCCCGGACTTCACCCTTAGCCCTGACCCTGACCCTGACCCTGACCCTGACCCTGACCCTGACCCTGACCCTGACCCTGACCCTGACCCTGACCCTGACCCTGACCCTGACCCTG
>NZ_JAFMPQ010000024.1 GCF_020667845.1 Cognatishimia sp. F0-27
GGGCGCAGAGCGGCGGCGGGCATGGCGAGGCGGCCCCGACGGGGCGCAGAGCCGCGGTGAGCATGGCGAGGCGACCCGGGAAGGGGCGCAGAGCGACGGTGGGCATGGCGAGGCGATCCCGGACGGAGCGCAGAGCCGTAGGGCGGGGCAGGGTCTCGCGATGCTGCGGCGCCGCGTGATCGGCGCTTGCAAGAATCGCGAAAACGCTGTTCGGTGCATCCAGATTTTGTGAAACGCAGTTTCGCAGAGTGAAACAGGGAGGATACTATGTCAGTTTTCAAGGCTGCGGCGCTTGCTGCATCAATGGCCGTGTTCGGCGGTGCGGCGACAGCCGAGACCGTTCTGATCCACGGCGAGGCCGGCCCAAATCGTGGTGCGCGCGCCGTGGCGCTGCAATGGTTTGCCGATCAGGTGCAGGAGCGCTCCGGCGGCGACCTGCGGATCGACATCCAGTGGGGCGGCGCGCTCTTCAAGGCCAATGCGGCCGTGCCATCGATTCGCGATGGTGTGGCCGATCTCGGCAGCGTGATCGCGGTGTATTTTCCACAGGAGATGGTGGGTTACGGCATTGCCGATCTGCCGCTCGACAATCCCGATGCCTGGGTCGGCATGCGCGCAACCGACGAGCTGATGCGCAGCTCGGACGCGGTGCAGGCCACGCTGGCCGACATGAACCTTGTCTATATCGGCACCTGGACCACCAGCCAGGTCAATATCGGCTGCAAGGGCACGGCGATCCGGTCGGTCGAGGACGTGGACGGCGTCAAGGTGCGCGGCGTCGGCGCCTATGGCAAGGTGTTCGGCGAGCTTGGTGCGAATATGGTGCGCATGTCGATCTATGACGCCTATCAAGGGCTGGATACCGGGCTGATCGACTGCTCGCAGGGTTATTCCTATGCGGTTGCCGCGCTGAAACAGGCCGAGGTCATGGACAGCTACACGCTGCTCGACTGGGGCCAGGTCGGTGGTCTGGGCATCTTCATGAACAAGGACATGTATGACGGCCTCTCGCCCGAGCAGCAGGCGGTGCTGACGGACACGGGCCGTGACATGGCCGACGAGTTCGGCCGGTTGATCACCGAAGCCAACGAAAAGGCCGTTGCCGCGATGAAGGAGGCCGGTGTCGAGATCATCGCGCTCACCGACGACCAGCGCGCGGGCTTTGTCGAACGCGGCGTGCCCTTTGTCGGGCAGTGGGTGGAGCAGGCCAAGGGAGCCGGCCTGCCGGGTGATGCCTTGCTTGAGGAGTATCGCGGGCTGATCGCGAAATACACCGAGATGCGCGACACCGAAGGCTACCCGTGGGAAAACGGGGGCAGCTGATGCTGTTCCGGCTGGAAAACGTGCTGCTGGGGCTTGGCGCCCTGGCAGTCATCCTGCTGGGCACGCTGATTGCCGGGAACGTGGTGGCGCGGGCGGTGTTTGGCACCGCGCTGCCGGATAGCGTGATCCTTGTTCAGGAACTGATGGTCGCCGCGATCCTGCTGCCATTGGCGGCCACGACCGCGGCGCGCGCGCATGTCTGCGTATCCTTCATCACCGACCGGATGGGCGCGCGGGCGCGCTCCTGGCTGATCGTATTCGGCTCCGTCGTGGGGCTCTTGGCGCTGACACCGCTGATCTATGCAGGCTGGCGGGAACTGTCGTCCAACTGGGCATCGGGCAGCTACTATTTCGGAGACCTGGGGTTGCCGAAATGGCCCGGGCGGTTGTTGTTCGTGCTGGGCATGGCGGCGTGCTGGTTGCGGTTGGCGGAGCTCGCATTGCGCGATCTGCGCACGATCCTGTCGGGCGGAACCGTCGATGACAGCCACGCCACGCCGGAGGCGGAGTGATGGACCCGGCCACCATCGGTATGATCGCCTTTGCCGCGGTGCTGATCCTGCTCGCGCTGCGGGTGCCGATTGCGTTCACGCTTGCGGCGGTGGCAACCGTCGCCACCTTTTTCATCTTTGCGTTTCGCACCGGCACCTTCATGCCGGAACGGGCGATCCGTCCGACCACGTCGATGGTCTTCTCGAACTCCTTCGACCTGATCCATTCCTATAACCTGTCGATGATCCCGCTTTTTGTGGCGCTGGGCCATATCGCTTACCGCGCCGAGATCACGACCAAGATCTACCATGCCGCCAAGGTGTGGCTGACGCGGTTGCCGGGCGGGGTCGCGATGGCCTCCGTGGTGGGATGCGGCGGGTTTTCGGCGATCACCGGCTCGTCTATCGCCTGTGCCTCGACCATGGGGCGGATCTGCACCCCCGAGATGATGCGCATGGGCTATGACAACCGGCTGGCCACCGCGTCCGTTGCGGCGGGGGGGACGCTGGGCTCCCTGATCCCGCCATCGGTTCTGTTCATCATCTACGGCATCTTCACGGAGACATCGATCTCGCGGCTGTTCCTTGCGGGTGTCCTGCCGGGTTTGCTCACGTTGCTGGGCTTTGTGGTGGTCATCGCGCTCTGGGTCTGGCGCGACCCCAGCGTGGCGCCCCCCTCCGACGAACGCTTCACGCCGCGCCAGAAGCGCGAGGCGGCGCTGGCCGCGTGGCCCGCGGTGATGCTCTTTGTCGTGATCATCGGCGGCATCTATGGCGGCATCTTTACCGCCACGGAGGCGGCGGCGGTCTGTGTTGCGGCGACAGTGCTCATCGGGGTGGCGCAGCGCAAGCTGACATGGGACGACCTGTGGCAGAGCTTTCGAGAGACCTGCATCCAGACCTCGGCGATTTTCCTGATTGCGGCGGGGGCCAAGATCTTTGTCGCTTTCATCGCGCTGACCGGCGTGGCCCCTGTGATCGTCAACGCCGTGACGGCCGCGGATCCGTCGGTGATTGTGCTGATGATCTGCATCGCGCTGATCTACCTGCTTCTGGGCATGTTCCTCGATCCGATCGGGATCATGGTGCTGACCCTTCCCCTGATGATCCCGTTGGTGGAGAGTTACGGGCTGAACCTGATCTGGTTCGGGGTCGTGGTGATCAAGCTGCTCGAAATCGGGCTGATCACGCCACCGGTGGGGCTGAACGTCTTCGTGATCGCCAATGTCGTCGGCAAGGAGGCGCCGATCGACCGGATCTTTGCGGGGATCGCGCGGTTCCTCAGCATCGACATTCTGGTTCTGATCCTGATCATGGCGTTTCCGGCGATCTCGCTTCTGCTGCCGGAGGGGATGCCGTGACCAAACCCATCGAGGACCGCAAGTTCATCAATGCGCTGGCGCGGGGCCTGACCGTCTTGGCGGCGTTCCGCGCGTCCGATCACGGGCTGACCCATGCGGAGATCGCGGCGCGCACAGGGTTGTCCAAGGCGACCGCGACCCGGTTGATCCACACGCTTGCCGAGACCGGTCACCTGATCCGCGATGGCCGCGGGGGGCAATTCCGTCTCGGGCCCGCGGTGTTGGCGCTCGGGGCGGTGGCGCATGCGCAGACCTCCTTCATGGATCTCATTGAGGAAGAGATGCAGGATTTCGCCAACCGCACCGGCACGCTGGCGGTGATCGGCGTGCGCAGCGCGGACCGGATGATGCTGGTGCGCACCTGGCGGCCCGTGGGCACAGCTTCGATCTGGCTGGAGCCGGGACACCGGGTGCCGATCATGGGCTCGTCGCTTGGTCAGGCGCATGTGGCCGCGCTCTGCGATGATGCGTTCGAGCATTTGCAGCCGGACGCTGCGCTGCGCGCGTTTCGCGCCGACGGGTATTCCCAGCTGATCGCCCGGGGTTATACCGTGCCGCGCGAAGAGACGCGCTTTGCCGCCACGATCAAGGCCGTGGCGGTGCCCTATCTGGCCCGCGAATACGGCGCGCCGATTTCCTTTTGCTGTGGCGCGATGCCGGACATGCTCAACGATGACCGGATCCGCGCGGAGGTCGGGCCCGGGCTTGTGGCCCTCGTCCGCGCTTTGGAAGCCAAGACCGGACAGGCCAGCGCGTTGGCGCGGCGCGGATAGGGGGCGAGACGGCCCCGGGAGGGGCGGCGAGCAACGGGTAAGGCGAGACGGCCCCGGGAGGGGCGATGAGCAACGGGTGAGGCGAGACGGCCCCGGGAGGGGCGGCGAGCAACGGGTAAGGCGAGACGGCCCCGGGAGGGGCGGCGAGCAACGGGTAAGGCGAGACGGCCCCGGGAGGGGCGATGAGCAACGGGTAAGGCGAGACGGCCCCGGGAGGGGCGATGAGCAACGGGTGAGGCGAGAGATCACAGTGATGACACAGAGCGTAGCGGCAGTCACATGGACCATCGAAGACGGCATTGCCGATATCGTGATAGACAACCCGCCCGTCAATGCGTTGGGGCAGGCGGTGCGCCGGGGGCTTTGCGATGCAATTGACGCGGCTGAAGCGGCGCAAGCGCGTGGTGCGGTGATCCATGCGGCGGGGCGGACATTTCCGGCCGGCGCCGATATCCGCGAGTTTGGCAAGCCGCCGCTGGAGCCGCTCTTGCCCGATGTCTGCACGCGCATCGAGCGGTCCGACCTGCTCGTGGTTGCAGCCCTGCACGGCACCGCGCTTGGTGGGGGGCTCGAAGTGGCCCTCGGAGCCGATTACCGGATTGCGGTTCCGACGGCCAAGGTCGGCCTGCCGGAGGTTCTGATCGGCGTCATGCCGGGGGCCGGCGGCACGCAGCGACTGCCAAGGCTGATCGGCGTGCCCCCGGCGATCGACGTGATCACCACCGGGCGCAAGCTCGGCGCCGACGAAGCGCTCGCGCTGGGCATCCTCGACCGGGTGGAGGAGGGCGCGCCGCGCGACATCGGCATGGCCTATCTGCGCGACTTGCTGGCAGCGGGCGCCCCGCGTCGCCCCGTCGGCGCGATGCCCGCGCCCGAGCCGGTGGATTTCGACGCAGCCTATG
The DNA here is from genome assembly GCF_020667845.1 of Cognatishimia sp. F0-27. Taxonomy (GTDB): domain Bacteria; phylum Pseudomonadota; class Alphaproteobacteria; order Rhodobacterales; family Rhodobacteraceae; genus JAFMPQ01. Next base: position 4,851 of record NZ_JAFMPQ010000024.1, read on the forward strand.
ACGCGGCCCTGAAAAAGGCCCGCGGGCAGCTTTCGCCCGCGCAGGCCGTGCGCGGCATTCAGGCCGCGTGCGAACTGCCCTTCGACGCGGGCATGGCGCGCGAACGCGCGCTGTTCCGGGAACTGATGGAGACCGACCAGCGCGAGGCCCTGATCCATGCGTTCTTCGGCGAGCGGGCCGTGTCAAACCTTCCGGAATTGCGCGACGTCACCGCGCGGCCCGTGGCGCAGATCGGCGTGATCGGCGGCGGCACCATGGGCGCGGGCATCGCCACGGCGGCGCTGCTGGCCGGTCTGACCGTGACGGTGATCGAGCGCGACGATGCGGCAATTCAGGCCGCGAAAGAGCGCATCGCGCGTAACCTCTCCGGCGCGCTCAAACGTGGCAAGATCGATCAGGCGCAGTTCGATCACCTGACGGGCCCCGCGCTCGCGCTGGACACGGGTTATGCGGCCCTCGCCGAAGCAGATCTCGTGATCGAGGCGGTGTTCGAGGACATGGCCGTGAAAACCGACGTCTTCCAGACGCTTGATGCCGTGTGCAAACCCGGCGCAGTGCTCGCGACGAACACCTCCTATCTGGATATCAACGAGATTGCCCGCGCCACGCGCCGGCCCGAAGACGTGATCGGGCTGCACTTCTTCTCGCCGGCGCATGTGATGCGGCTTCTGGAGGTCGTGGTGGCCGACAAGACCGCGCCGGACGTGATCGCCACCGGCTTCGCGCTTGGCAAGCGGCTTGGAAAGGTATCGGTGCGCGCGGGGGTCTGTGACGGCTTCATCGGCAACCGCATCCTGATGGCTTATCGAACCGCGACCGATCACATGGTGCTGGACGGGGCCTCGCCCTTTGAGATCGACCGGGTCCTGCGCGGGTTTGGTTTTGCCATGGGGCCGTTCCAGGTCTCTGATCTTGCCGGGCTCGATATCGGCTGGGCCACGCGCAAACGGCTGGCCCCGACGCGCGACCCGCGCGAACGGGTGCCGGCCTATGCCGACAAGCTCTGCGAGGCGGGGCATTTCGGCCAGAAGACCGGGCGCGGCTACTACGTCTACGGCGATGGCGGCCCGGTGCCCAACCCGGATGTGGAGCGCCTGATCACCGAGGAACGTGCCGTGCTCGGGATCACGCCGAAGACATTCAGCGATGTGGAAATCCTCCGTCGGGTGCTCTGCGCCATGGTGAACGAGGCCAGCCGGGTGGTCGAGGAAGGGATCGCGCGCTGTCCGAGGGACGTCGATATGGTATTCCTGACGGGCTACGGCTTTCCGCGTCACCGCGGCGGGCCGATGAAATGGGCCGACCTTGACGGCCTTCCCGGCGTGCTCGCCGATATCGAACGCTTTGCGCAGGACGACGCGTATTTCTGGCAGCCGGCGCCGATGCTTGCCGCGCTCGTCGCCGAGGGCCGGAGTTTTGACGATCTGAACCGGGCCGCAGCGCCGTGAGACATGGGACGGATGGCGCATTACCGCGAAGCGAAGGCCGCGATGGGATTGCCGTGGCGGGATTGCGGTAGCGGGATTGCCGTTACGGAACTGCGATGGCGGGACAGCGATGGTGAGACAGCGGTGACTGGAAGCGGTGACGGGACAGCGGCGACGGGGCGCACGCGCCGTTTGTGGTGCAGGGATGGACGAACAGGAGACCGATGTGGATCTGACATATAACGATGACGAGCGCGCTTTTCGCGACGAGGTTCGCGGGTTTCTGGCCGAGCAGTTGCCCCCGGCGCTATCGGCCAAGGTGCGCGCGGGCGCCGCGCTGGACAAGGCCGACCATGACCGGTGGCACGCGATCCTGAACGCGAAGGGATGGCTTGCGCCAACCTGGCCCGAAGAGCATGGCGGCTGCGGTTGGGACGCGGTGCGGCGGCACATCTTCGAAGAGGAATGCGCGCTTGCGCATGCGCCGCGGATTGTGCCTTTCGGATTGACCATGCTGGGGCCGGTGCTGATGCAGTTTGGCTCTGACGCGCAGAAGGCGCATTACCTGCCGCGTATCCTGTCGGGCGAGGATTGGTGGTGCCAGGGCTATTCGGAACCGGGCGCGGGCTCGGATCTGGCCTCGCTCAAGACGCGCGCGGTGCGCGATGGCGACCATTACGTGGTCAACGGCCAGAAAACCTGGACGACGCTGGGCCAGCACGCCAACAAGATCTTCTGCCTGGTGCGCACCGATCCGGACGCGAAGGCGCAGGAGGGCATCAGCTTCCTGCTCATCGACATGGACACGCCGGGGATCGAGCTCCGTCCGATCATGCTGCTGGATGGCACACCGGAAGTGAACGAGGTCTGGTTCACCGATGTGCGGGTGCCGGTGGAAAACCGCGTTGGCGAGGAAAACAAGGGCTGGACCTATGCCAAGTACTTGCTGACCCATGAGCGCACCAACATCGCCGGGGTGGGCTTTTCGCGGGCCGGGCTGGCGAGCGTCAAGCGCATGGCGCGCGCGGAGATGTCCGGCGGGCGGCCACTGATCGAGAACCCGTTTTTCGCGGCCCGCCTGGCACAGGTGGAGATCGACCTCATGGCAATGGCGACGACCAATCTGCGCATCATCTCGCGGGCAGCCAGGGGCCAGGCTCCGGGGGTGGAAAGCTCCATGCTCAAGGTCAAGGGCACGGTGATCCGGCAGGAGATCAACGACCTGGCGCGCCGGGCGGCGGGGCCTTATGCGATGCCCTTTGTCTCCGAGGCGCTGGAGGGCGACAACGCGCCGGTTGGTCCGGATTACGCCGGGCCGGTGGCGCGGCAGTATTTCAACAATCGCAAGCTGTCGATCTTTGGCGGCTCCAACGAGATCCAGCGCAACATCATCGCCAAGACGGTCCTTGCGGGGGACCGGCGATGACGGGCGCGGCGGCGCATCCGGGCGGCGCGGCACCGGGCGCGCCTTGCGCCGCTCCTCGGGCTTGGGTGCCAACCGGCGGCGGTCTGCATCACGCGGGCGGCGCGCAGGCCGGGGCCGATATGGCCGGGCGCTTCTCCGCTCGGAGGCGCGGGGACGGAACGGGGCGCCATGGCAACGTGGCAGACGGGGGAACGGAATGAATTTTGAGCTGACCGAAGAGCGGCAGATGCTTCAGGACACGCTGCGGCGGTTCCTGTCGGATCGCTATGACACGCGGGTGCGCAATGCCATCCTTGAGAGCGACTTGGGCTATGCGCCCGAGATCTGGAGACAGCTTGCGGAGCTCGGTGTGATTGGCGCGCTCTTTACCGAAGCCCAGGGCGGGTTTGGCGGCATGGGGTTCGATATCGCCACGGTTTTTGAGGAGCTGGGCCGCGCGGGGGTGGTGGAGCCGTTTCTGGATTGCGCTCTTCTTGGCGGCGGGTTGCTTGCGGCGCTGGGCAACGAGGCGCAGCAGGCACTGGTCGAAGCGGTGATCGCGGGCGAATGCCAGCTTGCGCTGGCGCATGGCGAGCCGGCGGGTCGGTATGATCTTGAGCATGTGGCGACACGGGCGGTGCCGGATGGCGCGGGCGTTGTGCTGAACGGGCGCAAGGCGGTGGTGGTGAACGCGGAGGCGGCGGATCACGTGATCGTTTCCGCCCGCGAGTCGGGCAGCGTGCTGGATCGCGCGGGCATTTCGCTTTTCGTTGTGCCGCGCGATGCCGATGGGATGACGCTGACGGGCTATCCGCTGATCAGTGGCGGGCGCGCGGCGGAGCTTGTGCTCGATCATGTCCGGCTTGGGCCGGAGGCCCGGTTGGGGGCGGCGGGCGCGGGGTATGAGGCGCTGAGCACGCGGATCGCCGCGGCGCATGTGGCGCTGTCGGCAGAGGCGCTGGGAGCGATGGAGACCGCGACCGCGCTCACCCGCGATTACATGACGACCCGCACGCAGTTCGGCCGACCGATCGCCACCTTCCAGGCGCTGCAGCACCGGATGGCGGATCTGTTGATCGAGGTGGAGCAGGCCCGCTCTGCGGTGATCCTCGCGGCGGGGCATCTGGAGGCGGCGCCGCTGGAGCGCGACCGGAACGGGGCTGCGGCGCGCACGCTGATCGGGCGGGTTGGGCGTCTGGTGGCCGAGGAGACGATCCAGCTGCATGGCGGGATCGCGATGACGCAGGAATACGAGCTGGCCCATATCGCCAAGCGCATTGTGATGACCGATCACCGGTTTGGTGACACGGATTACCATCTGGAGCGGTTCATCGCCTTGGGGCGTGACGCGGCATGAGCGGCCTTGTGGCAAGAGCGACGGCAAGGCTCTTGGCGGCGCGGGTGCGGGCCCCATCGCAGAGCGGATCTGTCGCGGTGCGCCCGGTCGCGCTGCCCTGCCGTGTCGGGGGAAGGGGCCTGTCTGGCGGCGCACAGGGTATGGCACTGCAGAGGCGCGTGGCCGGGATCGCCGAGCGGTGTTTTCACGCGGCAGGTCTGACGCAATCGGCCTGCCCGAGATCCGCCGCGATTGGCGCGCCCGCGGGGCGGGTGTGCCCATGAGCGCCCGCTGGCATGGCTTGCTTGAGCCGCAGCTTGCACAGCGGCCCGATGCGCCGGCTTTGCGCGATACGAGCGGTGCCGCGTGGCGCTGGGTCGATCTTGATGCGGCGGTCACGGAGATGGCCGATCTGTTGGCCGCGTCCGGTGTGCAGCAAGGGGACCGGGTGCTGATCATCGCCGAGAACTGCGCCGCCGTGGTGGCCGCATTCTATGCCTGCTCGCGGCTCGGTGCGGCAGCGGTTCCGGTCAATGCCCGCCAGACTGCGGCGGAAGTGGACCGTGTCATCGCCCATGCGCGGCCCGCGGCGATCCTCGCAACGGACCATGTGTCACAGAACGCGGCCGACCATGCCGAGCGTCTCGGTGCCGCGCCGGTGTCGGGCCGGTTTGGCACGCTGGCGTTTCGCGCCGCGCGCGGCGATCCCGAAGGCGCGGGCGATGTGGCCGCGATCCTCTACACCACCGGCACCACGGGCACACCCAAGGGGGTGATGCTCACCCATGACAATGTGCGCACAGGCGGGCGGCTGTCCGCGGAGCTGCGCGGCATGAGACCGGAGGACCTTGTCTATGGCGTGTTGCCGATCAGCCATGTGTTCGGGCTGGCGTCGGTGGTCACGGCGGCGACCCATGCGGGCGCGCCGGTGCAGCTGGAGGCGCGCTTCTCCGCCGCGGCGCTCTATGAAGCGCTGCGCGCGGGGGTGACGCTCTTCTCCGGGGTGCCGCAGATGCACGCCCTGTTGATGCAATACACCCGCGAGCGGGGCTATGACACGGTGCCGTCGGACAGCTTGCGCTACGTGTCCTCGGGGGCCGCGCCGCTTGACCCGGCATGGAAGCGCAAGGCGGAAGCCTTCTATGGCGTTCCGCTTCAAAACGGCTATGGCATGACCGAGACCACCGCCGGGGTGAGCGCCACGCGCAACGCGCTGGGCGATCCGGATACCTCGGTGGGGCCGGCGCTGCCGGGCCTGGAGGTGCGGATCGACGAGGCCGTTCAGGGCGGCGGCGGCGGGATCGGAGAGATCCTGACGCGCGGCCCGCATGTCATGAAGGGTTATTTCCGCGATCCGGAGGCGACCCGTGCGGTGCTCGATGCGCAGGGCTGGATGCATACGGGCGATATCGGGCGGCTCGACGAGGCGGGGCGGCTGCATGTGCTGGGGCGCTCCAAGGAGTTGATCATCCATGGCGGCTTCAACGTCTTTCCGCCCGAAGTGGAGGCGGCGCTCAACGATCACCCGGAGGTCATCCAGTCCGCGGTGATCGGGCGCCGGCAGGCAGGCGACGAGGATGTGCTCGCCTTCTGCCAGGTCGCGCCGGGCTCTGCGGTGACGCCGGAGGCGTTGCGCGCCTTCGCGGCGGAGCGGCTGGCAGGCTACAAGCTGCCGGCACGGATCGTTCTGGCCGATGCGCTGCCTGCGGCGCCCACGGGCAAGATCCTCAAGCATCGGCTGCTGGAGACGTTTGCGGCGCAGCTGGGGTGAGCCGCTTGAGAGGTTTGCCGTGTCGCAAGTGCCATGGCGCGGCGTGCGCCCCCGGATGTCGCTCGGCGCGATTGGACGGGCGCGCCGTGGCCTGACGAGGCGGGGGCCCTTGGGGGCCCGACGAGTGGTGGATTGGTGGCTGGAGGTGCGGGGCATGATTGCCCGCGCGGCGCGTCGTGGCGGCAGCGTGGCGCCGACCTTGGCAGGCTTCGGGACAGGGGCGCCGGGTGCGCCAGCCGGGTCTCGCCCGCGCGGGTTTGCTCCGACAGGAGGACACTGCGCGCGCTGTCATGGCTTGCAACGGGCGCGGCGCTGGTTTTTATGGTCGCCAAAGAATTGGGCGGAAACGCCCCCTGACCCGACCGGAGCCAAAGCCCATGCGCCTGAGCCGCTATTTCCTGCCCGTCCTCAAGGAGACCCCGTCCGAGGCACAGATCGTCTCGCACCGCTACATGCTGCGCGCGGGCATGATCAAACAGGCCAGCGCCGGGATCTATTCGTGGCTGCCGCTGGGCTACAAGGTGCTGCGCAACATCGAGGCCATCGTGCACGAGGAGCAGCAGCGCGCGGGCCATATCCCGATGCTCATGCCGACCCTGCAATCGGCGGACCTGTGGCGGGAAAGCGGGCGCTATGACGATTATGGCGAGGAAATGCTGCGGATCAGCGACCGGCATGGGCGCGACATGCTCTACGGGCCGACCAATGAGGAGCTGATCACCGATATCTTCCGCAGCCACGTGGCAAGCTACAAGCAGCTGCCGCTGACGCTGTATCACATCCAGTGGAAGTTCCGGGACGAGATCCGCCCGCGTTTCGGCGTGATGCGGGGCCGGGAATTCCTGATGAAGGACGGCTACAATTTCGACCTGACGCAGGAAGACGCGTTGCATGCCTATAACCGCCATCTGGTCAGCTATCTGCGCAGCTATGAGCGTATGGGGCTTCAGGCCATCCCGATGCGCGCCGATGGCGGCCCGATCGGCGGCGATTACACCCATGAATTCCTCGTGCTCGCGGAGACCGGCGAATCGGAGGTGTTCTATGACAGCGCGATCACCGATCTGAGTTTTGGCGACCGGGCGATCGATTATGACGACGTGGCCCAGTGTCAGGCCGTTCTGGAGGAGTTCACCTCGCGCTATGCCCGCACCGACGAGACGCATGATGCGGCCTTGTTTGACGCCGTGCCGGAAGAGCGCCGCCGCGTGGCGCGCGGCATCGAGGTGGGGCAGATCTTCTATTTCGGCACCAAGTATTCCGAAGCGATGGGCGCCACGGTGCAGACCCCGGACGGGCAGGCGGTGCCGGTGCATATGGGAAGCCATGGCATCGGTGTGAGCCGCCTTCTGGGTGCGATCATCGAGGCAAGCCATGACGACAAGGGCATCATCTGGCCCGAGGGGGTGACACCGTTCCATTGCGGGATCGTCAACCTAAAATCCGGCGATGCGGCCGCGGACGAGGCCTGCGAGGCGCTTTACGCATCTCTGACCGCGCTGGGGCTGGAGCCGCTTTATGACGACACCAGCGAGCGGGCGGGGGGCAAGTTCGCGACGATGGACCTGATCGGCCTGCCGTGGCGGATCACGGTCGGCCCGCGCGGGCTCAAGAACGGCGTTGTCGAGCTGACCTCGCGCCGGACGGGCGAGAGCGAAGAAATGCCCCCCGAAGCGGCCATCGCCAGAATCGGGGAGATTTACGGCAAGCTATCGGCTGTGGCATAATCGCTCCGAAAGGACCTCGGATGCGTGTGCCTGTCCCAATCTGCCTGTGTCTTGCCATTCTGGCGGCAGGAACGGCTGTGGCACAGACCTTTGGTCGCTTTGCCGTGGAGGCGGAGCTGCCGCCGGGCTTTGCCATGGCGCCGCCACCCGAAAACGATGACGGCCGCAGTTTCATCGACGGGCAGGGCGCGGAAATCCGCGTCTGGGGCCGGTATATCCTTGATACGCTGAGCGAAGACGAGGCCGCGATGCGCACCTTTTACGAAACGCTCGGCGGCGAGGTGACCTATCGCGCCGGCGGGCAGGATTGGTATGTGCTGTCGGGCTTTCTGGGCCAGGAAGTGTTCTATGCGCGGGTCGAAGATGGCGAAACCTGTGTGGGCGAGCATGCACGGGCCTCGGTCCAGATGCGTTACCCGGTTGAGGAGCGCGCCCGGTACGACCCGTTGATTGCGACCTTGTCGGCATCGCTGGGTTTTGGCTGTGCGGGCTGAGGCCTTGACTGGGGCCGGGGCTGGGGCGCGATGATCCTTGTCCTGCGCACGGCGGCGATGGCAGCGGGGTTAACCGGGGCGGTCGGGCTGTCGCAATTCCCGGAGTTTTCACAACAATATACGCAACGCCTTGGGGGCGCGGTGGATGAGCTGTCGCGCATCGTGACGCGCCATGAGCAATGGGCGGCGGATCGGGGCCTGTCGATGGACGCCTATCTTGCGGCACTGGCCGGCGAAGGGCCGCTTGCGGCGGAGCAGGCGCAGGCGATCGGGCATGATCTGGACCGTCATGCGCGGCTGCGCGCGGCGCTCGATGCGTTGGAGGGTGCGGGGCCGTTCACCCGCGCCCGGCTGGCGACCCATATCGGCGACCGGGAGGTTGCGCGCGCGGCGTTGCAGGCGTTCAGGCCGGCCGTGCCCGCAACGTTCGAAGGCGCGGTTTTTGCCGGGACCGGGTTCCTTGCGGGTTGGGCGGGGCTTTGGGCGCTGGTGGCCTTTCTGGCGGGAGCCTGGGCCTGGATGACGGGGCCATTCCGCCGCGTGCGGCGGCGCTGATCGCGGCACCGGAGCGCCATGCGAAAGGGCCATGCAATGGACGGGCGCTCGTTTATGTCCGGGCCGCCGCGCAGCGTATCGGGAAGGCTGATCCGCGCGGCACAGGACAGGTGAGCGCCAACTGCACGACGGCAGTGCCGGGCCCCGGACCACGGGAAGGCTGACAGGCCAGACGGCAAGCCTCCCCACAATCCCAGCCGTGAGAGGATGCCCAAAGCCGGTCTGTGACTTGCCCTTGTCGCGAATCCGCCGGACCGGCGCGGATCTTGGCCGTGCGCGGGGAGGCGGGTTTTGCCGCGTTTGTCTTGCCGTATGCGGCACCGGGCCGCCGGTTGGTTGCGATCAGGGCGCGGACGGGTTTGGTGCTTGACCGCGCGGCCCATGCCCCGCGACGAGCCCTGCGACGGGGCCCGGGACGGGCCTTGCCACGGGTCCCGCGACGGGCCTTGCGAAGAGCGGTGAGGCCCGTTCCCGCGCGCGTCAGGGCGGGCGTCGCTGTGCCTTTTGTCAGCCTTTGCGCGCGTCAGGCGTTTGCAGCGGTGGAGACGGCCTCCACCTCGGCGACGATCCCGTCCACCACGGTTGCAAGAAGGCCCTCATCCTCGCATTCCGCCATCACCCGGATCAGCGGCTCTGTGCCGGATTTGCGGATCAGCAACCGGCCCTTGCCCTCAAGCTCTGCCTCGGCCTGCGCAATTGCCGCTTGCACGGGCGGGGCGTCGAGCGGGGTCTCCCCGGCTGCGAACCTCACGTTCTTGAGCATCTGCGGCACGGTTTCGAAGATTCGGGTCAGTTCCGAGGCGGGCTTGCCGCTGCGCACCATCTCGGCAAGGAACTGCATCCCGGCCATCAAACCGTCGCCGGTCGTGGCGTAATCAGTCATCACGATATGCCCCGACTGCTCGCCCCCGAGGTTGAAGCCCTTGCGCCGCATGGTCTCCACCACATAGCGGTCGCCGACCTGTGTGCGTTCGAGATGCAGACCGCGTGCCGCAAGATAGCGCTCCAGCCCGAGATTCGACATCACCGTGGCCACCAGCGTGTCGCCCTGCAACCGCGCCTCGGAGGCCCAGCGATCGGCCATCAGGGCCATGATCTGGTCGCCATCGGCGATGCGCCCGGTCTCGTCGATCAGGATGATGCGGTCCGCGTCGCCATCAAGGCAGATCCCCACATGCGCGCCATGCGCGACCACGGTTTCGGCGGCGATGCGCGGCTTGGTCGATCCGCAATCGGCGTTGATGTTCATCCCGTCCGGCGCAACGCCGATCGGAATGACTTCCGCGCCCAGTTCCCAGAGCACTTCCGGCGCGGTCTTGTAGGCGGCGCCATTGGCGCAATCGACCACCACCTTGAGCTTGTCGAGCCGCAGACCCTTCGGCAGCGTCGACTTAACCCGCTCCTGATAGCGGAACCGCCCGTCGTCGATCCGTTTCGCGCGGCCGATGTTTTCCGGTCGGGCCGGGCGCGGACCTTCATCCACGAGCGCTTCGATCCGGGCCTCGACGGCGTCGGAGAGCTTGAACCCGTCCGGGCCGAAGAACTTGATTCCGTTGTCCTGCGCCGGATTGTGGCTGGCGGAGATCATGATCCCCAGATCGGCGCGCATCGACGGCGTGAGCAAGCCGACCGCCGGCGTCGGCACCGGCCCGAGAAGCAGCACGTTCATGCCGGTGGAGGTCAGCCCCGCGGTGAGCGCATTTTCGAACATGTAGCCGGAAAGCCGCGTGTCCTTGCCGATCACCACCCGGTGCACCCCTTGATGTTCCCGCCGGAAGTGGCGCCCGACCGCAGCGCCGAGCATCAGCGCCATTTCGGCGGTCATCGGGAAGGCGTTTGCGATGCCGCGCACGCCATCGGTGCCAAAGAGATTGCGGTCCATTGTGTTTGCTCTCCTTCAGGGATGCACGGTCGTGGGGCTGGCGGCGGCGCGCAGCGCAAAGGCCGTCCGGTTGGCAGGGCCGGTCCATACGCACAGGCGCCGAGCGTGCCGGGACAACCGCGGAACAGGGGGGCTCATCATGCGTCGTCTTCCTGCCAGTGGCCATTTGTGACCGCGTTCCACAGCGACAGCGCTTGAGCCGTGGCCAGAACGTCATGCACGCGCAGCACATGCGCACCTTGTTGGACGGCGGCCAGCGCAACGGCCACGGAGCCGTGGACCCGCACGCCGGCGGGGTTGGCGCCGGAGATCTTCCCTATGAAGCCCTTGCGGGACGCACCCACCAGCAGCACGCAGCCAAGCCCGTGAAAGAGCGACAGGTTTTGCAGCAAGGCGAGATTATGCGTGATGTTCTTGCCAAAGCCGATGCCGGGATCGACCATGATCTGGCTGCGCGGCAGGCCGAGGGCTTCGAGCGCATGGATCTGGGCATCGAGGAAATCGTAGATGTCGAGCAGAAGGTCGTCGTATTGCGGGTTGTCCTGCATGGTCTGCGGATCGCCGCGCGCATGCATCACGCAGACCGGCAGCATATCGCGCGCGCAATAGCGCGCCAGCATGGGGTCGTAGGTGAAGCCGGAAATGTCGTTCACCAGTGCAGCGCCTTCGCGCACGGCGACCTCGGCGACGGAGGATTTGCGCGTATCGATGGAGACCGGGATTGCGAGCGCGCGGCTGACCGCGCTGATCACCGGTTGGATCCGGGCGATTTCCGCCTCCGCGGGCACGGGTTTTGCGCCCGGGCGGGTGCTCTCGCCACCGACATCGACAATATGGGCGCCCTCGGCCTGAAGCTGGCGGGCATGGGAGAGCGCGCGGGCTGCGCCGTGGTGCTGCCCACCGTCGGAGAAGCTGTCGGGAGTAACGTTGAGGATGCCCATCAGCCGCGGCTCGGAAAAGGTGAGCCCGGCCATGGGGGCGCGCGGGGCGCTGAGCCGGTCGCGGACTTCCTTGGGGATTTCAGAGAGCGTCACCGTCCGCGGCTCGCTATGGCGGGTATGCAGCACCGCCTCGGTAAACCAGCCCGTGCCACCGGCGACGGGAAGCGCGTTGGCGGGGCGTGGGCGGTGATGACGCACAAGGGGGCGGTAATACTCGGACATGCCCGGTGCATTGACCAATTCGGCGGCGCAAATCAACCGTCTGGCGGGGGGCACCAGCGTTTTCCCGCCCGCTGCCACGCGCAAGACGCACAATATGCCGTGGTGCAAGGGCCCTGAACGGCCCGATCTTGTGAGAATTGTTTCGGATTGTCCGATTTTTGCGACCGGAGCGACAGGCGCGCGCCGCGCAGCGGGGTCAATGATGGAAGCGGGTGATGCGCGGGGCGGGCAAGATGAGGCCACGTGCGATGGGAGGCGGTGCTCTTGCGATGTGAGCTGGTGTGCCGAGAATGCCGCGCCCGGAGGATGCGGTGCGGGGGGGGCATGGGGCGCAGCGGCGATGCAGGGCGCGGCGACGAATGGGGCGCACCAGCGTATGGGACGCACCAGCGCATGGGACGCATCAGCGAATGACGCGCAGCAGCGAATGGGGCGCACCAGCGATGCGGCGCACGGCGGCTGCGGCGGTGTTCCAGTCCCGTGCGACGCGCGGCAGGCGCAGGAAGGGCGGAGCGAGGGCGGCGCGCCGCCGCGAACAGCGCGCGTCAGACCAGGGGCGCACCAAGCGGCACGTGCCGCATCGGGCAGCCCGGATCGCGGGCGGGTGCTGCGCCGGGTGAGGCAGGGTCCGGGTCGCCCAGAACGATCATCTCGCGCGCCTCGATTTCCGCGGCAAACCACGCGGTGAGCGACACGGCGTCATCGGTGGCCACGGCAGGCGGGTCCACCGCGTCGAGAACGATCTTGGACGGCGCCCAGACGCTGATCTGGCCGTTTTTCATCGCCCAGTCGAGTTCGGTCCGGCTGCCGACCACCTTGCAGCGTGCGTCGCGCGCGGCAAGGCTCCAGCCATTCTGTTCCATGGCCAGAAGGTCAATACGACGCTGGGTCATCCGATGTCCGGTGCGGGGGCGGGCGATGTCTGGCAGGCCGACGCAGAGGATCACGGGCATCTCCGCTGCGGCCAGCGCGTCGATCCAGTCGCCAAGACGGGGATCGGCGATGGCGGCGTTCGACAGCAACACGAGCCGGGGCGCGGGACGCTCGACCGCCACCTCCGAAGCAAGCGTGTTGAGGTGGTCGGCAAAGTCGCGTCGTGTGCGCACGATTTCGACCCCGAGCGCGCCGGGGCCACGATCGAGCTTTTCCACGCGGACAAAGGCGCGCATGGCCATCGGTTCAAGCAGGATACGTTCCGCGATCCGTTCGGACAGTGTTTCGAGAAGATTGAGCCGTTCGGCGGAAAGCTCGTGGGCAATCGCCTCGGTCACCCGGTCGTAGGACAGGATCCGGTCCACATCATCGTCCAGCGCGTTGCTGGCGGGGCGCACCTCGACAACAACATTGAACCGCAGTCTTTGCGTCTTGCCGCGTTCGGCCTGAAACGCGCCAATTTCCGCCTCGACGATGTGGTCGCGCAAGGAGATCCGGTCGCGCGGCGCATCGGAGGCCGTTGCAATGGCGCGCTCGGCGGGGTGCGCAAAGGCAAGGCGAATGTCATCGGCCATGACGGCTCCGTGGTTGGCGTGGGTCCGCCCCTGTCTAGGGCATTCGCGCCAAGCCTGCCAGCACCGGAACCGGCATCGTGGTCGCGCCTTGCGACCTTTCAGGTGCCTGTGAGGGCCGGCGCACGGCCGCGCGCGCACGGTCTGGGGGATGTCCGCCGCGTGTGCAGGCGCGGGGCTGGACGGGCCGGATCCCTTGCCAAAGAAGCGGGAGTCGCGGGTTATTCGGAGTCGATTATAGCTATTGTTTATAGACGCTTACGGCGCGATCTTCACCTAAATCAGCCTTTTGCGGACCGCCAAGTGTGTCGATAGAAAATATGGCTGTCGATGCGCGCGGTGCGGGTGTATTTGCGCGCCCATGACGGGCTCACGGCGGTTGTGTGGTAATGCGTGGCGCCTTCGGTCTGTTTCGGGGCGAGACCGTCCAGCACGGCCTTGGCGATCTTGCCAACGCGATTCCACGCGCGCTTTTCATTGATGCGTTCGGGCACACCATCGCAGGTATAGGTGAACTGGCAGGCATATTTGCGGCCCGTGCCCTGATTGATCACGCCGCAGACCGTATCGGGGAAGCGCTCGCTTCTGACGCGGTTGAGAATGACCTCGGCGACCGCGAATTGGCCCTTCACGCTTTCGCCGCGCGCCTCGAAATACAACGCCTCGGCAAGGCAGCGCCATTCTGCGCCCCCTTTGGCGATTGGCTGCTTTGCGATCCACTCGCGGGTCATCCGGAGCTTGCGCGGGCTCGTCGAGGCTGCGGGGATCACCAGATTGTTGAGATGTCCGTCTTTTGCGGTGCCCAGCTGTTTGCTCTCATAGGCGATAAGGTTCTTGGCCATTATCGACCCTTCGGCAAATGCAGGCGTGCTCAAGCACAAGGCTGCAAGGCATACAGTCACAATTCTCAACATGTCTCATCTCATCGGTGGTGGCAGCGATGTCTGGGCGCCGATTGTGGCAGCCGGGGCCAAGACCGCCGATGTGATATAGAAAAAGCGTCATATGGTAAATCGCAATCAAATGCGGTTTTTGCATTGTCAAACGCAAAATCTTGGGGCTGTGGATTATTTCCCGCCATCCCGAATCGCCAGTTGCGCCGCCGCGAGTCGGGCAACCGGCACGCGAAACGGAGAACAGCTGACATAATCCATACCGACGGAGCGGCAAAACGCAATGGAATCCGGGTGACCGCCGTGCTCGCCACAGATCGACAGCGTAATTCCCGGGCGTCCGGCCCGGCCACGGGCAACGCCCATCGTGACCAGTTCGCCCACGCCGTCCACGTCCAGCGCGTGGAACGGGTCTTCGGCAAAGACCCCCTGGCTGACATAATCCGACATGAACCGCCCTGCATCGTCACGCGACAGGCCATAGGTCATCTGTGTCAGGTCGTTGGTGCCAAAGCTCAGGAAGTGGCAATGCTGGGCGATTTCCTCGGCGCGCAGGCAGGCGCGGGGCGTTTCCACCATCACGCCAAGCCGGTATTCGAGCGGCCGGCCACGCTCGGCGCGCACGGCGGCGGCAACGGCGTCGACCCGGGTCCGCAGCAGTTCCACCTCGCGCTTGGCCGAGACCAGCGGGAGCATGATCTCCGGCACGATGGGCGGGTCGTCCGCGCCGCAGGCATCGAGTGTCGCTTCGAAGATCGCGCGGGCCTGCATGTCGTAGATTTCCGGCACGGTGATGCCGAGCCGCACGCCGCGCATGCCCAGCATCGGGTTGTATTCTCCCAAGGCCGCGACCCGGTGGGTCACGTCCGAAACGGTGCGGTCGAGCGCATCGGCCAGATCGCGCAGCCCGGCGCGGTCGTTGGGAAGGAATTCGTGCAGCGGCGGGTCGAAGAGGCGAATGCACACCGGGTGACCCTTCATCAGCTGGAAGAGCTCTGTGAAATCGGCGCGTTGCATGGGCAGAAGCCGGGCGAGAGCGGCTTTGCGATCCGCGCTGGCATCGGCGAAGATCATCTCGCGCATCGGGGTCAGGCGGTCAGCCTCGAAAAACATGTGTTCGGTGCGGCACAGGCCAATGCCATCGGCGTTGAAATTGCGCGCGGTTGCGGCATCGGCGGGGGTGTCGGCATTGGCACGAATGCCGATGTCCCGCGCGTCGTCTGCCCAGGCCATCAGGGTCTGGAACTGATCGTCAAGCGCGGCTTCGACAAGGTCCGGCGCGCCGGCGAGCACCATGCCATTGGTCCCGTCGATGGTGATTTCGTCGCCCGCGTGGAAGGTCCGGCCATCCTCGGCGATCAACAGCCCGTCGCGCATCCGGAACCCCATACGTGCGGCCCCGACGACACAGGGCAGGCCCAGCCCGCGCCCGATCACCGCGGCGTGGCTGGTGATTCCGCCCCGTTCGGTGAGCACGCCCACGGCGGCATGCATGCCGCGGATGTCATCCGGAGAGGTTTCGCGGCGGACAAGGATGCAGGGTTCGTCGCGTGCGGCGGAGGCCTGCGCGGCGGAGGAGGAAAACACGATCCGCCCGCGCGCGGCGCCGGGGGAGGCGGCGATGCCGCGGCCGATCACGTCGCGGGCCGCGCGGGGCGCGATCTGGCGGTGCAGCAGCTCTGAAATGGCGCGCGGTTCGATCCGCATCACCGCCTCTTCGCGGCTGATGATGCCATCCTCGGCAAGCCGCACGGCGATGCGCAGTGCCGCGCGCGAGGAGCGTTCGACGCGCACGCCGTCCAGAATATGCAACGTGCCGTTCTGGATGGTGAATTCGATCTGCATTTCCTCGCGCAGCTTGCGCCGCATCAGCTCGGCCTGCGTCTTGAGGGCGGCAAAGGCTTCGGGCGCTTCGTCCTCCAGAGAGGGGCCGCGCGGATCCCGGGTCAGAAACAGGCTGGCCTGTCCCTGTTCGAGCGCTTCGCGCCCCTGGCTCTGGCTGAGATACCGTCCGGTGATCTGGGGCAGGCCGGTTTCCGAGGAGACGAGCTGGAGCACGCCCGATCCACAATGCCCCGCGCCGATCCCGAGCGCCATTTCCTGCACCACCAGCCCAAGCCCCGCATCAACCGGCGCGCCCTTGGCCTCGCGCAGCAGTCGCGCAGTGGTGCCTTCCCAGGCGCGCGCCATGGAGCGCAGAACCGCAGAGAGCTGCGTTCCGGGGTCCTGCGGGAACGGCTCTTCGGCCTCGTCCTCGTAGGCGGACAGCGCCGCAAAGAGCGCATCACTTCCGCCGCGGGCGTCGATTTCATCGAAACTGTCGGGGTCGAGCCGTGCCACATGCACGGCATAGGCTTCGACGAAGCGCAGGTAGAGATCCGTTGCGCCTTCTTCGCCGATGCGCGCGCACAGCGTGGCATAGCGCGCGTCGTTCATGCCGATATTGAGGATCGCGCTGGGTCCGCCCCAGTCGGGATCCTCAGATGACGGGCGCACGCAAAGCAGCTTGTCGGGCTCGAACGCGGCCATGATCGCGTTGATGTCGGGCATGTCACCGGCGGCGATGGCATGAACCGTCTCGAAAGACAGCGCGACCGTGCGCGGCACCGGCAACTCCAGCCGCACCAGCCGTTGCAGACATTTCGCCCGGCCGCCATGGGTCGGCGTCGCCATGGGGGCGGTCGGCGTGATCAGTGTCACGTGGGCGTCCGTTCCGTCAGGCGCGGCAGGAACGCCGGTGTGCTGCGGTGCGGCGTGATTCATGGATCAAAGCATAAAGGAGGCGCGGCATGTGACAAGGTGACGTGACGCCACGACTGTCACGATTGCTTGGCGCTGGTGCGCAAAGGCCGCGATTGATGGCAGCACCGGCGCGCGCTACGGGACGGGTGCGGGTGGGACAGAGCGCGGGGGGACCGGGATGCCGGTGGGCTGGGGCACGCCGGGATGGGAGCGGGTCGGGATGGGAGCAGGTCGGGGTTCGGCGTGCAAGCCCGGACAGGTTTTTCGCGGCCAAGCGGGCCATGCTCTGTGCGGGCGCATCACGCCCCACACGGCGCGGGGCAGGGCTTGTGGACGGTGTTGCGCGAATCGGGACAGAGCATGCGGCATGCGACGCGCCAGATGCGCCTGCGCGCGCGGCGTGCGTGTCGGGGAGCGCAGCGGGCGCAGGGCACGCATTGCGCGCGATCCGGACCGGGCGGACGCAAGGCGGGTGCAGGTCCCGCGTGTGACCCGGGCGGCGACGGGGCTATCGATCTGGCTTATGCGTTGCCATAAAAACAGTTTTCTGGACAGTCCGGGGCGCGCATGGTCCGATATGGCGCACGGGTGGCACCGCTGCACAGCGCGGCCCCAGACAGGAGAGCACAGCCCATGACCGCGTCCGCGTCCCTTGAAGACGGCTTCCCGAGGATCGAGAATGTCGGGCTCGACGGGGTGCTTGTGCGCTTTGGCGACAGCCTCAACGAACCGGCCAACCGCGCGGCGCTTGCGTTGCGCGCGGCGCTGGAATCGGACCCGGTGGCCGGCACGCTGGAAGTCTCGACCTCGCTTGTCTCGACCTTTCTGCGGTTCGACCCGCTGGCGGTGACGCCGGACGCGCTGGCAGAGGCTTTGCGCGCGCGGCTCATGGGGCGCGACTGGTTCGCGGCGCCCTTGCCCGAAGGCCGGCGGCGCATCCGGATCCCCACCGTCTATGACACCGCATTTGCTCCGCAATTCGAGGAAGCCGCCGCTGAGGCGGGCGTAAGCCCCGACGCGGCACGCAAGGCGCTTTCGGAGGCGGAGGTGCGGGTGACGGCCATCGGTTTCGCGCCGGGCCAACCCTATCTCGGCACCCTGCCGGAGCGCTGGGACATTCCCCGGCAAACCGGTCTGACACCGCAGGTGCCCGCAGGAGCGCTGGTTCTGGCCATCCGGCAGTTCGTGCTGTTCTCCGTCGCAGCGCCCACCGGATGGCGGCATGTGGGCCAGACCGCGGCGACGCTTTTTGACCGCAGCCGGGACGAGCCCTTCCTGCTGCGCCCGGGTGACCTCGTGCAGTTTCCGGCTGTGGCACCTGAAACCTTTGCCAACATGCGCGCGGCGGGGCAGGACGGGATCGAAATGGAGGCCGTGTCATGAGCGCGATGCTCGATGTCCTGTCATGTGGACCCGGCGTGACGGTGCAGGACCTTGGCCGCAGCGGCTATCTTGCTCAGGGATTGTCGCGCGGCGGAGCGATGGACCGGCTCGCGCTGCATGAAGGGGCGGCCCTGCTGGGGCAGCCGGTGGGCGCGGCGCTGGAAATGGCCGGGTTCGGCGGGCGGTTCCGGGCCAACGCCCCGCTGCGGATCGCGCTGACCGGTGCGCCGATGCGCGCCAGCGTCGATGGCACAGCGCTTGTCTGGCACGCCAGTCACAGCGTGCCGGCCGGTGCGGTGCTGGAGATCGGCGGAGCGACAGCGGGGGTCTATGGCTATCTCAGCATCGGTGGCGGTCTTGCGGAGCCCGAGATCCTCGGGTCGCAATCCGCCCATCTGACGGCGGGCCTCGGGCGTGCGCTGGCCGCTGGCGACAGTCTGGCCCTTGGCGCGGACACGGGCAAGGAAACCGGTCTTGTGCTGGATGTTGCGCCGCGCTGGGAGGGCGGCGCGTTGCGGATCCTGCCCAGCCTTCAGACGGCGGTGTTCCCCAAAGGCGAACGCGCGCGCTTCTGTGCGGAGCGCTTCGCCCGCGACCAGCGGGGCAACCGCATGGGCGTGCGGCTTGTGCCGGAGGGCGCGGGGTTTGGCCTTGCGGCGGGGCAGACCATCCTTTCGGAGGTAATCGTGCCCGGCGACATCCAGATCCCCGGCGACGGTTTCCCCTATATCCTGATGGCGGAATGCCAGACCACGGGCGGATATCCACGGATCGGCACGGTGATCCCCGCCGATTTGCCGCGCGTGGCACAGACCGCGCCGGGCGTTGCGGTTTCCTTCCGATTTGTCACCCGCGAGGAGGCGCTTGCGGCGGAGGCCTCTTATCGCAACGATATCAAGGCGCTGCGCAAGCGGATGCGGCCTCTAGTGCGCGATCCGCATGATATCAGGGACCTGTTGTCCTACACGCTGATCAGTGGCGTCACCGCCGGAAGGGAGTTGTCATGAACCGAGTGGATCTGAACGCGGATATGGGCGAAAGTTTCGGCCCCTGGGTGATGGGACAGGACGCGGCGCTGCTCAAGGTGGTGAGTTCGGCCAACATCGCCTGTGGTTTTCACGCGGGGGACCCGGATGTGATGGCCGCGACGCTTGCCGAAGCGCGCGCCAATGGCGTTGGCATCGGCGCGCATCCCGGCTTTGCCGATCTTCAGGGTTTCGGACGCAGGCGCGTGAGCTTGCCGGAACGCTCATTGCGCCATCTGGTGCAGTATCAGCTTGGCGCGGCTCTGGGCATGGCCAGGGCGGTGGGCGCGGAGGTGCGACACCTGAAGTTGCACGGCGCGCTGGCGAATATGTGTTCCGAAGACGAAGCCATGGCGCGCGCCTGCTACGAGGCGGCGCTGGAGGTAGCGCCCGAGATCATCATCATGGTGCTGGCCGCCACGGCCCAGCAGCGCGCGGTGGAAAACCTCGGTTGTCTCTGGGCGGGAGAGATCTTTGCCGACCGGGCCTATAATGCGGATGCGACGCTGGTGGACCGGTCCTTGCCCGGCGCGGTGATCCATGACGCTGCCATTGCGGCACCGCGTATCGTGAAGATGGTGCAGGCGGGCGCGATCCTGCCCGAAAGCGGCGATCCGATCCCGGCGGCGATTGACACGATCTGTCTGCACGGCGACGGGGCCACCGCATTGGAGATTGCGCGCCAGACCCGCAGCGCGCTGGAAGCGGCGGGGATCGCGGTCAAGGCGTTTGAGGGTCGGCGTGGTCCGCTCGGCTGAGCGAGCATGGGCCAAAGCTGAGGTGATGGTGCGGGCTCCGTGGCGAAGTCTTGACGGGCCGTGAGGCCTGCGGTGTTGCACCATGGGGCCGTCGGGGTTGCGGGTCGTGCCGGGAGTGGGTCTCCTCGATTGCTTTGCGGTACGGGCACGCCGCGATCGCGTGCCGGGATGCGCGCCCCCGCTCGGTCTGGGATCTGCTATGCCATAACGATCTGAAATCGCTGCGGTCGTCGAACTTCCCGGATCGGCGTTTTCAGGGAAGGCAGGGACCGGATGGGATCAAGAAGAGACATCTTCGAACCGGCCGATTTCCATCCAAACCATATGGAAGCGGACGCGACCGCGGCGGGCTGCACGGCGTTTTGATTATTGAGACAGGATTGTCCGTGGAGTCGAGGCCGTCGGGGGACACGGCTTTGATCCTTGCCAACCGTGATCCTCGCCGCTGTTTCGATACTGCGTGGTCCGGGGGCGTTTCCTTGTTGGCTCAGCTTCCGGAGCCGAAGCCGTAGATCAGCGAGACCGTCAGAAGGTTTGGATCGGCGTCGCCATGCTCGTAGAGCAATTCGACTGCAAGCTGGTCGTTGATCTCGTAGCTGGCGGAAAGCTCGCCCGAATGGGTCGCGTCTGGTTTCGTCTTGCCCAGCTGCAACCCGAAACTCCACGGGCCCTCGGAGGCGTAATCGAGGCCAAGCGTCACCTCCAGCGCGCGATCTGTCAGATCGTGCTCCAACCCGAAGCTGGCGTCGAGACCGTCCGCAATGGGCGCGGACATCTCGAAGCTCGTCTTGTGCCCGTCCCAGCCCGACCGATCGAGATAGGACCGGGTGTAGCTCAGCGCGATCTCGGCCCCGCCCCGCAGATCTTCGAGCCGATAGCCGAGAACCAAATCGAGGCTTGTCTTGTCTATCGGATCGTTGGCGAGCGAGGCAAGTTCGAGCCCGAAGCTCAGCCCGTCGCGCGACGCCTCAAACGCGGCTTCGACGGTGTTTTCGAGATGGGAGATCTCGGGTTGCATTTGAAAGACGGTGTTGACTTGAACCGAGCCCTCGATGCCGAATTCCTCGGCCGCGGAACTTGTCGCGGCAAAGGCCGTGTAGCACAGGACCGCAAATGCTGCATTTAGGCGCATGGGCAAACCCTTGATGGAAAACGACGGGGCAGCGCGCCACCCCGGTGCGTCGTGATGAGAGCAGGTCGCGGCGTTCGCGGCAAGCGCTACCGACCCGAGCGGCAAGAAAGGGTGCGCGTTGTGCCCGGCCTGCACAAGCCATGGCACCGCCCGATTGCGCCGATGGCAGCCGAGCACCGGCCAACCCAACGAAACACCGCCCGTCTCGCAACGGGCGGTGTCTTGTTTGGGGCAAGGCGGATCAGGCGAAGATGAAGTCGATATCCGAGGCGGTGATCCGGGTGCCTTCGTCGAAGATGGCGGTGAGCGTCGGGCCCTGTTCGTCCGCCAGGTCGGTGTCCACATAGACCTTGTCGTCCCAGAAGATCACCCGGTCGTCGTGGTCCCGCATGGCGAGCGCTTCGTCGAGGGTGGCCGCCGCGCTGGCGTCGAGGAAGGCGTTGTCGGGGTTGGCAACGGCGGCGGTGTCCCCATCGGTGATCTTGAAGCGGAGCGTGTCTTCACCGCTCAAGAAGTCTGCGATCTCGTCCGGGGTGGCGAAGGTGTTCTCGTCAACCGTCTGGCGCGGGGCGCCGTGGAAGCTGTGCAGGAGGTTGAGGATGGCCTGAAGTCCCTGGATCTCAGCCGGATGAACCTCGACGGTTTCGAGATCGAACGTGTCCGCGCCAGCCCCACCGCGCAACTCGTCCGAACCGGTGCCGCCTTCGAGCGTGTCGTCACCTGCGCCGCCGGTCAGGATATCGTTGCCTGCGCCGCCTTTCAGCACGTCGCTGAAGTCGCTCCCGGCGAGGTAGTCGGAGCCACCTTTGCCGTCGACCTCGTAGGCATTGACCGGGGCCTTGTCGAGGAGATGCAGGCCCACGTAGTCATCGGAGTTGGTGGTCTGAATTTCCGAAAACTCGGTCTTGTTCTCGGGTGTCTTGGCGACTCCGCCGGTCAGTTCGGACAGGTCCTCCGCAAGTGCCCGGACCGAGCCGGGGCCGTAGCCGAAGCCGGCCTCGTTCACGGCGAAATCCTCGATCTTGGCGGCGACCGTGCGGGCCAGCGCCTGCTGGTCCCAATCATTGTTCGAGATGTCGTAGCTGCGGCCGTCGATGGTGACATTGGTGTCGATCGGCATGCGGAAGAGGCCGCTGTCGTTGACGCGGACGGCGGCGCCGCCGAAGAGATCCGCGACCGCGGCATCGACCACCGCGCTGTCGAGGTTCGAGTCGATTCGGATCTCAGTGTGATAGGTCGGGTTGGCGACAAGCCCGTAGAACCACATGCCGAGGGAAACGAAAGCGTTCGAGGTGAGGTCGGGCTCCGTATCTCGGACAGAGACCGACACGTCGGTCGCCTCGCGGAAGGCGGCTTCGGAGCGCTCAAGCGTCGCGACCACCTGTTCGAGCGAGTCTTGAACCGACTTGCGGCGGTGTCCGCCATGGTCGACCATGCCTTCCTGCAGCAGGTCGGCGGAGGCCAGTTGCGTGACGGTTGAATGGATCATCGCAGCCGTGGCCGCCTCGATGACGCCGGGCGTGGCGTTCGGGTCATTGTAGATGCCGTCCACGAGACCCACGATATTTGTCATGCCGGCATCGGCCTGGTTGGCGATGTAGCGGGCGTTGTTCTGAACGTCGGGGTAGTTTTCCAGCTGGTTTGCGGCGTTGCGGCTTTCGTTGCTGGCTTCAATCACACGGTAGAGGAGCCCCTGTTCGTTCTGGCTCTCAAGCAGAGAGTTGATCTGGTTGCCGAGTGCCGTGATGTCCTCGCGGCCATCGGGCGGAAAGATCACATCGAGGATGCTGTCTGCGTTGATGCCTTCGTTCATGGCCTGGCGGGCGAAGGTGGCGAGGGAGATGGTGGTGGAGAGGGTGCCGAGCATGGGGCTGATCCTTTGTCTGGGTTGCGCCGGATTTGTCCGGCGGGCTTGTCTTGATTGCCTGAGACAAAGCTACCGAGAGATGCGGGCTCAGCGTTATGAGGGAAATCCCTCAATTGGGTTTGCTACGCCGTAGCATTCTTCTAGAGCGCTGAAATTATGATGGTTTTGCGAACTTCTTGGGTGTGGGAGGGCCTTGGGTGGAGCCAAGAAACCTCGTTTTTTGGCGTCGTGGGTTATCAAAAGCCGAGGCGCAGTGAGCTGTGACGGACCGGCATGCATCGACTGGCACGGCCACGGAGGGTCGCGCGCTGTTGGTTTCGGCGGCGTTGGTCTGGGCGCTCGCGGTTTGAGCCATGTTGGTCTGAGCGCCGGCTGGAAAGGCCCCGACCGGCGTCACATGCACTGATCGGCCGCGCGCGGCCCGCGTCAGAGCTGGGACGAACTGTCCAGAAGCCCGTTCTTCAGGGCGTAGGAGAGAAGCTGCGCCACCGAGTTCACGCCGAGCTTCGCCATCAGCCGGGTGCGGTGATTGTCGACGGTCTTGGCACTGATCGAGAGGCGTTCTGCAATCGCGGCGTTGGAGCAGCCTTCGGCCACCAGATGCAGCACCTGCCGCTCACGCGGAGAAAGCTCGACCGAGCCTGCGTCGCGCTCGAGACGGTCGCGGACCTCCTTGGCAACATAGCCCTCACCGGCAAGGATCATCGCGAAGCCTTCCGCCATTTCCTCGGGTGGTGAGGATTTCAAGAAGAGCCCCTCAACACCCGCCGCGATCCAGTCCGCGAGCGTGCCCGTCGCGTTGAAGCCCGTCACCACGGCAATCTTGGTCTCCGGCGACCAACGCCGGATTTCACCATAGGCCTCCATACCGCGTGAAAGCGGCATCCCGCTGTCGAGAAGAATCAGGTCTGGGCGAAGGGATTTCGCGAGCGCGATGGCCTCGAGCCCGTTCTCGGCCTCGCCCACCACCTCTATCCCGCCCATCTGCAAGAGAATTGCCTTCAATCCGTTGCGGACAAGTGCATGATCGTCGGCGATGACGACGCGAGAGGCGGGCGATGTTTCGGACATGGCATATCCACTTCAAGAACGGGCTCAGGCTTTGCCTATGTCTTGTTGCCTTGCTGCTGACGGTCGATCAAGCCCTTGCAGACGACGATGACGACGATGATGACACGCGCGCTGCGCTCGTCTTTACCCCGGATTGGCGTCCGGAGCTGACCGTCGTTCCGGGCGAGACGGTGGAAAACCTCTTTCTCTTCATGGCCCGTGTGCCAGGTCCGGGCCCGTCCTGTCCGGAGAGCGCGGTGGCGCCGCTTCTGGACGGGGCGCCGCCTGACCCGGGAAGCTGGGCCTGCATGCGGCTCACGAACGATGGGCCGGAGACCGCGCTGTTCCGCGTTGATTTTGAGGACACCTTCGGCGCCGGCTACCGCTTCGTGCTCGCGCAGGACGGGACGGAGCGCAGCATTCTTGCCATGCCCGGAACGGCAGGGCGTCCGGCCCTGACGGCGGGACGCTGGATGGCCTCCATGCCGATCACGCTCTTGCCGGGGGCTCGGGCCGATCTTTTCGCAGAGATCGCGGAGCCGGCCGATCTCGCCGATGCCGACCCTGTCCTGCGTCCCGAGAGCGACTTCGACGCGAGGCTTCTGGCCCGCGCCCACGGATTTGGCGCGTTGCTCGGTGCATCCGCGCTTTTGTTTGCCTTCTTCGTTGCCTTTGCCGGTCTTCTCCAATCGGCGCCTGCGCGCCGCTACGCGGTCTATTTCGGCGCGGCCACACTCGCTGCGGCGTCGAACGAAGGCTATTTCAACGTCTTGGTTCCGGGCAATCCGGTATTGGTTGTGGGGGCGCTCGACAAGTTGCTCGAGGCCGCCCAGATCGCGGCGCATTTCTTCTTCATGGCGGCCTTCCTGGGCGATGGCGGTCGGCGGGGAAAGGCTGACCAATGGCTCGTCCGGCTTGGATGGGTGGCGCTGCTCACGCTTATCGGCGCGGGCGCGGCGAGCGCGCTGTTCGGCGGTGTGGGCGGGGTGCTGCGTTACCACGACGTGGGGTTCGAACTCGACCCGCTCTTCGAGGACCCGTTTGCGTCGCTGCCGCAACTCGCCGCCGCGCTCGTGTCGGCGCTTTGGTATCTGTGCGTGTTGAGCGTGGCGGTCCTCGTTTTGCGGCGGGGTGTGACCGGTGGCAGGTTGTTCGCGCTGGGCGCGGTCGTCCTCGTGGGCGGCATGGTTCTCGTCGGGAGTGGGGAAGACCTGTTCGAAGGCTTCGACGATGACGTGATCCTCGCGCAGTATATCCTGCTTGCCGATGCGCTCATCTTCGCAGCCGCGATGGCGATGCAGACCTATGGGCTGCGTCATGAACGCGATCGTGCGCGGGGTCTGGAACTCAAGGCGACTGCCGCGCGCGCAGAACTGGCCGAGCGGCTTTTGCAATCGCGCAAGGATCTCGACCGCACGCGCGCGCTCGCCGAAACCCATCGCGAGCGGCTCGCCCTGACGGGGCACGATCTGCGCCAGCCGCTCACGTCGCTCCACCTCGCTCTTGGGGATGTGGAGCGCAAGGATCCCGAACTCGGGGAGACGCTCCGCGCCAGCCTCGACTACCTCCGCTCTGTTCTCAATGCGACGGTCGCGGAGTCGCGCCCGGACGACGTGAGCGAAGATGACGGCGCCTACCACGATCCGGCCCCTGAGATGGAGCCCGTGCCCGCGGAGGTTCTCTTGCAGAACGCGGTGCGCATGTTTTCGGAGGAAGCGCGGCAGAAGGGGCTCTCGATCACCGCGGAACCGACGGATATCGCCTTGCTGACCGACGCGGTCACGATCATCCGGATCCTCTCGAACCTCGTCTCGAACGCGGTCAAATATACGGACTCTGGCTCCGTCACCCTGCGTGCGCGCCGGATCGGGAACGGCACGGTTGCTCTTGAGGTCGAAGACACGGGGCCGGGCTTCGATGCCGACGAACTGGCCCGGATCCGCCAAACAAATGTGCGCGGACGCGACGTGGAGGCGATCGAGGGCGATGGGCTGGGGCTCTCGAGTGTCGAGGGGTTCGCCACAAGGCTCGGGCTCGATCTCAGGATCGAGAGCGAACCGGGCAAGGGTGCTCTGATCGCCATCGACGGGCTGCGCGAGGTTCTGTCGGAATGAGGCCGTGGCGCGGAACGGACGTTCGTCACGAAAGCCTTGCGAGGCTTGGCATCGGTTCCCCTCGTGCCGCCGAAAGACGGGGCGAGCGGAAGACATGACAGCAATCTATCGTCTGTGATGCGCGCTGTGACAGCTGCCGTCCTGCGCGCGGGTCATCCTGCGATAGGTGGGGTCTCTATCGCCGGAAACGGCGCCCGAGAGACGGGTGCCGCCCGCATCATCGACGCGGGCGGCACGTGGATCATACAGGGCGGAGGCAATCCGCGCTGCAAGACACCTGCCGCGCGGATCCCGGGCCTGTGCCGCGCCGGACAAGGCGGCGTCAGACGAAGCTGACATCGTCGAGTATGGTCTCCACGCTGTCGATCCCCGCAAAGGTCAGCGTGTTGCCTCCGCCAAAATCGAGCACCAGGTTTCCGGCTGCATCGAGGCTGGCATAGCCGCGCAGGTCGTCCGGTTCGGGCAGTGTCTCGCGCAGCAACCCCGCATCGATCTCGACATGATCCACCGGGCGCAGATCCTCGATCCGGTCCGCGCCGAGCGCGTAAACAAAGGTGTCGGCCCCGATCCCGCCAAACAGCGTGTCGTTCCCCGCGCCGCCATCCATGGTGTCGTTGCCGAAATTGCCCTGAAGGTCGTCGTCACCTGCGCCGCCATCCAGCCTGTCATACCCGTTGGCCCCAAGCAGCGTGTCGTCATCCGCGTCACCCGCCAACATGTCCGCGCCAAGCCCGCCTTCAAGAAGATCGTCTCCGGCGCCACCATCGAGCATATCATTGCCGTTGTTGCCCTGCAGCGTGTCGTCTCCCGCGCCGCCGAGCAGCGTGTCGAACCCGTCACGAGCCTGCAGCGAATCGTCTCCCGCGCCGCCATCCATGCTGTCGAACCCGAGCCCGCCTTCGAGCGTGTCGTTCCCGTCTCCGCCATCGAGCGTGTCATTGCCGAAATTGCCGCGCAGGAGGTCATTCCCTTCGCCACCGGACAGCAGGTCGAACCCGTTGATGCCCGACAGCACATCGTCGCCCGCGCCGCCGTCGATCGTGTCGAACCCGATCCCGCCCGAAACGGTATCGTGGCCGGTCCCGCCTTGCAGCCAGTCATTGCCACCGCCGAGATTGACGGTCTGCGCGCTGTCTTCCAGCACGATGAAATCATCTTCGCTTGTGCCGTCGCCGCCGATCTGGGCCACCGCGTAGCCGCGCGACAGCGCGCCGTCGGTCTGCTCGAAATAGGAATACCACGTGACCACCACGGTGCCATCGGCGTTGGTCTGCACTTGCGGGTGGACCTGTGCGCCATCGGTCACGGTGTTGACCGTGATCCGCTCGCCAAGCTCGTTGCCCAATCCGTCAAAACGTTGGAGCGAGATATCCTGATTCTGGATCGGGAGGCCCGTCGCCTCGACAAAGGCAGACACAAATCCGCCATCCGGCAAAGCAGCGACGCTTTGCGCGTAGATCCCGCCAAACCTTTCCCTGGAGGCGTTGACAAGATCGTCGGCCAGCGTGAACTCATCGCCGACCGCGTCGCCGGTGGAGTCAAAAATCCGTCCGAGCGCATTTGTGCCGCTTCTGTTGGCGGTTTCGTTCCAGGAACTGCTCCAGATCACGACGAACCCGCCGGTTTCGAGCGGCGCGACCGCCGGGTAGCTCTGATCCCACATCGTGTTGGCGTTGACGGTGAATTCCGCCCGGGTCTCATTGCCATCTGCATCGAAAATCCGCGCCTTGATGCCGCGCCCGTCGGCGTCGTAGGCTTCCCAGACCGCAACAATGCTGCCATCGGCGAGCGTCCCGATATCGGCGCGCGACGTCCATGTGGCCGTGTCCGTGTTGAGCCGCAGCGCCCGACCGCTTTGCGTCAGACCATCAGCCTCGTAAAGCTGCAGCATCAGCACGTCGCGCACTTGGTAGCTCATGGCAATCCGGCCGTCCGATAGGAGGGTCAGCTCGGGATCGGCCTCGACGCTGGAGTGATCGACATTGTCGATCGTGCCGCCGAAGACCGCCGTATAGGCATCGGTGGCCGGGTTGCCGTCGAGGTCGTATTGTCGGGCCTTGACGTTGCGGCCCTCCATGTATCCGGCATTGTATTCGTAGGTGGTCCACGCGACCATGAAACCGCCATCCGCCCGGGCAGTGACGGAGGGCTGCAACTGGTCGAGACCGCTGCCATCTGGGCGGAACACGCCCTCATCGATCCGGAACGCCGCGCCACGCGGGGTCCCGTCGGCGGCAAGGATCCGTCCCCAGATCTCGTCGACATTTGTATCGGAATTCGCGACGCTCCAGACCGCGACGGAGCGGCCATCGGGCAAGGTGGCGAGATCGCCGTAATACTGGCCTGCCGCACCGCGACCGTCGCCGGTAAACAGAGAACTGTTGGGGCCAATGGATTGCAGGTAACGGCTCATGCTGGGCTCCTTGCTGGTGTTCCGGGACCGAGGAAAATCGCCTTGGCCCGAGGAAATTCTGTCACCCGCGGCAGTGGTTTTTGTTGATGTATGTCAATAAAGGAATGTATTTTCGGCCGCTTCGAGTCTCCCGTGATTGATGCGCCGGTGCAGGCCAGATCAGGGCAGGCCACGGCACCGAAAGATGGCATGACGCGCGCCTGGCTGGCCGCTCTCAGGAGCGCCTGAGCGTCTTCGCTCCGGGTGTGACCAGTCTTTCGCTTGGCGCCAAGTGCTTCTACTGACAGATGGTGGCATTAAGGCATATTTTCAGAGAGTTACGAGGTCTTTTGTGCAGAGTATGTTCACGCTCTAATCGCGCTGTATCGTGCATTCTCGTGCTAAAGACGGTTTGGCGGGCAAGTGAAAGATCTTGGTTAAAGCGTTGAGCGGATCGGGCGTTTCGCACTCCACGGGCGTGCGACGGCGTTGTGCCACCGCCCAAGAATAATGGCTCGGCATTCCGAGAGTTCTTGCCAGGTTACGGCGGTTATTTCACGTCAGCATTTCCAAAGTCGTCAACCGCGAAATCGATCAGCGCGCGCACCTTGCGAGGCAGCGTGCGGCCTTCAAGGTAGACGGCAGCGACGCCACCGCGTTCCCCGGTCTGGTTTTCAAGCAACCTGACCAAATCCCCGCTATCGAGCGCACCGCCTACCGTGCCTACGCGCATTCGCCATTGACGGGGTCTGCCAACCTTCTTGTGATGCCCAATGCGGATGCGGCGCATATCATATTGAATCTGCTGCGTGAAATGGGAAACGGGGTGTCTTCAGGACCGACTCTGATCGGTGCCGCAGCGCCTATCCGGATTGCGTCTCGATCCGTCGGCGTGCGCGGGCTTTTGAACTTGACCGCCTTGGCTGCTGTCGATGCAGCGGCGTCGAAGACGTAACCTGACGACAGGCCCAGAATTACCGAAAGATAGAATGCCGATGTAAAGCCTCGGCCGCCTATTGGTGAGCTTCTGGCGTAAGTATTCCGTTGAAGAAGGCAGATAGCGCGTCGAATGCACTCAATGGCAGGACATGCGCGACATACTGATCGGGACGCACGATGATCAGACACCCGCTCGCGCGGTCGAACCCGCGCATGTCATAAATGTCATGGCCCAACTTATGATCGACACAGAAGACTTTCTCGAAATCGCGCAACCCGTAGCGCCCTTTCGCAGGCCGAAGAAGCGAAGGCATGTCCTCGTAGTTCAAAGACTTGAAGTCCTGTTGGAAGACCGCGCGCAGGTCGAACAGGGCGTCCATGTCTTCGTCCTTGCGCGTGAACCGCTGAACGGGCGAGGCAGGGTCGTTTTCCAGCCAGTTGCAAAGCCGTTCGACGGCGCCGCCCTTGGCACCCACGTCATGCTGACCGGCAAAGGCATAGAGGCGCCATCGTCCGTCCGCCTCGGCCACGTGACCGAGGTGTAAGGGCTTGGCGTCTGACAGACGCAGCACCGGGGCGGAGTGGAAGCGTTTTCCAATGATCTGGCCCGCCGCAAGGTCTTGATGGGTGGAGTCCGCGATGATGCGCGACGGATCGTATCGGACAGCCAGCCCGCCCGTGAATTCGAGGTTCTCGATAAACTGCTTCTGGAAGCGTGGCGTGTCGGTGCCGTCCAACTCGGATTCGCCCGGTGGTGCGCTCATGATGCGGGCCCATTTGTGATCGGTCTCGACCAGCCGCTTGGCCTCTTCCAGCCGTTCGGCGGAATAGCTGTGCAGCAGACTCGCATCCGCGCGGCCCGTAAGGACATGGGCCAGTTTCCAGCCAAGATTGAAGGTGTCCCCCATGGAGACGTTCATCCCCTGACCGGCTTTCGGGCTGTGGGTGTGGCAGGCGTCCCCGGCGGTGAAAACCCTCGGGGTGCGCGTGGCCGTCTCGCCTTCGGGCACGTCGTCGAACTTGTCGGTCAATCTGTGCCCGATCTCGTAGATCGACCACCAGACCACCTCTTTCACGTCGATTGTGTAAGGGCGCATGATCCGGTTTGCGGCGGCAATGATGTGGTCGGAGGTCAGGTTCCGGTTCGCGACGCGTTCGTCGGGGTTGAGCTTGTCCAGCTCGACATACATGCGAAACAGATAGCCACCTTCGCGTGGAATGATCAGCACGTTCCCTTCCTTGGCGGATTGGATCAGGCATTTGCGGCGCAGATCCGGGAAATCCGAATTCGCAAGTATGTCCATCACGCCCCATGCCTGATGCGCCGCGTCGCCATGAAGTTTGCCGCCAATTGCCTTGCGCACCGTGCTGCGCGCCCCGTCGCACCCAACAACATAATTCGCACGCACGGACATGGTGTCACCCGGGCTTCCATCCGCCTGAACGCGTTCCAATGTCACAGTGACGGGGTGATCCTGTGTGCGCGTGTTGACCTTGAGATCCACGACCCGCAACCCGTAGTGCGGCTCCAGCCGGGTTGGGGACTTCTTCATCACATCGAGAAACAGCTGGTGAACGCGCGCCTGATTGACGATGGTATGCGGCATCTCGGATTGGTCATCCGCCACGTCCTGCGCGATCCCGACACGCGTGATGTGGCGCGTGTTCATGGGGTCGGGCCTCCAGAAGGTCGTCTGGTTCACCCAGTAGGCCTCGCGCTTCACGATGTCGGCAAAACCAAAGGCTTGGAACATTTCCATCGACCGTATGCTCACGCCATCGGCTTGGCCCTTTTCCATCGGGCCATGCTTGGGCTCGACAATCATCGTTGTGATCTCGGGAAAGCCCGCCAGCTGCGCCGCAAGGCAAAGCCCGGCAGGTCCGCAGCCGGCAATCAGGACGTCAACGGTTGCAGGCACAGCACCGCCATGTGGCTGCTCTCGACCCGGGGCAGGGGCCTTGACGTCCGGATCGCCGGGTCTGAATCCGTCCACATAGTACTGCATCAATTTCTCCTGAGTTCATGCCGGGGTCTGGCTATAGTATTTGTACTTACTATATCGCATGAGAAAAGGTATGTATGCATACCTTTTCAGGTGTATCAACGAAATGGCCGGAACCGAAACACACAGTCGGGAACTCTGCTATGAACGTCTTTGGCATGGCCGGGCACCTAATCCGCCGGTTGAACCAGTTGTCGACTCAAGTGTTCATGCATCGCATGCAAGCGGCAGGATACGACCTCACACCGGTTCAGTTTGCTGCACTCGACGCCATTCGTGCAAACCCTGGACTGGACCAGGCAAGTGTTGCGGCAAGAATTGCGTACGACAAGGCGACAATCGGTGGCGTCATCGACCGGTTAGAACACAAGGGCTTTGTCGAGAGGTCCGTCAGCAAATCGGATCGGCGCGCCCGAGAGGTCAGGCTCACAAAAGACGGTGGAAAGACCTATGACGAGATATTGCCGATCGTAAAAGACCTTCAGGCGGAGATACTCGCGGGTCTCGAACCGGAGGAACAGGACCTGTTCATAAGGCTGGCCATCAAGGCGATCGGTGCCACTGGAGTCTCAGATTAGCGTCCTAGAGGCCGCGGAACTCCAACAGTATTGAATGCAACATTGAGTCCAAGCGGTTCATCAGACGTATGGCGGCGCAACGGTGGAGCCAAACCGCAGTCTTGTTCGAAATTTCGCGACGGAAGCCTGAGTCCAAATCGTCACCGCAATGGAGGATTGGCCCCACTGCGTTACGAAGCCTGATGCATGCGACGAACGAGCGAAGCGCCGGCTTGCCGCCGCCTTGCTAAAGCCCATCGTGCACGATGCCAAACCTAGTCAGCGATCCAACCGGACCTCGGTTCTCGCCGCTCTCTCAGCGTCAGACATCGATACCGAGGCGCTGAGCCGGACCCTCGTGCGAGCGCCGTCCATCGCAGCGCAAGACAGCAAACGCGCCAGAGATGACGGAGAAACACCGATGGAGTCCTTCGCCCATCGGCTTGATGTGCGCGAATGAAAGCTGCCGATATCGCTCGACCTTGCGCCGTTGCTCGAAGATCTAACCGAGCGCGCGATCCTGGCGCCACCTGTCACCATTCCCCTGTCGGCTTGGCGGCAAGGCCGCAATCGGAGCATCGTCCTCCACGCGAAGTCCGGCGCGCCGCGCTGCAATGCGGACCTGATCACGCTTGTCGCGGATGCGGGGCGTTGGATGGCGGATCTCCTTGAAGGACAGACAGCCTCGGTCGCAGAGGTCACCCAAAGCGAAAAAATGCGCGATCCGTTTCTGTTCGCCGCTGCCTCCCGCTCGCACGGCTTGGCGCGTATATGGCAAGGTTAATCCTGCTGGGGTGCCAAGCCTCAGCTCTCTCGGGTCGGCATCTTCGTGAAATCTTCCATCTCCCGCGGGATTGGAAAGATCAGCGCCGGGTTCTCGGCTTTCCGTCGCTCTGAAAAACAGCGACGCTCGGCTCGGGATCGCAGGCGAAATCCGCCCATAGAGACATTCACCACGCTATCGGCGCATTACCGGGGCATGGAGACGATGCCAGAAGTCTCAATGGCGGCAATATCCAGCAATGCGCGGCAACGTAGGGACGATACCATGCGCGCAGATGTCCGGTTGTTTTCTGGAGTGAGAATGGTGGGCGACCTTGGAATCGAACCAAGCGTGCGTCTCCGCGAGGGAGTTACAGTCCCCTGCCACACCTTGCGGCCTGTCGCCCACCGAGTGCCGTACCAGACGGCGTGAGCGGGTCTCTACAAAAGGGCCGCAGAAGCGTCAAGGTGGAATTTTCATCGTAAAGTCGGGACTTGCCGATGCGCGCCCTGGCGTGGGATGAGGTGATAGCGAAACCGGGGGGCGAGATGGCCGAAAAACCGAAATGGGTGATCGAGAAGGAGCGCGCCAAGCGGGCGTCTGCCGCGGAAACCGTCTGGCTGTTCGGCCTGCACGCGGTGCGTGACGCGCTGGAGAACCCGGCGCGGGAAAAGCTGCGCCTGATCCTGACGCCCAACGCGGCCGAAAAGCTCAAGGACGCCGTGGCCATCTCGGAGATGACGCCGGAGATAAACGACCCCCGCCGGTTCCGCGCACCGATTGATGCAGGCTCGGTGCATCAGGGCGCCGCGCTTGAGGTCCGGCCGCTCAACTGGGGACGGCTCGAAGACGTGGCCATTGGCGGCGAGGGGCCGGCGCGGCTCGTGTTGCTCGACCGGGTGACCGATCCGCACAATGTCGGAGCGATCCTGCGCTCTGCAGAGGTGTTTGGCGCACGCGCGGTGATCGGCACGCGCCATCACGCGGCGCCGGAAACCGGGGCTCTGGCCAAGACCGCTTCCGGCGCGCTGGAACGTCAACCCTACCTGCGTGAACGCAACCTCGCCGATACGATCCGCGCGCTTCAGGCCATGGGGTATCTGGTGCTTGGGCTCGACGGCGAGGCCGAACAGACGCTCGAAGAGGCGCTGGAGGGCAAGCGCGACCGTCCGGTGGCGCTGGTGCTGGGCGCCGAGGGGCCGGGACTGCGCGCCAAGACCAAGGACAGCGTCGATCAGCTTGTGCGGATCGATTTTGTCGGGGCCTTCGGGTCGCTCAACGTCTCCAATGCCGCCGCGGTGGCTCTTTATGCCGCACGGCCTCCAAGGCCCTGACAGGGTTGCAGTCAAGGGCAAGGATGCCTTTATCAGGGGAACGTTCAAAGGGAGAATGCCGTGCCGCACGGAACCAAGATCGCCACCTGTTGTTTTTGCGGCCACCGGGCCGCGCTGGTGCTGACAGGCACGCACAGTCACGAACTGTCCTGCCAATCTTGTGGCGCGCCGCTGCATGATCTCAAGATGCTGCGCGCCGACGCGGTGTCGGACAGGCCGCGCGGCGCGGTCAAATCCTCGGCCACCCAGCGCAACAGCCGGACGGTTCCCGACGAGCACTGGGAGCGCAAGCGCGTCGATCCGCGCCGCAAGAAGAAGAAAAAGCGCAAATCGCTGGCCAAGCGCTTTCTGAGCGAGGCATTCGACGCGCTGGAAGATATCTTCGACTGACCGGTCGCCGGGACTTGGGCGCGCGGGGTGCTGCGCGGGCCTGACATGTCCGCCCCGCAGGAACCCGCAGCCCGGCACACGTATCCCGGCATCCCAGCCGGTTCATTGCGCATCCGCGCACAGCGTCCCCGCGTCGCAATCGCGCCTTTGCTCTGGCCTTTGGCGCGCGGAGCGCCTATCCCGCGCCTGAGTGAAAACGGAGGCCCCATGGTCGATTTCGAAACACCCGGACCGGTCGAGGAAAACTGGCGCGATGCGATCTCGTCGGTGGAGGAGATCATCGAGGACGCGCGCAACGGCCGCATGTTCATCCTCGTCGATCACGAAGACCGCGAAAACGAAGGCGATCTGGTGATCCCCGCGCAATGGGCCACGCCGGATGCAATCAACTTCATGGCGCTTTACGGGCGCGGGCTGATCTGCCTTGCCATGACGTCCAGCCGGATCGGGGAGCTGGGGCTGCAACTGATGTCGACGAACAACTCGTCGCGTCACGAGACCGCCTTCACCATCTCCATCGAGGCGCGCGAAGGCGTGACCACCGGCATCTCCGCGGCGGACCGCGCGCGCACCGTGGCTGTGGCCATTGACGGCACCAAGGGCGCGCAGGACATCGCGACACCCGGCCATGTCTTTCCGCTGCGCGCACGCGATGGCGGTGTTCTGGTCCGGGCGGGCCACACCGAAGCGGCGGTTGATGTGGCACGGCTTGCGGGGCTCAACCCCTCTGGCGTGATCTGCGAGATCATGAACGAGGACGGCACCATGTCACGCCTGCCCGAACTGGTTGCCTTTGCGCAGCGTCACGGGCTCAAGATCGGCACGATCTCCGACCTGATTTCCTATCGCCGCCGTCACGACAACCTTGTGCGCGTGCGCAAACAGGAACGAATCCGGTCGGAATTTGGCGGTGCGTGGGATCTTCGGATCTACACCGACGAAACCCATGGCGACGAGCATATCGTTCTGACCAAGGGCGACCTGTCTGGCGATGAGCCGGTCTTGGTGCGCATGCACGCAATGGACCCCATGCTCGATGTGGTGGGCACCGGCCCGGCCGGCCGCGCGGCAGAGTTTCAGCATGCCATGGAAGCGGTCGCGGCCGAAGGGCGCGGCGTGGTTGTGCTGTTGCGGGACACCTCGATGAAGATGGATGTGTCCGACGAGGTGACGCCGCGCACGCTGCGCCAATACGGGCTTGGCGCGCAAATCCTGTCGTCGCTCGGTCTGTCGGAGCTGATCCTGCTGACCAACTCGCCCACGCCCAAGGTGGTCGGGTTGGAAGCTTACGGGCTGGAAATCGTCGGAACGCGCAAGATATCGGAGCTTGGCTGATGGCCTCATCGGAAACCCATTACACGCTCGACCGGCCGGAATTCGACAAGCCGGTCAAGATCCTCATCGTCGTGGCACCGTATTACAAGGATATCGCCGACGCGCTTGTCGCTGGCGCGCGCGCGGAAATCGAAGCCGCCGGTGGCACGCATGAGACCGTCGAAGTGCCCGGTGCGCTTGAAGTGCCGACCGCCATCGGCATCGCCGAACGGTTGTCGAATTTTGATGGCTACGTTGCGCTGGGCTGCGTCATTCGCGGCGAGACCACCCATTACGACACCGTTTGCAACGACAGCTCGCGCGGCATCACCTTGCTGGGTCTTCAGGGGCTGTGCATCGGCAACGGGATCCTGACGGTCGAGACCTATGAGCAGGCGCGTGTGCGCGCCGCGGTCGATGAACAAAACAAAGGCGGCGGCGCGGCGGCGGCAGCGTTGCACCTGATCGCGTTGACCCGTAAGTGGGGCGCTCCGCGCAAGGGCGTGGGATTCCAACCGGCGCGCGACGAATTCCAGATCGCGGGCGACGCAAAAGGACCAGGCACTGCATGACTTCCGTTTCCGGCAATCTCAAACGCAAGATGAAAAGCGCATCAAGGCTCTACGCCGTGCAGGCGCTGTTCCAGATGGAGCAATCGGGCCAGGGCGTGGATGCGGTCAAGCGCGAGTTCCTTGACTTTCGTTTCGGGGCGGAGACGCCGGAGGGTGAGGCGCTTGTGGATGGTGATGTCGACCTGTTTGTTGCCCTGCTGACAGAGGCCGTGAGCTGGCAGGCCAAGATCGACCAGATGACCGACCGCGCGCTGGTGGCCAAATGGCCCATCGACCGGATCGACCCGACATTGCGCGCGCTGTTTCGCGCCGCGGGCGCCGAGCTTGTGAGCGGCGAAACACCGCCGCGCGTGGTGATTTCCGAGTTTGTCGATGTTGCACGGGCCTTCTTTCCCGAGGGCAAGGAGCCGAAATTCGTCAACGCGGTGCTCGATCACATGGCACGCGAGGCGCGTCCCGAAGCGTTCTGATCGCGGCATCCGGAAGCGCCTCCCCGCGCGACCGGCGGGCGCGAGGCCTTGCCGGAACGCCCGAGCGGCTTAAATGGCGCGTTACGGGGGACCAGTGAGAACCGGAGCGTGGCGATGCCCAAACTCATCCGTTTATACATTTCGCAATGCGCCATCGGCTTTGGCATTGCGGCCCTGTTCACCGCAATGCTGCTCTATCTCGACGTGGCGCGGCTTTGGTATCTGGTGACGCATTCCGATGTCGGCTGGCTCGCCGTGTTGATGATCTGGGTGCATTTCGGCGTGCTTTTTGCGGGCGTGCAATTCGCCATCGCGATCATGCGCATGGGGTCCGAGGATCAGGACAATGCCGGGTCCGGGGGAGGCGGTGGCCGGCGTCGGCTGCGTCCCGGCCTTGCGGAACCGATCCGTGCGGTGGTGCCCGGATCGACCCGCATTCCGCGCGCGGGGCGCAAATCGCTCTTTTCCATCACAGGCTGACACAGACCACTCCTGCGCGCCCTGTGGGGTAGAGATTGCCCAGCCCCTTGGCGCGGGAGCAGGTTTGGCCGCGCGCGCGTCCTGCTCACATGGCCCGGTCGTCAGGTCGGAAAAGGCGGTGTAGCGGCGGGAACCACGCCAAACGTGAGGGTTTTGCATTCCCGAGGACCTGTAATTACAGGTGGGCGCCAGGTAGCGAGACCACGGTCAAGCCAGAGCCAGCTCCCTCGGATTTGCTTAAGGCCACCGGAATGAACCCATTTCACGGAGAGTGCAGAACCCGCCTCTCAGGCAGATATTGCGGCAGGGGCGGTCCGGCAAGGGGCTGAACGGGAAAAGACCGGCTGGACAGGGCAAAAAGGGGCAGGGGCGTGCCGCCGCGCGCTTTGCAAGTCTCAGCCGTCCTCTGTGACAAAGCCATAGCGCTCCAGCTCTTCAGGCAGGAGGATGTAGATCTCATCCGCCGGGGTGGTCAGGGCATGCTGCATCACCAGCGGGTCAATGCCCATCGCGTCGAGATAGCGCATCACCTCGCCCTGACCGCGCTGGATGTCTTCCACGGCGAGGAAGGCGGGCAGCAGCGTGTTTTCGCCAAAGCTGTGCTGGTGCACCCCGACAGAGGCGTCCGGGTCCACATCGCGCACCGCGCCGCCCGCGAGCAGGTAAGGGCAGGCCGAGTAACAGATTTCGCCGGCCAGAACCGCGGTTGTCACGGCCCGGATGCGCAATGCGCGCCCAAGGTGCAAGGCCTCGTCCACGGCGCCGCCCGGCGATTGCAGCACCAGCCGCTCCACCGCTGGGTCCGCCGCGTCGATCTGGCTCAGGATGCGCTCCGCGTCACCCGGTGCGATCGCCCCTTCGAGCCGCCATGCGCCTTGCTCCCGTGTCAGGGTCAGCCGGTCGGGCAAGGGGCCGGGGTCGCGCAGCGGCTGCGTTGCGGGCCGGTCGCGCTCAGGCGCAAAAAGACGGCGTTGATCGCCGGGCCGCACAGGCTCTGTAAGGCGGGGCGCGTCGGGGCCCAGACCGGGCAGGCGCGGCGTGCCGATGCGCATGTCGCCCAGCACCAGAAGCGCGCCGATGCCAAGCTGAAAGATCAACACCGCGGCCAGAACGCGGCTGACGGTGCGCGCCCTCACGCGGATTTGCCTTTCAGAGCCGCCACGCGGGCGGTTTCCGTTGTCGAGGCCTCATCCTGCGGGCCGCCGGTCTCGGACTCGGCATCCGGTCGTGGATCGCCCCGGGCCGTGTCGGGGCGCGGATCCGGTTCGAGGTCAGGAAGGCTGGCACGGGCCGCTTCCACATCGCCAAGCGCCGATAGCGCCGCGCGCAGTTCCGCAAGGGTCAGCGTGTCTTCCACCGATGCGCCCTCGCGCCCTTCGCGGATCGCGGATTGCGTGATCGACAGGATGAAGACCAACACCGCCGGCAACAGGTCGATCGCGATGGCCCCGGCCCAGCTTGGCACGAAGTTGCGCGCGTAGAGGATCACGGCATCGGCAGAGGAGATCGGGGTATAGGTCACATCGGCCACCGGTGTCATGGCCTGCACCGCTTGTGCCGCGCTCTCGAGCGTCGCTGCGCGGCTGGCCAGCACTTCGAGCACCGAGCTGATCGTCGCGGCCTGATCGTCGCGGCTTTCCGCCGTCCGACCGTCCAGCTCTGGCAGCACCACGGAGGCGGCAAGATCCTGCGCGGCCCGCTCTACAAGCTGCGCCACCGAAAGCTGCCGCAATTGCGTGATCAACCCCTGAAGCCGCACGGCTGATTCGGAGAACTCGACCGACCGCGCCTCGACCGCGCCGGGTTCCACTGTGAGCGCCCGCATCCGCGACAGGATCGCGTTGCCTTCGCTGAATGCCCGCTCGACGCGCTCGGTCTGTCCTGCGATCTGGGTTTCGAGCGCCACAAGCTCCGCCGATTTTTGCCGCAGCACCCGGAATACCGCGCCGCGCCCGGCCAGACCGGACAGCGTGCCCTGCGCCTCAAGCTCGGAGAGATCCTCGAAACTCTGGCGCACCCGCGCGACGTCCCGCTCCAGCGCCTGACCGGAGAGCGCAATCTCATGGGCGCGCTCCAGCGCCCCCTGATATTCCTGAACCGTGCGCGCAAGGTGCTGCTCCACCGCCGCCGATCCGGCCAGCGCGGCGGCGTTGAGCCATGAGGACATCGCGACAATGGCCAGCGAGCCCAAGCCCATGGTCGCCATCAGTCCGACCCGCGCCCGCGCGGTGCGCACCGCCGGATAGAGCCGCAGCATGTAGGACCAGAAGACGAAGATCCCCACAGAGACCGCGACCGAATAGGCAATTGCGGCAAAGACCGACATCGCGCCGTTTTCATCCAGCAGCGAACTGACCCCGAGATAGGTGTATATCCCCGAGGCCACCGCAAGCACCCCGAGCGCCGTGCCGGAAAACGTCTCCAGCCAGGCGATATGGCTTTCGAGCTCGCGCGCATGGCGCACGCCGCGCGCTTCGGCGCGGGTCAGGGTGGGGCGGTCTGCCATGGCGGGCTCTCCTGTGATTGCCCGCTCAATCTAGGCACATGGGGCCGGTTTGGAACCCTTCCTGCGGCGGCACTTGCAATCTGTTTCCGTTTTGTTCATATTTTTGCGATGCGAGACAGCTTGATGCCCGGACAGATATTGGCGCGCGGTGTGTGCCGTCACCTTGCCAGCCACGGTTTTGTGACCGTCGAAGAATTGGTGCCGGACAAGGGCCTGCGGGTCGATGTGATGGCGCTCGGGCCAAAGGGAGAGATCTGGGTGGTCGAGTGCAAGTCGTCGCGCACCGATTTCCAGTCGGATGCGAAGTGGCAGGGCTATCTGGACTGGTGCGACCGCTATTTCTGGGCGGTGGATCAGGATTTTCCTACCGAGTTGCTGCCGGATGAGACCGGGCTGCTGATCGCTGACGGCTATGACGCGGAAATTGTGCGCATGGCGCCGGAAAGCAAGCTCGCAGCGGCCCGCCGCACAAAGCTCACCCGCGTTTTTGCCATCCATGCGGCGCGTCGGCTCCAGAGCTTGCGCGATCCGGATGCCGCCCTTGGCTGGGGTTAGGCCGAGCCGTTTTGCGCGGCATGCCGTTGCTTGAAACCGCGTGCCCCTGCAGGGGATTGTCCGCAGCGCGCGTCGTTTAGCGTCGCTTGCGCAGCTTGCGTGCCGCGGCCGCGGCGGCGCGGATCTCTTCGGCGATTTCGTCCGCCTCTTCAGGATCAAAATCCATCGGGATCTCGATGCCGTCACCGGAGATGAACAGGCGGATCATGCCTTGATCGGTCGGACCGATTTGCAGATTGGCCTCTATGTCGCGTTCGTCATTGATGCCCATTGCGCTCTCCTCGCTGCGCTCGTGAGAGCGCGACGTAGCCGTGTCACGCTTGATTTGCAAGGGTGCTGCGGCAAAGCTGGGGCATGACCCCGATTCTCGAGACACATCGCGCCGATGATTTTGAATGGCTGCTCGAGGAGCACAGGAACAGCTACGCACAAAGCGACGGGTTCGACGACAGCTTCGGCACCCTTGTGGGAGAGATCCTCGACGCTTTCGCGAAAGACCACGACCCGGCGCGCGAAATCGCGATCATCGCGCGGGATGCGTCCTGCAACCCGCCGCGCCGTCTCGGGAGCGTATTCTGTGTGCAGCGCGATGCGGATACGGCGCAATTGCGGCTTTTCTATCTTGTGCCGGAAGCGCGTGGGCTTGGCCTCGGCCGCCGTCTGCTCGACGCGGTGATGCAGTTTGCCCGCGACAAGGGCTACAGCCGCATGGTGCTCTGGACCCACGAGTCGCATGACGCCGCCGGGCATCTTTATGCGCAGACCGGCTGGACGCTCGAAAAATCCGAGCCGGTGTTTCATTTTGGTCAGAACATGGTGCAGCAACACTAGTCCGTAACCCTGTAGCATGACACGACAGGGACTTGCAGGCGCGCCGCCTCAGGCGGGTCGCGCGTGCCGCGCCGCTCACGCGCCGTCCCTCACTCCGGGCCAAGGCCCTTTGGCACGGCGGGCATCCGTATCCGACGCCTCCGAGGGGCCGCGCCCGGTCTCCCTGCGAGGCACGGTCGATCAGGCCCATTGCCCTTCGAAAACCCGGGCAACCGTGTCCGCCGCATCTGAAGGGCCGCGTTGCCTGTCGTCAGGAGCGGCTTGCGTGCCACCAGCCTGCCGGGCACGGGCGCCGCGTGTCAGCGATGTATCGACTTGGGGGAGAGTGGTACCGCCTCCCCGGTTTGAACGGGGGACCTCTAGATCCACAATCTAGCGCTCTAACCAACTGAGCTAAGGCGGCACTGGCAGGCGGGATACAAAGAGCGCTGCGCGATTGCAAGACCCAATTCGGTGCAAAACGTGCCTTGGGTGCAAGTTCTGCGGAGGCGCG
The DNA here is from genome assembly GCF_020667845.1 of Cognatishimia sp. F0-27. Lineage (GTDB taxonomy): Bacteria > Pseudomonadota > Alphaproteobacteria > Rhodobacterales > Rhodobacteraceae > JAFMPQ01. The sequence continues at coordinate 46,679 of NZ_JAFMPQ010000024.1, forward strand.
CCCGGACCGATGCCTGCGCCGCGGCGGTCCTTTCCGACCGGCGCGGTTTGTGGCGCCGCGTTTCCGCATCGCTCTCGTGCGGTTGCGAGCGGGGGCCGTTCCGGCGCTGCGGGACCCGTGGCGTGGTTTTCAGGAGCCGAGAAGGTCGTGATCGGCATCCCCTTCGATCGGCGCGGCGAGCTGTTCTTCGAGCAGGTCGCTCTCGTTCTTGAGATCCTCATCCGCATCGGCGGCGATCTGCTCGCGCGGGGCGGCCGGTTCGGTGGTGGGGCGCGGCGGTGCCTGCGGCTTTTCCTGTCCAAGGGCGACCTTGGCCTCGACCCCGGGGATGCCTTGCGGGAAGACCAGTTCATGGATGTCGGCGGGCATGGACAGCCCGGCATCGGTCAGTCCCTGCTTGATCCGCTGGATCAGCAGCGATTTGAGTTTCAGCGGTGAAATCGACGCGCCGTCGAACCAGTAATAGACCTTGATGTTCACGGTCGACACGCCAAGACTGTCGGCCAGAACCATCGGTTCCGGCGTGTGCAGCACACCGTCCTGCTCGGCCAGGATCCGGCTGATGATCGCCTGCGCGTCGCTGACCGCGTCGTCATAGCCGATCCCCACGTCGATCACTTCGCGCCGGTTGGGCACGGCGGTGAAATTCTCGATGATCGACTTGAACACCGAGGCATTCGGGATCTGGATGTGGTTGCCCGATGGCGAAACCAGCACGGTGGAGCGTGTGTTCATCGAATGCACCAGCCCCATCTGGCCCGCGACAGAGATGAAATCGCCGCGCTTGAATGGCTGGCGCACGGACAGCAGGATCGAGGCGAGGAAGTTCTCGGCGATGTCGCGGAAGGCAAAGCCGATGACGATCCCGATCACGCCGGCCCCGCCGACCACGGAAAAGGCCAGCTTGGTCAGGCCCGCCGCTTGCAACACCACGTAAAGGCCGAGCAGGAACACCGGCAACGCGATGATGCTGGCGAGCAGATCCGACAGGAACGGCGAGCGGGTGCGCCCGTTGAGCGACCAGCGCGCAAACCGGCGCACGAGCCCGGAAGCCACCCATGCCAGCGGCAGAACAACAATTGCCAATATGATCGACGGGAGCGCCACAAGCGCGCGCTGCTGGAGGTCTTCGACCGCGTCGATGGCGGGGTCGAGCGTGAATTCGACCTTCGGGTCGACCCGGATGCGATTGACGACAGCCACGACGCCGGACGTCTTGGCGGCAAGGTCACGCGCCCAGAGCGCGCGCTGTTCGGTGGCTGTGCGCCCGTCGAGGAAGACGATGCCGTCCTCGACCCGGACCGCCAGCGCCTCATACCAATCGGTGGCCAGAAGGATGCCGGTGATCCGTGTGTCGATCTCGTCATCGCGCGCCACGGGTGTGACATCGACCGCCTGTTCGGTCGCGGTGATCTCGGTGTCGTCCGGCGCGCTGTCCTGAGCGCTGTCCTGCGCCAATCCCGGTAGGGCGAGGAACATCAGGGCGATCACCCCCAGTGTCTGGCGCATCATTGCGCCGAACCGCGAGAGGGGGCATGGATTGGGACTGGCAGGCAGAGAGGAAGGCGCGGGCATCGGGGCTCCGTAACTGGGACGCACAGAAAAGCGCGCGACAGGCTGAAGGTCATGGAGACAAACGCTAGCCCCGTGACGGTGGGTCGGCAAGCGGTTTGGCGGTGGTGAATTCCTGACCTGTTTGGCCCGGTATGGCATGGCGCAGCCCAGCCCGAGATGGCGCAGCCGAGCCCGGCATGGCCCAGCCCAGCCGGAGATGGCCTCGCCCCGCCGGAGATGGCCTCGCCCTGCCCGAGATGGCCCAGCAAAGCGAGCCCCGGTTCGGTCTTGAACGGCCCGGGGCATGGCATGGGCGTCATGGTCGCAGAAATGGGGGCGCTGCCCCCGTCCTTGGCACGCCAAGGACTCCCCCGGAGTATTTCGTGACAGAAGAAGCCGGGGGTGGGGCGGCGGTCGCCTGTGGGTCGGCAGCGTGGACCGGGGTTCGGGAAGCGGCGGTCAGGGCATCGGCGCGATCTGAAGCGTCTGTCGCAGCGTGCCGGTTGCGCGGTCAAAGATCAGGATGGTGTTTTCCGTCGTGACCACCGCAAACCAGTCGGGGCCTTGCGTGAAGGTTGCGGCCCTGGCGCCGTCCGGCAGCGTGATGATCTCTGGCAGAGGCGCGCGCGCATTGCTATAGCGATGCCAGATCAGCCCGAGGATCCCGATGATCCCGGCAATCATAACCGCTGTCAGGACCGTGACCAGCACCCGCAAAAAACGCAGCGAGGGCGGTTCGGGCAGGTCATCGTTATCCGTGGAAGGCTCCATGTCGCGCACCTTTTCCGTCACTATCGCGGCCGATCCGCCCGCACGTCTTGATAAGGCGCTCGCGCGCGATGTGCCAGAGGCCGAGGCGCTCTCGCGCACCCGGCTTGCCCGCTTGATCGAGGCGGGCGCGGTGCGGCGGGCGGGCGTTGTGCTGACCAGCGCCAAGACGCCGGTTGCGGAGGGTGACGTGATCGAGATCGCGGTGCCGGAGGCCGCCGCCTACGAGGCGGTGCTGCCGCAGGAGATCGTGCTGGATATCCGTTTCGAGGACGACGACCTCCTCGTGGTGATGAAGCCGGCGGGCATGGTGGTGCATCCGGCACCGGGAAGCCCGGACGGCACGCTGGTCAATGCGCTTTTGCATCATTTCGGCGATACGCTGTCCGGGGTCGGGGGCGAACGGCGCCCCGGCATCGTGCACCGGATCGACAAGGACACATCGGGTTTGCTGGTGGTGGCCAAGTCGGACCGGGCGCATCACGGCTTGTCCGAGCAGTTTGCCCGCCATACCGCGCGGCGGGCCTATCTCGCGGTGGTGCATGGGGTGCCCGATGCCGGCGATCCGCGGCTGATGGGCACGCGCGGGGTGTCGGCGGAGCCCGACGGGATTGTCATCACGTCAGGCCTTGCGCGCCACCGCACCGATCGGCAACGCCAGGCGGTGTATTTCGACGGTCAGGGCCGCCATGCGGTGACCCGCGCGCGGGTTCTGGAGCGGTTCGGTGCGCCGCCGGCGCTGTCCTTGGTGGAATGCCGTCTGGAGACCGGGCGCACGCATCAGATCCGGGTGCATATGGCCCATGCGGGGCATGCGCTTGTGGGTGATCCGGTCTATGGCGGTCGCCGGACGCTGGCGCAAAAGGCGTTGAGTGCCGCCGCCTACGACGCGGCGAAGGGGTTTGGCCGGCAGGCGTTGCACGCGGCGGAGCTTGGATTCCTTCACCCCGTGAGTGCCGAGCCGATGCTGTTTGAGGCCGACGTGCCGCCCGATATGGCGGCGTTGCTGACCGCTCTTCGGGCCTGACGACCCGTCTCGCAAATTCGCGCAGAACCTTGTGTAACATGCTGCACATGCGCGTGAGCGCAGGTTACGGGTCTTTCATGAAACCGAAACCGCCCCTAGGTAGTCTACAAGACAGGCGGAGATGCTGTGCTTGAACAGCGCGCACAGGCTCCCCATATGACATGTTAAGCCCTGTAACATGCGCTCTGACGCAGACGGGCGCCGATACGAAGAGGGATGGACCATGAGCAACTACGCAAATCTTCCCGCACCGTCGCCAGAGGCGGGGCTGAGCCGGTATCTCCAGGAGATCCGCAAGTTCCCGCTGTTGGAGCCGGAAGAAGAATACATGCTGGCCAAGCGCTGGGTCGAGGAAGAGGATACCGAGGCGGCGCACAAGATGGTGACGTCGCATCTGCGGCTCGCGGCCAAGATCGCCATGGGCTATCGCGGTTATGGTCTGCCGCAGGCGGAGGTCATCTCGGAGGCGAATGTGGGCCTCATGCAGGCGGTCAAGCGGTTCGACCCGGAAAAGGGCTTTCGCCTTGCCACCTATGCCATGTGGTGGATCCGGGCGTCGATCCAGGAATATATTCTGCGGTCGTGGTCCATGGTGAAGCTCGGCACCACCTCGGCGCAAAAGAAGCTGTTCTTCAACCTGCGCAAGGCAAAGAACCGCATCGGTGCGCTCGAAGAGGGTGATCTGCGCCCCGAGAACGTCAAGCGCATTGCGCATGATCTTGGCGTCACCGAAACCGAAGTGATCTCGATGAACCGGCGTTTGTCCGGGGGCGACGCCTCCCTGAATGCCACGGTCGGTTCGGACGGCGAAGGCGCCATGCAGTGGCAGGACTGGCTCGAAGACGAGGATGCAGACCAGGCCGGCGATTACGCCGAACGCGACGAGCTGGATGCGCGCCGGGCACTGCTGGCCGAAGCGATGGATGTGCTCAACGATCGCGAGAAGGACATCCTGACGCAACGTCGGCTCGCAGAACAGCCCGTGACCCTTGAAGATCTGTCTTCGGTTTACGATGTATCCCGGGAGCGCATTCGCCAGATCGAGGTGCGCGCCTTCGAGAAATTGCAAAAGCGCATGCGTGATCTTGCCAAGGAGCAGGGCATGCTTGCCAAGAGCTGAGCGGGTTGCCATCTCCCAAGACAGTGACCCTCCTCGGGCCCCCGCACCGGATGCCGGTGCGGGGGTTTTTGCTTGGCGTGCCGCGAGGGCGCTGTTACCGCTCTCAAACGGCGTGCTGATCCCGCATCCGGATTGGCGCATCTCAAGCAAGAAGGGCAGGGCATGAGCGCATATGTGAGATGGGGTATTCTGGGGGCGGCGAAATTCGCCCGCACGACGATGGGGCCGGCGATCCACGCCGCCGGGAGGGGGCGGCTGGCCGCGCTCGCCACCGGGTCGGCGGAAAAAGCCGCGCCCTTTGTTGCGATGACGCCAGGGCTGCGCGTGCATCACAGTTACGAGGCGCTGCTTGCCGACCCGGAGATTGACGCGGTCTATATCCCGCTGCCCAACCACTTGCATGTGGAGTGGGCGCTGCGCGCAATGGATGCGGGCAAGCATGTGCTTGTCGAGAAACCGCTGGCGATGCGGGCGGAGGATTTCGACACCGTCATCGCCAAGCGGGACGCCACCGGGCTTGTGGCGGCGGAAGCGTTCATGATCGTGCATCACCCGCAATGGCAGCACGTGCGCGACCTGCTGGCCGAGGAGGCGGTCGGGCCGCTGCAGCGCGCCACGGCAAGTTTCAGCTACAACAACCCCGACGGGGCGAATATCCGCAACCGTCCCGAAACGGGTGGCGGGGCGCTGGGGGATATCGGGGTCTATGTCTTTGGCGGGGTGCGGTTTGCCACCGGGTCCGAACCCGAGCGCATCCTCAGCGCCGAGGTCATCCGCGAGAACGGCGTGGACGTGACCGCGCATGTCACCGCGGCTTTTCCGGGGTTTCACTATTCCGGTTTCGTGTCCATGCGCGCAGCGCCCTTGCAGGAGGTGGTCTTTCATGGCGAGAGCGGCCTGATCCGGCTGACCGCGCCATTCAATCCGCAAAGCTATGGCGAGGCCGTGGTCGAGATCGACCGCGCAGTGCATGGCGGTGGCGCCGCCCGGCGCGAGATCCTGCGGTTCACCAAGAACCAGCAATATGTCACGCAGGTCGAGGCGTTCAATGCGGCCGTTCTGGATGCGGTGCCCTTTCCCTGTTCGCTGGAATTTGTCCGCGGCACGCAGCAGATGATCGACGCGGTGCATCGCGCCGAGAGTGTCTAGGCCGCGCCGGTTGTGGCACGCCCAAGGGGCCAGACAGATGGCCGATCTCTGGACAGCACGGCGAACCGGCGATCAAGGCGCCCGGTGTGCCGCATCTTTGGGGAGCGGGGCGGTGCGCGGTGGGGATGCCCGGATCAAAGCCGCCCCGTTGCGACGCCTGTCTTGCCCCTGTGGATGGTCTCGAAACAGTGCGGGCACCGCCCGTTGCGCCATGCCTGAAGGGCACCAGACATAGCCGCGCCGCTCGTGATCGCGGTTGCGTCTGTCCACCGCAGAGGGGGCCCTTGGTTGCGGTAAAATGGGCTCCTGAGGGGGACGAGCCGGTCACGGCGTTTCTGGACGCTTCCGGCGCGCAAGCCACCATACGAGACATCGGCGAGGCGCACCGCATGTCCGTTAATCGCGCCGCATGGACGGTGCAGGCGGGCGCGACCATGCACACCGCGCGATCCTCACCACCCAAGCACATCCCGGAAAACCCGGGAGCATTTGCCGGTTTCGCTGGGCCCTTCGACGAGGGACCCGGCAACGGCGGAGGCCGCCGCAACGAAGACGCCGAGTCCGATGACCATCAAGGCACGTCCCCGCACCGGTGGCAGCGCAAGCGCGCCGTAGACCGCATTGAACGCGAAACGACCAAAAAGACAGCGGCGTCAAGCAGGGGCTATTTTGACGCCTGTTGCGCGGGGGGCATGGCGGTGACAGGACGATCGTCGAAACTGCGTTCGAGATCAACGCACCCGCGCGGCCTGTCGCGAAGACGGTGCCGCGCGCCTCTGGGCCGGAAGGATCCGCACGGTGGCGCGCAGGGACAAGACCGCGCAGATCGGGGCGGCACCACTTGGCGGGGGCGCGACCAACCTTGCGCGGCTTGCATCCGCCCGGCGCATCCTGCGCCTGTTCTCAAAAGAGACCGCCATCATCGCGCGGCCCGGTCTCCTTTGCCCAAACGTCGTCATCGCGTTGTCCTTGTAAAGCACCCACCAGGCCACGCCAGGCCACGCCAGCCCGGCAACACGCACCACAGGTCAGGGGTGGGACCTCCGATAAACCGACGCGCAGGCCCGCCCGCACAAGCGCCCGACCGCGCGCCCGCCATGCCCGGGTTGCGGTCCCGTCTTCGGCCACGTCCGCGTGCCGCACCGTTTAGCGGTTGGCCGCGTCGCGCTTCTTACCCGCCGCTTCCTTGAAAACGAACAGCGGAAGCAGAATCGAGGCCACAAGGCTGCCGATCCAGACAAGAAGCGTCGCCACCAGCCAGTTGGTCAGCCCACCAATGGCCATGCCGGGCATGAGGATATCGGTCAGAAACAGGCCAAGGAAGATGGTGACGAGGGCGATGCCGCCCATCATCTGTGGAAAGCTGCGCATCGACAGCTTTGTGACGAGCGGTCCAAGCACGGTCTGGATCACGGAGAACAGCAAAACCGCCACAACGAACGCCATGGCGTCGATCGTGAAACCCGACAAGGCCCATGCGGCGACCAAGAGACCAATGGCGTTGGCAACGAGATAAATCGCTGCCGAGAGAAGAAAACGGATCAAATAACTACCCCCAGATGAAAACCGGCTCGTCACCCATACCGCAAAACCGTCTGTCGGACAAAGACAACTGTGGCGTGGAGTCTCGAACGGTTTCCGCGTAGCCCTGAGGGATCACAAGAGGGATGGGGGGAAACCGCATGGCTGATGGACGAATCGGGCAGACGGCGCGCAACCTGGTGCTGGCCTTGGTGAATGCCACGCTGCTTCTGGCCGCGCTGTGCCTCTGGCTGGCATGGCAGGTTCTTGGCTCGGCAGAGCGCGTGTCCGGCCAGTTGACCGATGCCGCACAGACGGTGCTCCCGCTGCGCACGGAGATCGTGGCCCTTACGGAAGAAGTCGCCTCTTTGCGCATCCTTCTCGCCGAGCGCCAGACCGGGGGGCCGCGTCCGGCAGTGGCCGCTGATCCGGCCCAGATGGCGCGGATCGAGGATGCGCTGTCCCGGCTCACGGATGCGGTGACCAGCCTCGGGGCCGACCCGGACGCCTTGATCGACCGGGCCGTGGCGCAGGCTTTTGCGGAGATCAACGCGATGGTCATGCGCCTCGTGTCCCTGCGGGAGGTCGGCGGGGGCTAGAGGATGGGCGCGAACAGCCGCGCAACCGGCGCGCCATACCGCACGCGGAGCGGTTGTTCGCTGAGCGGAGTTTCCAGCCGCGTGGCATGTCCGAAATCCGTTTCGAGAAAGGCGGCCACCTGCGCGGCAAACCCGGGGTCAAACCCGATGACCATCGTCTCGAAGTTGAGACGGAAGGAGCGGTTGTCGAGATTGCTTGTGCCAATGGCGGCCGCATGCGTGTCGATCAGAACAACCTTTTGGTGCATGAACCCCGCCTTGTAGCGCCAGATCGTCACCCCCGCCGCGCGCAATTCGTCGAAATAGGCAAAGGCGGCAAGCCAGGGGATCGTGTGATCGATCATGTCGGGCACCAGAAGCCTCACGTCGCGCCCCGACAGCGCCGCGAGTTTCAGCGCCGAGAGCACATCGACATCGGGGACGCAGTAGGGTGAGGCGATCCAGATGCGTTCGCGCGCGGCCGCGATCGCGGCGAGAAAGAACAGCCCGCCTGTTTCCATGGCGTCGGCGGGGCCGGTCGGCACCACCAGCGCCGCGATGCCGTCAGGGCTGTCGCCGGACCGCCAGTTCAGCGCGGTGCGGAGGTCTTCGCGGGTGAACCAATGCCAGTCTTCGGCAAAGACGAGTTGGAGTTGTGTGACCACCGGGCCGGTGATTTCGAGATGGGTGTCGCGCCAGTGACCAAAATTCGGGTCGCGGCCCATATATTCGTCGCCGACGTTCAAACCGCCCGTAAACCCGATTATTCCGTCAACAACGATCGTCTTGCGATGATTGCGAAAATTGATGTGCAGCCGATTGCTCAAGCGTCGCGCGCCCGGCCCGGCAACCCGAACGCCGGCTTCTTCGAGCGTGGCAATGAAGCTCTTGGGCAGCGATTTGCTACCAACCGCGTCCGTCATGAACCGGACCACGACCCCCCTTTGTGCCGCCGCGACAAGCCGGTCGCGGAACGCGCGCCCGATCTCGTCGTCATGCACGATGAAAAACTGCGACACGATGGAGTGCTGGGCGGCGTCAATGGCCTCGAAGATCGCCTTGAAGGTTGCCTCTCCATCAATCAGCGGGCGCAACCTGTTGCCGCCGACCACGGAAAGATCGGCCAGTCTTTCGAAGGGCAGCGGGTCGATTGCCGGAACGCAGGCTGGCGGGTGCTGCGCCCCCAACGCGCGCAATTCCGCCTGCATGCTGTCGCTTTCACGCCGTGCGATGACAAATCCGCGATAGCGGTGTTGTCCGAGGAAAAGGTAGAGGATCACTCCGACATAGGGGGCCGAAAGGATAAAGACGACCCAGCCGACCGCCCCTTGCGGCGTGCGCGCGGTCCGAACGGCGCTCAGCGCGGCCCATGCCGCCGCAACCTGAAGCACAAAGATCAAGGCGACGATGATCGCGGTTTGCATGGCGTGCTCCCTTCCTGCTCGCGCGCAGAGCATAGGGAAGATGCCGGGTGCTGTCTTGTCCCGATGGCGCACACGTGGCACTGATGCGGGGTCTCAAGACGTGAAGCGGGGGATCCCATGCGCGCACTCCGGTTGCTGCCGGTCATTGTGGCAGTTGTCGCGCTGTCAATTGTCGTGCTCCGGGTGACGCATCCGTTGCCGGACCTCCCCGCGGAGTCGTCGGCCGCGATACCGCCGTCGGAGAGCACGCGACTGGGTGAGCGGCTCTTGCCGATGGCGGCCGGGCATGCCGGGCTCAGCGGGGTGACGCCCCTGGGCGATGGCCGGGATGCCCTGGCGATGCGCATTCTGCTGGCGCGCGCCGCCGAAACGAGCATCGATGTGCAATATTACATCTGGCAGACGGATACGACCGGCTGGCTGCTCCTCGATGAGCTGCGCGCCGCTGCCGAGCGCGGTGTCCGTGTGCGGCTGTTGCTGGATGACAATGGCATTCCCGGGCTCGATGACGTGCTCGCAAGCCTCGATGCGATGGACAATTTCGAGGTCCGGATCTTCAATCCGTTCATGATGCGGAGCCCGAAACTGCTGTCCTACGGGTTCGATTTCTTCCGCTTGAACCGCCGGATGCACAACAAATCGATGACCGTGGACGGCATCGCGACGGTGATCGGCGGGCGCAATATCGGCGACATCTACTTTGCCTATGGCGATGGCGTTGCGTATTTCGATTTCGACGTGCTGGCCGTTGGCCCCGCCGCGGCGGATGTGTCCGACAATTTCGACACATACTGGACGAGCGGGTCGGTCTATGCGGCGGCCGACGTGCTTGGCCCCTCCGTGCGCGGCGCGGAGGCGCTTGCCGAGGCGGTTGCCGTGGCGCAGGAAAGCGCGCTGGGGAGCGACTACGCCGCCGCCGTGGACAACGCCCCGATCATCTCGCGCTTGCTTGCGGGCGAGGATATCCTGGAATGGACCTCGGTGACGCTGGTGAGCGACGACCCTGCCAAGGGTCTTGGTTTGGCGCGCCCGGAGGATCTTGTGGTTGGCCAGCTCCCCAGCCTTGTCGGGAGTCCGCAAAGTCACGCCGATCTTGTCTCTGCATATCTCATCCCCGGGGTCGCGGGCACGGAGCTGCTCGAAGGTTTCGTTCAGGAGGGCATCCGCACGCGCATCGTGACCAATTCGCTCGAAGCGACGGATGTGGCCGCGGTGCACAGCGCCTGGATGGGGTATCGCAACACGCTTGTCCGGGCGGGCGCGGAGGTTTTCGAACTGAAGGCGCGGCAAGACCGGCCCGATGACATCTCCCTGATGCAGATCCTCATCGGGTCGCAGTCGAGCCTGCACGCAAAGACCTTTGCGGTGGACGGTGAGAGGATCTTCATTGGCTCATTCAATTTCGATCCCCGGTCGGCGGCCCTGAATACGGAAATGGGATTCCTGATCGAAAGCCCGACAATCGCAAACGAACTCTCGGCGGCGATCGACCGGCGGGAGGGGTTCTACGCCGTGGAGGAGTCCGCCGCAGGAGAGATCGTCTGGCGCGCGCTGAGCGCCGATGGCGTGCAGAAGACCTATGCGGTGGAGCCGAACACCTCTGTGTTGCAGCGCGCCATTGTCACCTTTCTGAGCTGGCTTCCGGTCGAGTGGATGCTCTGAGGCGCGGATCGCGCAACGCGTGATGCGTGGCGCCCACGCCGACCCGGCGGACAGCCATGGGCCGAAAGCGACCGGTGACGTGGCTGCCGAGGCGATGAGTTATGCGCGCCGGGCCGGGCACGCCGCGAAGACCGGAGCGCAGTGCAGCCAGCGGTCGGGCAGGGGGCGCGCTGCCCCCGTCCTTGCAGGGCAAGGACTCCCCCGGAGTATTGCAAGACAGAAGAAACCCTTGGACGGGAGCGGTGGGGCGGGTCCGGTTCTGCTTTTAGTGAGTCTGCCCGGCGCGGTTCTGCCCGGTGTTGTCCCGCCCGGCGCGGTTCTGCCCGGCGCGGGCGAGGCCGGTGCAGGCAAGTGCCATGCCCGTTGCGCCGGTGCTGCGACCCGCTGCCTTTGGCGGGACACGGAAGGATTGCGGGCCGCGGGTTGTCCTTTGTCGCAGACCGGGCGCGTCGCAGCCTTGCCCGGTGTCAGCCCGTTGGCGACAGCACGGCGTCTTCCGTCACGATCAGGTCGAGCGGTGCGTCGAACGGATCGTCCGGCAGCGCATCGGTCTGCTGGGCCGCGTAGGCAAAACCGATGGCCAGCACCGGGCCGCATGCGCGCAGCTCGGCCAGGGTGCGGTCGTAGAACCCGCCGCCATAGCCCAGCCGCGCACCGGTGGCGGTGAAAGCGACCAGCGGCACGATCAGGATTTCCGGCACCATCCACTGAGGGCGGGCGGGAACGCGCGCGCCGAAGGGACCGGTGGTCATCTCGGTGTCTGGATCCCACAGGGCAAAGCGCAGCGGTTGCGCCTTTCCAGTGATCACCGGCACGCCAACCGGGCCATGGGCCGCCGCATCGGCCATCACCGGACGCGGGTCGATTTCGGAGCGGATCGGCATATAGCCGGCCAGCGGCACGCCGCGATAGCCGGCAAGAAGCTCCGCGAGGCGGCCTGTCATATCGGGACCACGGCTGCGGTGCGCCTCGGCGCGGCGCGCCAAGGCCGCCACCCGGGCGGCGGCCTTGGCGGCATCGACGGGCGTGCGGGCGGGGTCTGCGCTCATAGCAGCACGAGCACCGCCAGACCGAGAAAGGCAAAGAAGCCCACCACATCGGTCACCGTGGTCACGAAGGCACCGGAGGCTAGCGCCGGGTCCACGCCGGCCTTGTTCAGCGCCACCGGGATCACGATCCCGGCGAGCCCGGCGATCACCAGGTTGATCACCATCGCCACGGCGATCACGGCCCCAAGCTGGACCGACCCGAACCAGACCAGGCCGACGATCCCCATGATCACCGCAAAGGCGATGCCGTTGATCAGCCCGACCAGAACCTCGCGCCGCACCACCCGCCAGAGGTTCGATCCGGTGAGGTCCTTGGTGGCGAGCGCGCGCACCGCGACGGTAAGCGACTGCGTCCCCGCGTTGCCGCCCATGGAGGCGACAATCGGCATCAGCACCGCAAGCGCCACGATCTGGGCCAGAGCCGCCTCGAACTGCGCGATTACAAGCGAGGCGAGGATCGCCGTCAGCAGGTTGACCGCCAGCCAGGGAAAGCGCCGCTTTGTGGTTTCGATCACCCGGTCCGAGATCCGGCTCTCCTCGTCGACCCCCGCAAGCCGCAGGATGTCTTCCTCGGCTTCCTCGTCGAGCACGGCCATCGCGTCGTCGATCGTGATCACGCCCACCAGCCGATCGTTTTCGTCCACCACGGGGGCGGAGATCAGGTGGTATTGGTTGAACGCATAGGCAACGTCGCCCTCGTCCTGCGTTACCGGGATCACGTGGAAGGTCTCTTCGAGGATCGAGCGCAGCAACACCTCGCGCCGCGACGCCATCAGGCGGCCCAGCGTCACGTTGCCCACCGGGCGCAGCCGCGGGTCCACCAGCGTCAGGTGATAGAACTGCGTGGGCAGGTGATCGGAGCCGCGCAGGTAATCAATCGCCTCGCCCACGTTCCAGTGCTCGGGCGCCATCACCACTTCGCGCTGCATCAGGCGACCGGCGGAGAATTCGGGATAAGCGAGAGACTGCTCCACCGCCGCACGATCGCTGTCTTCCAGCGCCTCGAGGATCGCTTCCTGCTGCGGCTCTTCGAGATCTTCCAGCAGGTCGACCACGTCGTCTGATTCGAGTTCGCGCACCGCCTCCGCGAGCACATCGGGCTTGAGCAGCCCGATCACCTCCTCGCGGATCGTCTCGTCGATCTCGGACAGGATCTCGCCGTCGAATTCGACGCCGTAAAGCGCGATCAGGTCCCGCCTCTCGGCCGATGTGACCTGTTCCAGAAGGTCGGCGATGTCGGCCGGGTGCAGCGGTTCCATGAGCGCCACAAGCGTCTCGCGCGCGCCGTCCTCGACCGCGGAGAGGATCTTGCGCACGGTCTTGATCCCCAGCGAGTAGGGCTGATCGCCGGACCCGGTTTCCTCCGGCTCGTCATGCTCGAGATTGGCCATGGTGCGTCCTCGCAGTTGCCTTTGCGCAGAACCTAGGCCATAGCCCTGCGAAGCAACAGGCCCGATCCGGCGAATTCCGCGCAGACCGGGCCGCCACTCGCCACCGGAGCGCGCGCATGACCGGCCAGCCCTGCCTGCATCTTGGACAGATCCTGACCTTTGACGGCGATCCGTTCCGTGACGGGCTGGATGTCGTGCGTGTGGACAGCGCCGGCGCGATCCTTGTCGAGGGCGGCACGATCCGCTCCGTGGGGGCCGCCGACACGCTGCTCGCCGCGCACCCGGCCGTGGCGGTGGTCGATCATGGCGACGCTTTGGTGATGCCGGGCTTCGTCGACGCGCATGTGCATTACCCGCAAACGGCGATGATCGCGAGCTGGGGCAAACGGCTGATTGACTGGCTCAACACCTACACCTTCCCCGAAGAGATGCGCTTTGCCGATCCGGATTATGCCGCCGCCATCGCTGCGCGCTATCTCGACCTGATCCTGTCGAACGGCACCACGACGGCCTGTTCCTTTGCCACGATCCACCCGGCCTCCGTGGATGCCTTCTTCGAGGCGGCGGCCGCGCGGACCATGCGCGTTGCGGCGGGCAAGACCTGCATGGACCGCAACGCGCCCGATGGGCTGCGCGATACCGCCCGGAGCGCCTATGACGACAGCCGCGCCCTGCTGACCCGCTGGCATGGGGTCGGGCGGGCCGAATACGTGATCACGCCGCGCTTCTCGCCCACCTCGACGCCGGAGCAGCTCGAGGCGCTCGGCGCGCTCTGGGCGGAGCACCCCTCCTGCCTGATGCAGACCCACCTGAGCGAGCAGACCGACGAGATCGACTGGGTCATGGCGCTCTTTCCGGACATGCGCGACTATCTCGACACGTATGAGCGGTTCGGCCTGCTGGGTGCGCGAGGTCTCTATGGCCACGCGATCCATCTGCATCCGAGGGAGCGCGACCGGCTGCGCGAGACCGGGGCCGCATTGATCCATTGCCCGACCTCGAACACCTTCATCGGTTCCGGCCTGTTTGACATGGACGGGCTGACCCGTGCAGGACACCGCGTCGGGCTGGCCACCGATACCGGCGGCGGGTCGTCCTTTTCGATGCTGCGCACCATGGCGGCGGCCTACGAGATCGCGCAGCTTCGGGGGCGGTCGCTGCACCCGGCGGAGCTGCTCTGGCTGGCGACGCAAGGCTCCGCCACGGCGCTGCACATGCAGGACCGGATCGGGGCGCTTGCGCCGGGGAGGGAGGCGGATTTCATCGTCCTCGATCTCGCCTCGACCCCGGCCATCGCACAGCGCAGCGCGCGGGCGCGGGATATCTGGGAGGCCGTGTTCCCGACGATCATGATGGGCGACGACCGTGCCATCCTCGCCACCTACGTGGCAGGCAAGCGCCACCCGCGGCCCGGCGAAAGCGCCTGAACCGGCGCCCGGCGCGCGTCAGCAGCCGGGATTGCCGAGCACCATCACCCAATAGAGCCCTTCGCGCGCAAAACCGAACTCGCGCAGCTGCGGATTGAGCAGGTTGCGCCGGTGGCCGGGCGACTTCTCCCAACTGTCCATCGCGGCCTGCACGTCCTTTTGCCCGTAGGCGAGGTTTTCGGCCACGAGGCAATAGCTGTACCCGGCTTTGCGGACCCGGTCGCTGACCGTGCTGCCATTGCTGCCCGTATGCTCGAAGAAGTTGTTGCGCACCATGTCGCGGGCATGTGCGCGGGCCGCCTGGTCGAGCGCTGCCACCCGCGTCAGCGTGCCGCGCTGCTGCGCGCTGCGGAACGCGTTGAGCACGGGGCCAATCTCCGCAACGGAACTCGAGCTGGTCAGGGTGGGGTCGGTGCGCTCCACGCTGCGATAGCCGACCGGTTCAAAAGAGCTCTGCACCGTTTGTCCGGCGCATCCGGCAAGCAAACCCGCGCCAAGCGCCGCCATCATCAGGGTTTTTCTCATGTCGTCATCCTTCCGCGAGGCGCCGTGCCAGCCTGTTCTGCTCGGCCACCGCATGATCGAGGTCCAGCGTCACCATGCGGCCGTCGCGGACAATCTCACGCCCCTCGACGATGAGGTGCCGCACGCGCCGCGGCCCCGCCAGAAGCAGCGCCGCCGGATCCCAGCTTCCGGCGCTCTCGATACCGGACACGTCCCAAAGCGCAAGATCGGCGCGTTTTCCAACGGCAATCTGGCCACAATCCGCCCGTCCCAGCACCTTTGCGCCGCCGCGCGTGGCAATCCGCAGCGCTTCGCGCGCGCTCATCGCATCCGCCCCGCGCGCAACACGCTGCAACAGCATGGCCTGACGCGCCTCGTCGATCAGCGACCCGGCATCGTTTGAGGCGGAGCCATCCACGCCGAGCCCCACCCGCACGCCCGCATCGCGCATGGCGCGGACCGGCGCAATGCCGGAGCCAAGCCGGCAGTTCGAACAGGGGCAATGCGCGACACCGGTCAGGCTTCTCGCAAAAAGATCAATCTCTTGCGCGTCGAGCTTCACACAATGCGCGTGCCAGACATCCGCCCCGGTCCAACCCAGATCCTCGGCATATTGACCCGGCCGGCAGCCGAACTGCGCTTCCGAATAGGCGATATCCTCGTCGTTCTCGGCCAAATGCGTGTGCAGCATCACGCCCTTGTCGCGCGCCAGAAGGGCGGCATCGCGCATCAGCTCCCGGCTGACCGAGAACGGGGAGCACGGGGCCACACCGACCCGCACCATGGCGCCCTCTGACGGGTCGTGAAACGCGTCGATGACGCGGATGCAATCGTCGAGAATTGCGGCCTCGTCCTCCACAAGGCTGTCAGGCGGCAGCCCGCCCGCGCTTTCGCCGATACTCATCGCGCCGCGCGTCGGATGAAAGCGCAGCCCGACGTCGCGCGCTGCGTGGATCGTGTCGTCGAGCCGCGCGCCATTGGGAAAAAGATAGAGGTGATCGGAGGTCATGGTGCAGCCCGAGAGGGCCAGTTCGGCCAAGCCGATCTGCGTCGAGATCGCCATCTCCTCGGGTCCAAAGCGCGCCCAGATCGGGTAAAGCGTCTGGAGCCAGCCAAAAAGCAGCGCGTCCTGACCACCCGGCACGGCGCGGCTCAGCGTCTGGTAAAGGTGGTGATGGGTGTTCACGAGCCCGGGCGTGACAACGCAATGCGCGGCGTCGATCACGGTGCCGGTGCTGTTGAGCGCGGGGCCGATTTCTACGATCACCCCGTCACGGATCCGGATGTCGCAACCGGTCGGCTCGCTGCCGGCGTCATCCATGCTCAGCACGGTATGCGCGCGGCGGATCACCAATTCGTTGTTCTGTGCCATGGGCCTGCCTGTCCTTGTTGCCTCCGGGGGCGCAGACGCCGCTGCGGCTCCTTTCGGCTCTTCTGGTTTGTCCCGGTCGCGTGTGGTCGGTCGCCCTGCGCGGCCGCGCGCCACCGCGCCGTTTGCGTCGCATCCTGACGCGTCCGGGGGGCGGGCTTCAAGGGGATGCGCGCCAAATCGCGCATCGGGTGGGGCCGGGCGACGGACCTTGCGGGAGCCGGAAGCGACCCTGATGACCGCGGCGCGGCACATTAGACAGCATCCATGCGCCGCCCTGCGCAATGTCCAAGCGCGGCATGGCGCGGCAGCGGACGGCGCCGCGGGGGGCACGGGGGCAGGGGCAGCCCGTATCTACCCGCGCGGGCGCCGGACGCGCCGCCGGGCGCCGATCTCACGAGCCGTTGCGCGGAGGACAGACCGCATCACCGGCCCATCACCGGCCCATCACCGGGCCGCGCGGTGAACAGGGGGCGGCATGCGCGGTCAGCCCGCGTTGAGCCGGTCCAGCGCCCGGGCATGGATCTCCGCATTGGCCGCGGCCACAACCCGCCCGCCGCCATGTGCCGGGCCGCCCTGCCAATCCGTCACGATGCCGCCCGCGGCCTCGATGACCGCGATCGGCGCGTGGATGTCATAGGGGTTCAGCCCGGCTTCGATCACGAGGTCAATCTGTCCCGCGGCCAGCAGCGCGTAGGCATAGCAATCCATGCCATAGCGCGTCAGGCGCGCATGCTGCGCCACCCGTCGAAAACCGGCCGCGTCGCTTTCGGTGCCCACTTCGGGAAAGGTGGTGAACAGAACCGCGTCCTCCAGCCGGGCCGTGTCGCGCGTCGCGAGCGCGCCGGACCCGTGCGGGCCGCACCAGGACGCTTCGCCGAGGCCGCCGAAAAAACGCTCACACGTATAGGGTTGATCGACAATGCCGAAGCGCGGTCCGCTGTCATCGGACAGGGCGATCAGCACACCCCAAGTGGGGGTGCCGGACACAAATCCCCGCGTCCCGTCGATCGGATCGAGCACCCATGTCAGCCCGCTCGTGCCGGCGCTGCTGCCGCGCTCCTCGCCAAGGATGGCGTCCTCGGGGCGTTGTCTGGCCAGAACCGCGCGCATGGCGTCTTCCGCCGCGCGGTCTGCGACAGTCACCGGGTCGTAGCCGGCGGCATCCTTGTTTTCCGTGCCGAGTGCTGCGCTGCGGAAATAGGGGAGGATGGCCGCTCCGGCCTCATCCGCAAGAAAATGGCCAAGCGTCACAAGACGTTTGGCCAGTTCGGGGTCAATCTGTATCATCGCGTCTCACCGCCTGCGCTGTGCCGGGTCCTGCCCGGGCTACCGCAGCGGATCGAAGGCCTCAAGCCCGGATGTCACGCCACGTCGGACAGGACACGTGCCAGCTCGAAGAGCCGCCGGCGCTGGTTTTCCGGGATCGCGTAATAGGACCGCACGAGGTCGAGCGCTTCCTTGTCGCCAAGGATATCGGCGGGCACGCTCTCTGACTTCTCGGCTTTCGAGGTCTCGGCATTCTCGACCTGGTCGGCCTCGATCCCTTCGAAGAAGAAGCTCACCGGCACGTCCAGCGCGTCGGCAATATCCCAAAGCCGCGAAGCGCTGATGCGGTTTGCGCCGGTTTCGTATTTCTGGATTTGCTGGAATTTTATGCCGACCTTCTGAGCCAGCTGCTGCTGGGTCATCCCGACAAGCCAACGACGGTGGCGGACACGCTTGCCCACATGAACATCAACCGGATGCGCCATTCTCATTAATCCCATACTGTTTCATACTCGCCAAACCATCTGGCATCTCGGGTCCCGACACACAGCGAGCCACCGACTACATATTGTGCAATACCTATGCGAGATTGGTCCAAAAATCAAGGCAATCTGTCCTGTTTTAATTGTCCTTGATTAACGTGTTCAATTTGAGGTTGAGCCATTGTTAATGCGTTCTGTGGCGCAAAAGTGACGTCGGGGCAACTTTTCGATGCAAGGACAGGTTGTGCGAAGAAATTGACATGAAGTCATTGATTTGCACATGGTGGCCGCCGGTGAGGCATTCTCAGGTCAGGAAGAACCATGCGCGCATATCGGCTTTCATCTCATGAAGCGGCCCCGGAATGGTCCGACATTCCCGTTCCCCAGCCCGGCGCCGGAGAGATCCGCGTGCGAATCGCTGCCTGCGGTCTGAACTTTGCCGATCTGCTGATGATGACCGGCGAGTATCAGGCCACACCGGCGCTGCCGTTCACGCTGGGCATGGAAGTTGCCGGCGTCGTCGATGCGGTGGGTGCCGAGGTATCCGGTTTTGTGCCGGGCGACCGGGTCGCGGTGTTCGGGGGGCAGGGCGGCCTTGCGGAGTTCGGGTGCTTTGATGCAACGCGCGCGGTGGCCATCCCCGAGGCGATGTCTTTCGTCGATGCCGCGTCGTTCCAGATCGCCTATGGCACCTCGCATCTCGCGCTTGATCATCGCGCGCGGCTGCAACCGGGAGAGACCCTGCTGGTTCTGGGCGCGGCCGGGGGCGTCGGGCTGACGGCAGTGGAGATCGGCAAGCAGATGGGCGCGCGGGTGATCGCCTGCGCCCGCGGCGCCGAAAAGCTGGAGATTGCCGCAAAAGCGGGGGCCGATCACGGGATCGACGCCACCGAGCCGGATCTGCGGGGCGCGCTCAAGGCGCTTGGCGGGGTCGATGTTGTGTATGACCCTGTCGGCGGGGCGCAGTTCGAGGCGGCCTTCCGGGCCTGCCGTCCCGAGGCCCGCATCCTGACCATCGGCTTTGCCAGTGGCACGGTGCCCCAGATCAAGGCCAATCACCTGCTGGTCAAGAACATCTCCGTGCTCGGGGTCTATTGGGGCGGCTATCTCGAGTTCCGGCCCGATGTGCTCACCGGCTCGTTGGCGACGCTGATGGGCTGGTATGAGGCCGGGCGGATCAAGCCGCATGTGTCGCATGTTCTGCCGATGGCGGAGGCCGGCGAAGGCATGGCCCTGATGCGGCAACGACGATCCACCGGCAAGGTCGTGATCGAGATCGCCTGACGCCGGAGCGGGCCGGCACGCTCGCCCAACCCGGGCGTGTTGGTCTCGCGCCAGCCCGGCGCAGAGCTGTGCGCGGCCGGCGCGGGGGCGGCGCGCACTGGATCTGAGCGGGCATGATGCGTGCGCAGAGGCGCGGCGCCCCTGCATTTTGAGCGTGGGCAGGCAGGGCAGGTCAGGATCGGCGCGGGACGGATCTGCGCGGGACGGCTCTGCGCGGGACGGATCGGAACCGGGACGCATCGGCATCGGGACGGATCGGCGCAGTCAGGCGCGGCGCGGCATGGGTGCCGCTTGGTGCCGTTCAGCCCTTGAGCGCGCGCCACCCGATATCGCGCCGGAACACGCCCTCCGGCCAGTCCACGGCCTCGGCCATGGCATAGGCGCGCGCCGCGGCCTCTTCCAGCGTGGCCCCGCGCGCGGTGGCGTTCAGAACACGGCCGCCACTGGCCACGATCCGTCCCTCGGCGCGCGCCGTGCCGGCATGGAACATCTGGTGGAAGCTGTCCTCGGGCAGGGCGTCGAGGCCACCGATCGCCGTGCCTTTGGCATAGGCGCCCGGATAGCCTTGGGCGGCGAGCACCACGGTCATGGCATGGTCGTCGGCCCAGGTGACGCGGGCCTCGTCGAGCCGGCCATCGGCGCAGGCGTGGATGAGGTCGAACGCCTGCGCGCCCAGCCGCATCATCAGCACCTGACATTCCGGATCGCCGAAGCGGGCGTTGTATTCCACCAGCCGCGGTGCGCCGTTCTCGATCATCAGCCCGACATAGAGCACGCCCTGATAGGGCGTGCCGCGGCGTGCGAGTTCGGCCATCGTGGGGCGCACGATCTCGTCGAGCGCGCGGGCGGTGATCTCTGCCGTCATCACGGGGGCAGGGGAATAGGCCCCCATGCCGCCGGTATTGGGGCCGGTGTCGCCTTCGCCGATGCGCTTGTGGTCCTGCGCCGTCCCGATGGGCAGCACGGTCTCGCCATCGACGAGCACAAAGAAGGAGGCTTCCTCGCCGCTCATGAATTCCTCGATCACAACCGACGCGCCGGCGGCACCGAAGGCGTGGCCGGAGAGCATGTCATCCACCGCCGCGCAGGCCTCTGCCTCGGTTTCGGCGATGATCACGCCCTTGCCCGCCGCGAGCCCGTCCGCCTTGACCACGATCGGCGCGCCGGTCTCGGCGATGAAGCGATGCGCCGCAGGGCTGTCGGTGAAATGCCCGTAGGCGGCCGTGGGGGCACCGGCCGCGTCGCACAGCGCCTTGGTGAAATGCTTGGAGGCTTCGACCTGGGCGGCGGCGGCGGAGGGACCGAAGACGAGGATGCCCGCCTCGCGCAGCCGGTCCGCCACCCCGGCCGCCAGCGGCGCCTCGGGCCCGATGATCACGAGATCGATGGCGTGTTCTCCGGCGAATTCGGTCACCGTGCCGCCGTCATTGATGTCGAGCGCGGCGCATTCGGCGATCGTGGCAATGCCGGCATTGCCCGGCGCCACGATCAGCTTGTCGCATTTGGGGTTTTGCATCGTCGCCCATGCCAGCGCGTGTTCGCGCCCGCCGCTGCCGAGTATCAGGATATTCATGGTCCGTGTTCCTTGTCCGGATGCGGTGCGGGGGCGCTGCCCCCGGACCCCCGGGATATTTCGGGCCCAAAGAAACATGGGCGGTTTCGTCCGATTGCCGGCCGGTTTAAGGTCGGGGGCAGCCAGAGACAAGGGAGGCGGCATGGACCTTTTCGAGGAGACCGGGGCAGCGCCGGGCAACACGCCGGAATTTTCCGTCAGCGAGCTGTCCGGCGCGGTCAAGCGCGCCATCGAGGGCGAGTTTGGCCATGTGCGCGTGCGCGGCGAGGTTGGCCGGGTGAGCCGGCCGCGGTCGGGCCATGTCTATCTCGACCTCAAGGATGACCGCGCGGTGATTGCCGGGGTGATGTGGAAAGGGGTGGCGTCCCGCCAGGAGACCCAGCCCGAAGAGGGCATGGAGGTGATCGCCACCGGACGTCTGACGACCTTTCCGGGGCAATCCAAGTACCAGATCGTGATCGAGAGCATCCGGCCTGCGGGCATGGGCGCGCTCATGGCGATGCTGGAGAAGCGCCGCGCGCAGCTGGCCTCCGAGGGGCTGTTCGACGCGGAGCGCAAGCGCGCCTTGCCGTTTCTGCCGGAGGTGATCGGCGTTGTGACATCGCCCTCCGGGGCGGTGATCCGCGACATCCTGCATCGGTTGCGCGACCGGTTTCCGCGCAAGGTGCTGATCTGGCCGGTGGCGGTGCAGGGGGCCTCCTGTGCGCCGGAGGTGGCGCGGGCCATTGCGGGGTTCAATGCGCTCACGCCGGGCGGGGCGGTGCCGCGGCCCGATCTGCTCATTGTGGCCCGGGGCGGCGGATCGGTGGAGGATTTGTGGGGCTTCAACGAGGAGGCGGTGGTTCGGGCCGCGGCAGCCTCCGACATCCCGCTGATCTCGGCGGTCGGGCACGAGACCGATACCACGCTGATCGACTTTGCCGCAGACCGGCGCGCGCCAACCCCGACCGCGGCGGCCGAGCTTGCGGTGCCGGTGCGCATGGATCTTCTGGCGCGGGTGCAGGAGAGCGGCACGCGCATGCTGCGCGCCACGCAAGAGCGACTGCAAGCCCGGGACCAGCGGTTGCGCGACCTGTCGCGGGCGCTGCCGCGTCCGGACCAGCTCGTGGAAGGCCCGCGTCAGCGGCTCGATGCGGTCGGAGACCGCTTGCCTGCGGCGTTGAACCGGGCCGTGGACCGCAAACGCCTGGCGCTGAGCGATCGGGCGGGCTCGCTGCGGCCCTCGGTGCTGCGGCGGGCGGTTGACGGGCTGAGGCGGGATCTCGACGCCCGGGCCACACGGCTCGCCCCGGCGCTCATTCGGTTGGTGGAGAGCCGCAAGGAGCGGCTTGAGGCGCGCGCGCAGCGGCTCACGCCGCTGACGCTCCGGCGCGAGCTTGCGGTGCAGCGCGACCGGCTCGACGGGATTGCGCAACGGCTCGGCGAGGCGCAGGGTCAGCGCCTTCGGCAGAGGCGCGAGCGGCTCGACACGCTGGAGCGGCTGCGCGAGACGCTCGGCTACCACAAGACCCTCGCGCGGGGCTATGCGGTGGTGCGCGGCGACGGCCAGGTGGTCACGACCCGCGCCGCGGCGGAGCGCGCCCTTGGTCTTGAAATCGAGTTCCGCGATGGCAGCCTGAAGCTTGGCGGCGCGAAGGCGCCGCGCAAGACCGCCAAAACCCCGCCGCCGGAACAGGGCACCTTGCTGTGACTAATTATTGTGCAATGGCTGTGGACACTTCCCTTTCTTGCTGCGCTCGCATAGAGTTTCGCTGCAATGCTGCATTCCGAGGGGAGGAGCCTCCATGGCCGAGTCCGAAAAGCCGCTGCTGATCAAGCGCTATGCCAGTCGTCGCCTCTATAACACGGAAACCTCGGACTATGTGACCCTTGAGGATATCGCCGGGTTCATCCGCGACGGGCGCGAGGTTCAGATCGTCGACCTGAAATCCGGCGACGACCTGACACGGCAATACCTTCTGCAGATCGTGGCAGAGCATGAGAGCAAGGGTGAGAGCGTTCTTCCGATCTCCGTTCTGACCGATCTGGTGCGCAGCTACACCACCCAGGCCGGGACCATGGTGCCGCAGTTCCTTGCCGCCAGTTTCGAGGCCTTCCGCGAGAACCAGTCGAAATGGATCACCAATGTGAACGCCATGAACCCGATCGCGAAGATGCCGGGCTTCGAGGCAATGCAGGCGCAGCAGGAGGCCTTCCTCAAGGCCATGACGGGCAACATGGGCGCAGGCTGGACCGGCGGCGCGGGCGGTGCATCCGAGCCGGAGCAGGAGCCCTCCGAGGATCTTGACGCGATCAAGAAGCAGCTCGCCGAGCTGCAATCCAAGCTCTCCAGGCTCGACAAGTAGGCGCAGCCGCGCAACGCCCGTCACCGTCACCGTCACCGTCACCGTCACCGTCACCGTCACCGTCACCGTCACCGATGGACAGGGTGCCGTGCCGTCAAGGCCGGCCGCGAGCCACGACGGGGTGGCCCGCGCCTGTGCGGATCAGGCCGGCACCGGCGCGCGCGCCACGTCCAACGCCGCGTCCAACGCCTCGAGGAGCACCGCCGTCACCGCGTCGCATTCCGCCGCCGTCAGCCGGGCGGGCAGGCGGATGTCGCAGGTCTGCATGAGCATGGCCCGCGTGCGCGGAAGCTCCACCGCTTCCGGCAGGAACCCCCAGTTCCAAAAGGCGCGCGCATTGTCCCGGCTTCGCCCGAACACCTGCACCGACAGACCCTTGGCGCCGCACCCGTCGACAAATGCCTCGATCTGCTCTGCCGCCATCCCAGGGAGCGAAAACTGCAGCGAATCCGGCGCCCGTTCCTCTCCGTCCAGCGGCCGCGGCACATGCACGGCCGGGTGGCGCCGCAGCGCTTCGGCCACCCGATCATGGTTGGCGCGCCCGTCGCGCACGCGGCGCGCAATCTCGGGAATCTGCGCGCGAATGACCGCCGCCGACAAGTTTGACAGGCGCAGGTTGTAAAGCGGCAGCCGGTTCTGCCAGCGCTCGAAACTGGCCTTGAGCGCCGGTTCCTGCGCGCGGTCATGCTTCTTCCAGCTGTGCTCATAGGCACCTGACAGGATCACGGCCCGCGCGATCACCTCCGGGTCGTCGCTGATCAGCACGCCGCCCTCACCGGCATTGATCAGCTTGTAGGACTGGAAACTGAAACAGCCGACCCGTCCCAGCGTGCCGATCTTGCGCCCACGCCAGACCGTGCCAAGCGAATGCGCGGCGTCCTCGATCACCGGCACCCGTGCCGCATCGCAAAGCCGCAGGATCGCGTCCATATCCGAGGTATGACCGCGCATATGGCTGACGATCACCGCCGCACAGCCCGGCAGCCGTTCTTCGAAATCGGCCATGTCGATGCGGTAATCCGCGCCGACCTCGCAGAGCACCGGCACACATCCCGCATGGATCACCGCGGACGGGACCGCGGCAAAGGTAAAACCGGGGATCAGAACCCGCGCGCCCGGGGCCAGCCCAAGCGCCGCCAGCGACAGGAAAAGCGCCGCCGAACAGCTTGACACCGCCAACGCGTAGCGCGCGCCCATGGCGGCGGCAAACTCCTGTTCAAGCAGCTTTACGGGAGCGTTGTCAGGCGCGGTATAGCGGAAAAGGTCGCCCGATTGCAGCAGCCGCTCGATATCGGCGCGCACGCTGTCTGGGATCGGTTCGGCCTGGTGCATGTCTGGGAGCATATTTCGATTTCCTGAATGGACTATTCGGAAATACTAAATCAGCTGCCCCCGGCAATTTCAAGACAGCCGCCGGGCCGCCGCCGTCCCGTGGCCATCCCTGCGCGGCCCTCCGGCCACAGAACGCGCGGCGTCAACGATGCGGATGACCTCGGCCCGGCAAAGCCCCGTGGGCGGCGTCGCATGGGCTGCGGTGACAGGTGTTTGCGGGGGACGGTGCGGCGACTGGCGGGCGGGGAGGGGGGCGCTGATCGCGGCCCCGGCGTGCCGATCATGGCCCCCATGGACGGTCGCGGCCCCGACGCCCTGCTCATGTCCCCGACGCCCCACCCTCAACCCCGGAACCCGGTCTAGCCGACCGCGGTCCCCGGGCCTTCGCACAATGGCGCAGCGGGCCATTGCCGACCCGGGCCCGGTCAGATCCCGAGCCGATCGCGCAGGGCGTACCAACTCATACCCAGCACGAGCACCGGATTGCGCAACAGCGCACCACCGGGGAAAGGCCGTGTCGGCAACGCGCTGAACGTGTCGAACCCCGCGGACTGCCCGCGGATCGCTTCGGCCATCAACCGTCCCGCCTGCACCGCATTGCCGACCCCGTGCCCCGAATAGCCCGAGGCGCTGAGCACATTTGGCCCGATCCGCGCCAGATAAGGCATGCGCGCCATGGTGATCGCCAGCGTGCCACCCCAGGCGTAGTCCAGCCGCACATCCTTGAGCGCCGGGAAAATCTCCAGCATCGGCTTGGACACCAGCCCGCGGATGTCTTTCGGGAAGCGATAGCCATAGCTCTCCCCGCCACCAAACAGCAGCCGCCCGTCATGGCTCAGACGGAAATAATTCACCACGAACCGGTCGTCAGAAACCGCCACATCGCGGGTCAGAACCTCTGCTGCGCGCGCCCCGAGCGGTTCGGTCGCCACGATGAAATTGTTGATCGGCATGACCCGCGCCGCCACCCGCCGCTCCAGCGTGCCGAGATAGCCATTGGCCGCAAGGATCAGGTGATCCGCCTCCACATGGCCGCTCTCGGTGGCCACCCGCACTTTCGTGCCATGGTCGATCCGATGCACGGCCGAGCGTTCGAAGATCTGCGCACCCGCCGCAGCTGCCGCACGCGCCAGCCCCTGTGCGAGCCGCAACGGATGCAGATGCGCCGCCGTCATGTCGAGCACGCCGCCGCGATAGGCCGGCGAGGGGCACAAAGCGGCAAATTCCGCGCCGTCGAGCGCCTGCATCGGGTGGTCATAAACCGTGCCCATGTGGTCCGCATAGCGGTGCAGATCCTCGACCCCGGCAGGCGTCTCCGCGGCCCAGGCGATCCCGTCCCGCAAATGACAGGCGATCCCGTGCCGCGCCACCAGGTCGCGCACCAGCGTCTTGGCCTCTTCGCCGAGCGACCAGAGCCGGCGGGCCATCTCGCGGCCATGCCTGGCCTCAAGCGTGATCTGGTCCTGCCTTTGCCCGGAGCCGAGCTGCCCGCCATTGCGCCCCGACGCGCCGAAACCCACGCAATGCGCCTCAACCAGAATGACCGAAAGCCCGGCCTCCGCCAGATGCAGCGCGGCCGACAGGCCGGTATATCCGCCCCCCACCACGCAGACATCCGCCCGATGCGCACCCTTGAGCACAGGATGCGCCGTCGCGGGCTCCGCGGTCGCGGCATACCAGCTCTCGGGTAAGGACCCGCGCCTGTCATTGGAAAAGAGAAGGTTCACCGGCCGTCCTCCTGCGTCATGCACCCGTCATCCCAAACCCGGCGGCATCGCCGCCCCGCAGCGGCTGCCCCTGCCGCCCTGCCAAACACCATTGCGGCGGCGCATCGGCCCGCTTGCGCGTGGATGGGCCCGCAGTGCCGCATGGCCGGGCCGATCCCACGTCGCTTCGCGCGCCGCGGCCGATCCGCATAAACCCTGTCCCGGGGCGCCGTTCCGATCCCTCTGACGCGCCTGTGTCATGCCGCCCATCCCGTGTTGCCCGACGCCCCATGCGGCCCAAGCCATGCCGTCCACGCCATGCCGCGCGGCCTGCACCGCGCGTCCCGGGTCGCCGGTGCCGCCCCGGCCCGATGCCGCAAGTGACCCGATGCCGCAACTTGCCCAATCCCGCGCGACCGGATCTGACGCCCGTTCCAACCCCGCTGTCACCAGATCCCGCCGATCGCCCGATGCCGCGGTCCCGGACCCGGCATCCCATCCGGTCCCATCTGTCGCCCGGTCCGGCCAGCCACACGTCCCCACGGTCCCGGACCCGACATTCCATCCGGCCCCGTCTGTCGCCCGGTCCGGCAAGCCACACGCGCCCACGGTTCCGGATCTGACGCCGCGCCCCATCGCTTGTCACTGCGTGACAAGCGCCGCGCGCCCGATGCGGCCCGCCGCGGGCCCGGTCCGATCCATGGCGCGGCACAAAAACGCGCAGCCGGCGCGCCCGCCTCAGACCGCCAAACCGTCCCTGTTTCTCCCGGCTCCCGCGCCCCGCCATACCGTCCCCGTTCATCCCGATACCCGGGTGTTGCCAGCCGGATCCCGCCGGCCCGGTCCCGCGCCCCGGTCGCGCTTTCTTTGGGCCGGAAATATCCCCGGGGGAGCGCGAGGGGGCAGGCAGCCCCCTCGCCACAGACACAGGCTCAGACGTTCAACAACAGGTGCTCCCGCTCCCACGGGCTGATGACCTGAAGGAACTCGTCATATTCGGCCCGTTTCACGATGCTGTAGACGCGGGCAAATTCGGGCCCGAGCACATCGTGCAAGGCCTTGGCCTGCTCGAACAGTCCAAGCGCCGAGCCCAGCACCCGGGGAATGTCCCCATCGCCCTCGTAGGCGTCGCCGCGAAACTCCGCCGAAGGCTCCACCGCGGCCACAAGCCCGAGATAGCCGCAGGCGAGCGATGCGGCGATCCCCAGATAGGGGTTGCAATCCATCCCCGCCAGCCGGTTCTCCACACGCCGCCCCTTGGGCGAGGACAGCGGCACCCGGATCCCCGTGGTGCGGTTGTCGCGCGCCCATTCGAGGTTGATCGGCGCGGCGTGATCCTTGACGTAGCGGCGATAGGAATTGACATAGGGCGCCAGCACCGCGATCGCCTCGGGCAGATGTTTCTGCATCCCGCCGATGAAATGCCGGAACGCATCGGTCTCGCTGCCATCGGGCGCGGAAAAGATGTTTTCCCCCGTCGCCGTATCGAGGATCGAGTGGTGGATATGCATCGCGCTGCCCGGCTCGTCGGCAATCGGCTTGGCCATGAAGGTCGCGAAACAATCATGCCGCAGCGCCGCCTCCCGGATCAGCCGCTTGAAATAGAACACCTCGTCCGCCAGCTTGACCGGGTCGCCATGCAAAAGGTTGATCTCCAGCTGCCCCGCGCCGCCTTCCTGGGTGATCCCGTCGATCTCGAACCCCTGCGCCTCGGCAAAATCGTAGATGTCGTCGATCACCGGCCCAAACTCGTCCACCGCCGTCATCGAATAGGCCTGCCGCGCTGCCGCCGGACGCCCGGACCGGCCCACCATCGGCTCGATATCCTTGGCCGGATCGAGGTTGCGCGCGATCAGGAAGAACTCCATCTCCGGTGCCACCACCGGCGTCCAGCCGCGCGCCTCGTAAAGCCCTACGACCCGCTTGAGCACGTTGCGCGGCGCAAACGGCACCGGCTCCCCATGCCGGTCAAACGCGTCATGGATCACCTGCAGCGTCCAGTCACCGGTCCACGGCGCGGCGGTTGTCGTCGACAGGTCCGGCTTGAGCACCATGTCCTTCTCGATGAACCCGTCCTCATCGGCCGCCTCGCCCCAATCGCCGGTGATCGTCTGAAAGAAGATCGAATCGGGCAGGTGGAAATACCCTTGGCGGGCAAATTTCGACGCCGGCACCGCCTTGCCGCGCGCAATGCCCGGCAGGTCGGCAACGATACACTCCACCTCGTCGAGCCTGCGCCCCTCAAGATAGAGCCGCGCCGGTTCGGGGAGGCTTTCGATCCAGCTCATGCCAACCGCCTTTCCTTGAAAAATGTTTCGAACAGCGCCGCCAGTCTCGCACTGTCGGTCGGGCTGTCCAGCCGGGCACGCGCCTCGGCAATCATCGCCTCGGGCACCACCCCCGGTGCGCGCCGCTCCAGAAGCCCCTCGAGATAGGTCCGGTCGATCTCCGGGTGCGGCTGGATGGTGAAGATCCGGTCGTCATAGACAAGCGCCGCATTCTCGCAAAACGCCGTGCTCGACACCACCTCCGCCCCCTCGGGCCGCGTCACGACCTGATCCTGGTGCCATGCATTGAGCGCCAGCCTTTCCCCCAGAAGCGGGTAGTCGACCGCGCCAACGGACCAGCCGCCCGCAAATTTCTCGACCCGCCCGCCAAGCGCCTGCGCGATGATCTGGTGACCGAAACACACCCCGATCATCGGGCGCCCCGCGGCATAGATCTCCCGGATCAGCGTCTCCAGCGGCGCGATCCAGTCATGCGCCTCATAGGCGCCGAAGCGCGATCCGGTGATCAGCCAGCCGTCGCACGCCTCCGCGCTGTCCGGAAACTGCCCGTCACAGACCGCCCAATGCACGAAGTCAAACCCGCGCCCCTCCAGAAACCGCGCAAAGATCTCCGGGTAGTCGCCATTCACCGCGACCAGCTCCTCGGCCACATGGCCCGTCTGCAAAATGCCGATCTTCATCATCTGTCGCTTTATCTGTCGCTTTCCTGAAAACGGCCCCGGATGCCCTTGGCCGCGATCCCGGCGCGCGCCTTGCGGCTGTGCAGCCCCCGCGCATCGGAGATCACGGCCACCCGCCGCGCCGCTCACACCGTGTCGAGATAGATCTCCACCTGCTCGGCAGGGTCAAGCTCGGCCATATCGCGAATCTCCTGCCGCTTGGTGAGAACATAGTTCCGGATCAACTCCGCCGAAAAGAGTCGTGGCATGATCGGGCTCGCCTCGAACCGGTCCACCGCCGTGCTCCAGTCGGAGGGAATGCGCGGCAGCGCCTGGTCATAGGCATTGCCGGTGATCGGCGGCGGCGGCGCGGTCTGGTCCTCGATCCCGTTCAGGGCCGCTCCGAGGATCGCGGCGAGCGCGAGATAGGGGTTCACATCGCCGCCTGCAACCCGGTGCTCGACCCGGCGCGCGGCCGGCGCGCCCGAGGGCACGCGGATCGCCGCGGTGCGGTTCTCATAGGCCCAGCTCAGGTGACAGGGCGCATGCGCACCCGGCACGATCCGGTCATAGCTGTTGAGATGCGGCGCAAAGATCAGCGTGCTGTCCTGCATCGCGGCGAGACACCCGCCAATCGCATGGCGCAACGCGTCGGTCCCGTCATGACCGCCATTGTCAAAGATGTTGCGTCCCGCCGTGTCCAGCACCGAGAAATGCGCATGCATGCCCGAGCCCGCGTTGTCGTCATAGGGCTTGGCCATGAAGCTCGCGGCAAAGCCATGCCGACGGGCCAGCCCCTTAACCAGCATCTTGAACAGCCACGCATCATCGGCCGCCTTGAGCGCATCGGCCTCATGCACGAGGTTGATCTCGAACTGGCCGATCCCGCTTTCGCTGATCGCCGTGTCCGCGGGAATGCCCATCGCCTCGCAGGCGTCGTAAAGCTCGGTAAAAAACACGTCGAACGCGTCCAGCGCGCGGATCGACAGGATCTCGCCCGCGTTGCGCCGCTTGCCCGATCGCGGCGAGGGTGGCACCTGAAGCTGGCGCTTGCTGTCGTCGATCAGGAAAAACTCCAGCTCCACCGCCACAACCGGTGTCAGCCCATGGCTCTTGAACCGCTCCACCGTGCGACGCAGCGCGTGGCGCGGGTCGCCGTCATAGGGCCGGCCATCCTCGTGAAACATCCAGATCGGGATCAGCGCGGAGGGCGCTTCCAGCCACGGCATCGGCACAAAGCCGCGCTCGGTCGGAAACAGCGTGCCGTCGCGGTCGCCGGTCTCGAACACAAGCGGGCTGTCCTCGATATCCTCGCCCCAGATATCGAGGCTCAGAACCGACATGGGAAACCGCGTGCCATCGGTCAGCAGCTTTTGCGCGGTGGGGATCGGCATCCGCTTGCCGCGCGCGACCCCGTTGAGGTCGCAGGCGGCCGCACGCACGGTGCGCACGTCGGGGTTCTGCTGAAGCCAGTCAGAAAAGGGAGCAGGCATGTCTGGATCCGGTATTCGGGAAATTTGATCAAATTCTTGCGCTGCCCCGTCGGCGGTGTCAAGCCACGGCCCCACGCGTGACCTCGATCGCAGGGGCGCGCCAGGCGCCTTGGCGCCCGTGTCAGGCACAACGCGTCCGTCCGGGGGCGATGCCGCCCGCGCGGATCCGGTTTGCCGCGCGGCTTCGATCAAAAGCAGCTTCGTGCATGGCCGTGGACCTGCCCAACGGTCGGCGGGCGCGGGACAGAGTGCCCGAGACCGATCTTGACCCCGCGCCCCGATTCGGGTGTTTCACCGCACCGCACCGCACCGCACCGCACCGCACCGCACCGCACCGCACCGCACCGCACCGCACCGCACCGCACCGCACCGCACCGCACCGCACCG